>JAIQFX010000168.1 GCA_020073005.1 Terriglobia bacterium | reverse complement strand
TGCTCGCTGTCCACGAGCGGCACGTGCGTCTCCGCGGAGATCGCGCGAAGGATCGGCCGGTACGGACTGTCGCTCCACAGTTCGTTATCGAGGAGCACGACGCGTGCGCCGCGGGCTGTCGCGAGCTCGATCATCACGCGGATGTTTCGCTCGTAGTCGCGCGGCGACACGCGCGTCCACGGCTCCATCGACTCGTAGTCGACGACGTCGGATCCCTTTGCCGCGCGAACGCTCGACGCGTGGTCGCTCTCCAGGTACTCGCCGATCGGCTTCGGGTGGAACTTGAGCAGCTGCGCCGTGTAGTTGAGCAGCTTGTAGACCTCGAGGTCCTCGGCGAATTCCTTCGCGCGCGTGCTGACGCGCGGTTTCGACGTGCTGATCATGTCCTTGTCGCGGTAGCCGGCGACTTCCGAGTCGTTCATGCCGAAACCGATCGCGACGATGTCCGGCTGCAGATCGAGGACGCGGGTCTTGAGAAGCTGCAGTCCCTGGAACGACGAATAGCCGAGGACGCCGAAGTTCACGACCTCGAACTGTCGGTCGGGCTGCACCTGCCGCAACCAGGCGGCGAGCCGGCTCGGATACGTGCGAGCCTGATCGACGTTCATGCCGAACGTCCACGAATCGCCGATGCACGCGACGCGGATCGTCGACGGCGCTTTCGTCTTCGCGATCTCCGGACTGCGATCGCCGTCGGAATTGAGATCGATCGTCCACGTCGGGTTGTCGCGGAATTCCGCGGGCAGCGTCGGCAGGAAGCGGCGCAGCAGCGCGAGCCGATCGTTCTCCGTCCGCACCGGACTGAAGATGTCGACGTAGGTCCGGCGCACGCGCGGCGCGCTCTTCCAGATGAGCGTGTCGTCGGACTGCAGGATCAGCAGCTGGTCCAGCCACGGCGGAATCGGCCCGTACTCGTCGCCGAGCGCGTACGGCAGCGGCACGCGCCGCACGAACGCATTCCTCAGGGCGTACGCCGCGCGCAGGCCTGCTTCCGAGACGGCGAAGAAGATCAGCGTGGTGATGAGGCTCTTGAGGACGCCCTTGAAGAAGCCGGTCATGCGCGCAGAACGATCTTACCCGTTAACACGAACCCGAATGGCGCCGTCTTGTTGGCCAGGAGGGTTACTGATGACTCGAACTGGCACGCGACGGATCCGAAGTACGACGTGTCGCCCCTCGTGGCCGACACGCTCGCGCCGAGCGCGCCGACCATGGTGAGAATGGAAACGCTGAGGCGCGCGACGGTGTACGCGTCCGACTACGGCTGCTTCGTCGAGTCGTCGCGCCAGGCCGCGATGATCAGGGAGTAGCGCGGGCGCGCTACACGTCACGAGCGGGTGGGAAAGCGATCGCCGACGCAGGCGTCGTAGACCCACCCGCCGATCACGCCGCCGAGGCACGGCGCGACAATCGGCACCCACCACCAGTTGTTCCCCGCCGTGAACACTTCCCCGCCCCAGCCCGCGACCGACGTGAACAGCCGCGGACCGAAATCGCGCGCGGGGTTGATCGCGTAACCGGCGTTGAAGCCGAACGTCGCGCCGATCAGGACGACGAGCAGTCCGACGACGATCGGCGTCGTGCCCGCGGGCGGCGCGGAGTTTCTGGTGTCCGTGATCCCGAGGATGATGCCGACGAGCAGCGCCGTGCCGACGACCTGATCGACGACGCCGCCCGTCGTGCTGAGGAACGGCTGCGGATACGTCGCCCAGATGCCCGCGGTGCCCTGCGCGCCCAACACCTGCCGGACGCCGCCGTCGAACGCGCCGAGCGCCTCGCGATACGTCACGTAGACGACGGCCGACGCGACGAACGCGCCCGCGAGCTGCGCGATCGAGTACGGCACGACCTTGCCCCACGGCAGCTTGCGATGCACGGCGAGCGCGAGCGTGACGGCGGGATTGAGATGCGCGCCCGTGACGCCGGCCGACACGTAACATCCCATCGCGACCGCCAGGCCCCACCCGATGTTGATCGAGAGGTAGCCGCCGTTGGCCTGCTTGCTCAGCACCACCTGCGCGACGACGCCCACGCCGAACACGATCAGCACGAACGTGCCCAAGAACTCCGCCAGCAGCTCCCGCACCAGTCCTCGCGGCATCTCGATCTCCTCGTCGATCCGGCGTCGCACGCTCGGCTCAAGCCTCGCGCCACGAGTCGGGCCGCTCATTGTATATTGGCGGCCTCATGCCTTTCATTCTCGCGCTCGATCAGGGCACGACCAGCTCGCGCGCCATCGTGTTCGACCACGACGGCGCGATCAAAGCGGTCGCGCAGAAAGAATTTCCACAGATCTTTCCCACCGCCGGCTGGGTCGAGCACGACCCGCAGGAAATCTGGGCGTCGCAGATCGGCGTCGCTGTCGAGGCGCTGAGCCGCGCGCAGATCGCGCCGAAGGACGTCGCCGCCATCGGCATCGCGAATCAGCGCGAGACGACCATCGTCTGGGATCGCGAAACCGGCCTGCCGATCCACAACGCGATCGTCTGGCAGGATCGCCGCACCGCGGACTTCTGCGAGCGGTTGAAGAAGGACAGCGCCGGCGAAACGTTCCAATCAGTGCAGGCGAAGACCGGCCTGCTCATCGACGCGTACTTCTCGGCGAGCAAGATCCGCTGGATTCTCGACAACGTCGCCGGCGCGCGCGCGAAAGCGGACGCGGGCAAGCTGGCGTTCGGAACCGTGGACACGTGGCTCGTCTGGAAGCTGACCGGCGGACAGCGCCACGTGACCGACGTCAGCAATGCGTCGCGCACGATGCTCTTCAACATCCACACGCTGAAATGGGATGACGAGCTGCTGCGCCTCTTCGGCGTGCCCGCGAGCATGCGGCCCGAGGTGAAATCGTCGAGCGAGGTCTACGGAAGGGGACGGGAGTCGCAGAGCAACCGGGCAGCGACTCCCGTCCCCTTTGACATCCCGATCGCGGGGATGGCCGGCGATCAGCAGGCAGCGCTCTTCGGTCAGATGTGCCGCACGCCCGGGATGTCC
>JAIQFX010000167.1 GCA_020073005.1 Terriglobia bacterium | reverse complement strand
ATGCGGCAGGAACGCGCGCCGGTCCGGAAATCTTCCGGCGGCGATCGCGGCGAGGAGCCGCGCTGGATCCGCGGGGATCTGGCACCTGAATCTGGCGTCGCCGTTCGCCGCGCGATAGAGAAGCAGGCCGACTTGGTACACGTCGCTCTGCACAGTTCCCGCGCCTGTCGCGAGCAGCTCGGGCGGAAAACTGTCACGGTACACCTGTGGCGCGCTGACGACGCCGGTCGCCGGATCGTAGGCACGTGCCTGTCCGAAATCCGCAACCGTCGCTCGGCCAGTGTCGGTCAAGAGCACGTTCGACGGTTTGATATCGAAGTGGATATAGCCGGCCGCGTGAATCCGTCCCACGCCCCGCAGGACGTCGTCGCTGACGCGCAAGAGCTCGCGTAAGCCAAGCGGGTTGGTTGCGAGTCGCGGCGCGAGCGACCCGAGCGGGTAATACCGCATCGCGAGACCGATCAGATCCGTCGTTTCGCACGCATACCGAACCGAGACCACGTTGTCGTGGTCGGTTGCGAACATCGCCTGCGCCTCGCGGAAATACTCCGCCGGCGTGTTGCCAAGCTTCTTCTTCGGGATCTCCTTCACCGCGATCTCGCCGCCCAGCTGCGGGTCGACAGCGAGGAACACCTCGGAGTTCATCCCTTCGCCAACGCCGATCTGCCGACGTTTCGTGTACCGAATCGTGCCGATAACGTCCATCAGGCCCGCCTACTCCTCTAGCGCGCCCACGCCGATCAGAATCGCCTCGCGACGCGCATGCGACAGTTTGTTCCAATCCAAGTTCCGAAATTCCTCTGCATCGAGGTACGCCTTGGCGCCCGTCGCCGTCGTGCCCAGGGTCTTGCCGATCGTCACGAGCGCGCCAGTGTGCGTAGGGAGATTGCGCCAGGCCGCTGCTTCGAGGAGCACGCCTTCGATCCGGCACCGCCGTCGCGCACCATCACCCTTGCCGCGACTGATCGGTTCGGGATATCGGATCGCGACGCGCTGGGGCTTGTGCACGTCGATGATCTCGTGCACGCGTGCGCGACACCATGCGAGCGCTTGCGCCTCGGTGTACGTGCGCGGCGCCTCCGCATAATCGTGCGCGAGTAGGATCGGCTCACGTCGGGACCCATTGACGACCGCCCAGTGGAATCCGTCCGCGTCGGCGCGCAGGCCGAGGCCGGGAGCGCTGTCCATCTTCCGATCTTCGCGCAGTCATCGACATCTCGCAACTTGTCGTCGGCCCAGAGTCTGCGTCAGAGCATCGTGACCGCCGACCGGCGGACGGAGATTTCGGGACAGTTTCTTTCACAGAGAAAAGCATACCTACAACCGCCCTCGATCAGTGCTGTAGGTGGCTCGGCGCTGGTGCCTCTTACTTGACGGAGGACTGTACAACCGCGCGGTACTGACGGATCGCGTCGGAGCGCGTAATGCAGTAGCAGTTGGAGACAGCCTCCACCGTCTGCAAACCGGCATTCTGCAGCGGGAACATGGTGTCGATCTGGAAGAACGTCAGGAGCCCAGAACCGAGGCCGCCAACGTATTTCACCAGCTCGGCGGCCATGAGCACGCCGGACATCATCGAGACGAAGGACACGGTGGGCTGGTGAGGCAACTCGGCGGCCGGCTTCGCGGACAGGCGTTCGAGCTCGCCCACCACACTGCAGATCGGCTTCCCGACATGCGCCGCGAGGTGCGTGCGCATCGCGTCGGGCGCGCCTTCGATGTGTGCGTCAGTCACCACCATTTCCGCGTCGCGCAGCGACGCTGCGATGACTGCCTGGGACAGTCCGGAGATTTCCGCGGCGTGGGAGACATACGAGAACTCGTTCGCATTGCTCGGCCGCGAGTGGATACAGAGCAGGCAAGCCAGCCCACTGCCGTGTTCGTGGCGGGATACCTGCGCGAGCGTGTGATCGGTCGCACCTTCGAGGAGCACGTCCGGCCAGAGCTTCTGCAGATCGTCCCGCGCCGCGTTGTTGTCGACGGCGCTCGCTACGATCGTCGGCCGAGGAAGCTCGCCGTTGTGAACGCGCTTCAGCGCGGTATCGAGCGGCACCTGGAGTGGATGCACATCGAGACCCGTTCCTTCAAACAAGCGGACCGCAAGGTGGGTCTTTGGCATCGGGTGCTCGGGATCGGCATCCCGTTCCTCGGCGAGTGAGTACCGGTTCAGATTCGACGGATCGTCTACCTGCTCCTTGTCGACGGGATACAGATCCCCGCACACGTTTGGGACGTTCGACAAGGCGAGGAGGAACGCGTTGCCGACGGCGCCCACGCCGGCGAGCAGCGTCGGCGGCAGAACAGTCGCCGGGTGCAAAGTGGGACCGGGATCGAGCGAATCGACCGAGTAGTCGTAGGCGGAGAACGTCGCGGTGCCGAACGGAAACGCCTTGCCCGGCCTTGGCTTCACGAGATGTTTGAAGATCTCCGCCGCGCCGAGGGCGGCCGCGATCAGCGCGCCGAACGGGTTGCCGTCCGCAGTCCGCGGAAGCGGCGGCAGCGCGCCGATGGTCGAGATCGCGGCGAGCCATCCAGCGGCGTCAATAACTACGTCGACCGGCATCCCCGTCGTCGGTGCGCCGATCGCGAGCGCGCCGGCGTATGTCGACAAGGCGGGCCTCGCGACCATGCGGAACTCGGCATGCCTGCTGCTGTCGATACGATGAAGCAGACCCAGCGTCTCATCGACGAGCATTCGCTCTGACGGATCGAGCTGTAGATCGATCTTGGGGCAAAAGCGTGCGATCAGATTTGCTGTGACCAGGAGCATGAGACGGCCGGCCGGCGTGGCCAGTCGCTCCGGGTCGCCGGTGAGGAGCAGGCGCTGGTCGACGAACTTGCGGATCACCTCGCTCCGTGATTTCCCAGCGAGCTCGCTCGCGAGGCCGAGGTGCCGATCGAACCGCCGCTCAGGATCAGCCGCGAACGTCATGAATGGTCACCGCGCCGTCAGGGGTTATGAGGAATCGCCGGGCGCGCTCCTTGGCCTCGATCGTCCGGAATCGGCCGCC
>JAIQFX010000015.1 GCA_020073005.1 Terriglobia bacterium | reverse complement strand
AGATCGTTCCCGCTGTTCCCCTTCTCCACGATCCCGACTAGAATCCGCCGTCATGAACGGTCTCATGATGGACTACCCGCTCACGCTGGCGACCATCTTCCGCCGCGCGGAGACGCTCTACCGCACGCGCGAAATCGTCTGGCGCGCCGCGGACAGCTCGCTCCACCGCTACACCTTCGCCGACTTCGCCGTCCGCACCCGCCGCTTCGCCCGCGCCCTGCTGGACCTCGGCATCAAGCCGGGTGACCGCGTCGCGACGCTCGGCTGGAACCACGGCGCGCACCTCGAGGCCTACTTCGCCATCCCCCTCATCCGCGGCGTCCTCCACACGCTCAACCTCCGCCTCAGCCCCGACGAGCTCGGCTACATCGTCAACCACGCCGAGGACCGCGCGGTCATCATCGACGAGAGCCTGCTGCCGCTCTGGGAGAAAGTCCGGCCGCTCGTGAACGTCCCGACCGTGATCGTCGTCGGCGCGACCAAGCCAGTGCCGCCCGGCGCGCTGGACTACGAAGCCGTCCTCGCCGGCGCCGCGCCCGCGATGGACCTTCCCGATCCGGACGAGCAGGAAGCCGCGGCGATGTGCTACACGACCGGGACGACCGGACGATCGAAAGGCGTGCTCTACTCGCACCGCTCCATCCTCCTCCACACGCTCGGCCTCTCGCTCGGCGCCTGCATGGACATCACCGAGCGCGACGTCGTCACGCCCGTCGTGCCGATGTTCCACGTCAACGCCTGGGGCATGCCCTTCTCCTGCCTGATGCTCGGCGCCAAGCTCGCCATGCCCGGCCCGCACCTCGATCCCGCGAGCCTCGTCGACCTCTTCGTCCGCGAGCGGGTGACGATCACCGGCGGCGTCCCGACGATCTGGCTCGGCGTCCTGCAGTACCTCGACGCGAACCCCGGCAAGTTCGATCTTTCGAGCATCCGCGCGATGTACGTCGGCGGCTCCGCGGTCCCGCAATCGCTCATCGAAGCCTTCGAGAAGCGGTACGGCCTGCGGATCTACCAGGCCTGGGGGATGACGGAGATGAGCCCCGTCGGGACGATGGGCAAGCTGCCGCCTTATATAAAGGATGGGTCCCGCTCTCCATCAGAAGAAGCCGAGATGTTCCGGTACAGGGCCAAGCAGGGGCGCCCGGTGCCGCTCGTCGAGATCCGCGCGCGCGGCGACGACGGCCTCGTCCCCTGGGACGGCCAGACGATGGGCGAGCTCGAGGTGCGGGGGCCGTGGATCGCGTCCAGCTACTACAACCGCCCGGACGGCGCCGACCGGTTCACCGCCGACGGCTGGTTCAAGACCGGCGACATCGTGACGATCGAGGCGGACGCGACGATCACGATCCAGGATCGATCGAAGGATCTGATCAAGTCCGGCGGCGAGTGGATCAGCTCCGTCGCGCTGGAGTGCGCGCTCATGGGGCATCCGGCGATCGCCGAAGCGGCGGTCGTCCCCGTGATGCATCCGAAGTGGGCCGAGCGTCCGCTCGCGGCCGTCGTCCTCAAGCCGGGGACGAAGGCGACCGCGTCGGAGCTGCGCGACTTCCTCGCGACGCAGTTCCCGAAGTTCTGGCTGCCCGACGCGTTCGAGTTCATCGACGCGATCCCGCGCACGTCCGCCGGCAAGTTCAAGAAGAGCGAGCTGCGCGAACGGTACAAGGATTACCAGTTCGCGCAGTGAGCCGCGCGCGATGCGCTCGCGTCGCCTTTTTACATCGGCTGCAGGTACCCCGCGAAGCTGAGCTTGCACCCGGTCCAGGGGCCATTGGCTGGATAGAAACTCACCTGCGTGCCGCCGTCGGCAAACGCCAGGGTTTGGGCAGCCATGATCGGGCTGCTGTCGCTTTGCTGGTTCGGCAGGAAATGAGTGACAAAGTTTCCGCCGACGCTGGTCATGATGACGAAGGCTGATGGGTTCACTGAGAGCGTGTTGCAGAACCCGGAGGCCGATCGGATCGTCAGCCGTTGGCCGGCGGGAACGTTGTACGTCGCAATCTGCGGGGACACGATATCGAACCCGACGTCAACCGGCTCCTGTCCCACTCGATCGACGTCACGCGTCAGCACCGGCGACGCGGACGTGTTGTTCACCGCTGCGGCTCGATTAATCGGCGCGTTGGGCGAACGCCCGATGCCCTTTAACGTGGTGGAATTCTGGAGGACGTGTTATATTTTGATTAGTCAAAATATAGCGGCATGGCGTCAGAAATCCCCTCTCCGTCGACAGGCGGCTGGCGACTTCCGACCAGCACGCTGAGCCTTCCCGAAGTCCACGGAACCATCGCGATCCCCGAGGGCGCGGGCTTCTGGCGCAAGATGTTCGCGTTCGCGGGACCGGGATATCTCGTCGCCGTCGGCTACATGGACCCCGGCAACTGGGCGACCGACCTCGCCGGCGGCGCGCGCTACGGCTACACGCTGCTCAGCGTGATCATGCTGTCCAACCTGATGGCGATCCTGCTGCAGGCGCTCGCCGCGCGGCTCGGCATCGCCAGCGGCCGCGATCTCGCGCAGGCGTGCCGCGACAGCTACTCGCGTCCGGTGACGATCGTTCTGTGGCTGCTCTGCGAGATTGCGATCGCGGCGTGCGATCTCGCCGAAGTGATCGGCGCGGCGATCGCGCTCAACCTGCTCTTCCACCTGCCGCTGCTCTGGGGCGTGATCCTCACGTCGCTGGACGTGCTGATCGTGCTCTTCCTGCAGAACCACGGCTTCCGCTACGTCGAAGCCCTCGTCGTCGGGCTGATCCTCGCGATCGCGGGGTCGTTCGCGATCGAGCTCTACCTGTCGCGGCCAGACGTCGCGGCGATCGCGATCGGATTCATCCCGCGGACGGAGATTCTGCGCAACCCGCAGATGCTCTACATCGCGATCGGCATCCTCGGCGCGACCGTGATGCCGCACAACCTGTACTTGCATTCATCGATCGTCCAGACGCGCAAGTACGGCGACTCGCAGGAGAACCGCGCCGAAGCGATCCGCTTCGCGTCGATCGACTCCGCGGTCGCCCTGATGTCCGCGCTGTTCATCAATGGCGCGATTCTGGTGATGGCGTCCGCCGTCTTTCATGGCACCGGCCACCAGGACGTGGCGGACATCGGCGACGCGTACCAGCTGCTCTCGCCGCTGCTCGGCACGACGCTGGCCAGCGTGCTGTTCGCCGTCGCGCTGCTCTGCTCCGGCCAGAACGCGACGCTGACGGGCACGCTCGCCGGACAGATCGTGATGGAAGGCTTCATCAATCTCCGCATCCGCCCGTGGCTGCGGCGGCTGGTCACCCGGCTCATCGCGATCGTCCCGGCGATCGTCGTCGTCGCGCTCTACGGCGAACGGGGTACGGGCCCGCTGATCATCTTCAGCCAGGTCGTGCTGAGCCTGCAGCTGCCGTTCGCGGTCTTCCCGCTCGTCATGTTCACGAGCGATCCGAAGAAAATGGGCGCGTTCGCGAACCGGCTCTGGATGAAGATCCTCGCGTACGCCGTTGCGGTTATCATCGCCGCGCTGAACGTGTACCTGCTCTACTACACGTTCACAGGCGCGGTGTAGACATGGTGGAATGCAGATGAATCTGTGGATTGACGTCGCCGTCATGTCGAGCATGTACGTCGTGGGCAACATTCTCTTCGGCCACTTCGAGGAGCGCACGCCGAAATGGCGGCGCGTCCTGAAGTTCTCCATGTTCATTCATCCGTTCACGGGCGAGCCCAAAGACAAGTACTACGCGCTGCGCGGCTGGAAACTCTGATGTACCGCCGCATCCTCGTCGCGATCGAAAACTCCGCGGCCGATCAGACCATCCTGACGCACGTGGCGAAGCTCGCGAGGTTGACCGGCGCCGAGCTGCTGCTCGTGCACGTCGCGGACGGCTGGGCCGCGCGCAATTTCGATCAGCTCAAGCTGCGCGAGTCCGAGGAGATGAAGTCGGACCGCGCGTACCTCGAGCAGCTGAAGGCCGACCTCGCCGCGCAGGGATTTACCGTGCAGGTGCGGCTCGCGATGGGCGATCCCGCCACAGAGCTCATCAAGGCCGCCGAAGATCCCGGCATCGATCTGGTCGCCATGTCGACCCACGGCCACCGTTTCCTGGGCGACGTGCTGCACGGCGCCACCGCCGACCGCGTCCGGCATCTCGTGAAAGTGCCGGTGCTGTTGCTGAGAGCGCAAACAACGCTCGGCTAAAGCCTCGCGCTACAGCTTCCCCAGCTTCCCCACCCGCCCCACCGGCCCCCACCCGCCCTCTATGCTATAAAGCTCTTGTCGTGTCCCCCGCCCCCGAGCCGCTCCACGCGCACGCGCTCGACCACCTGAGTTACATCCGCGACGCGATGGCGCGCGCGGGCGAGTTCACGGCCGTGCCGGGCTGGGGCGGCGTCGCGATGGGCGCGACGGCCATCGCCGCCGCCGTCGTCTCCGGACCGCCGGACGAGTCGCTGCGCTGGGTGACCGTCTGGTTCGCCGACGCGGTGATCGCCACCGCCATCGCGTTCGTCGCGATGACGATCAAGGCGCGGCGATCTGACACATCACTCTGGTCGGGCGCGCCCGCGCGGCGCTTCGCGCTGGCGTTCGCGCCCCCGCTCGTCGCGGGCATGGTGCTCACGCCCGTGTTCACGACGATGGGGCTGATGGCGCGGCTGCCGGGCTGCTGGCTGCTGCTCTACGGCACGGCCGTCGCCACCGGCGGCGCGTTTTCGGTGCGCGTCGTGCCGGTGATGGGCCTGTGCTTCATGGCGCTCGGCATCGTCGCGTTCGCGGCGCCCGCGGCGTGGGGACACTGGTTGATGGCCGCCGGCTTCGGCGGCCTGCACATGGGATTCGGATTCATCATCGCGAGGAGATACGGTGGGTAAAGCCGCTGCGCGGAAGTTGGAAGTCGGAAGGCAAAAGGCAGAAGGCAGGACATCAGCCACCAGCCACCAGGTACCAGCCACCAGCCATCGTCCGACGCTGGCCCTCGACCGCCTCATCCACGAGCGGCTCAGACTCGGCATCGTGAGCGCGCTCGCGGTGAACGACCATCTGACGTTCAACGACCTGAAGCGTCTGCTGCAGACGACGGACGGCAATCTCAGCGTGCACGCGCGAAAACTCGAGGACGCCGAGTACATCGCGTGCACGAAGTCGTTCGAAGATCGCATGCCGCGCACCGAGTACCGTCTGACGGCCGCCGGCCGCAAGGCGCTCGAGAAATACCTCGCGCATATGGAAGCGATCATTAAAGCGGCGAAGTCGTAGCCGCACCCAGCACCAGGCACGACACCCAGCACCAGGCACGGCACCCAGCACCCCGCACCAGGCACCCTGCACCCAACCGCCCAGTCCCCGTCCGTGTCTATAGACCGTGTGAGCGATGCCGACCTGGTGGCTCGCGCCCGCGAGGGCGATGCGGCGGCGTTCGGAATGCTCGTGGATCGGCATCGGATGGCCGTCTATCGGGCGGCGCGGGCGGTGCTCAACTCGCACGCCGACGCGGAAGACGCGGCGCAGGAAGCCTTTCTCGCCGCCTACCGGCGGCTCGACAGCTTTCGCGGCGCGGCGAGCTTCAAGACCTGGCTGCTCACCATCGCGTGGAACGAAGCCATCAACCGGCGCCGGAGCCTTACGCGGATCTGGCGGCGGCAGGTCGGCCACCAATCAGATGATGAAGGTCCGGATCTGATGGCGAACGTTGAGGCGGATGGGCCGACGCCGGAGCAGGCCGCCTCGCACGAAGATCTGCGGCGCGGGATCCGTCGCGCGATCGAGGCGCTCTCGCCGAAGCTGCGCGACGTGCTGCTGCTGGCGCAGTCGGGCGAGCACACCTACGACGAGATCGGCGCGATGCTCGGCGTGCCGACGGGCACGATCAAGTGGCGCGTGTCCGAGGCGCGGAAGATCGTGAAGCAGACGTTGCGCAAGGACGGGTTCAACAACATCGTCGATTGAGGAATTGGGTACTTGGGTGATTGGGTAATGGCATTCAAAGACGACGAACTGGACACGCTCATCGACGACGTCGCGCGGCGGATGACCGCCGGCGATCCCGGTGCGGCGTTCACGTCGAGCGTCCTCGCGCGGCTCGACGAGCGTCGCCCGGTGTGGCGTCCGGTTCGATCGTGGCGTCCGGCTTTAGCCGGACTCGCGGCCGCCGCCGTGCTCGTCGTCGCAGCCGCGGTCTATCGCAGTAACAGTCCGGCCGCCGGGCCCGCAGGTCCGACGATGCGGCCGGAGCCTGGCGCCACTGCATCCAACGTCCAGCTCACGCCGGACGCCACGCCTGCGGATCGCGAGCCGGACGCCACGCGGCAAATCGCACCGGCGCCGAAAGTCCGGCTGAGGCCGGACGCCACGAAGTTCGTCGCACCGATCCCGTCCGGCATCGACGCGTTGACGGTGCCGTCGATCGCGGTCGACTCGATCGCCGAGACGCCGCTTCCGCAGCTCGACTCGCTGCAGTCCGATCCGCTCACCATCGCACCAATCATAGTGACGCCGCTCGAGAGCGGCGACGACACGCAAAGGAGATTCGAATGACGACCCGTACTCTCGTGCTGACGTCCTGTCTGCTGGCGGCCGCCGGTTTCGCGCACGCGCAGCCGCCCGCCGCGCCGCGCTCGCCGCAACCGCCGGCTGCGCCACAAGCACCGGCCGCGCCGCGCGCCGCCACGGCGCCGCCCGCGGCGCCGCAGCCCGCGGCCCCCCGCAAGGCCGGGCAGCCGGTGAACATCAGAGTGGAATTCACGTTGACCGATCAGCATGGCGCGAGTCCCGCCACGAAGCGCACGGTCAGCGTAGTCGTCGCTGACGGCATGGCCGGTCGGGTGCGCTCGCAGTCCGACGTGCTGGGGATTCTCGGCGGCGTGCCGCTGAACATCGATACCGATCCCGAACTTCTCGCCGATGGCAAGATCCGATTGAGGTTCACCCTGCAGTACGACTGGCCCGCGCCCGTTGACGCCGGCGAGCGGACACCGCGGGGCACAGTCCTGAAAACCGCGATGAACGACGCAGTTGCGCTGATCCTCGAGAGCGGCAAGTCGATGATTGCCGCGCAGTCGGCCGACCCGATCGGCGATCGACAGGTGACCGTGGAGGTCAAGGCCACGGTGCTGAAGTAGGCGGATCAATTGGGCATCTAAGGAATCTGCAAAGAGACATCAAATGACGTCCTAAAACGTAAATAGGCCGCCCAGCGAGCCCGTATCCTGTTGTACTGCACGGGCAAGGTCTGTCTGTGGGGAGTCTGTTGGGAGCCTAAGGTGCCTAGACGCGCGACGTTTGCTCTGTTTCTCGCGGCAGGAATCGCCGCATCAGCTTGTAACAACAACACTTCCGCCGCAGGACCTGGGGCCGGAGGCGGGGGCGGCGGCCGGGGCGGTCGAGGCCGCGGCGGCGACGGCGGGGCGGCCCCGGTCATGGTGGCGAAGGCGGTGGAAAAGGACGTCCCGGTGGACATCGCAGCCATCGGCAACGTCGAGGCCTACACGACCATCTCGGTTCGATCCCAGGTCACCGGCCAGGTGCAGGAAGCCTTCTTCCACGAAGGCGACTTCGTGAAGAAAGGCGACAGACTGTTCACGATCGACCGCCGGCCGTTCGAAGCGGCGCTGGCCCAGGCCGAAGCGAACGACACGCGCGACAAGGCGCTGCTCGCGCAGGCTGAAGCTCAGCTGGCGCGCGACGCGGCGAACGCCGAATATCAGCAGCTGACGGCGGAACGCCAGGCGCAACTCAATCAGCGCGGCATCATTTCGAAGGACGCCGCGGAACAGTCGCGAGCGTCGGCCGACGCGACCGCCGCGCTCGTGAACGCCGACAAGGCCAATGTCCAGAGTGCGCGGGCGCAGATCGTGGCGGGTCAGTCGGCCGTGGAAACGGCTCGCGTCCAGCTGAGCTACACGAACATCGCATCGCCGGTCGACGGCCGCACGGGCAACCTGGCCGTGAAGGTCGGCAATCTCGCGACGGCGAACAACACCGAGCTGATGACGATCGCTCAAGTGCAGCCGGTGTACGTCACGTTCACCATTCCCGCCACGCATCTCCCGACCGTGAAGAAACACATGGCGGACGGCACGCTGCAGGTGACCGCCATCCCGCAGGACGCGGACGCGCAGGCCGCGGTCGGCAAGCTGACCTTCGTCGACAACGCGGTCGACATGACGACGGACACGATCAAGCTGAAGGCGACGTTCGACAATCCCGATCGCCGGCTGTGGCCCGGACAGTTCTCGCGCGTGACGCTGCGCCTCGCCGTGATCCCGAAGGCGATCGTCGTCCCGTCGCAGGCGGTGCAGACCGGCCAGGACGGCCAGTACGTGTTCGTCGTCAAGGACGATCAGACCGTCGAGCAGCGCACGGTGACGCCGGGGCAGCGCGTCGAAGACACGCTCGTGATCGAGAAGGGGCTGAAGCCGGGCGAGACGGTCGTCACCGAAGGCCAGCTGCGGCTCGAGCCGGGCTCGCGCATCACGACGGATCTTTCCGGACGGACGGGCGGCGCGGGCGGCCGTGGCGGACGCGGTCGTGGTCAGGGCGGCGGCCAGGGCCGCGGTGGACGGCAGTGAATCTCTCAGAGATCTTCATCCGGCGTCCCATCGCGACCAGCCTTCTGATGCTGGCGATCGCGATGTTCGGCGTGATCGCGTATCGCGCGCTCCCGGTCAGCGATCTCCCGCAGGTCGAGTACCCCACGCTCAACGTGAGCGGCGGCCTGCCGGGCGCCGATCCCGGCACGATGGCTTCGTCGGTGGCGAGCCCGCTCGAGCGGCAGTTCACGACGATCGCCGGGCTGGACTCGATGGTCTCGCGCAGCGGATCGGGCAGCAGCAACATCACGCTGCAGTTCGATCTCGACCGCGACATCGACAGCGCGACGGTGGACGTGCAGACCGCGATCGCGGCGGCGATGCCGCTGCTGCCAGCCGGGATGCCGTCGGCGCCGTCGTTCCGCAAGAACAATCCGAACAACGACCCGATCATCACGATCAACCTGACGTCGAACACGCTGCCGCTGCCGGTGCTGGACGACTACGCCGAGACGATCATCGCGCCGCGCCTGTCGATGGTGACCGGCGTGTCGCAGGTGCAGGTGCAGGGCGCGGCGAAGTACGCCGTCCGCGTGCAGCTCAACCCGGAAAAGCTCCACGCCGAGAAGATCGGCATCAACGAGGTCGACACGGCCCTGACGAACTGGAACGTCAACCTGCCGACCGGCCAGCTCTTCGGCGCCGGCTCGACGTACAACATCAAGGCCGGCGGCCAGCTGATGAACGCCGACGCGTTCAAGCCGATCGTCGTGACGTACCGGAAGGGCGCGCCGGTGCGTCTGGACCAGGTCGCCAACGTCATCGACAGCGTCGAGAACGTCTTCAACGGCAACTGGTTCTACTCGAAGAACGCCGACGGCTCGCCGCGCATCCAGCGCTCGATCATGCTGCAGGTGATGCGGCAGCCGGGCACGAACACGATCGCGGTCGCCGACGCCGTGCGCGAGCTGCTCCCGACCTTCCGGGAACAGATCCCGCCGTCGGCGCACCTGAACCCGCGGCAGGATCGGTCGAAAACGATTCGCAAGGCCTTCTCCGACATTCAGCTGACGATGCTGGTCACGCTGGTCCTGGTCGTCGGCGTGATCTACCTGTTCCTGCACAACGGGTCGGCCACGCTCATTCCGGCGCTGGCGCTGCCCTTCTCGATTCTCGGCACGTTCGCGGTCATGCAGGTGCTCAATTTCAGCCTGAACAACCTGTCGATGATGGCGCTCATCCTCTCGATCGGCTTCGTCGTCGACGACGCGATCGTGATGCTCGAGAACATCGTGCGGCACATGGAAAGGGGCGAATCGCCGCTCGAAGCCTCGCTGAAAGGCTCGAAGGAGATCGGCTTCACGATTCTGACCATGACCACGTCGCTCGCCGCCGTGTTCATCCCGATTCTCTTTATGAGCGGCATTCTGGGCCGTCTGTTCCGCGAGTTCGCGGTCACGATCACGACGGCGATTCTGATCTCCGGCGTCGTGTCCATCACGCTGACGCCGATGCTCTGCAGCCGCTTCCTGCGCGTCGTGCACAGCAAGAAAGGCTTCGCGGGCCTGATGGATCGCGCCTTCGACGGATTGCTCGCGGGCTACGACTGGAGCCTCCGGCTGGTCCTGCGCCACCGGCTGGCGATGCTGGTCGTGTTCTTCGGCGTCCTCGCGGCGACCGCGCGCATGTATCAGCTGGTCCCGACCGGGTTCATTCCCGACGAGGACAAGGACTCGATGTTCGTCAATCTCCAGGCCGCGCAGGGCACGTCGTTCTACGACATGTCGAAGTGGACGCAGCAGGTGGCCGACGTCGTCATTCGCAATCCGTACGTCGACTCGTTCATGGCGAGCGTCGGCGGCGGACCCGGCGGCGGCTCGGGCGGCGGCGCCAGCAACGGCCGCCTCATGGTGCAACTCGTGCCGCGCGCGGATCGGCCGGTGACGGCGCAGCAGATCGCGCAGCAGATCCGGCCGCTGCTCCTGCGGTACCCGGGCTTCCGCGGATTCGTCGGCCTTCCGCCGTCGCTGCAGATCGGCGGACGCATGGGCAATCAGAACTACAGCATCATGATGCAGTCCATGAACACCGACGACCTGTACGAGTGGGCGCCGAAGCTCGAGGCGGCGATCGCGGCCGAGGTCGGGGAAATCCAGGACACCTCCACCGACATGGAGATGAAGAGCCCGCGCATCAACCTCGTCATCGATCGCGACAAGGCGGCGGCGGTCGGGCTGAATGCGACGCTCATCCAGAATTCGCTGTACGACGCGCTGGGCCCGAAATGGTCGTCGACGATCTACGGCGATACGGCGCAGTACCGCGTCCTCGTCGAGCTCGATCCGAAGTATCAGGGCGCCGCCGACTCGCTGGAGAAGGTGGCGTTCCGCAACCCGCAGGGCATGCTGATCCCGCTCGAGTCGGTGGTGAAATTCAAGGAGACGGTCGGCCCGCAGTCGATCAATCACTCGGGTCAGCTGCCGTCGGTCTCCGTCTCGTTCGGGCTGAGGCCGGGCGTCTCGCTCGGCACGGCGACGGCGCACGTCAAGCAGGTCGCGGACCGCATCCTGCCGCCGATCATCAGCACGAGCTTCGAGGGTCAGGCCAAGGTGTTCCAGCAGTCGATGAACAACCTGGCGCTGCTGCTCTTCATCGCCATCGGCGTCGTCTACATCGTGCTCGGCGCGCTGTACGAGAGCTACATCCACCCGATCACGATTCTCTCGGGCCTGCCGTCGGCGGGCCTCGGGGCGCTGGTGACGCTGTACCTGTTCGGCAACGAGCTGAACATCTACTCGTTCGTCGGCCTGGTGATGCTGATCGGGATCGTGAAGAAGAACGCGATCATGCAGATCGACTTCGCGCTCGACGCCGAGCGCCAGCACAACAAGACGCCGACGGAAGCGATCTACGAAGGCGCCATCGTCCGCTTCCGGCCGATCATGATGACCACGATGGCGGCGCTGCTCGGCGCGGTGCCGATTGCGCTCGGCTACGGATCGGGCGGCGAGTCGCGCCGGCCGCTGGGCCTCGCCGTCGTCGGCGGGCTGGTCGTGTCGCAGCTGATTACGCTCTACCTGACGCCGGTCGTGTACACGTACATGGCGTCGATGTTCAAGACGAGGAAGATTCCGCAGACAGTTCCGGCTTAATCGGGGAAGTGGGGAAGCGGGGAAGTGGGTAATCGAAACGTCGGACCGCCGAACCCATTACCCAATTACCCAACTCCTCAATTACCCAATTGGTGATCAGTGAATATCTCTGAAGGCTTCATCAAGCGTCCCATCGCGACCAGCCTCCTCATGGCGGCGATCGCGCTGTTCGGTCTCGTGGCGTATCGCTCCCTGCCGGTGAGCGACCTGCCGAACGTCGACTTCCCCACGCTCCTCGTCACGGCCCAGTTGCCCGGCGCGAGCCCCGAGACGATGGGCGCGTCGGTCGCGACGCCGCTCGAGAACCAGTTCTCGATGATCGCCGGCCTCGAGTCGATGACGTCGGTGAACTCGCTCGGGTCGACGCAGGTGACGCTCGAGTTCGACCTGAACCGCAGCCTCGACGGCGCCGCGGTCGACGTGCAGGCCGCGATCACGCAGGCCGCGCGCCTGCTGCCGCAGGGCATGCCGACGCCGCCGACGTTCACGAAGGTCAACCCGGCGGACCAGCCGATTCTCTATCTCGTGATCACGTCGACGACGGTGCCGCCGTGGACGCTGGACGAGTACGCCGAGACGCGCATCGCGCAGCGCATCTCGATGGTGAGCGGCGTCGCGCAGGTGCAGGTGCTCGGCAGCCAGAAGTACGCCGTCCACGCGCAGCTGGATCCGCACAAGCTGGCCGCGCGGCAGATCGGGATCAACGAGGTCGAGGCGTCGCTGCGCGCGTGGAACGTGAACACGCCGACCGGCAGCATCATCGGCGCGCACAAGGCGTTCACCCTGCAGGCGACCGGCCAGCTGATGAACGCCGACGAATACAAGAACATGATCGTCTCCTACCGCAACGGCGCCCCCGTGCGGCTGTCCGAGCTGGGAGAGATCGTCGACGGCGTCGAGGATCAGCGGACCGCGTCGTGGTTCTACACGCCCGAGGGCAGCCAGCGCGCGATCACGCTCGGCATCCAGCGGCAGCCCGGCACGAACACGATCGCCGTCGCCGACGCCGTCAAAGCGCTGATGCCGCAGTTCCGCCTCGAGCTGCCGTCGAGCGTCCACATGGACGTCCTCTACGACCGGTCGGACACGATTCGCGAGTCCTACAGGGATGTCCAGTTCACGATGCTGCTGACGCTCGCGCTCGTCATCATGGTCATCTACGTGTTCCTGCGGAACGTGTGGGCGACCGTGATTCCCAGCCTCGCGCTGCCCTTCTCGATCATCGGCACGTTCGCGCTGATGTACATGCTGGGCTACAGCCTCGACAACCTGTCGATGATGGCGCTCATCCTCTCGGTCGGCTTCGTCGTCGACGACGCCATCGTCATGCTCGAGAACATCTACCGGCACGTCGAGATGGGCGAGGATCCGTTCACCGCGTCGCTCGTCGGCTCGCGTGAAATCGGCTTCACGATCGTGTCGATGACGCTGTCGCTCGCGGCCGTCTTCATTCCCGTGCTGTTCATGGGCGGCGTGCTCGGGCGATTGTTCCGCGAGTTCTCGGTCACGATCTGCGTCGCGATTCTGATCTCAGGCGTCGTGTCGGTCACGCTGACGCCGATGCTCTGCAGCCGCTTCCTCAAGCGCCCGCACAAGCACGGCGAAGGACACGGCAAACTGTCGGGGTTCGGCGCCGTCACCGAGCGCGCGTTCGAGGGCCTCCTGCGCGGCTACGATCGCACGCTGCAGATCGTCCTCCGGCACCGGCCCGCGACGATGGGCCTGTTCGTCGTCGTGCTCGCGCTCACCGGGCTGCTGTTCGTGATGGTGCCGAAAGGCTTCATCCCCGAGCAGGACACCGACCAGATCGCCGTCACGACCGAAGCCGCGCAGGGCACGGCGTACGACAAGCTCGTGGAGTACCAGGGAAAGATCGCCGAGCTCATCAGCCGGGATCCGAACGTCGAGGGGCTCGTCTCGACCATCGGCGGCCAGGCCGCCAACACGCTCGGCGGACCGAACCTCGGGCAGATCGTCGTCCACCTGAAACCGCGCGGCGATCGCACGGAGCTCGCCAACGACATCATCGAGAAGCTGCGCCCGCAGATCGCGGAAGTGCCGGGCATGGAAGTCTACATGCAGAACCCGCCGACCGTCCGCATCGGCGGTCAGGTGAGCAAGAGCCTGTATCAGTACTCGATGCAGTCGCCCGATCGCGAAGCGCTGTACGACGCGGCGCGGAACATGGTCAAGGCCATCGGCGCCAACGTGAACGGGATCGTCGATCTGACGAGCGACCTCGAAGTGACGAGCCCGCAGGTGGACGTCCAGATCGATCGCGACAAGGCCGCGGCGCTCGGCGTGACCGCGAACCAGATCGAAAACGCGTTCTACGACGCGTACGGACCGCGCTGGGTCTCGACGATTTACGCGCCGGTCAACGAATACAAGGTCCTGCTCGAGCTCGCGCCGCAGTTCCAGGCCGATCCGACGTCGCTGTCATTGCTCTACTTCAAAGCCACGGGAACACCAGGGGCGGGAGGGGCGGCAGGAGGAGCCGGAGGAGGCAACCTCGGCGGACTCGCGCCGAACCCGAACGCCTCGGCCGGCACGGTCGTTCCGCTCGACACGCTCGCGCACGCGACGCAGGTCGTCGGCCCGCAGACGGTGAATCACAAGGGCCAGTTGCCGGCGGTCACGGTGTCGTTCGGCCTCAAGCCGGGCGCGTCGCTCGGCGGCGTGCTGACGCAAGTGCGCGAAGTGGCCGAGGCGACGCTGCCCGAAGGCGTCAGCGGTCAGTTCGAAGGCGCCGCGAAAGCGTTCCAGAGCTCGCTCGGCAACCTCGCGATCCTGCTCGTGATCGCGATCATGGTCGTCTACATCGTGCTCGGCATTCTCTACGAGAGCTACATCCATCCGCTGACGATTCTCTCGGGCCTGCCGTCGGCCGGTTTCGGCGCGCTCGTGACGCTGCTCGTCTTCCGGATGGATCTCAACATCTACGCGTTCGTCGGCATGATCATGCTGATCGGCATCGTCGAGAAGAACGCGATCATGCAGATCGATTTCGCGCTCGAAGCCGAGCGCAGCGGCAAGACGCCGCAGGAAGCGATTTACGAAGGCTGCCTCATCCGCTTCCGCCCGATCATGATGACGACGATGGCGGCGCTGCTCGGCGCGGTGCCGATCGCGGTCGGCTACGGCGCGGGCGGCGAAGCCCGGCAGCCGCTCGGTCTCGTCGTCGTCGGCGGGTTGCTCTTCTCGCAGCTCGTCACGCTCTACCTCACGCCGGTGGTGTACACCTACATGGCGCAGGTGCAGACGTGGATGCGCTCGCGCCAGAAGGCACCGCTCGAGCCGGTGACCGTCGGCAAATAACGCCAACTCTCGGAAGGCGCAGACGTCAGATTCTGCGCCCTTCGACCGCAGTTGATCGAGGGATCAACGCGAATCCCGCCTGATTTCTCGATCCGCGTGTACGGCATCGTCTTCGCAATGCGGACGATGCTATGATGCGCTTCCCCGAACCCATGACCGTCGACGGCCTCAAGCGATACATGGACCGGCGCTTCCTGACGAAGCGCGGATTCCGGCGCGAGCTGAAGCGCGAGCTTCAGCGTTTCGCGACGAAGGACGACCTGAAGCGCTTCGCCACGAAGGACGACCTGAAGCGCTTCGCCACAAAGGACGACCTGAAGGCGCTCGCCACGAAGGACGAGCTCAACGGCCTTCGCCGCATGATGCTGGCGCTGCATCACGAAACGGTGGATCAAATACGCGAATTACGCCGGGATCTCCTGTACATCGTGGACAATCACGAACGCCGCATCACCGACCTCGAGACCGGCCCTCGCGTATAATCACCCCAGCCAACCACTCTTCTTCAGCGTCGTAAGGTCCTGATGCGACGAGCGCGACTGCCTCTCGCCTTCGCGTGCGCGGCCGGTGTCCTGGCCGCCGGGCTTCATGTCGCCGCCCAGGGCCGCCCCGACCGCGACGCCGACCTCCGCCTGCTGGCCATGGACGCGAACGGCGTCCCTCCCGAGTTCTCCGCCGACGCCTTGTTGCGCATCGCCGGCTCCGGCCGCGTCACGGACAAGGAGTGGCAGCGCTACCTGCTGGACGAGGCGTTCATGCGCGCGTACGGCGCGCAGGAGCAGTACCGCCGCACGACGACGCAGTCGATTCCGGCGGACAGCCGTCAGGGCGCCGATCGCCAGGCGTCGGACACGGCGCTGACGCGCGTGTCGCTCCAGATCCGGGTCGTCCAGCTGATGCTGTACGTCGACGCGAGTCACGCGCGCGAGCTCTTCGAGTGGATCGAGCTGGGGCTCGCGCCCGGCACGTGCGCGAACCCGCTCGTGCCCGCGGTCGAGGAGTACTACAGCACGCTGAGCCAGCTCGCGCGCACGACGTTCGGCGGCAACCGGGCCAACGCGCTGAACTTCCTCGAGCTGTACCTCTGGCGGGCGCACTTGCCGAGTGAGATGCCGTCCGTCGTGCGGGCCGTGCATCGGTTCCGCGCGGGCAGGGACGAGGCCGCGTACCTCGAAGGCGAGCTCCGGCTGATCCTCGAAGGCAGCAGCGCGGACGCCCGCGGCTTCTCCTCGGCGAGCCTCGACATCCTGTCGCGGATAGCCGATCTCCAGGTCGCCGACCGCGGGCTCGGCGTGCCCAACTGGTACCTCATGGACGCGGCGCGCGACTACCTGCTCGCGCAGCTCCAGAAGCCGCGCTGCGCCGACAGCGCGAGCGAGCCGACGATTCCCTCCGCGTTCAACGCGACGCTCAAGCGGATCGGCGCGGACAGGGACGTGTCGGCGATCGCGGACGCGAACCTCCGCGCGCCGATCCTGCTCGGCGCGGCGCCGCTGGATCTCTACTGGCAGACGCCGGAAGCCGCGCGACTCTACGCGCAGGAGTTCGCGCTGCGCGGATCGGGGAAGCTCCCGCGCCCGCTGAAGGAGCGGCAGACCTCCGAGTGGAAGCACGACGCGGAACAACTGCTGCTGGACATCGACCACTGGAGCGGGGCGCGCGAACCGGAACGCGACTTCTTCTACCAGAAGGCGGTGCTGTTCACCGGACTGATCGATCTCGACCCGCCCGGGCCGCTTCGCATGCAGGCGGTGCGAACGTTCGTGGAGTTCCTGCGCCGCGCCAACGTCGACCGCGACCGGCGCACGCTGTGGTTCGCGATGCTGACTCGCCTGCTGGAGATGGCCCACGGATCCGACCGCCGCGAGATCCTCGCCGCGCTCGAGGACTCGCACCACCCGACGCTCGCGCTCTATGCCAGGCTCGAGCGCGCTACGCCTGTCGCTCGAGCAAACACACGGCGGCCCACGGACGGGATCCTTGCGAGCCGTTGGACTCCGGCAGCATCGCGATCATCTTCAGGAACAGCGGCAGCCGGTCCAGCCGTCGCGCCGTTTTGAGCAGCGACCGCACGTCGATCGGCTTCCAGCCGCCCTGCTCGAAGAACGCGGGACCTTCCGGCGGCGCGAAGAGGTAGGGCGCGCCCGCCTCGCGCACCAGGTCGCCCATCTTTTCCATCATCATGGCCAGCAGGCCGGGCGAACAGATGTCGACGACCCAGTGGCGGAAGCTCGGCACCGCCGCGAGATCGCGCGCAAGCTGCCGGACATCGTCCCGCATCAGGTACATCAGCAGGCCTTCGGCGATCACGAGCGTGTGAGTCGAGCGCGCGCCGAGCCGCTGGAACAGTCCGCGGCGCGCGTCCTCGTTCGACAGGTCCAGCCGCACGCGCTCGAGCGCGCACCGTGGCGTCGCATCCGCAAGGATCGCTTCCTTGTAGTCGAGGATGTCCGGCAGATCGACTTCGACCCAGCGCAGCGTGGACGGCAGATCCATGCGGTACGGCCGCGCGTCGAGGCCGGCCGCGAGATTGACGACCTGATCGACGCCGCCGCTGGCCACGCCGCTGGTGATGTACTTGTCGACCAGATACGTGCGCGCGGTCCACGACCACGCGTTCTCCTCGAGAAACGGCAGCGCCGCGGCGATCCGTTCGCCGCGCTCGCCGGCGAGCTTCCGCGCAAACGGATCGCGGAACGCGGCGTCAGGGCGATCGGTCTCCCGCGCGCGGTAGACGGCAACCCAGCGGGCGGTGTCGGAGATGTCGCGAATCAGGGGTTCCACAGTAGTCGGTAGTCGGTAGTCGTTGGTCGTTGGTCGTTGGTCGTTGGTCGTTGGATTATTCTTACTTCACGGTCACCGTCACGTCCGCGGCCGACACCAGAATCCCATCGTCGGCGTACGCGCGGAGGACGTACGTGCCGGGCGCGCTGAACTTTACCGTGGTCGACGCCTTGCCGTCGGTCACCGGGATCTTGCGCGGCTCGAACGTGACGGCTTTCGCGTCGCCGCGATAGACCACCCAGATCACGCCGAGGCGGACGCCGCGATCGAGCCGCACGACGGCCTGCGTCAGCGGCCCTTCGACGCGCGCGCTCGATCCGCTCTGGCTCGGACGATTGGACGGCTTGCCGTCGTCGATCACGAACGCGTCGAGCGTCAGCGATGATCCCGCGGAGATCGTCCGCTGCGCCGCGCCTTCGACCCGGATCGACGGCGCGTCGTCGTCTTCGCCGAGCTCACCTGGTCCGCCGCGGTTCTGCTGGTACGTGCCGACGTCGATTTCCCACGTCGGCAGCAGCGTGGCGTAGGCGTGTTCCGTCTTGCCGTGGGATGTCAGCGTCCAGACCAGATCCTTCTTGCCCCAGTCCTTCGGCACGCGCACTTTGAAAACGTACTGCTGGCGCCGCGTGTAGAAATGCGCGGGCTGACGCTGATCGACGCCGCCCGGTTCGAGGAAGTTGTCCGGACCGACCGGAATGTCGACTTCCTCCTCGTAGTTGCGGTTCATGTAGCCGAAGACAAAGGTGAAGCTGCCGTCGGCGTTGCGCTCCCAGCCTTCAAAGACGGGGACGACGTCCTGACCCGTGGCGTAGCGAATCTGAGAGAACGCAGGGGCCGCGACGAAGAGTAGTACCACGGAGGACACGGAGGAAAGGAGGACAGAAACCAAACTGTTTCTTCCTCCGTGTCCTCTGTGTCCTCCGTGGTTCATCTTCTTCGTCACTGCGCCGCGGTACTGGTCTTGCTCCTGGCCTTGCGCTCCGCGACCTCGGCTTTGAACTCCTCGTCGGTCATCGGATAGAACGTGAGCCAGTGCCGCGACATGTCGTCGGTCGTGCGGTTGCCGAAGCCGACCCAGTTGCGCGGGTCCGGATTGTACTTGTTGGCGGCCGAATTGTCGTGCCAGCTGATGACGTGCATGATCGTCCCCGCCGGCAGCAGCGGCGCGACGTCGTCCGCGTAGTTGTAGACGATCTGCCAGTTGAAGTCGTAGTTCACGCAGTTCAGCTGCTCGACGTGCATGTCGGGATAGATCGCCTCGAGGCACTGACGCTTGCCGCGGTTGTGCATGTGCGGCATGAAACCGACGAGGTGCGACGGCTTGTCCATCTTGAAGTAGGCGTCGCTCCGCACGTTGTCCGCGCCGGCGGGAATGTCGAGATCGTCCTGATTCGGCGAGAGGATCGTCGTGATGACGTGCTTCGGCACGACGCCCTTCGGATAAAAGACGATGCCGACCTCCGTGCGATCCGTGATCGGCTCGCCGACCGCGTGATAGTGCATGTTGAAGCGGACCTTGGCGCCGGCCTTCATCAGCTTGCCCGAGCCTTCGGGAAAGATGTCGCCGTTCTTGCCGACCGCGTATTCCACCAGCGTCCCGCCGCCGCTCGTGCCATCGTCGTAGACGAGCGACTCGACCGAATGGTGCACGACACGACGCGCGCCGGGGGACGGCTTCGCTTCGACAGCTTTGATGTAGCGGTCTTCCTTCAATCCTGAATCCGCGGTGAAGATGCCCCACCAGTCGGCGGCTTCCGGCTTGACGACGAACTCTTTCGGCATCGCGACGATCAGATCGGGCTTGCCGATGTGCCAGCGATCGGCGTCCTCGAACACGCGCGGCGGCGGCATGTCGGCGGGATTGCCGCGCGGCGCGCCGGCGTCCACCCACGCGCTGAGCGTGGCGATCTCCTTGTCGCTCAGCGACGGATCGTCTTTGAACCGGCGAATGCCGACCGTGCGATCGACGTGCCACGGCGGCATCTGCCGCATCTCGACGCGCGTTTTGATCGAGCGCGCCCAGGGCCGCGCGTCTTCGTAGTTGATGAGCGACATCGGCGCGATCGAGCCGGGCCGATGGCAGTTCTGACAGGATTTCTGGAAGATGGGCGCGACGTCCTTGGTGAACGTCACCCCCGGCTGACCGGGCGATTGCGCCGCGGGCGCCGTCCCCACGACGAGCACCACGCCAAGACTGGTAGCGCAGGCCTTCAGGCCTGCCCGCGCAACATGCAGAGCGTCCATACCACCCTCCGCGGGGAATTATCGCTCGGCTGAAGCCTCGCGCTACGACATTTCTCCCGGCCGAGCGTATACTCCCCCGCCATGCGAACCATTCTTTACATGTTCATTGCCATGGCCTCCCTGGCCGCCGCCGCCGACCCGCCCGCCGCGGTCTCCAAGACCGAAACGCAGCTGTTCACGGCCCTCAAGGCAGGGGCCGCGACGCCCGACATGCTGACGTCGGAGGTCCAGAACAGCGACCGCCACCGCATCAACATCGTCAAGCGGACGAAAGCCGCGGGCGCGGTCGCGCACGAGGGCTTCGCCGAGCTGCACCACATCATCGAGGGATCAGGAACGCTCGTGACCGGCGGCACGATCGTGCGACCGACGGGCGGCGGACGCGGTGCCGGCGGCGCGACGATTCAGAACGGCGTCAGCCGTCACGTCGCGAAGGGCGACGTGATTCTCGTGCCGTCCGGCATGCCGCACTGGTACAAGAATCTCGACGGCGCCTCGATCACGTACCTCGAAGTGCGATGGGAAGAGAAGTAGTCGTTGGTCGTTGGTCGTTAGTCGTTAGTCGTTAGTCGCGCTTCACAAGCTTGCGGACGGTGTGGCCGGTGACGAGGTCGCCAATCTTTCCCGGTACGGTCTCGCCGACGTAGATCGATCCGTCCGGTCCGACAGTGACGCCTTCGGCGAGCGTGAGCTCGCTCTTGTACTTGATCGATCCGTCCTTCGCGCTCCCGATGAAGAGCCCCATCTTGTCGTTGTAGTCGACGACGTAGAGCGTGTCGTCCGGCGCGATGAAGATGCCGCTCGGCGATCCGAACTGCGTCCACTGATCGATGAAGTTCCCGTCCTGATCGAAGATCTGAATCCGCTTGTTCGAGCGATCGCCGACGAACAGCCGGCCGCGCGAGTCGAAGAAAATCGTGTGCGGCACGTCGAACTCGCCTGGGCCCGTGCCCTTCTTCCCCCACGTCTTGATGAACGTCCCGTCCTTCGAGAACTTCAGGATCCGCGCATTGACGTGGCCGTCGGAGACGAAGACATCGCCGTTGGCCGCGACCGCGACGTCGGTCACGCCGTTGAACTGATCGGGGCCGTTGCCGGCGACGCCCTTCGTCCCCAGCGTCATCACGAGCCGGCCGTCGAGCGTGTACTTGAAGACCTGCTGGCCCATGCCGTTGCGCGCGCGGCCGTCGGTGATCCAGAGGAATCCGTTGCGATCGACGCGCATGCCGTGCGGCCAGACGAACATCTTCTCGCCCCACGTCTTCAGCACCGTGCCCGACGTGTCCATTTCGATGACGGGCGTCTCAGCGCGCGTGAATGCGAACACGCGCCCGTTGGGCGCGAGCGTGATCGCCGGCGTCTCGCCCCACGCGAGCGGCGCGCTGAGCTGTCCCCAGTTCGGCACCAGGCGGTACGGCGCGGCGTCTTCGACGAGCGCGCGTGGCGCGCGCGCCGACACAACACCGGCCGCGAGCGAAGCAAGCAGCACCGCCAGGAATCTCGCCCTTCGCCCTCTGCCCTCAGCCCTCAGCCCCTTCATGCCAGTCCCTCCGCGACGAACAGCTCTTCGACCGCGCGGTTCGCTTCGTCGATCGCCTGATTGGTGAACGCCGCCGCGCCCGCATCTGAATTCGCGATCGCAATCCGGCCGAATCGTCGGCGGCCGATGACGTGCGGTCGCTCTTCCGGCGCGACCTCGGGATCGGCGAGCGTGTCGTACGTGTACGAGTAGCCGTGCGGCCACCGGTTCACGGTGATCCCGACGATGTCCGCCGCGGGATCGAAGCCGCCGCCGGCGAGCATGCGCGCGAGCTGACGGCGGATCTCGAGCTCGAACTGCTCGAAGGACATCGAGAGCAGTTCCTGCTGTCCGGCGCGGTGCTGCTCGCGTCGCGGCAGGCCCGGCGTGTTCGGATTGCGCACCAGCCGCACGACGATCGGCTCGTCTGCGGTCGTCACGCCGCGATAGCCGCCGATCGAGGTGCCGGGATCGAGGCCGCAGCTCGTGTGATACATGCCGGGCGCCGAGATGTTCGACACGCCGAGCTTCTGAAACGCCGTCCAGCGCCGGATGAGGACGTTGTTGTACATCATCGGCACTTTGATCGAGTACGCGAGCGCGTCTTTCTGCTTCGCGGACAGCTCGGGCACGAGCGACGGAATCAGCGAGTTGTAGCACGCGAGGATCACGTGCCGGCCGCGGACGCCGTGGATCTTCCCGTCGCGCCGGTAGGCGACGCGCACGACGTCGGCGCGCGCGGGCGATCCGGAATGCTCGACGCGCACCACCGTGCTCTTCAGCCGGATCCGCACGTCTGACGTCGCCTCGTCGAGGCGCTCGTACATCATCGGCGCCTGAACGATGGTCTCCATCGTCTGCAACGTCTTCCCAGGGGGCAGCGCGGCCGGAATTAGACGGCTGACGAGCAGGCGCGCGATCGACGCGTTGCCGTCCGGGAAGTGAAATGTGTAAGACGACTCGCGGAATTCTTCCTCGAACGTCAGGCCGAGGCCGTTGAAGCCGGCCGATCCGCGCTTCGCCGCCTCGAGCGCGGGCGTCGTGTCGACGCGCTTGTTGTTGCGGCCGCCCTGGCCGAGGAAGAACGGCAGCGCCTCCGGCGTCATCTTCGCGTAGCGCAGCAGAAAGTCCTGCCAGCTGATCGACGCGAGCTTCGCGATCTTCTGCTCGGCGGTCATTCCGGCCATGTAGTCCGGATTCGTGCCGTAGATCCGAATCAGATCCTTGCGCGCGGCATCGGACAGCGGCGCCTTCGCGAAGAACTCCGGCCACGGCAGCCGTCCGTTGCCGGCGACGAGGCGGTCTTCGCCGAAATGTTCCTTGTCGAAGAACATCGCCGGGCCGAGATTCCCGAGCGGCCCGCGATTCTGGAATTCGCCGTTGCGCTCGACCTGAATCGTCAGCTCTTCGATGAGCCGCTTCGCGGTGTAGCTGTACGGGAACGGCGTCGCGATGCTCTGGGTGCCGCCGTAGCCGATGAAGGTGCGGCCCCGATACGTGAACTCGTTGCGCTTGGCGTGGCCGCCGAAGTCGTCGTGGTTGTCGAGGATCAGAATCTTCTGGCTCGCGCCGAGCGCGCGCCGCCAGAAATGCGCGGCGGCGAGACCGGAAATGCCGGCGCCGACGATCACGAGGTCGTGGGTTTCGTTCGTGTCCGCATCGAGCGCGGGGAACTGCCGATACGCGCCCTGCCCCATCGGCCCGAACGCGCCGACCGCGTCCGGATAATTTCCGCGAAGCCCGGTCAGCGAGGGCGGATATTCAGCCGCGCCCTGCGCGAACAGATCGATTGGGGCGCCGCGCAGGCCAAGCGCCGCGACGGACAACGCGACGCCGTTGAGAAAGTCCCGGCGCGGAATCCGCCGATCCATCCCGAGGTCGCGGTCCGTCATTCGACGATCGCCTGCATCACGGCGTTCTCGAAGTCGCGCTTCAGCGGCTCGACCGGCTGCTGCACCATCAGCAGGCCGGTCAGCTGCTCCTTGCGGTCCACCCAGAAGTGCGTGCCGAACGCGCCGTCCCAGCCGAAGCTGCCCGCCGATTCGCGCCGGTTCGCGGCAATGTTGTCCAGGACGACTTCGACCGTGAGGCCGAAGCCGAATCCGCGCAGATTCTGGCTGCCGGTGCCGTGATAGAGGTCGGCGACGTGATTCGACGCCATCAGGTCGATCGTCCGCGGACTGAGCAGCCGCTTGCCGTTCAGCGTGCCGCCGTTGGCGAGCATCTGCGCGAACGCGATGTAGTCGTCTGCCGTCGACCACAACCCGCCGCCGCCCGAGAACAGCGTCTTCGTCGCGAGCCACGCCGGCGTGTCGATGCGGTTGAGCTTGCCGTCGCGACGCTCGTACAGCGTCACCACGCGCGCGACGCGATCGTCGCTCGGATAGAACGACGTGTCCTTCATCCCGAGCGGCTCGAAGATGCGCTGCTTCAGGAACTGATCGAACGTCATCCCCGACGTGATCTCGACGATGCGGCCGAGCGTCTCGATGCCGGCGAGCGCGCTGTAGCGCCACTGCGTGCCGGGCTGGAAGTCGAGCGGCACGGCGCCGAGCGTCGGCACGTAGGCCGCGAGGGTACTCGTCGTGCTCCTCGGCGCGATGCGGCTGCCCTCACGCGAACCGGCGCCGCCGGTCTCCAGGCCGTTGGTGTGCGTCATCAGATCGCGAATCGTGAGCTCGCGCTCGGCGGGCACCGTGTAGATCTCCGGCGGCGGCTGCTGTCCGCGTCCGCCCGGCGCGGGAGCCGCGCCCGGGTTCTTCAGCATCGCGACTTTGGTGTTCTTGAACTCGGGGATGAAGCGCGACACCGGATCGGTGAGCCGCAGCTTCCCTTCCTCCATCAGCATGAGAATCGCGACGCCGGTCACGGGCTTGGACATCGACGCCATCCGGAAGATCGCGTCCTTGCGCATCGGCGTCTTCGTCTCGATGTCCATCAGGCCCTGCGCCTCGAAGTGCGCGATGCGGCCCTTGCGCGCGACGACGGTGACGGCGCCGGAAATCTGATTCGACGCGATGTACTGCTGGACGACGTCGTTGATGCGCTGCAGGCGATCGGACGACATCCCGACGTCTTCGGGCTTGCCGTTGGCGACGACGCCGGCGGTGAGCGAGACGGCGAGGAGTGCGACGGCCAGTCGACGGATCATTGGCCCCTCCCAATGCGGATTGAGGAATGCGGAATGCGGATTAGGGGACCGCACCGCACGCGGGAGGTAGCTTAGCCTAATCGGCGCGCAGTGCGACCATCGGATCGATGCCCGTGGCGCGGCGCGCCGGCAGGTACGTGGCGACCAGCGCCGCGAGCGTGAGCGTGACGGCGGCGGCGGCAAACACGGGCAGATCCACGGCCGACACGCCGAGAGGTTGCCGAGCTGCCGCGTGCGCGTGCTGCTCCCCCGCAGCCGCACGAGGCGATCGGCCTGGTCGTACGGCAGCGGCCGCAGGAGGACGGCGTTCACGACCGTGAAGACGGCGGTGTTGGCGCCGATGCCGAGCGCCAGCGTCGCGACGGCGACGCCGGTGAATCCCGGGCGCTTGAGCAGCGCGCGGACCGCATACCGGACTTCTCTTCCCAACATGACGCCTCCAGGCACACTCGTGCCACGCGGGCGTAGACGATCCGGGAGGAGAAAGAGATGTCGGGCGGCTGGCGAGGATCAGCGGCCCTCGGCGACGCGTCTGATCGCCTCGACGTTGGCCGGCGGCGCGCTGAGGGTCTGCAGCCGCAGGGAATGCAGATGCTCGCGCTCGATGCGCGCGGCGTCGCGCAGCATCGCGTCGAGATCGTCGGCCGGCGTCATGAAGCACCCGGACAGCGCATCGTATCCACCGGACGCGAGCTGCGCGACCAGCCCCGCCGCGCGTTCGGGCGGCAGGTCCAGCCCTTCGTCGAAGATGCGGCGGAACCAGGGCAGCCACTTCTGCCCTTCGGGTGACGTCAGCGAATGCTCGCTCATCGCCGTGCGGACGGTGCCCGGTCCCATGGAGAACGCGAACACGCGATGCGGCGCGAGCTCGTTCGCCACGCACTCGGTGAACCGGATCACCGCCGTCTTGCCCGTCACGTAGCTGGAGAAGTACGTGATGGGAACGGTGCCTCCGCCGCTCGCGACATTGATGATGTGGCCCCGGCGCCGATCGATCATCCGCGAGGCGACGGCGTGCGTGCAGATGACCGCGCCGCGCAGGTTCACGTCGAGCGCGCTCATCCAGTCGTCGAGTGCGCCGCTCGCGAAGGGCCCGATGGGGCCGAGCACGCCGGCATTGTTCACGAGCACGTCGATCGGTCCGATCTGCTGCTCGATCTCGCGCACGATCTGCCGCACGTACGTGTCGTCGGTGACGTCGGCGACCCAGGCGCGCGCCGATCCGCCCGCGGCCGCAACCAGCCGGACGGTCTCGTCCAGTTCGCTCGACGTGCGCGCGACGACGGCCACGGCCGCGCCGGTTCGCGCCAGCGCCTGGGCAATCGCGCGGCCGATCCCGCGCCCTCCTCCTGTGACGACGGCCGTTCGCAGCCTGTCCATTCAGCCCCCTCTATATAAGGTTGCGCGGCTGGCGGCGGCGTTTGCCGACAAGTACTCCGCATTTCCCGCCACACCGGGCGCGCGGCCTTGCGCGGCGGCCGCGTCTGAAGAATCCTTAGTCACGATGAAGCGCACCTCGCGGCGCCGCGTCGCGGTGCTCGCCGTGCCGCCGGTCGAAGAGCTGGACCTGATCGGACCGCTCGAAGTCTTCGCGACCGCCAACCGGCTGATCGCGCGCGATGCGTATCGCGTCGAGCTGGCGACGAACGCGCGCGATCGCGGGATCGAGGGCGCCAGCGGCCTGCCGCTGCGCGCGCATCATCACTACTCGGATCTGTCCGCGCGGATCGACTCGCTGGTCGTCGTCTGCGGCGTCGACGCCCGCCACACGCGCGAGCCCGCGCTGCTCCGCTGGCTCGCGCGGGAGACGGGGCGCGTGCGCCGGGTCGGCGCCGTCTGCGTCGGCGCGTTCCTGCTTGCCGAAGCCGGACTGCTCGATCGCCGCCGCGCGACGGTCCACTGGAAGTACGCGCAGGAGCTGGCGGCCCGCTTCCCGCGCGTGCACGTCGATCCGAATCCGATCTGGGTGCGCGACGGCAGCATCTACACGTCCGCGGGATTCTCCGCGGGGATCGATCTCGCCCTCGCGTGGGTGGAAGAGGACTTCGGCGCGGCCGCGGCGCTGAAAGTGGCGCGCGAGCTCGTGCTGTTCATCCGCCGGCCCGGCGGCCAGGATCAGTTCAGCGCGACGCTCGCGGCGCAGGCGGCGCACACGCGCGCGATCCACGAGCTGCAGATCTGGATGATGGAGCACCTCGACGAGCGGCTGTCGATGGAGACGCTCGCCGATCGCGCAGCGATGAGCCCGCGGAATTTCCTGCGCGCGTTCAAGCGCGAGCTGGGGACGACGCCGTCGCGGTACCTCCAGCAGCTGCGCGTGGAAGCCGCGCGCCGGCTGCTGGAGCAATCGGAGAAAGGGCTCGCGCAGATCGCGAGCGCGTCGGGATTCGGCTGCCAGGACTCGATGCGTCGAGCGTTCCTGGCAGCCCTGGGCACGACGCCGGGACAGTTCCGGCGCCACTTTCAGCGCGCGCGCTGATCGTCTTTCGGCGCGCTTACGGAAGCGACTTCAGGTACGCGGCGATCGCGTCGGCGTCCTCGGCCTTCATCATGTAGGCGGGCATCGGCGGACCAGCGGCACCGCCGCGCGGGTTCTTCGCCGTCTGCAGGAACTTCGAGAACCCTTCCACCTGCCAGCGCGTCCACAGCGCGCTGGTCGATGTGATGTCGGGCGACTTCTGGTGCCAGCCCTTCACCGGCGTCGCGGGCACGCCGACCAGCGTCGCGCCCTTCATCCACTGCGTCTTGTCGAACTCGCCGGTCTCGGTTTTCGGCGTGTGGCACTCCTGGCACCGCGCGACTTCCTCGACCAGGTACTTGCCTCGCTCGATCTTCGCGTCCTGCCCCATGATCGGCTTCGTCATGGCCACGACCACCAACCCGGTCGCGGCGAGTATCAACACGCTGCGCATAAGGACTCTCCTTGTCCGCAGGATGCTACACCGGCCGGTGCGCGGCCTCAACCTCTACTGCTCCACCGACGACGGACCATCGCGGTCAGACTCGCCCCACACCGTAGGTCTCGCGAAGCGCCCGCACGTGGCGGAGTTCGTGGCCCGCGATGTGAAACGCGAGACCGCGCGCGGACGCGGCGTATCCGTTGACGACGCCTCGGCGCAGCCAGGCCGCCGTCGACAGGCCGTCGAATAACGTGAGCGTCGCGCGACGGACGCTGACGTACTCCGCCGTCAACTGCGCGACCGGCCGCGATTCGAAGCCGGCGGATTCCACGTACTGTTTTTCGTCGAAGCCCGCGAGCGGGCGTGCATCGTTGCGCGCGATGCACAGCGCCCGGTAGGCGAAGATGCGCTCGTCGTCGGCCAGGTGGCCGATGACCTCCTTGACCGTCCACTTGCCCGGCGCGTACCGCGCGCCGCTGACGGCCGCGTCCGTCAGCGATTCGAGAAGCGCGAGCGTATCCGCGCCCTGCACCGCCAGCACCTTGACGGCGTCGTCGCCGACGACGCGATCGATGTCCAGTTTCGCGTAGTCCGCGAATTCGCCGTCCATCGGACGTCCGGACGGCGTTCGCGTGACAGCGTCCAGGTCGAGAAGGAACGCGGAGAAGTCGGAAGGGTCAGGCATTCGCGGACGTGAGGTGGCGGAGAGAGAGGGATTCGAACCCTCGGTAGAGTTTCCCCTACACACGCTTTCCAAGCGTGCTCCTTCAACCACTCGGACATCTCTCCGTTCGACTCGCTGCGCTCGCTCACGGCAGGCCGTTCGACCCGTCGCGTTCGCTCATGGCAAGCCGGTGAGTGGAACCCCTAGCTTACCAAGCGCGCGGCGAGTCGCTCAACGTCAAACTGGCCAGCGGATCCACTCCGGGCAGAGCACGTCGTCGGCGAGGGTCGGGTTGTCCGGCAGATTCGGCAGCCAGACCGACGGCGCCATGACGATCTTGTCGGGCGACGCACTCAGCCAGGCGCCCCACCACGAATAGGAGCTGTTGGCGATGATGTGATGGCGGCACAGCGCCATCAAGCGCAGATCGACGAAAGGATCGGCGTCCGCCCCCGGAAGGTCCACGACCTCGCAGTCCGTCTCCCTGAAGTGATGCCGGCACCACATCACATCGTCCGAGAAGATGAAGAACCTCGCGCCGGTCACGCGTTGCCTGACGTGATCCATCGCTCTCGCGTAGTACGCGGGGCTCAGGATGTCCCATCGCGCCGCGACGTAATCGGTGCGCCGGACGTGAACCGCGACCGCGTTCGCGTTTCGAATGCGATCCTCGACGGCGCGCGCGCTGTCGTCCTGGCAGTCGGGCAGGATGATCTCCTCGCGGATCACCGGGGCGATGTCGCGAAAGTACCGTTCGCTCTGAAAATACCCGCGCAGGCACGCGCCGTCCGGGAGCGCGAGCACTTCGGCGTTGTATCCGTACCGCGGCTCCTCGTAATACGTGCGTCCGTTTGCAATCCCGAGCCGCCGGCCGTACAGCGCGCCGAGCGGCGGGTACACCGTCATCCGCGCGCGCAACGGCAGCCGCCGCAGGACGCGCGAGACCCAGCTCACGCCGCCCTCGTACACCTTGAAGCGATCGAAAAGGTTCAGACGGAGTTCGGTTCCGTGCGTCAAGGCGAGGCGCCGCCCCACCGAGTACTGGAAGAGCCAGTTGCCCAGTCGTCCGTGGAGGATGACCTCGATCAACCCGTCAACTACTCTGGCAGGCGCGCTCCTCTCCCGCTCGGGCATCACTCCGCACGGGAATGACCCACTGTAGTGACGGTGTGTGACACGGCGGTGAAACCGGCGAGAAAACCGTGCAGGCCAACGGAGGGTAGAATCTGCGCGGCTCCGCATTGGACTCCCGCGCCACCGATCGGCTTACGTTCTTCTTACTCGCCGTCATCTTCGGCGCCGGCTGGTTTCTGGTCGGCGCGGGCCGCAACACGCCCGTCATCGACGACTGGGTGTATTCGTGGAGCGTCGAGCACTTCCTGCGGACCGGCGAACTGCGCGTCCTCGAGTACAGCGGCACGTATCCGGTGGCGCAGGTGCTGTGGGCCGCGCTCTTCGGCAAGCTGCTCGGCTTTTCGTTCGCGACGCTTCACCTCGCGACCGTGACGCTCTCGGCGATCGGCTGCTGGGCCTGGTACCTCACGCTGCGCGAGCTGGACGTCGACGCGCGCGCGAGCCTGCTGGCGACGCTCGCGCTCGTCTTCAACCCGGTCTTCTTCGCGCTGTCGTTCTCCTTCATGACCGACGCGCCGTTCGTCAGCGCGTCGAACGTCGCCGTGTACTGTCTCGTGTCCGCCGCGCGGCGCGATCGCCCGGGCCGTCTCTGGATCGGCTGTGCGATCGCCGTCGCCGCGTTTCTGATCCGCCCGCTCGGCGTCGCGATCCCGATCGCGGCGCTCGTCGCGCTGCCGTGGCGCGCGTCCGGACGCCCGTGGCGCCTGTGGCAGACGACGGCCGCCGAGTGGATCGCCCCGCCGGTCTGCGCGATCGCCGCGATGGCGGCGCTCTGGATCGTGACGACGCGGACGATGGGTCAGGCCGACTGGCAGACGATACGGATGGAGAACCTGCGGTGGTGGACGAGCATCCCGCTCACGCAGTACGCGGGGTGGAACGTCCGCATTCTGTGCGAGACCATGTTCCCGCTCGCGCCCGTGCTGCTGGCCGCGCTCTTCTCGCGTCGCTCGGCCGTCATCGCGAGCGGGATCATCGCGGTGGCGATCGCGATCGTGCTGAGCGTCACGCTGCGCGAGATTCCGTCGCCGCTGCCGAACTGGCAGACGTGGAGCCTGCAGGACATCGGCGCGCGCGCGATGCTGACCGGCGTCGCCGCGACGTCGGCGTGGTCGGCGCGCGTGACGCCGTGGCTGCGCGGCGTCTCGCTCCTCGTGATCGCCGCCGCCATCGTCGGGCTCGCCGGTGTGCGGAATGCCGCGCCTGAGGATCGCCGCGGCGCCGGCCTGCTCGTCGCCCTGGCCGCGCTCCACCTCATCCTTGTTAATACGCTGTGGCTCTACAACGACCGCTACTACATCGTCTTTGCGCCGCTCGTCGCGTATCTGGCCACGCGGCTCGGCCCGATGCGACTCTGGATCGCGGGTCCGCTGCTCGCGCTCTGGGCCTGCGTCGCGGTGACGGGCGCGCGAGACATGCTCGGCGTCAACGACACGGCCGGCGGCATCGCGCGGCGGCTCGAAGCGTCAGGCGTGAAGCCGTGGGAGATCGACGCGGGCTACGCGTGGAACGGATGGCGCCTGTACGCGCATCCGGAGAATCTCGCGCCGGGCGGCGACCCGCAATCCGACGTCCCGTTCGTCACCTCGGACGCGCCGTCGCCGTACGCGATCGCGAATTCGCCCCAGCCCGGATACGAGGTCGTCGCAGTCGTACCGTTGACGGACGCGACGTGGCAGGCGACGAGGCAGCTCTACGTGTTGAAGAGACGCACGCCGTAGAGCTGCCCGGTTCCTCAGAACGTGAACTGACCGCCGATCTTCACGAGCCTTCCCTGCAACACGTCCGTCGGATGCAGCCATTCACTGGTCGCGGCGGTGGAGAACGTCGTGTTGTAGGCCAGCACGGCCGCCTTGTTGAACACGTTGTAGATGTCGACCATCCCCTGGAACCGGTACTTGTTCATGCGGAACATGCGCGCGAAGCGCATGTCGAACTGGTTCAGGCGATCGCCGAAAACGGTGTTGGGCTCCATCAGCGAGACGGTCGCCGTGCCGGCTGCGAGGTTGCGGCCGAGCGGCTTCGGTCCGGCGTTGGCGACCGCGCTGGTGATCGCCCAGTTCGCCTGCAGCGGCGGACCGGGAACGCTCTGGAACGTGCCGCTGATCTGGACGTCGTAGGGCAGCGTGTACGACCCGAGAATCTTCACCTGCGTGAGGAACGGCGGCGTGTTGTCGCAGAAACGCACGTCGGGGCTGTCGAAGACTTCGCAGTTGACCGTCGCGGTCCGGCCCGTGCTGGTGCCGCCCGCCAGGAGCAGCTTGTTCTTGCGCGCGCTGATCGTGAAGTCGAACCCGTTGAACACCTGCGACCGCTGCGACGAGTCCGCGAAGTCGACGATGCGGTTGACGGCGAGGTTCGGGCGCGCGGCCGGCGTGACGTCGAACAGCCCGCACACCGGCTGACCGCTGAGCGCGCCGATGCGCGGATCGGTCGGCGCCGTGATGCAGTACGGCGAGTAGTCGCTCGGCCCGACGCTCAGCGCGTCGGTGTGCGTGAAGTTGCCGTACCAGCGGCGGAAGAACGCGGCGCTGACCGAGACGCGCGGCAGCAGCTCGTGCTGCACGCTGGCCGAGTACTCCCAGTTGTAGCCGCGCTTGAACCAGCCCTTCTGCACGTCGGCCGATGGATTGGTCGCGAGGAACGTCGTGCCGAACAGCGGATTGGACGTCGGCCCGAGCTCGTTGAGCTGGACGACGCGATCGCCGTTCGGATCGGTCCACACGCGCGTGTCGGCGCCCGTGCCCGAGAAGCCGGCGCCCGTCACCGTGCCGCCGAGCGGATTGAACTGGCTCGCGAAGCCGACCGTCTGGCTCGCGACGTACCGGCTCAGGCTCGTCTTCAGCGCGGTCTTGCCGTTGCCGAACAGATCGTAGGAGACGCCCAGGCGCGGCCCGAGATCCTTCCAGCTCGGCAGATCGGTCAGCTCGCCGAGATTGCGCGCCGGGACGAACGTGCCGGCGGGAAACGACTGCGCCTCGAGCTTCGCGTTGAGGTAGTCGTAGCGGATGCCGAGGTTCAGCGTCATCTTGTTCACGGTCCACTGATCCTGCGCGTAGATCCCCATGTCCGCGTTCAGCCGCTCGTGCGCGTCGCGCGGCGATGCCGTCAGGATGGCCTGGATGGGCGCCGTGCCGTTGTAGACGAGCGTCATGTCGCCGTTGACCGTCGCGATTTCGTGACGCGGCCCTTCGCTGAGGTTCATCCCGATCTTCGCCGCGTGCGAGCCCGTCACGTACGACATCGACGCCGTGTACGTGCGCAGGATCGAGAAATGCTGCGAGTAGTAGGGCGCGGCGTTGAGGCGGCGGCCGGTCGCGTTGTCGCGGACCGAGAGATCGGTCGGCTGAATGCCGGGCTGCGGGAGCCGCGTGTACTCCTGATCGTAGAGGCTCATGCCCGCTTCGAGGAGCATGCGGCTGCTGACCGTCGACGTCCATTTCGTCTGCACGAGATGGTTGATCGGCGTCGTCTGGATCCACGAGGCTTCCGGCGTCGTGAGGCCGAAGATGCCGCCCTGCCCCACGAACCAGTGGCCGGTGAGCCGATCCTGCAGGTCGATGTACGCGGTGAACTTGTTGCGCGGCGTGGCCTGCCAGGTGAGACGCGTCGCGTCGCTCAGGTTCCAGCTGTCGTCCACGCCCGGACGCGCCAGATCTTTCGCGTAGGCGAAGTACCGCGGGTCGCTGTCGTAATACGAGTCGGCGGGAAACTTGTCCAGGCCCCAGTAGCGGCTCGCGAAGTAGAACCACAGCTTGTTCTTCACAATCGGACCGCCGATCGATCCGTTCACGTCCCACACGCGCTTCACCTTGTTGGCCGCCGCCAGGCCCTGGCTCTGCAGGCTCGCCGTCAGGTTGTCGCTCTGGAAGGAATCGTTGGCGCCGTTGAGGAAGAACGAGCCGCGGAACGTGTTGCCGCCTTCCTTCGGGATCATGTTGACGCGGATGCCGCCCGTGCCCATCTCGGCCGAGATGGCGCCGGTCTCGAAGCTGACTTCCTGGATGCCGCCGTCGTTGCCGGACACGCCGGTGTACGAGCCGCTGCCGCACAAATTGTTGAAACGCATCCCGTCGATCTGCACGACCATGTCGGCCGTCGCGCCGCCGTGGATCGCCATCTGCACCTGCTGTTCGCCGGATGATCCGCCGACGTCGTACGGCGTCGCGCCCGTGCCGCCGGCCGCAATCGTCACGCCGGGCACGAGCACGCCGATGTTCTGGAACGTCTTGCCGGTCGGCACGGCGTCGATCACGTCGCGCGTCATGACTTTGATCTGGGTGACGCGCTGCGTGTCGACGACCGGCGACTCCGCCGCCACCGTGACGGTCTCTTCGATCGCGCCGACGCGCAGCTCCGCGTTGACCGGCGCCGTGAACTGCGTCGTCAGCTCGATGCCTTCGCGCTTGACGGTGTTGAAGCCCGGCAGCGAGAACGTGACGGTGTACACGCCCGGCCGGAGGTCGACGATCTTGTACTGGCCTTTCTCGTCGGTGGTGACGCCGCGGACCTTCTCGATCAGCGCGGGGCTGCTGGCTTCGACCGTCACGCCGGGCATGACCGCGCCCGATGTGTCCTTGACGACGCCGGCGATGCTGCCGGTCTGCGCGATCGCGAGCGCGGGGAGCCAGATCAAGACCGCAACCGCGACGAGCGCCACGTGCACGACTCTGTTCCTCACCATCGGCCTCCTCCAGAAAAACAACAAGACGCTGAAAGGGATCCGGATCGTCTGCTCCGGCATACCCTAGCGGTTCTTCGAGGCAAGTCAAGGAGAAACCGGGAGGCGCTTGTAGAATGGCGTGCATGAACTGGCTGTTCAAAGAGGAACCGAATCACTACGGCTTCGACGCATTTCTGGCGGACGGGTCGACCGTCTGGAGCGGCGTCAAGAATCCGGTCGCGCAGAAGAATCTGCGGTCGGTGAACAAGGGCGACCGCGTCTTCTACTACCACACCGGCGACGAGAAGGCCGTCGTCGGGATCGCGAAGGCGACGTGCGACGCGTATCCGGATCCGAAGGACACAACCGGGAAGGCGTTCGTCGTCGACATCGCGCCCGTGAAGAAACTCGCGCGGCCCGTCACGCTGAAGGCGATCAAAGCGGACGCGTCGTTCGAGGATTTCGCGTTGGTGAGGATTTCGCGTCTCTCGGTCATGCCTGTCTCGGACAAGGAATGGGCGCGGATAGAAAAGATGTCGGCGGTATAATCCGCCCCACTATGCGAAGACTCCTCGCTGCCGTCTGCCTGTCCGGCGTGCTCGCGCTGGCGCTTCCGCTCGCGCCGGTCATCGCTCACGCCGGCGCCCAGGCCGCCGCGCCCGCGCCCGCCAACACGAGAGCCTGGATTGAGAAGCGCGCCGAGATCGAGGCGTACCTGAAGGTCGCGCCGATCGTCAGGACCGACGGGACCAGCGTCGGCGTGACGCATCCCGTTCACGCGTTCTTCGCGCCCGGCGGGCTCGTCGAGAGCGCCTCGTGGAAAGCCATCACGCCCGGGACGTATGGAGGCTTCCACGAAAGCTATCTGTCCGAGATCGCCGGCTACGAGCTCGACAAGTTCCTCGGCCTCGGGATGGTGCCGCCGACCGTCGAGCGTGACGTCGACGGGAAGAAGGGCGCCATGATCATGTGGGTGCCGCAGACGAAGAACTTCAAGGAAGCGGGCGGCATGCCGACGCCGCCGCCGATTCAGCAGGCGCGGTGGCAGATCCAGGTGATGCGGACGAAGATGTTCGACAACCTGATCGGGAACATCGATCCCAATCTCGGCAACTGGCTCTTCGATCCCAACTGGAACATCATCCTGATCGATCACTCGCGCGCGTTCGTCGGCGAGCAGAAAGTGCCGCACACGATCGAACACGTCGACGCGACGCTCTGGGCGAAATTCCTGGCGCTCGACGAAGCGACGCTGTCGGGCGCGCTCACGGGTCTCGTCGAGCGCGGCGAGATTCGCGCGATGCTGCAGCGGCGCGACGCGATGAAGAAGACGGTGGAGCAGCTCGTCAAGAAGAACGGTGAAACTGCGGTGATTCTGAAGTAGCCGGGCGAATCAGCCGAGCTCGGGTCCTGTCCGCGAACAGCCCCCGCATGTGCTCGGCGAATGGATGCTGCGATGGCCTCGCCTGCGCCCATGCGCGGGCGCCCGTTCGCGGCCACCCGCACACGGCTGATGTTGGCGATTCGCTGGCCCTTGATAGTTCTTACTTCTTAGTTCCCAGTTCTTGGTTTCCTTCTGCCCTACCCGATCTTGATCACCACGCTCACTTCAGCGTTGTCATAGTTGTCCCACTTCGCGGCGGTATGCGGATCCACGGTCTCGAACGTGATCGGGCTGAACGCGCGTGTCGCCGGATCCTGCACATAAAGGATGTGCGTCACGACCATCGCCTCAATCGACGTGTTGTGGACGAGCGTCCCCGTCAGAATGCGGATGTTCCGTGAATCGCCGTATCGTTCGGGCTGTGTCGTCAATGTGATCGACACGTGGTGGTCGACGCCCTGCGACAGCCAGCGATGGAACTCGGTGTCGGGCGTGACGCGCATCCAGAAATCGTTGATGCGGAAGAGATCGTCCGTCAGCACGTGATGCTCGAGCGTGCCCGATGCGATCAGCGACCGATCGAGAATCGGAATGACCGGCCTCGACACGCACGCGGCCAGAACGAGCAGCGACAGGAGAATCAGACTCTTCCGCATTTCACCTACCCGACCTACCCGGCCCACCTGCCTTACCAGACCGGATCTCTCGACCGACTCTTTCCACATTCTCCATGACGCGCAGGAGATTCCCTCCGAGAATGTTCGTCACGTCCTTCTCCGCGTATCCCTTCGCGAGCAGCGCCGCCGTAATCTTCGGCAGCATCGAACAATCATCCATGCCGGACGGCATCGTCGCGCCGTCGAAGTCCGAGCCGAGGCCGACGTGCGTCGGACCGACGAGCTTCACCATGTGATCGATGTGCTCGATGATTTTTTCCCACCGCACTTCCGGCAGCGGCGGCAGCTTCGCGCGATCGTCCGCGGACAATCCCTGCCGCGTGTTCGACGCCTCGTTGCGATCGTTGTCGAGGAACGTGACCTCGTAGTTGATCTGCACCACGCCGCCCGTGGCGGCGAGCGCCTTCACCATGTCGTCGGTCATGTTGCGCGGATGACCGGAGATGACTCGAGACGAGGAGTGCGACGCGATGAGCGGCGCCTTGCTGACCTCGAGCGCGTCCCAGAACGTCTTGTCCGCGACGTGCGAGATGTCGACCAGCATGCCGAGGCGGTTCAGCTCGCGCACGACGTCCTTGCCGAAATCCGTCAAGCCGTTGTGGACCGGCTTGTCGCCCGACGAGTCGGCCCAGTTCGTGTTCACGCTGTGCGTCAGCGTCAGATAGCGCACGCCGAGCCGCTGGTAGTCGCGCAGGACCGACAGGCTGTCGTCGATCATGTGCCCGCCTTCCATGCCCATCAGCGCCGCGATCTTTCCGGCTTTGTGCGCGGCGCGCACCTCGGCGGCGGTCGTTGCGAGCACGATGTCGTTGGGATGCTGCTCCGCCAGCCGCCGGACGTTGTCGATCATGAGGAGCGATCGCTTCACCGCTTCGGGACCGGTGACGGTGCCCGGCATGAAGATCGAGAAGAACGCCGCGTCGAGTCCGCCTTCGCGCATGCGCGGGAGATCGACGTGGCTGCCCTCGCCGCCCCGGCCGCGCTCGTTGCCGTGGCGCGCCGTGAAGTCCCAGCCCTCGCGGCCGAGCATCTGCGTCGTGTCGATGTGCGTGTCGACGACGATTGCGGCCTTGTGCACGCGCGCGGCGCGCGCGTCGGGAGTTTCAGTCGGCGCGGGCGATTTCGGTGCCTGCGCCTGCAGGTTCGCGGCGACCAGCGTCAACGTCAGCACGCAGATATGTTTCAGCATGGGGAGATTTTACCTTCCAGAGAAGCCACGTCACGGCCAGCAGGACAGGCGCCCAGGCCAGCGTGAGCCTGGCGAAACCCATCCGCTCGAACAGAAATCCGCCCAGCGACGGTCCGCTCAGCAGCCCGACGGCCCAGGCCACGTTGTAGATCCCGTAGGACACGCCGAACGATTCGATGCCGGTGCTCGACGTGGCCTCGGCCATGTACGCGAGCGACGGCGTGATGCCGACCGCGAACGCGCCCGACTGCAGCACGCCGAGCCCGATCGCCGACGGGAGATTCCACGCGGTTCCGAGCAGCGGCAGCGTGCACGCGGACGTGACGAGTCCCGCAAAGACCATGCGGCGCGCGCCGAATCGATCCGAGAGCCGGCCGAAGAACGGATGGAAGACCGTGTTGCCCAGCGCCGCGGCGGCGAACGCGAGGCCGACGCGCGACGGCCCGAGCCCGAGATCCGTCTGCAGGTGCATCGAGAAGATCGGCTCGACCATCGACAGCGTCGTCGCGATCGCGACGACGAGCCCGGCGCAGCGCGCGACCGCGGGCACCGTCAGCACGGCGCTGATCGGGACGGGATCGCGCTTGACTCGCTCGCTCGGCGGATCGAACCACACGAACGCGACGGCGCCGACCGCGGCGACCGCCGCGACGACGAGGAACGGCAGGCGGATGCCGCCGGCTTCGTAGAGCCAGCCGCCGATCGACGGCCCGATCATGAACGCGACGCTCGTGCCGGACATGACGATGCCGGTCATGCGGCCCCGCTCGGCGGGGCCGTACAGATCGGCGATCAACGCGAAGCCGACGACCCAGGTCACGGCGTCGGCCGCGCCCTGCACGAGGCGCGCGGCGAAAAGCCACGGCAGGCTCGTGGCGTACGCGAAGAGCGCCGTCGAGAGCGCGAGCGCGAGCATGCCGCCGGCGAGCGGTCCCTGGCGTCCGACACGATCCGACACCGCGCCCATCGGGATCGACACCGCGAGCAGCGTCACGCCGAATGCCGCGAACAGCAACCCGATCGTCGTCGGCGACGCCCCGAGCCGCCGCCCGAGATCCGGCAGCACGGGGAAGCCGACCGAATACGTGATGATGTCGGTGAAGGTCGCGAACGTGACGAGCGCGACGGCGACGATCTTCGATTGTCGAAGCGACATTGCTTATACCGGCGACGGTTGCCACGAAGACACGAAACCACGAAGAAGAATTTCTTCGTGGCCACCAGCGGTCGAACTCAGCATCAACGCCGCTTCAAGAACAGACACCCCAGCGGCGGAACGGTGAGGCGCAGCGACTGTTCGAAACCGTGCGCGGCAATCGGCGCCGTGTCCACGCCGCCGAGGTTGCCGACGTTGCCGCCGCCGTAGTCCGCGCTGTCGCTGTTGAGGAGCTCGGCGTAGAACCCGGTCTCCGGCACGCCGATCCGGTATTCGGCGCGCGCCACGGGCGTGAAGTTGAACACCATCACGACGGCGTCGCGGCGATCGCGGGCGAAGCGGGCAATCGACACGACGCTGTTCTCGGAATCGTTGCAGTCGATCCACTGGAATCCCGCGCCCTCGAAGTCCACCTGATGCAGCGCGGGCTCGTTCTGGTACAGCCGGTTGAGATCCTGCAGGTAGCGCCGCAGCGCCGCGTGCGCGGGATCGTCCAGCAGATGCCAGTCCAGGCTGCGATCGTGATCCCACTCGCGCCACGGCCCGAGCTCGCTGCCCATGAACAGCAGCTTCTTGCCGGGATGGCCGTACATGTAGCCGAAGAGCGTCCGCAGCGTCGCGTACTTCTGCCAGACGTCGCCGGGGATCTTGTCGAGCAGCGATCCTTTGCCGTGCACGATCTCGTCGTGCGAGAACGGCAGGATGAAATTCTCCGTGTGCATGTACAGCGCGGAGAACGTGACGAGCTGGTGGTGCCAGCGGCGATGGACCGGATCCTCGTGCACGTACTGCAGGATGTCGTGCATCCATCCCATGTTCCACTTGTAGGTGAAGCCGAGGCCGCCCAGATGCACGGGCCGGCTCACGCCGGGCCACGCGGTGGATTCCTCGGCCGCCGTGATCGTCCCCGGATGCTCGCCGTGCGTGAGGCTGTTCAGCTGCTGCAGGAACGCGATCGCCTCGAGGTTCTCGCGTCCGCCGAAGCGATTCGGAATCCACTCGCCGTCCTTGCGCGAGTAGTCGAGATACAGCATCGACGCGACGGCGTCCACGCGCAGGCCGTCGACGTGGTACTCGGACAGCCAGAAGAGCGCGTTCGACAGCAGAAAATTTCTGACCTCGTGGCGGCCGTAATTGAAGACGAGCGTGCCCCAGTCCGGATGCTCGCCCTGACGCGGGTCGGCGTGCTCGTACAGCTCGGTCCCGTCGAAGCGCGCGAGGCCGTGCTCGTCCTTCGGAAAGTGTCCCGGCACCCAATCGAGGATCACGCCGAGCCCGGCCTGATGGCAGGCGTCGACGAAGAACTTGAAATCGTGCGGCGCACCGAACCGGCTCGTCGGCGCGAAGAAGCCGAGCACCTGGTAGCCCCACGAGCCGGAGAACGGATGCTCCATCACCGGCAGCAGCTCGACGTGCGTGAAGCCGAGGTCCTTCACGTACGGCACGAGGCGGTGCGCCAGCTCGCGGTACGTCAGGAAGCGGTTGCCCTCCTCCGGCACGCGCGCCCACGATCCGAGATGGACTTCGTAGACGGCCATCGGCCGATCGAGCCAGGCGCCGCGCGAGGCGCGCCACGCCATCCACTCGCGATCGCGCCACTCGTATCCGGCGAGATCGCAGATGATCGACGCCGAGAGCGGCGGCACTTCGAACGCGACGCCGTACGGATCGCTCTTCTTGAGGATCTCGCCCCTCTTCGTGCGAATCTCGAACTTGTACTTCTCGCCGTCCCGCGCGTCGGGAACGAAGAGCTCCCACACCCCCGAGGACGCGAGCGGCCGCATGACGTGGACGCGGCCGTCCCAGCCGTTGAAGTCGCCGATGACGCTCACGCGATCGGCGTTCGGCGCCCATGTCGCGAAATGGACGCCCGCCGTGCCGTCGATCGTCATCGCGTGCGCGCCGAGCTTGTCCTGCGCGCGCAGCTGCGTGCCCTCGCCGAACAGATGGAGATCGAAATCCGTCAGCACGGGCCCGAAGCGATGCGGATCGTTCACCTTCGAATCTTATGATACAAACGCGGGTAATTTGGTTATTGAGTCATCTGGTTATCGAGTCATTTGGACTGGAGCCAATTGATCAATCCATGACCAGATAACAAGATGACTCGATGAACAAATCAGGAGGAGATGCGCATGCCCCGGACGACACGCCGACATTTCTTGACTTCTGTTCCTGCCGCCGTGGCGGCGGGTGTCGCGCTGCCCAGTGTCCTCGACGCCCAGCGCGGGGGCGGCGCGCCGCCGAAGTTCGGCAGGGACGCGCTGAAGTGCGCGGAACAGATCGACGGCCTGCACTTCACCGACGCCGAAGAAGACATGGCGCTCGGGCCGGCGAGCCGCAATCTCGACAGCTACGAAGAGCTGCGGACACTCAACGTGCCGCTCGACACCGAGCCGGCCATCACGTTCAGGCCGTCGCTGCCGGGCAAGCAGCCGACCGGCAAGTCGACGCGCAACGCGAAGCTCGCGATCGCGAAACCGCCAAGCTCCGTGGTGTCCGGCTCCAGCCGGACCGGCAATCTCGAAGCTCTGGCGTTCGAGCCGGTGACGGTTCTCGCGGCCCTCATCGAGAGCCGCAAGGTCACGTCGACCGATCTCACGAAGATGTACCTCGGACGGCTCACGCGCTACGGCGACAGGCTCCACTGCGTCGTCACGCTGACCGAGGATCTCGCGCTCGCGCAGGCCGCGAACGCGGACCGGGAACTGAAGGCCGGCCGCTATCGCGGCCCGCTGCACGGCGTCCCGTTCGGCGTGAAGGATCTCTTCGACACGAAGGGGATCAAGACGACGTGGGGCGCGACGCCGTACGAAAACCGCGTGGCGGAAGTCGACGCGACGATCGTCGAGCGACTTCGGGACGCAGGCGGCGTGCTGCTCGCCAAGCTCTCGATGGGCGCGCTCGCGCAGGGCGGCGTGTGGTTCGGCGGATCGACGCGGAATCCCTGGTCGCCGGACAACAGCTCCAGCGGATCCTCGGCGGGTCCGGGCGCGGCGACCGCCGCGGGCCTCGTCGCATTCGCGATCGGGACCGAAACGCGCGGATCGATCATCTCGCCCTCGTCGACCTGCGGCGTCGTCGGACTGCGGCCGACCTACGGGCGCGTGAGCCGCTACGGCGCGATGGCGCTGAGCTGGACGATGGACAAGATCGGGCCGATGTGCAGGAGCGTGGAGGATTGCGCGCTCGTGTTCAACGCGATCTACGGCGCCGACGGCCGCGACGACACCGTCGTCGACGCGCCGTTCGACTGGAATCCGGACGTGCCGCTCTCGAAGCTCCGCATCGGTTACACGGCGAAAGAATTTGACGCGACGCCGAACGTCGGCGGCGGCGGCGGTGGTGGAAGAGGCGGGGCCAATCCGGAAGAGTTCCGGCGCCGCGCGGAAGCGCGCAACACGTTGTTGAAGGACGCGCTCGACGTCCTGCGCGCGGCGGGCGCGAAGCTCGAGCCGATCGATCTGCCCGACTTCCCGGCCAACGCGATCAACTTCATCCTGAGCGCGGAGGCCGCGGCGGCGTTCGACGATCTCACGCGCAGCAAGGGCGTCGATCAGCTCACCGAGCAGGGCGCAGGCGCGTGGCCGAACACGTTCCGCACGTCGCGCTTCATCCCCGCCGTCGAGTACATCCGCGCGCAGCGCGCGCGGACGCTGCTGAACCGTCAGATGGACGCGCTGATGTCGAACTACGACGTGTTCCTGTCGCCGACCGGCAGCGCGAGCCTGAGCATCACGAATCTCACCGGACATCCCGCGGCGTGCCTGAAGGCAGGCTTCGTCGACGGATTGCCGCAGGCGCTGATGATCACCGGCAAGCTGTACGGCGAAGCGGACGTGCTGCGCGTCGCGCTCGCGTACGAGCGCGCGACGAAGTGGCACGGGATGAACCCGCCGCTGGACGAAAACCTGGGGAAAATGAAGACCGCAGACTGAAGTGGAACACTGAAAAGAGAAAACTGAAAACTGAAAAGTTGAGACTGCGACGGTCTCGAGTTCTCAGTTCTCAGTTTCTCCTTTGACTTTTCTCTTTTCAGTTTTCACTTTTCACTTTTCTATCGTGGCTTTCTTTACGTAATCCAGCTTCGGGAACTGCGCCTTCAGGTACACGTTGCCCTGCGCCTGGATGCTGCCCTGGTTCGGCTTCTCGCCGGATTCCGAATTGATCTTGTCCACGGCGTCCATGCCGGAGATCACCTGGCCGAACGGCGCAAAGCGCTGCGGGTCGAGGAAGCTGTTGTCCTTGAAGTTGATGAAGATCTGCGTGGACCGCGAGTTCGGCGCCGACGTCTGCGCGAACGTCACGTAGCCGCGCTTGTTGCTCTCCTTGACCGGATCGTCCTTGATGCTGGCGCCCATCTTCTTCTGCATGGCGGGATCGCCGGCGATGCCGAACTGCACCATGAAGTTCGGCACGACGCGAAAGAAACGCGCCTCGTCGTAGAAGCCGGCCTTCACGAGCTGGTAGAAGTGGTCCGCGCCGTTGGGCGCCCACGCGCGGTGAACCTCGACCACAAAAGGACCGGCGCTCGAATCGAACTTCACCTTGAAGGTGGCCGGAGCCTTCTCCTCTTCCTGACCGGCAAATCCTGTCATGCTCAGCGCTCCTACCGCGAGTGCGGTTGCCACGAACTTGCGAATCATCTGGGTCTCCTTTGTTGTGTAGCTCTCAGCTGTCAGCTCTCGGCTGTCAGTTTTCTCTTTTCAGTTTTCTCTTTCAAGTTCAAAGATACAAGGTTCCTTCTCCCGCCAGCACCGATTCTCCCCCGACCCTGACGCTGGCGATTTCGCCCTTGTCGAGTCCGATGGAGATGTGGACGTGGCTGGGGCGGCCCATTTTCACGCCTTGCAGGCTCAGCATCGATTCGGCCTTCTCGGGCGTGACGACCTTGTGCCGCACGAGATAACAGCCGAGCGGCCCGCTCGCGATGCCGGTCGCCGGATCTTCGGCGACGCCGATGTCCGGCGCAAACATTCGGCTGTAGACCGTCGCCCGATCGTCGCCGGGCTGCTTGGAAAAGAGGAACACGCCATGCGCGCTCGCGCCCGACGATCGCAGGAGCTGATCGAGCGCGTCGCGGTTCACCGACGCGCCGTCGACGGCGCTGCGCGTGGTGAGCGGGACGAAGAGAAACGGCACGCCGCACGAGACGATCTGCACCGGCAGCCCCGTGCCCGCCACCGCCGCGGGCGGCAGCGACAGCGCCGCGGCCGCGCCCGACGGATCGGCGATCGGATCGCCGAACGCCGGGTTCAGCTGCGTCATCCACGCGAAGCTCAAATCATCGCCGGTCCACGTCAGCGACACCGGCACCGGGCCGACGCCCAGGCCGAACACGAAGCGCTCGCGTCCGCGCGCGATGACGCCGGTGCGCGCGAGCGCGAACGTGCTGCCGATCGTCGGGTGGCCCGCCGCCGGCAGTTCTTCGCCGGGCGTGAAGATGCGCATGCGGACGTCGGTGCCCGCCGTCTCGGGCGGCAGCACGAACGTCGTCTCGGAGAAGTTCATTTCCTTCGCGACCGCCTGCATCGTCTCGGTCTCGAGGCCGCGGCCGTCGAGAAAGACAGCGAGCTGGTTGCCGCCGAAGAGGTGATCGGTGAAGACGTCGTAGTGAAGGAAGCGGTATGATCGCGCCATGTTGTATGCGCATTTTACGACGAGCGAGGGCAAGTTCACCGCGCGGCTGTTCGACGCCGAAACACCGAACACCGTGGCCAATTTCTCCGGGCTGGCGGACGGGTCGAAGGAATGGACCGATCCGCGCACGGGCAAGAAGGTGAAGCAGCCGTATTTCAACGGGACGATTTTTCACCGCGTGATCGACGGCTTCATGATTCAGGGCGGCGATCCGCTCGGCCAGGGCACGGGCGGGCCGGGGTTCACGTTCGCCGACGAGTTCCACCCGAAGCTGCGCCACGCGAAGGCGGGCATCCTGTCGATGGCCAACCGCGGGCCCAACACCAACGGCGGCCAGTTCTTCATCACGCTCGCGCCGACGCCGTGGCTCGACGACAAGCACAGCGTGTTCGGAGAAGTGGTCGAAGGGATGGATGTGGTGAGCCGGATTGGCGTGACGCCCACCAGTAAGCCAGGAGACCGGCCGGTGACGCCGATAACAGTGCAAAGCGTCACGATCGAGAAGAAATAGTCGTTGGTCATTGGTCGTTGGTCGTTGGTCGACCAATGACTAACGACTAACGACTAACGACTATTAAGCGCCGTGTCTCTTCAGCAGCGCCGCGGCCTCGCGCTGATTCTTCTCCATCGCGAGCGCGAGCGGCGTCTTGCTTTCCCCGTTCGTGGCGTTCACGTCCGCGCCCTGCGCGATCAGCGCTTTCATCGCGTCCAGATTGTTGTTCGCGGCCGCGAGATGCAGCGGCCGCCAGCCGCCGGCGTCTCCCGCGTTGACGTCGGCGCCCGCCCCGATGAGCAGTCCCGCGACGAACTTGTGATTGCCCGCGAGCGCGGCGTGCAGCGGCGTGTTGCCGTTCGGATTGCGCGAGCGCACCGCGGCGCTCGCGTCGTGCGCCAGCAGCACTTCGGCGATCTTCGCGTGCCCGAAAAACGCCGCGAGGTGAAGGGGCGTCCAGCCGTCGGGGCTGTAGCTGTGGACGGCGGCGCCATCCTCCGCCAGCAGGCGCTCGACGCGTTCGACTTCGCCGGCGGCGGACGCCTCGAAAATCGTCAGCGGCGCGCCGCGCGCGACCAGCAGGTTCACGATGTCCTTATGCCGGTGGTAGACGGCGGTCAGGACAGCGCTTTCCCCCGACCGGCTGCGCGCGGCGATCAGCCCCGGATCGGCCGAAACCATCGCCTTCACGCGCTCGAATTCGCCCGCTTTGATGGCGTCGATAAAGGCTGCCGCGTCCGAGGAATAGTCCGCCATGGCGGCGATTCTACCCCGCCGAAACTGTCCTTGACTGACCGGACCAAGGGGCGTATCTTCCACCACATTAATTAGGAGGCGCCCGATGGAAGTCGATCGCAGGGCATTTATCGCCAGTCTGGGTGGGGCCGCGGCCGTGTCCGCGATGAGCTCCGAGGCCAAGGCCGACGCGCTCGAGCACTACATGGAAGAGCGGCTCGACGAAATGGTCGCCCAGAACCAGCAGGCGGGCCAGCCGGAGAAGTTCCCCACGGTCAAGGAAATCGAGGACCGGATCGAGAAGAGCAACGTGCGCCGCGGCGCCGGCAGCCTCTTCGCGTCGCAGCGCGGCAACGTGAAGAAGCTCGAGCCGATGCCGAAGAACGCGACGCTGCTCGACTTCTACCGCCTCCGCTTCGAGCCGGCGAACCACGTGCTGCAGAGCGCGACGCGCGCGCTGAAGACCGGCATGTCCGAGGAAATCGTCCTCGCGTGCCTCATGCACGACGTCGTGCTGAACCTCATCAAGCCGGATCACGGCTGGTGGGGCGCGCAGCTGATCGAGCCGTACGTCTCCGAGAAGGTGGCGTTCGCGGTCCGCTATCACCAGACGCTGCGCTTCTATCCGGATCCGGAAGCCGGCTACGAGTATCCCGACCAGTACTACCGGATCTTCGGCGTCGACTACACGCCTCCTCAGTACATCGAGGACACGTACAAGATGCTGAAGAACCACAAGTGGTACATGGAGCCGCGGATGGTCACGGTGAACGACCTCTACGCGTTCGATCCGAACGCGAAGGTCTCGATCGAGCCGTTCATCGACATCATCGGCCGCCACTTCAAGACGCCGAAGGAAGGGCTCGGCAACGACAACACGCCCTCGTCGCACATGTGGCGGACCCTGGCGCGGCCCGACAACCCGCTCTAGACGTTGCCGATCGATTCACCAAAGAGACGACGAGCTCCGGTTCGTCGTCTCTTTTTCTTTTCGGAGGACTTCATCGTGAAAGGCGCACTTTTTCTCGCAGGTGGCCTCGTGCTGGGTGTCGCGTCGCAGGCTGCTGCCCAGGGCAAGATGCAGACGTTCAACGGGCTCGAGATGACGCCGGTCAGCATCGAGCGCGCGGCGACCGCGAGCCTCAAGGACTGCCCGCCCGGCAGCAACACCGTCAACGCCACGACGCGCCCCGGCGAGGAGTTCGCCGTCGTGACGATCAAGTTCAAGGTCACGGCCGCGTTCAAGCCCGCGCCGATGAAGCGGCCCGTGCTGATGGACGCCGCCGGCAAGTCGTTCAATACGGCGGTCCAGTTCTATGACGTCGGCAGCGTCCCGGAATTCTCCTGCTCGATTCCGTTCCGCGTGCCGGCCGGCACGGCGGTCAAGTCGCTGCAAGTCGAGACGGCGACGCTCGATCTCGCCGGCCTCGAAAAGAAGTAGCGCCAGCGGACGCGAGCGCAGGGGCGGTCGCGCGAGAGCCGGCCGGCAACTCTACGACGATGCGCGCAAGGTGCTGGTGTCGTTGCGTGAGTCGTCGCCGGAGGACGCCGAGATCAACCTGCGACAGGACGGCGTCCGAGTGAGTCACTTGGATGTGATGACGAAGTGCCCGCGCCGGTTGCGGGACCAGCAGGACTCCGCGTCTTCGTTGCACGTCGGCGCCTCTTTTCCGAGACTGACGACTCTGATGCGCGCGTCCGGCACGCCGAGGCTGGACAGATAGCTCTCGACGGCCCGCGCGCGCCGCTCGCCGAGCGCGAGGTTGTATTCCGCCGAGCCGCGTTCGTCGCACTGCCCCTGGACCGTCACCGTCGTCGAGCCCCATCGCTTGAGCCATTCCGCATCGCGCTGCAGCGCGGCTCGGGCATCGTCGCGCAGCGTGCTCTGGTCGTAATCGAAGAACGCGTCGCTCAGCGGATGCTCGGCGTTCAGGGCGTCGAGCGATTTGCGGGCGAACACTTCATCCTCGGTCAGCGGGCGCGGCGCCGGCGGCGGCGTCATTCGCGGCGGCGCGGGCGGTGCCGGCGGCCGCGGTGTGACGGCGGCGGCCGGCATCGCCGCCGGTTTCGCGCTGGCGGCGACCGGCGTTTTCGTGTGGCAGCCGGCGAGCGCCAGCACCAGCAGTCCGAGCGCGGGAAGCGCGAATCTGGGTGTCGGCATGTCGAGGTCCTCCTGTGCGTCAGGGCAGGCTCAGCCGGGCGGAGCCCGGCTTAGTTGTTTGAGGTCAAACTATACTAATTTGAGGTCAAAATTCAATGTATGCTGGAGGCATGCCGAACAGACCCACGGGACCGGCGCCGTCGGTCCGGCTCGCCACCGAGCTCGACTTCATGCGGCTGCTCTGGGCCGTCGAGCACGGCCTGCAGAAAACGTCCAAACACATGGCGCGCCACATCGGCCTGACCGGGCCGCAGCGCCTGGCGCTCCGGCTCATCGGCCAGTTCCCGGCGATCGCGCCGGGCGAGCTCGCCCGCCTGCTGCGGCTCCACCCCAGCACGATCACGGGCGTGCTCACCCGCCTCGAGCGCCGCCGCCTGATCGTGCGCGAGGCGCACGCGCTCGACGGGCGCCGCGCGCATCTGTTCGTGACCGCCGCGGGCCGCCGGCTCACGCGGCCGATCCCCGGCACGGTCGAGGAAGCCATCAAGCAGTTGATCGCGCGCGTCGGCCGGCGCCGGCTCGCCGTCACGGAGTCCGTGCTGACGGAGCTGGCCGCGACGCTGCTGAACACGGGGGCGAGGAGGGACGCATGATCGTGATCAAGAACCTGCTGGTCGCGACCGACCACAGCGACGTCTCGATGACCGCGCTCAATTACGGCCGGGCGCTGGCCCGCGCGTACGGCTCAACGCTGCACGTCGTGAACGTCGTCGAGAACTTCTTCACCGTGACGGGCCTGGAGGGCTACATCGGCGACGCCGGGGGCGTGTCGCAGGACATCGAGCAGGCGGCGCGGCGCCAGCTCGACGGGGCCATCACCGACGACGATCGGCGGAGGCTCCGCGCGAAGGGCATTCTGCTCAGCTCCGACAGGCCCGCTGTGGCCATCGCGCGGTACGCCCGCGACGCGACGATCGATCTGATCGTGATGGGCACCAACGGCCACGGCCGTCTGTCGCGCCTGCTGATGGGAAGCGTGACGGAGCGGATCGTGGGGCTGGCGCCGTGTCCCGTCCTCATCGTGCGGCAGCCGGAACACGAATTCGTCGTGCCCGACCCGCCGGCCGGCGTCCGGCGCCACGCGTGAGCGCGCCGTCCTTCGCGAAGGCAGGCGCGGCCGCGCTGGCCGCTTTCGTGACGCTCCGCGCTCAGGTACCCGCGGATCCTGGACGCGTTCCGCCGCTCGACCTCGCGGTCAGTTCCGCGATGCGCCTGCTCGTCATTTCACCGCATCCCGACGACGAGACACTCGGTGCGGCCGGACTGATGAGACGCGTGATCGCGCGCGGCGGCCAGGTCCACGTCGTCTGGATGACGAGCGGCGATGGATTTCCGGAAGGCGTCGAGACGGCGGACGGCATCACGCATCCCCGTCCCCAGGACTACCGCGACTACGGCAAGCTCCGCGAACGCGAGGCGCGCGCGGCCGCCGGCGCGCTCGGTCTCGACAGCCGATCGCTCACGTTCCTCGGGTTTCCCGACGAAGGGCTGTGCGAGCTCGCTTCAGCGTATCTGTCGGCCAAGACGCGGGCCTTCGAGTCGCCGTACACGGATCGCTTCAGCCCGCCGCTGACCGAACAGGTCATTCGCGGCGTCCGCTATCGCGGCGTCGACGTGCGCCGCGAGCTCGAGCGCGTCATCGCCGGTTTCGCGCCGACCGTCCTGGTGGACGTGCATCCCGAAGACGAGCATCCCGACCACTGTTCGACGCACGTTTTCATACAGGAAGCCTTGCAGGCGCTGGCCGCACAAGGCCGCACTCCCCCGCGGACGCTACGTTACTTAATACATTACGAACGCTGGCCGCTGACGCCGGACGCGGGCCAGGGGAGCGACCTGCGCCCCCCGGCGGGATTTCCGGCGTCGGAAGGCCGATGGGTGAGCCTCGCGCTCACCCCTGACGAGATCGGCGCGAAGAAAGTGGCGCTGCTGCTCTACCGCAGCCAGATGCTCGTAATCGGCCGATTCATGCAGGCGTTCGCTCGCAGCAACGAGCTCTACCTCGAAGGCGAGCCGGCGTCGCCGCCGGAGTGCTGGTGTCAGAACGGCGTCAACGTCGCGACGGAGGTGCCGCCCGAGAAATACCGGCGGCGCCCGCGGAAACGATGACGGCCGATCGCCGGCACCTCGCGTCGCTCGACGCGTTCCGCGGCGCGACGATCGCCGCGATGATCCTCGTCAACAATCCCGGCGACTGGGGCGCCGTCTTCCCTCCGTTGGCCCACGCCGACTGGAACGGCTGCACCGTGGCCGATGTCGTCTTTCCGTTCTTCGTGTTCATCATGGGATGCGCGATGCCGTTCGCGTTCGCGCGGCGCGATGCCCAGTCGGCCGGACCATGGCGGCCGGGCCCGCGCATCACGCTGCGGGCCGTCACGCTCATCGCGCTCGGGCTCGCGCTGAATCTCGCCGCAGCGCTGCCTGCTGCCGCGTCGATGCGCGTGCCCGGCGTGCTGCAGCGGCTCGGGCTGGCGTACTTCTTTGCGGCTCTCATCGTGCGGTCCGCCGGCGCCGCCACGCAGGGCGCCGTCGCGATCGCGCTCGTGATTGGACACTGGGCGCTCCTGACGCTCGTGCCGTTCGGCGGCGACGTCGTTCGCGAGGTGACGCGGGCGCACAACCTCGCCGGCTTCCTCGACACGCGCATCTTCGGATCGCACACGTTGACGCCGGGGTTCGACCCCGAAGGTCTTCTCGGCACGGCGCCCACTGTGGCCACGGCGCTCGCAGGCGCGCTGGCCGGACAATGGCTGCGGCGGCACGCGGACCACGGACGGCAGATCCTGGGGCTCGTCATCGGCGGCGTCGCGGCGATCGTGATCGGGCTCGCCTGGTCGACGGTGTGGCCGATCAATAAGCCGCTCTGGACCGGCTCGTACGCGCTGCTGACGTCGGGACTCGCCGCCGTCACGCTGGCCGCCTGCCTCTACGCGATCGACGTCCGCGGGTTTGCGCGCTGGGCGCGTCCTTTCCTGTGGCTCGGCGTCAATCCCCTGGCGATCTACTTCTGCGCGGAGCTCGTGGGCCACCTGATCGAGCGGCCGCTCCTGCCATACGTCTTCGGCGGGCTGGCGCCGAAGGACTGGGTGTTCTGGCGCGTGTTCACGCCGATCGGCGATCACGCGCGTGGCGAGTGGCCGTCGTTGTTGTTCGCCCTCGTGTACGTCGGGTGCTGGGTCGGCGCGGCGGCCGTGCTGCACCGGCGGGGCATCCGCATCCGCGTCTAGCGGGATCCCGCGACGGCCACGCCGACGTTACGCCAGCACGTTCCGGATCGCGCGTCGCCTAATGAACGCGGATCCTGTCTGCGTGCGGGCCAGCCGCTGGATATCATCAACGACGATCCTCCACAACATCCACGATCTGCCCAAGAGCAATGACGACGGCCGATTCCAGCTGAAGGGAAGCCAGGGACACGCACGCAAGATTTCGCGACGCTCGCGATATTTCGTCGAACCGTACAGCGTTCGCGGGAGACTCCCCCGCGAGACGACTGGCACCTCAGTTGCACTTCAGATGGGCATGACGTCGGCGGCGCTCGACGAATACCGCACGCGCGTGCGCGCCGAGTACCTCGAGATGCCGGGGCTTCGCTTGACCGCCGCCCAGGCCCAGCGATTGTGGCAAATCGACTCGGCAAGCTGCCGAGCGATTCTGTCCGGTCTGACGGCGGCAGGCTTTCTCGTGGAAGCGAAAGGGATGTACTTCCGCCGCGCGGTGATGGTCTCGAACATCGATCCCCGTCTTCAATCTTCAACGCATAAAGACCGATGACAACGAGCGCTGACCTCGCGGGACGCACGACAACGGCTGCGATCCGCCGTCTTCCGTCCGTCGTTCAGGCCACCGATCTGGACGATGCGTCTCCGCTGCTCTCGCGGCGGCACTGGATCGTGCTCGCGTGGGGGGCATTCACCGCAGCGTCGGCGATCGCGCTCGCGGCAAGCGGCCGCTTCATGTTTCCCAATGTGCTGAACGAGCCACCGCAGCATTTCAAGGCCGGCTTCCCCGCCGAGTACGGCATCGGCGTCGACGAGCGATGGAAGGACAAGTTCGGCGTGTGGATCGTGCGTACGGCCGAAGACATCGCCCACGATCAGAGCGGCTTCTACGCGCTGATCGCCGTCTGCACGCACCTCGGCTGCACGCCGAACTATCTGGCGGCCGAGAACAAATTCAAGTGTCCCTGCCACGGCAGCGGATTCCGTCTCACCGGAATCAACTTCGAAGGACCCGCGCCGCGCCCGCTCGAGCGCGCGGCGATCGGTCTCGCAGACGATGGCCAGATCCTCGTCGACAAGAGTCAGCACTTCCAGTACGAGCTCGGTCAGTGGACGGCGGCCGAGTCCTTCCTCCGCGCGTGACCGTCGGCTGACGCACCCTTACGATAAATTGACCGACCGCGATCGCCTCCGTCGCCGTCAGTACAATAAGGAGAAGGGCAATGGCGACGCCGGGAGACGTTCGCGCGTTCTCCCTCATACGCCCGGACGCTGCGCCCGGGCACGTCGAGAGGGCGCTCGTCAAGGCGGCACGGTCGCTGACCGCGCGTCTGGACGTCGGCGCCGTGTGTCAGGCGGTCATCGACGCCGTCGAGGACGTCTTCGACGCCAGGTCGGCGTGGATCCTTCTGTTCGATCCGTCCTCACAGCAGCTCCGGACGTACGCCGTGCGCGGACGCGGCAGCGGCGCGTTTCGCGATCTGACGATGCCGCCGAGCGTGGGCATCCTCGGCCTCGCGTTCACCAGCCGCAAGGTCGTCTTCGTGCCCCGTGTCGAGGATGAGGATCGCTGGTTCGATCCGGCGCGGGTGCACGCGTCGGACCTGCAGTCGGTGTTCGCGGCGCCTCTCGTGCACGGCTCCGACATCCTCGGCGTGGTCGGCCTCGACTCGCCGCTGTTCTCGGCGGATCGCCCGCCGACCGACGCGCACAGCGGACAGCTCGAGGCGCTGGCCGTCCAGGCGGCCATCGCCATCACGAACGCACGGCTGTACAGCGCGAGCGAGGAGGACCGCCGCCGTCTGCGGGCGCTGCTGCAGGAGCAGAGGCGGCTGCGCTCGCACGTCACGCATCTCGAGCAGCAGGTCAAAGCCGCTGGCGCGTTCCATGACATCGTCGGCGAGAGCGCGGTCCTCAAGGAGGCGCTTCACCAGGCGTCACTCTCGGCGCCGGGTGACACGACGATCCTGCTGCTCGGCGAGACCGGAAGCGGCAAGGAGCTGGTCGCGCGCTTCATCCACGAGCACAGCGCGCGTGCGCGCCAGCCGTTCGTCGCCGTCAATTGCGCGGCGCTGCCCGAAGCGCTCGTCGAAAGCGAGCTCTTCGGCCACGAGAAGGGCGCGTTCACGGGGGCGATCGCGCGCAAGGCCGGCCGGTTCGAGATCGCGAACCACGGCACGCTGTTTCTGGACGAAATCGGAGACCTGCCGCTCGAGGCCCAGGCCACACTGCTGCGCGTGCTGCAGGACGGCGTCGTTCAGCGCGTCGGCTCGACGCAATCCATGGACGTCAACGTGCGCATCGTCGCCGCGACGAACCAGGACCTCGAACACGCCATCACGATCGGCCGGTTTCGATCCGACCTCTATTACCGCGTGAGCGTGTTCCCGATTCGCATTCCGCCGCTGCGCGAGCGCCGCGACGACGTCCCGATTCTCGCCGAGTACTTCACGCGTCATTTCGCGTCCCGGCTGCGGAAGGCCGTGACGGGGCTCACGCCGGAGGCGCTGCGCCGCCTGACCGCATACGACTGGCCCGGCAACGTCCGCGAGATGCAGAATGTGATCGAGCGCGCGGTCATCCTGACGTCCGAGGCGCTCATCGAGTCGGCCGCGATCGGCTTGAGCCATGAGGGCGATGGTGCCGCGGCCGCGCCGGCGTCGTCCGGCATCGTCACGCTTGCGGACGCAGAACGCCAGGCGATCGTCGCCGCGCTCGAGGCCACGCGCTGGCGCGTCAGCGGAAGGGGCGGCGCCGCCGAGCGGCTCGCGCTGAAGCCGACGACGCTGCACGCGAAGATGAAGAAACTCGGCATCCACCGCCCGGCCTGACGGGCAGCGAGCCGCTTCCTCCGGCTCGACGCATCTCTGGCAATATTTCGCTGGCGCTTCCATTCCATCGCGAGCGCGAGCCGCGTCCAAGACGAGGACGCGACGCCTTCGTCGCAGGAAATGACGCGAACGGCGTTGGCGTAAGGATTGCGGTTATTCCCGGTGATGGCCACGATCTCCGTGGAACTGACCGGCGATCGCACCTATCGGGTCACGATCGCGGGACGCCTCGAAGCGAAGGATCTGAAACGCCTCGAGCGCGCGTGCAGTCATGCCCTCCCGCACGAATTCGTGCCGCTCGATCTGAATCTCGAGGGCGTGACGGCGATCGACGAGTCGGCGCGCACGTATCTGGAGCGACTGCGCGCGCGCGGCGCCCGGGTGCGCGGCGCTCCGCCGGCCGCCACGACCAGCGGCTGATCGATGGGTGGCATGTCGGTTGCAAATTGTGGACGACGGAGGGTTCTTATGATCCGGAAGGTTCTACTCATGCTCGCGTGCGCGAGTCTGGCGTTGGTTGCGCTGCCGGCGACGGCGCACGCCAGTGAATTCGACCAACTGACACTGCTCACGTTCAACCACCCTGTGGGCCTGCCCCACGTGACGCTGCCGGCAGGAACGTATCGGTTCGTGCTCGCCGACCCGAGCGGCGACCGCAGCGTCGTCAAAGTGATGAACGAGCAGGGCACGACCTGCTACGGCACGTTCCTGACGATTCCCGAGCGCGAGGCTGAGACACCGACTGCGCCGGTGCTGCTGGAGAAGCGTGAAGCGGGCGCGCCGCAGGCGATCGAGGCCTGGTTCTATCCGGGCGACGACATCGGGCGTGAGTTCCTCTACCCGCCGGAAGAGCGATTCAGGGGTTGACACATCTTCGAGAGCGGAGGAAGGAGGTTGTGTGTCCCGCGCCGCGTCAGGATGAGGGCGGCGGCGCTCCGGCCGCTCACGGATTCGTCGCGGGCCGGCCGGCGGTCCTGCGTCCGGTCTCGACGGCTTTGAAGCCGGGCTCGCCCCACGTCATGACGAAGACGCTGAAGCCCTGCTTCATGCGCATCTCGATGTCGGTCGCCGTCGCGGGATAGCCGCACGGCACGTGGAATTCCTTGCACGCCGCGAGCACCTGCTGGATCGCGCCTTCCCAGCCTTCGGCGTCGAACATGCGCTCGCCCGCCGCGTTGGTCGTCGTGAAGACGCCGCGCAGCGTGCCCGCGCCCGGCCACAGCACGCCGATGCCTTTCACCTGCGCGATCTCGCGCACGTGCTTCAGTCCCTCTTTGCTTTCGACGATCGTCCAGTTGACGAGCTCGCCGTCCGGATTGAGCGGCCAGAGATCGGCCTTCGCCTTGTACTCCGCGTCGCTCATGCCCCAGTACGCGGGCGCGTTGCCGACTGCATCTGGACGCGTGCCGCCTGTGGACGTGAAGCGCATCGCCGCGATCCCCTGACGCACTTCGTCGGCGCTTTCGGTCTCGACGAACATGATGCCGCTGACGCCTTCGTTGAGCTCGCGGCTGATGTTCTCGATCGCCTTGACGGGATCGTCGGCGATCTTCGGCGTCTTCACGATCATCGGATGCGTGAAGCGGCGGTACGGCATCTTCGTGAGCGCGTTCGCCGCGCCCATGCCCTTCATGAACTCGACGAATGGCGTCCACGCGCGATCGAGGCCGCCTTCCATGCTGCCGTTGAAGACGAAGTCGCTCGATGTCATCGCGAGCGCGTCCTTCGCGTACTCGGCTTGAGACTTGACGGCCGCGTCGGCCGGCGGCGGACCGCCGCGGGTGCCGCGCGGCGGGCCCGGCGCGTAGAGACCGAACACCGAAAGCTTCTGCTCGAGCAGATCGATCATCGGATTGAGCCGCTGCCGTTTCGAGCCCTGGCCGGCGACGATCGTTTCAACAAACCCCGTCCCCGCCAGCATGACGACAGCCGCCGGCACCAGCATCAGTCGGAAGCGCATGTAACCTCGTTCTGAAAGAGGCAGTCCAATTTGCTGGGGATTATAGCGGGTCCGACCGGGGTCGGACCGGGGTCGGACCCTGTTGCAGCTTTTGCCACATTTCCGCGCTATGGTTGAAGGCATGGATCTCAGAATTCGCATCGCCGCCATGCTGATCGCCGCCACGCTGGCGCCCGCCTCGACGGCGTTCGCGCAAGCGCCGCTGCCGCCGCCCGGACCGCCGCCGTCGTTTCCGCCGGCGGAGCTCGAGCGGATCGTCTCGCCCATCGCCCTGTATCCAGATCCGCTGCTCGCGCAGGTGCTGACAGCCGCAACGTATCCGGCCGACATCCCGGAAGCCGCGCGCTGGGCGGACCGGCATCATTATCTGCAGCCCGATGCGCTCGCGGCCGCGATCGAAGCGGATCAGCTGCCGTGGGATCCGGGCGTCCAGGCGCTGCTGCCGTTCGCGTCCGTGCTCGACATGATGGCGTCCGCAATGCCGTGGACGCAGGAACTCGGCGACGCGTATCTCGCGCAGCCGGATCAGGTGATGGACGCCGTGCAGCGGATGCGGCAGCGCGCGCGCGACTACGGCTACCTGCGATCCAACTCGCGCGTGTTCGTCAGCGCGGGGCCCATCGTCGAGATCACACCCGTCAACCCGGCGTTCATCGTCGTGCCGTACTACGACCCCGTCATCGTCTACGCGCCGCCGCGGCCGCGCGTCGTCGTCGGCAGCGCGATCGTGTTCGGCTTCGGCGTGACGATCGGTCCGCGCTTCGCGCCGTGGGGCTGGGGCGCGACACGCTTCGACTGGCGCGAACGCGTCGTCATCGTCAACAACGCGCGGTGGGGCCGCACGTGGGGCAATCGCGCGACCTATGTCCATCCGTACGCGGTGCACCGCTACGCCGCGCCGCGCCCGCCGGAACCGCATCGCGAGGTCGAGCGGTCGCAGAAAGAACGCGACGCCGAGAAGTCCGGGAAGAAGCCGAAAGAAGAACACCCGCGCGGGCGGGGCTCGGATGATCGCGCGCGCGGGCGGGGCTCGCTCTAAGCGGCGGAACCGAGACGCGACCGGCCGGTATTGAAGAGGAACAGGAGCACGGCCGCGGCGTTGAGCAGGCCGCCCCAGACGCGCCACCGGCCGAGATCGTCGACGAGATCGCCCACGATCCGCAGGAGCACCGACACCTGCAGCACGCCGAGGTGCAGGTAGAACGCGGATCGGTACCGCAGCGCGACGCCCAGCACGGCCGGAAGAATCACCGGCGCGTGGGCGAAGATCATCGACATCACGAAGCCGAGAAAGACCGCGTGCAGCATCGCGTCGTAGGCCACGCCCGGCATGACCGGCCGCAGCACGATGCCGAGGACGCCGCCGACGCCGAGCCAGCCGTAGCCGGAGAGCAGACAGATCGCCATGAACCGCGTCAGACCGGACTGGCGCACGGTGCGGCGGGCCACGTCGTAGCGCGCGAGCCACCAGGCGAGCGCGACGAGTCCGGCGCCGAGCACCATGACGCCGGCCTCGGGCCGCTGCGCCGCGACGAGCACGCCGGCGAAAACGACCGCGATGGCGCTCGCGAACGTCCACGAGACCGAGCGCGCGGGCCGCAACACGCGATTGAGCTCGAGCCGCTCGCCGGCGATCGTCGCGACGAGAAACACCAGCCACCAGAAGACGACGCGGAAGATCGCCGCGCCCGCGAGCCACTGCGCGTTGCCGGCGGCCCACGCGACGGCGCCGAGCATCATCGTCCCCATGAACAACGACGGCTGGCGCCGCATGAGCTCGACGAAGATGGCGACCATCACCAGACTGCCAAGCGTGATGAGGAGCGGGCCCGCGAAAGTGGAGGGACCGAAATCGACCGCGATCGCGCCCGCGGCGCTGAGCACGGGCGCCGCGTAGCCCCACCGCGTGCCGAGCGCGACCGCGCGCTCCAAGCCGATGAGCGTGCCGAGGAATCCGCAGACCATCAGCGGCCCATGGCCGATGAGTTGATCGGTCCACGGCAGCGGCAGATTCCAACCCAGGCGGATCAGGCCGAGCCACACGCCGCAGGCCATCGACAACATGGCGATCGCCAGCAGCGGAATCCGCCAGGCGGCGGTCACACGCTTTCGCCCAATTGGCGCTTGGCCTCGTCCGACATCATGCCGGGCTCCCAGCGCGGCTCCCACACGATGTCGATCGCAACGTCGGTCACGTCGGGCACCCGCGCCTTGACGGCTGACTGGACGAGATCCTTCAGATACTCGCCGAGCGGGCACGCCGGCGTGGTCATCGTCATCGCGACGCGCACGCGCGTGCCGTCGATCGCGATCCCGTACACGAGACCGAGATCGACGATGTTCACGCCGAGCTCGGGATCGATGACGTCGCGCAGCGCGTCGCGGATGTCGGAGTCGGTCATCTATTAGAGATCACGCCGGGCGATCAGATGCGTCGCGGCTGCCAGCGGCGCGACGATCCACGCCGCGAGCCCCGTCGTCGCGGCCGCGAATGCCAGCGCCGGCCCGCCGAGGAATCGAATCCACGCGTCGCCGGCGGCGCCGAGCACGTTGGGCGTGCCGGCCACAGAGAGCGTCACGACGCGCACCAGATCCGCAGGATTGCCGAACACAGATCCGAACAGCAGGCGTCCGCCCGCCGATCCGGTCATCCATCCCGCGAGCGACAGCACCGCGCCATCATACAGGAGCACGAAGAAGAACCACGTGAAGACGCCGACGCCGAGCGCCACGGTGCGTCGCTCAGTCGCCGCCGCGATCACGGCGGCCAGCGAAAGAAAGATCACGCCGAGGACGACGGATGCGGCGACGAAGCAGGCGTACTGCGCCAGCCCATCGGCGCCGTTCATGAACGTGACGACGATGGCGCCGGCGCCAAGGCCCGCCACGATCGCGCCGCCCAGCGCGGCGACTTCACCGAGCCAGCGGCCGAGGACGATGGTCGAGCGGCTGACGGTCTGCGTGAAGAGGAACGCTTCGCTTCCCGGCTCGGTCGCCTGCCCGCTGATGCCGAGGACGAGCGCCGACAACGGCACGAGCACCAGCACGACCGGCACCAGCGTCATCGTGGTCCGCGCGAACCCGTCCGGACCGGCCAGCTCGCTCGTGGCCCCGGCCGCGTACGCGGCCGCGACGGACAGCAGCGCGAACGCGGCCGACAGCAGCCTGACCCAGCGCAGCCGTCCGGCGCTCACGAATTCCAGTCGCACGATCGTCAGCAGGTCCGCTGCCGAAAGACTCGCGGTCATGGCCGTTCTCCAATCGTCCGAATCACGTCGTCCCAGGGAAGCGCGCGGCCGAGGCGATCGGCGGCCCGCGCCTCAGCGGACGTGCGGAACGCCACGACCCCGCCACCCATGGGCGTTCGCACGTTGGCCGGTTCCGCGAATGCCGCGGCGGCGGCCTCCATCCAGTCGGTCCCGCCCACGCGCACGAACGCGCGCGCGCGATCGCGATGCGCATTGGCGTCGCGCGCCAGGCACGCGAGATCGTCGTAGAACCGCGTGTCCTCGTCCGCCGACACGATCTCGCCGGCGTTGGCGGCGTTCGAGATGACCATGCCGCACCGCGCGCACTCAACGCGGTCGAGCGGAATGGACTCCGGCGTCAGCGATCGTTTCGCGCAGCCAGTCCACGCCAGCATCGCGACCGCCGCGCACGCCGCCCATCGCGTCGTCATGATCGTCTCCCCACAGAAACTGCTCGAGCATGCGTTCGTACCGGCGCAGCTCGAACTCGCTCCGCCCATCTGATTCGATGCGGCCGTTGCGCAGCATCACGACCCGCGTCGCCAGGCGCTGCACGTCGGCCGGCACGTGCGTCGTGAACAGCAGCGTCCGGCCCTCGCGCTTCAGCTGCCGCACCCGCGCGAAGAGAATGCGCGACGCCGCCGGGTCGAGGTTGGACGAGGGCTCGTCGAACAGGTACACGTCCACGGGCGGCAGCAGTGCAACGGCCAGCGCGAGCCGCTGCCGCTCGCCGCCCGAGAGATTTCCGACGAGGCAGTCGGCGACATCGGTCAGGCCGCACGAGTCGATCTCGCGGTCGATGTCATCACGCCGCAACGCACGCAGCCGCGCGACGACACCGAGCGTTTCCCGGACCGTCAGCGTCGACGGGAACGCGGGCTTCTGCGGCAGGTAGCACAGGCCGCGCCGCGCGCGCGTCGGATCCGCAATCGCGTCGACGCCGTTCACGGCGATCCGGCCCGCGTCCGGCCGCGCGAGACCGACGATGCAGCGCAGCGTCGTCGTTTTTCCGGAGCCGTTGGCGCCGAGCAGTGCCACGCTCTCGCCCGCCTCGACGCGGAGATCGAGGCCGTCGAGCACGCGCCGGCTTCCGTACGACTTCGTCAGACCTTCGAGCGCGAGCATGGCGTGGCCTCCACGATGAACACCGTCATCAGCGCGCCGAGCATGGCGGCGAGCGTCAACGCCAAGCCCGCGTGCCGCGGCGGCCGCTTTTCGTCGACGATCGACGGCGGGCGCGCGAGCGGCCGCGCGTCGATCGCATCGTCGGACCGCGCGCCGCCGGACAGCCGGCCGGCGAGCTCGAGGCCGCTGGCGAGCGGACTCTGCAGAAACAGGCGCACCGCCGAATTCGACGCTTCGAGCCGCTCGAACGGGCCGACGAGCGGGTGCGGCGCGTCGCCGATGCCGTCGCCGTCGAAGTCGAAGCCGCGATAGCGGCTCCAGTAGTTGCCGCGGCCGTCGACCGCCCATCGCGTGGACGAGTCGCGGCCGTTCAGCAGGAGATCGCTCCAGTTGTCCTGGAATCGGTTGCCGCTGAAGGCGTTGCGCTCGGCGCTCGAGAAGAGCGCGACGGCCGTGTCGTTGGCGAGAAACGCGTTGTCGATGAACTGGTTCGCCGACGATCCGTCCAGCAGGAGCCCGCGAGGATTGGCGCCGATGCGATTCCCGCGCACGGTGGAATCGTCACAGTCCTTGAGCGCCAACCCGATGCCGGGGATTCCGCGATTGCGCTCGAAGCGGTTCCGCTCGATCGTGATCCGCCGCGAGTTCATGATGTTGGCGCCGACGGCGGCGTCGCTGAACGTGTTGCCCACGATGCGCGCATCGTCGGAGAACATGTCGTGCAGCGCGTAGCGCGCGTCGGAGACGACGTTGTCGATCGCGCGCCCTTTCGGTGCGTACTGGAAGTAGATCGCGTCGCGCTCGCCGGAGATGCGGTTGCGCGCGACGAAGGTGTTCGGCGCGCGATACAGATAGACGCCGTCGCCGCGTTTGCCGAACGGCAGGTGCGCCAGCCCGGCGATCTCGTTGTCGGCGATCTCGTTGCGCGTGGCATCGGCGATGACGACGCCGTAGAAGACGCGGCGCATGCGGTTCCCGACGACGCGGTTGTCGTTCGACGTGATCTGCACGGCGGCGTCCATCTGATTCGTTTCGCCCGTGCCGCTGCCCTCGATCGTGAAGCCGCGCAGCTCGCAGTGCGGCGCCACGATCGTGACCACCGTCCCCGCGCCGGTGCCGAACAGGGTCGGGTTGCCTTCACCGGCAATCGTCAGCGCTTTGTCGAGCACGAGATCCTCGCGGTACACGCCCCCGCGCACGACGATGACGTCGCCCGAGGACGCCGCGGCGATCGCGGGCGTGATGAACGGGAAATCCGCGTGCGGGCCGCCGACGGTCCACGTGCGAGCCTCGGCGCTTCCGGCGATCGCGATCACGCCGACGATGAGGGCGAGCGTGCGCGTCACGCCGCGCGCCTCCGGGCGCCGGCGACGGCGAGCGCCGCCGCGCCGACCAGCGCGAGGCCGCCGAAATGCGGCAGCGACCACACCGTGAAGTTGCCGACCTTCACGGGGCCGACCAGCGGCGGCGTGAAGTCGCGCACCGAGCGCATCGGGGCGTGCGGATCGCGAACGTGTCCCACTTCGTAGAGCCGCGCCTGCACCACGGCGGCGGAGCCGGCGAGAAAGACGATGAAGAGCGTCGCGCACGCGACGCGGAACCAGCGCGCGGCGGCGCTGCGTCCGACGGCGGCCCCGGCGAGCAGGAGCGCCGTCAGCGCGACGATGCCGCGCGTCGCCCACGCCAACTCGGGCAGGTTCGTCGGAAAGCGCACGCCGATGTAGTGTTGCAGCGTCTCCACCTCCTGGACGTCGCCGCCGATCCCGCCGCGCGCGACCTGCAGGTGCAGCGTCTCGTCGGGATACTGCGGCGCCGACATGCTGAAGCTCCACAAGGGCAGCATCAGCGCCGCCGCGGTCAGCGCGGCGGCGGCGAGGTAGAGGACGCGCTCGCGTGTCACTTGTTCGCTCCCGTCGACGGCACGCCGGGAACCGTCTGGCCCTTCACGTTCTCCGCCGCGTGCCAGTCGGTGAGGACCACGGTCGAGTCCTTCGGCTGCACGAGCATGCGCCCGCGCATCTCGAGGTGCAGCGCGCTGCAGAAGTTCGTGCAGTAGTACCAGTAGACGCCCGGCTTGCCCGCGTCGAACGTGATCGTCTTCGTGTAGCCCGGCGGCAGCGCGATGTTGAGGTTGTGATCCGGCAGCGCGAAGCCGTGAATCATGTCGCGGATGGTCTCGACGTTGGTCACGCGCAGCGTCACCTGATCGCCTTCCTTCACCTGGAAGCTGTCGGGCGTGTAAGCGCTGCGAATCAGCGTCATGTCCACCGTGACCGCGTGCGGACCGGTCCGCACCACCTTTTCCTGTCCGGCCTTCACCGCGTCATCAGCGGGCGCGTAGGTCTGCTTGGTGATCGTCTTCAGCAGCGCCGCCGGCACGAACGTCGCGTCGTGCGGCTCGGGCGGCGTCGGGAACGACGCGAGCATCTTCATCTTCTCGCCCGAGATGTCGATGAGCTCCTGGTTCTCCGGCATGTCGGGCCCGACCGGCAGGTACTGATCCTTCGACAGCTTGTTCAGCGCGAGCAGGTAGTCGCCGTAGGGGTGCATCGTGTCGCCGCCCACCGCCTGCAGGTGCCCGATGTTGTAGTGGACGTTGATGCGATCGACGATGTAGTCCGACGCGCCCTTCACGGCCTTGTCGATGTTCCACTTCACCACCTGACTGTCGAGGAAGAGCGACGTGAACGCGTTGCCGCGATCGTCGAACGTCGTGTGCAGCGGACCGAGGCCGACCTCGGGTTCCGCGACGATTTTCAGCGTGTGCGCGTCGATGATCGTGACGGTCGGCGACAGCTTGCCGGCCGCGATGACGTAGCGGCCGTCGGGCGTCACGTTGACGCCGTGCGGGTTCTTCGGCACCGGGATGAGCGTCAGCACGCCGGGGTTCTCGGCCGGATCGAGAATCGGGACGCCGTTGCGCACGTGGCCCTTGCCGGCGGCGACGGCCTTCTCGGCCGCGGGAATGTCGATCGCGGCCACGGCGTCGCGGTCGTACTGAATCATGCTGCCCATGTCGCGGCCCTGTTCGAGGTTGTAGACCGTCGAGAACGAATAGCGTCCGTCCTTCGACGTGTCGGCGATGTCGAGGTTGCCGTCGACGCGGACCTGGAACTTCACCTCCATGCTCTCCGGATCGAGGAAGGCGACGACCGACGTGTACGGCGCGGGATTGGTGACGAGGCCGTCGGTCGGCTGCTCGAACTCGCCGTTGACGACGAGGAGGTGCGTGTCCGGCGAGACGACGGCGATGCCGTGCGCGCCCTGCAGGTTCGGAATCTTGACGATGCGGTCGGCCTCGAAGTAGTCGAGGCGCACGCGGGCGACCCGCGCGTTGGCCAGATCGTTGATGAAGAGGTACTTGCCGTCGGGGATGCCCTTGGTTTCCGACAGCATCGGATGGTGTGTGTCGCCCCAGAGCGCGCCCGTCGCGAGCAGCAACTGCCGCCGCGGATCGTTCTCGTGCACGGCGTAGCCGTACGCGGCGCGCGGCTCGAAGATCGGGATCTCGCGGATCAGCCGGCCCGAGGGCACGCCGATCACGAAAACCGAGCCGCTCTGCCCGCCTGAGAGGAACCCGTAGTACTTGTCCAGCTCGCCGGGCGCGACGTAGACCTTTTCGGCCGCCAGCGAGCGCGCCGACCGCGTGGCACCGCAGCCCATCGTGTGCACGAGGCCGAGCGTGACGAGGACCGAAGCGGCGACCAGAAGCCAGGGATGACGATTCATGATGAACTCCGTTATTCGACGATCAGCACGCCGTGCATGTGCGGATGCAGTTCGGTCGTGCTGCACTGAGTGGCGCAGTAGAAGTCGTAGCGGCCGGGCGTGTCGACCTTGAACGTCACCGACAGCGGCGCGCCGACCATCGCGCCGTTGATGAACACCTGCTGATCGAAGCCGTCGAGCGCGAAGCCGTGGCCCGCGCCGAGGCCGTTGTCGGTGGCCGAGAAATCAATGCGGACCACCTCGCCGGCTTTCACGTGGATCTCCGACGGCTCGTACTTCCAGGCGTGCTCGCGCAGTTTGATCACGCGGCTCGGAGCGCCCAGGCCTTCCATGCTGTGCGCCACCTGGCGCTTCTGGTTGCCCGCGCCGTGGCCGGCGAGGCTCAGGATGTAGGCGACCAGGTCGTACTCTTCCTGCTTCGTCATCACGCCCGAGTAGGACGGCATCGGCACGCCGTTCATGCCGGTCTCGAGGGTGCGGATCAGCTCGCGCTCGTTCCAGCCCGTGCGGAACGTGCCCGGCTGCGTGAAGTCGCGCGCGTTGACGTGGCGTCCCTTCCCGTCGACCATCGTCGGCGCCGACGGTCCGGCGCCGCGGCCATCGTCGCCGTGGCACTTGTCGCACTGCATCTTCGAGTAGACCGCGCGGCCGCGCTCGGCGCTGCGCGACTTGCCGGGCGCGTCCGGCAGCGGCATCGGCTTCAGGTCCCGCGCCGACTCGAATCGCGGCGAGAGACTCTTCACGTAGTCCACCAGCGCCCAGCGATCCTCGTCCGCCAGCAGGTACTTCCACGGCGGCATGCCCGTGCCGTTCGCGCCGCGCGAGATCGTGCGGAACAGATCGTCGTCGCTCGGCAGCAGGCCCGACGATGTCGTGCGGAACTTGTACTGCGCCGCGGTGAAGTCGCGCGGCGGCGGCACGAGGAACGGCGCGCCGTAGCCGTCGCCCTGGCCGTTGGGTCCGTGGCACTGAATGCAGTTGGCCTCGTAGAGCTGCCGGCCTTTGGCAATCGTGGCGGCGGACGGCGCGGGATGCGCGGCCACCGGCGTCTCGAGGAAGGGCGGCGTGAGCGAGGCGGTGTCGGCCGCGGGCTTCGACGAGCAGCCGGCCGCGAGCACCGCGCCCATCAGAGCCGCCAACCACCATCCGCGAGCCGAAGCAGAGCGTGTCATTTCGTCCTCTCCCGTGAACCCCGACGCGTCGCCATGGGCCGTCACTGGGGCAAGCGGCGTACCAGGACCCATAAAGTCCGATTGCTGGCCTTTGCAGGCATTCTTGTGAAGTCAGCCGGGTAATCCTCGGCGCCGCGGCGGACTATTCCCCATGCGCCGAGCGTCGCCGACGTCTCTGATTCCATCGAAGCCAGCGTAGCGGGAGGAATTCCGGGGCGCTATGACCCTCGTCATACGGCCACTTCTTTCTGCGGTTCGGCCGTTGCCGTTCAGGTCACCGATCGCGAACGATCACGCGGGACGAACCAGGTTCGCGTCGCGCGCAAATCGCAATCCGCTTTGTGACAAAACGGTGACTGCCGTCCAATCTCTTGGTTTGTGCAATCTCGAACCCAGCCAGGCGGCGCGGGCCCGTTATACTTGAGAGGCCTGCCTGTCTGGAATTCGAAGTCAAACGATGCGAAGGTTTCGATTCACGTTCTGCACGCTCGCCGTTCTCGCCGCGCTCGCCGTCAGCGCGGCGGCGCAAGACCGCCCGGAGGCCGGCGCGAGCGCCGATCCGCCCGCAGCCATGGACGTCGGCGACCTGTGGCACAAGGTCCGCCGGCAGGAATTCACCTCGAACGATGATCCGCTCGGTGCGAACAAGCGCTACCTGGTGTTCGCGCCGTCGATTGGATCGAAGCCCTCGACGGGCTTGAACGGCGGCTTCTCGTGGAACACCGCGTTCTTCAGCGGCGATCCCGACAGCACGCACATCTCATCGCTCAACGGCGGCCTCAAGTTCTCCCAGAAGAAGCAGACGATGCTCGGCGTCAAGCTCGCCGTGTTCACCGACGATGACCGTTGGTTCATTCAGGGCGACAACCGCATGTCGTGGACGTCGCAGAACACGTACGACCTGGGCGGCGGCGCGCTGGCGACGTCGGCGGAGAATCTGAAATTCGACTTCTTCCGCCTGTACGAAACCGCGTACCGCAACATCACACCCGGCCTGTTCGTCGGCGCCGGACTGAACTTCAACACGCACTCGAACGTGCAG
>JAIQFX010000101.1 GCA_020073005.1 Terriglobia bacterium | reverse complement strand
AAGCTGCGCTGCGGGCCGACCGGCCCTCGCTGGTGTTGTCCGACCTGCGGCTGCCGGTGGGCGACGGCTTTGGCGTGCTCCGGGCGGCGAAGGAGCTCGACGCCGAGCTTCCCGTGATCGTCATGACCGCGTTCGGGAGCATTCAGGACGCCGTGTCGGCGATGAAGGAAGGCGCGCTCGATTTCCTGGCCAAGCCCGTCGATCCCGATCATCTGCTGCTGCTGGTCGAGCGCGCGCTGGGACAGCGGCGCCTCGCGACCGAAAACATTCTGCTGAAGGACGAGCTCGCGCAGCGCCGCGGCGCGCCGCAGATCGTCGGCGACGATCCGAAGCTGAAGCAGGTGTCGACCGCGCTGCACCGCGCCGCCGGGACCGACGCCACGGTTTTGCTCGAAGGCGAGAGCGGCACGGGCAAGGAGCTGTTCGCGCGCGCGCTGCACGTGCTGAGCCCGCGCGCCGACGGACCGTTTGTCGCGATCAACTGCGCGGCGATTCCTGAAAATCTGCTCGAGACCGAGCTCTTCGGCCACGAGAAAGGCGCGTTCACCGGCGCGGCCGTCCGCAAGCCGGGCAAGTTCGAGCTCGCGCACCGCGGGACGCTGTTCCTCGACGAGATCGGCGATCTGCCCCTCGCGCTGCAGGCAAAAATTCTGCGCGCGCTGGAGGAGAAGCGGTTCGAGCGCGTGGGCGGGACCGTCCCGCTGCACGTGGACGTGCGCATCGTCGCGGCGACGAACCGGCACCTCAAGGCGGCCGTCGCCGCGCGGCAGTTCCGCGAGGACCTGTACTTCCGCCTCTCGGTCTTTCCGATCACGATTCCGCCGCTGCGCGAGCGTCCGGGCGACATCACGACGCTCGCGCGGCACTTCATCGATCGGTTCTGTCGCGACCTGAAGAAGAAGAAGCCGCTCGCGCTGTCAGCGGCAGCCGAGAAGGAGCTGCTCGAGTACGCGTGGCCCGGCAACGTCCGGGAGCTGCAGAACTGCATCGAGCGGGCCGCGATCCTGTGCGAAGGTGACACGATTCTCGGACATCATCTCAATCTGTCGTTCCACCCGCTCGCGTCTGCCGCGCCGCCTGACGGCGCGACGGATCCGTGGTCCACGCTCGACTGGTCGGGATCGCTCAACGACGTGACGCGGCGCGCGGTGGCCGAGGTCGAGCGGCGGAAGATCGAGGCCGTGCTGAAAGAAGCGGCCGGGAACAAGGGCCGCGCGGCCGAGTTGCTGCAGGTGAGTTACAAAGCGCTGACGGCGAAGCTCAGGGAATACGGGTTGGGCGAATAGTCGTTGGTCTTTGGTCGTTGGTCGTTCGTCACTTCGCGAACCCCACCGCTTTTAGCGCCGCCCGCATTTCCTTTTCAGTCACGTCGTCCACGATCGCCGTCGCGCCGATTGCCGTCGGCAGGACGACGTGCAGCCGTCCCGCCACCATTTTCTTATCGTGCTTTATCGCGTCCAGCATCTGCGTCGCCGGGAGGTCCGCGATCGGCGGGAGCGGGCCGAGGCTTGCGATGACGTCCTTGAGCGCCTGCGCGTCGCGCTCTGCGAGGGCGCCCCGCGCCCTGGCGAGCTGCGCGACGACGAGCATGCCGTAGCCGACCGCTTCGCCGTGCCGGAACCGCCGGTACTTCGTGACGGCTTCGATCGCATGGCCCGCCGTGTGGCCGAAATTCAGGATCCGCCGCAGTCCCGCTTCGCGCTCGTCGGCGGCGACGACGGCGGCCTTGATGCGGCAGGACTCGGCGATGATCGGCGTCAGCGTCTCGGGCACGCGCGCGAAGATCGCCTTGCGTTCCTTCGCCACGCGGTCGAACAGCGCCGCGCTCGACGTCATCCCGTACTTGATCACCTCGTAGAGGCCGGCGCGGAACTCGCGGCGCGGCAGCGTGCCGAGCACCTGCGGATCGACGATGACCGCCAGCGGCTGGTAGAAGGCGCCGATCAGATTCTTGCCCAGCGGATGGTTGACGCCGACCTTGCCGCCGATCGCGCTGTCGACCTGCGCGAGGAGTGTCGTCGGCACGTGAACCAGCGCGACGCCGCGCAGGTACGTCGCCGCGGCGAATCCCGCCATGTCGCCGATGACGCCGCCGCCGAAGGTGACGATCGTCGACGCCCGGTCGGCGTTCGCGCGCACCAGCGCGTCGTAGATGCGCGCGACCGTCGGCAGCTGCTTGAAGCGCTCGCCGTCGGGCACGAGGATCGATTCGGCGGAGCTCAGCGCGTGCGCCAGCTTCGGGCCGTGGAGCCGCCAGACGAGCGGGCTCGAGACGATGAAGCGCCGCTCGGGCGCGTGAAGGTCGTCGAGCGTGCGGCCGAGACGCTCGATCGCGCCGTCGGCGATCGTGACGGTGTACGCGCGCGAGGGCGTGGCGACGTCGATGCGGACGGGATCCATCACGATGCGAATGGTAGGATAGCACCCACGAAACATGGCCAAACAGGACAAAGCAGACGCGTTCGTCACGGAGATCACTCCCCGGTCGCAGGACTTCTCGCGCTGGTACCTCGACGTCGTCCGCCGCGCGGAGCTCGCCGACTACTCGCCCGTGAAGGGCTGCATGGTCATCCGGCCGTATGGCTACGCGATCTGGGAGCTGATTCAGCAGGCGCTGGACCGCCGGATCAAGGCGACCGGGCACGTGAATGCGTATTTTCCGCTCTTCATCCCCGAGAGCCTGCTGAACAAGGAGGCCGAGCACGTCGAAGGCTTCGCGCCGCAGGTGGCCTACGTCACGCACGGCGGCGGCGAAGAGCTCGAGGAGAAGCTGGTCGTGCGCCCGACGTCGGAGGCGATCATCGGCACGATGTACGCCAAGTGGGTGCAGTCCTGGCGCGACCTGCCGATCCTGATCAATCAGTGGTGCAACGTCGTCCGCTGGGAGAAGGTGACGCGGCCGTTCCTGCGCACGACCGAGTTCCTCTGGCAGGAGGGGCACACGGCTCACGAGACGGAAGCGGAGGCCGAGGCGGAGACGCTGATGATCCTCCATCTCTACAAGGAAACGGTTGAAACGGAGATGGCCGTGCCCGTCGTCGAGGGCATGAAGAGCGAGAGCGAGAAATTCGCCGGCGCGCTGCGGACGTACTCGATCGAGGCGCTGATGGGAGACGGACGCGCGCTGCAGGCCGGCACGTCGCACAACCTCGGACAGAATTTCGCGAAGGCCTTCGACATCACGTTCCAGGCGCGCGACAAGTCCGTCCAGCACGTGTGGGGCACGTCGTGGGGCATGACCACGCGGCTGGTCGGCGCCGCCATCATGGTGCACGGCGACGACAGCGGTCTCGTCCTGCCGCCCCGCATCGCGCCGTATCAGGTCGTCATCGTGCCGATCGGCCGCGACAACTGGCGTGAGACCGTGCTGCCGAAGGCGAAAGAGATTCAGGCTGAGCTCGTCGCGGCGGGGATCCGCGTCACGCTGGACGAGCGCGACGAGCGGCCCGGATGGAAGTTCTCCGAGTGGGAGCTGCGCGGCGTGCCGCTGCGCGTCGAGATTGGACCGAAGGACATCGAGAAGTCGGCCGTGCTCGTCGCGCGGCGCGACACGCGCGAGAAGCAGAGCGTCGCGATGAACGGTCTGCCCGCCGCGATCCGCGGCCTGCTCGACGACGTGCAGCGCAATCTGCTCGAGCGCGCGCGTCAGTTCCGCGAAGAGCACACGCAGCGCGCGGACACGTACGACGCGTTCAAGCAGATGATGGACGGCCGCCCGGGATTCGTGATCGCACCGTGGTGCGGCGCAGCCGACTGCGAAGCGCAGATCAAGACGGAGACGCAGGCGACGATCCGCAACATGCCGATCGGCGGCAGCGCGCCCGCGGGCGGGTGCGTGCGCTGCGGCAGGCCGGCGGTCGCGGAGGCGTGGTTCGCGAAGGCGTACTAGGCCTTTCCCGTCCCTCCCGCCCAGACTTCCTCGAACGCGCCTTTCCAGCGCTTTTCGATCCTCTTCACCACCGCGTTCCTCCGCGTGATCTTCTCGCGGCGGACGATGGTGCGGAACGCGTCGGCGAGGTGCTGGCGCCACCATTCGTCGCGTGTGCGCCCCGCGCCTGACGACCGCGCGTAGGCGCCCGCAATCGCCTCGAGGCATCCGGCGTCGCCGACGAGCGACAGCGCCGCCACGAACTCCACCGGGAGGCGCGCCGTGCTTTCCAGCGATTCGCGCAGATCGTAGAGCGCCAGGCGGCTGCCGCGCTCGGCCAGCGCGAGATGCGCCGCGGCCCGCGCGGCCGTCCATTCGGCCCGACGCGCGGCCGGCTCCGCGGTCTCGCGCTCACGCACGCGCTCGACGATCTTCAGCAGCTGCGGCAGCGGCGCCGTGCGGCCGGCATCGACGATCGCCTGCCGCAGCGCGCCCGCGTCGTCGGCCGGACCCTGATCCGCGGCGCGTGAGAGCACGTCGGCGGGATCGGAGACGTCGTCGCGCCGCCGCGCGGCATCATCGCGCACCGCCGCGCTGGCATCGGCGGCGAGCGCCTTCAGGAGCGGCGCGATGGTCCTGGCGTCGAGGTCGCGCAGCGATCGCAGCGCGGCAAGGCGGACGGCGTCGGGCCGCCGGCCGTCGAGCGCGGCCGCGGTCAGCCGATCGACGGCCGTCGCGCCGCGCGGTCCGCGGACGAAGAGACGCGCCGCGCCTGCGGCGGCGACCGCAACGTCGGCGTCAGGATCGTCGAGCGCGCGCAGCGCGGGATCGAGCGCGCGCGAATCGCCGATCGCTTCGAGGGTCTTGAACGCCGTGGCGCGAGCCGGGCCGCCCGCCGCGGATCCCGCGAGCGCGACGAGCCGCTCAACGGCGCGCGCGCCGACGACCGTCAGACGGGCCACGGCCGCGTCGCGCGTGGCGGCGCTCGCCGCGTGCAGATCTTCGATGAGTGCGTCGATGTGCCGGGCGGAGGACGCCTTAATGGCCACGGACGGAATTATGAATTAGGAATTTCAGAATGAAGAAGGGGATTCCGAATTCTTAATTCTTAATTTTCAGTGTTCTTTTCTCTTTTCGGTCCCACCACCCACGCGATCACGATGCTGAGGAGATAGAGCCCCACCATCGGCGCGGCGAAGATCGTCTGCGTCATCATGTCGCCCGTCGGCGTGATGACGGCCGCGATGATGAAGATGAGCAGGAAGGCGTACTTGAAGTGTCTCGCGAGGAAGCCCGCGGTGACGAGCTTGAGCTTGGCGAGGAAGTACACGACGGTCGGCATCTGGAACACGATGCCCATGCCGATCAGCATCTTCGAGTACAGCCCGAAGACGTCCTCGAGCTTCGGCATGAACGCGAGGTCCGGCGTGTTGAAGCTCGCGAAGAACGCCATCATGAACGAAAACGCGATGTAGTGATTGAACGCCGCGCCCGCCAGGAATCCGGCGGTCGTGAAGAAGACGAAGGGATACGCCATCCGCTTCTCCTTCGAGTACAGGCCGGGCGCGATGAACATCCACACCTGATACATGATGTACGGCGCCGCGACGACGACGCCGGCGATCAGGGCCACCGTGACGTACAAGCCGAACGCTTCGCCCGGCTGCGTGTAGATCAGCTTGACGCCGGGCGGCAGCGCCTTGCGCGTCGGCGCGAGGATGAAATCGACGATCCAGTTGATTCGGGCGAAGCACACCACGACGCCGACGCCGATCGCGATACAGGACCGCACGATCCGCTTCCGGAGCTCGTCGAGATGCTCCAGGAACGACATCCTGTCGCCTGGCGCGGCGGCTTCTTCGTCGTCGTCCGGAGGAATCGGGAAGGCCCCCGACTGGGGACCCGGGAAAGGCACGAGGGCCATGGGGCGAGCGCTTACGCGCTGTGGTCCACTTTCATCGGCTCGTCGTGGACGTGCGCGACCGTCGGCGCCGCGGGCGTCTCCGTGGTCGTCTTGGCGGTCTCAGCCGCCCGCTTCTCTTCGACCGTCCGCTGTTCGTCGATGCGGATTTCCTCTTCCAGCGTGTTGCGCAGCTCGTTGGACGCCTTCTTGAACTCCGCGAGGCTCTTGCCGAGCGACCGGCCCAGTTCGGGCAGCTTGCGCGGACCAAAAATGATGAGCGCGATGACAAAAATGACGATCAACTCCGGCATTCCAAGGGAACCAAACATAGATCTCCTACTTTCAAAAAACCGAGGCGGGTCGCAGGAATCATTATAGGAATGGCGTCGCCGCAGGGTCAAGGATTTCCGGGGCGGTGGACGGCCAGAACTCATTGCTCGTCAAAAAGTTATCTGTTAGCATGCCGATCATGCGACGCTATCGACCGCTCCCCGCCGTGGTCTTCGCCATCCTCGTCTCCGCCCTCGTGGGCGGGCTGTTCGGCCGGAGCGCGCTCGCGACCGAAGACAAGGTGCCCGAGCACTACGCCGCGTTCTCCGCGGCGCTGAAGGCCATCGAAACCAACTACGTCGACAAAGTCGACGATGAGAACCTCGTGACCGGGGCGATTCGCGGCATGCTCGCGACGCTCGACCCGCATTCCAGCTACTTCACGCCGCGCGAGTACGCCCAGATGCGCGAGCGGCAGGAAGGGCACTACTACGGTCTCGGGATCACCATCCAGAACACGCCCGAGGGCGACGTGATGGCCATGGGCGTCTTCGAAGGCTCGCCCGCGTACAAGCAGGGCGTGCGCCGCGGCGACATCATCGCGTGGATCGGGACCGAAGACGCGCACGGCTGGACGACCGACCAGGCGATGAAGAAGCTGCGCGGGCCGAAGGGCACGACGGTGGACATCGCGCTGAAGCGCCGCGGGTTCGACGAGCTCATCCGGCTGTCGGTGATGCGCGACGAAGTCACCATCCCGACCGTGCCGGCGTATTTCATGATCGACGCGACGACCGGCTACATCCGGATGCAGGACTTCGGCGAGAACACCGACCGCGACGTCAAGCACGCGCTGCACGAGCTGGCCGCGAAAGGGATGCGGCGGCTGCTGTTCGACATCCGGCGCAATCCGGGCGGTCCGCTCGATCAGGCCATCAAAGTCGCCAACGAATTCCTGCCGCGCGGCAAGATGATCGTCTACACACGCGGGCGGATTCCGAATTCGGATTCGGACTATCGCGCAACGGAAGAGAGCGAGTTCACGGACATTCCCATCGTGATGCTCGCCAACCGCGACAGCGCGAGCGCGGCGGAGATCGTGACCGGCGCGCTGCAGGATCACGACCGCGCGTACGTTGTCGGCGAGACGACGTTCGGCAAGGCGCTCGTGCAGTCGGTCTACAAGATCAGCGGCGCGGCGGGCCTCGCGTTGACGACCGCCCACTACTACACGCCGAGCGGCCGGCTGATCCAGCGTCCGTGGGATGCGACCTTCGACGAGTACCTCAGCTACTCGCTGAAGGATCAAAGCGCCGACCGTCCGCATAGTCCAAGCGATCTGAAGCACACCGACGCGGGCCGGCCGGTCTACAGCGGCGGCGGCATCGAACCCGACAAGCGCATCGCCGGGCCGATCGAAGGATTCGATCCCGGCCGCTTCGGGCGGATGCTCTACAACCGCGGCGAGTTCGAGAACTACGCGCAGAAGTACGCGGCCGAAGGCGACACGCGCATCACGCAGAAGTCAGCCGAGCGCAAGCTCGTCAAGCCGAACTTCGTCGTCGACGATGCGATGGTCGCGGATTTCCGCGAGCAACTGAAGGCCGATCACGTGCGTATCGACGAGGAAGGCTTCCAGAAGGACGCCCCCTTCATCCGCGCCATGATTCGTTTCCGGATCGACGAGGTCGTCTTCGGCATGGCCGACGCGCGCCGGCACATCATCGGCGTCGATCCTCAGGCCCAGGCGGCGCTCGGGCTGTTCGGCGAGGCCCAGAAGCTCACGGAGCTCAGCAAGGGCACGAAGATCAAGGCCGACCACTGACACCACCACGCCTAGTGGCAGCAGTTTGCGCTTGCCGCTACCACTAGGCCTTGGTACACTGACGACCGTTTGCGGCCCCGGGGCCGTTCTCCGCGGTTGGAGGACGAAGTGGGCCGCCCACATCGGATCGAATTGTCAGGTCGTATCCCAGCCAACCTCGCGACATTGCGGAATTCGGATTGCGGAATGCGGATTTGAGAGCTGATGGGCGCTGTACGAAATTCCTGCCCAATCCGCAATCCGCACTCCTCAATCCGCAATCTTAGGGTGTCTCATGCGTCTCGAACGGATTGAAATCAACGGCTTCAAATCGTTCTCGGACCGCTCGGAGCTCGCCTTCGACAAGGGCGTGACGGCGATTGTCGGCCCGAACGGGTGCGGCAAGAGCAACGTCGCGGACGCCATCACCTGGGTGATGGGCGAACAGAGCGCCAAGAGCCTGCGCGGCGAGCGGATGGAAGACATCATCTGCAACGGCAGCGACGCGCGCAAGCCGAGTGCAGCCGCGGAAGTCCGGCTGCGCTTCAGCGGTTTTCTCAAGACCGTCAGTGGTCCGGCGTTTCCGGCGGAATCCGGGGCCGATCATGCGAACGGGAACGGCCACGCCAACGGTAACGGCCACGCGAACGGCAACGGTCACGGCAATGGCAACGGTAACGGCAACGGTCACCTCGCGCATGCTGCGGAAGACGCTGACGCCGGCAACGGCCACGATCTGATTCCCGTCGTCTCCGGCCTGACACGGGCCGAGGCGGAGGTCATCATCCAGTCGGTCGCGCGCGAGGTGGAAGTCACCCGCCGGCTGTATCGTTCGGGCGAGAGCGAGTACCTCATCGACGGCCAGACGTGCCGGCTCCGCGACGTCCACGACCTGCTGATGGACACCGGGCTGGGCGCGAAGGCCTACGCGATCATCGAGCAGGGCAAGATCGGCATGATCCTCAGCTCGCGCCCGACCGACCGGCGCCAGCTGATCGAGGAAGCCGCCGGCGTCACGAAGTACAAGGCCCGCCGCCGCGCCGCCGAGCTGAAGCTCGAAGCCGCGCAGCAGAACCTGCTGCGCATCGACGACATCGTTTTCGAGGTGGAGAAGCAGCGCGGCACGCTGAAGCGGCAGGCGTCGAAGGCGCGCCGGTACCAGAAGCTGCGCGACGAGCTGCACCGCTGGGAGAAGGTCCTCTTCGCCCGGAAGTACCGCCAGCTCGCCGAGACGATCGAGTCGGCGCGGGCGCGGCTGGGCGACGCGCGCGAGCGGGAATCCACCGCGGCCGCCCGTGTCGCGGAAGTCGAGTCCGATCTCGGCCGCCTGCGCATCGAGCTCGTGGAAGCTGAATCGAAGGCGACCTCCACCCGCGAGGCCGCGCACGCGCTCGAGCTGGCCATCAACCGCCAGCAGCAGCAGATTGCATTCGACCGCGAGCAGATCCAGACGCTCGAGACCCGGACGACGACCGTCGCCGCCGAGCTCGACGCGCTCGAATCGCGGCGGGAGCCCGCGCGCCTGGCGCTGGCCGCGAGACAGCAGGCGGCGATCGTCGCCAACGAGGAACGCGATCGCGCGGCAGTGACGCTCGCGTCCGAATCGGAGGCGTACGAGTCGGCGCATCGCGAGATCGAGGGTCTCGAAGCGGACGTCGAAGCGGCGCGCAGCGAAGTGTTTTCCGCCATCAATTCGGCGACCGCGCTGCGTCACGCGCTCGAGCACGCGGCGGCCGCGCGCGACAAGGTCGCCGAGACGCTCTCCAAGCTGGACGTTGAGGAAAACGACGCCAGAATCGAGTCCGCGCGCGCGAGCGCGGAGCGGACGACGGCCGCCGACGGCCTGCGCCGCACGCAGGAAGCGGTCGAAGCGACGCGCATCGCGCGCACCGCGCGCGAATCTGAGCTGGCGAGCGCCCGCATCGAGCACGACTGGCGCAGCCGCGCCGTCCGCGCGCGCGAACAGGAACTGGCCGGCCTCGAGGCGCGGCTCACGTCGTTCGAGGAACTGGACGCCGCGCGCGCCGGGTACGGCGACGCGGCCCGCGCCGTGCTCGTGCAGGCCAACGGCAAGGTCAACCAGCAGGGCGCGATTGCGGATTATCTCGAGGTCGACGCCGGCTACGAGCGCGCGGTCGAAGCCTGTCTCGGCGATCTCCTTCAGCACGTCGTCGTCGAGCGCCCGGAGCATGCGACGGCGGGATTCCAGCTCGTCAGAGAAGCCGGCGCCGGCCGCTGCGGCTTCCTGATTACGTCGGCCGTCACCGGCGGTCAGGCTGAAGCCGGACCCCACGACGGAGCGGGTGCACACGTGGCGTCCGGCTTTAGCCGGACCGTGCCCGCCGACTGCGTCGCGCTCTCGTCGGTCGTCCGCGTGAACGGTCCGTTCGCCGGCGCGATTCGACAGGTGCTGGGCGATGCGTGGATCGCGCGGTCGTACGATGCGGCCGCCGCGGCCAGCCGGACGACGCCGCTCGCCGTCGCGACCGTGGACGGCGATCTCTTCCGCGGACCGCAGCTCGTCTCGGGCGGCGGGCGCGCGGAAGCGCGCGGCATCCTCGAGACGAAGCGGGAGATCAAGGATCTGCGCGATCGCATCGCCGCGGAGCGCGAGACGCTCGCCCGCCTGACGCAGGAGACCGAGGCGCTCGACACCACGATCGCGCATGCGTCGAACGCCATCGGCGCGCTGCACGCCGAGCACCACCGGCTGGAGAAGGCGATCGTCGGCTACGACGCGCAAGTGCAGCACGCCACCGACGAATCGGCGCGTCTGGTCCAGAAGTCCGAGCAGCTCGCGCGCGAGCGGCATCAGGCGGACGAAGAGCGTGACGCGCTCGATCGCCGGCAGGAAGAAGCGCGCGCGTCCATCACGCGCCTCGAGGACGCCCAGCGGCTGGCCGACGAGCGCCTGACCGCCGCGCAGCGCCGGCTGTTCGAAGCCCGCGAAGGCGCGCAGGAGCTGAGCCGCCGCGCCGCGGATGCGGGTGCGGCCCACGCCGCGCTCGTCGAGCGCGCGAGCGCGCTCGCGTCCGAAGTGCAGCGTCTGCAGGAAGCCGCGGCCGAAATGGAGCAGCGGGCGGCCGCGCTGGCCCGCGAGCTGGACGAGGCCCGCCGCCGCGTCGAAGAGCTGAAAGCCGCGATCGTGACCGGCGAAGCGCAGCTCGATACCGACGTCCTCGAGCTCGACCGGCTGCGCAAGAGCGTGATGGCGGCCGACGAGGTCGTCTCGTCGCTGCGCGTCCGCGCCGACGAGCTCGAAGCGACCATTAAGGAAGCGCGCCACGCGCTCGACGCGATCCGCGCCGTCGTATCGGAGCTCGACGTCGCGCGGGCCACGGCCGAAGCCGATCTGTCGCACCTCGCGTACACGTGCGAGGACGCCGTCCACGCCACGCTCGACGAAGTCGTCGTGGAAGTGGAGCAGCTCGAGAAGAGCGGACAAGCGACGCCGGACGCGAGCGTGATCTGTGCCGACGAGCCGGATGAGGCGAGCGATGACGACCGTGGTGTCCGCCTTCAGGCGGACTCGTCCGACGCTGAAGTCCGGCTGAAGCCGGACGCCACTGGTGAGCGGGTCGCGGCCGCCGAGCAGCGCGCGCTGAGCGCGGAAGAAGCGATTGCCACGCTGCGCGGGAAGATCGACCGGCTCGGCCCCGTCAACATGATGGCAATCGAGCAGTTCGACGAGCTCGAGACGCGTCACGCGTTCCTGACGACGCAGCGCAAGGATCTGACGGAATCGATCGCGCAGACGACCGAAGCCATCGCCCGCATCGACGAGACGACGCGGCAGCGCTTCAGCGAGGCGTTTGCCGCCATCAACCGCAACTTCCAGGAGACGTTCAGCACGCTGTTCGGCGGCGGCCGGGCGGGCCTCACGCTGCTCGACGAGACCGATCCGCTCGAAAGCGGCATCGAGATCATCGCGCAGCCGCCGGGCAAGCGCCTGCAGAGCGTGCAGCTGCTCTCGGGCGGCGAGAAGGCGCTGACCGCGATTGCGCTGATGTTCGGCATGTTCAAGTTCAAGCCGAGCCCGTTCTGTTTGCTGGACGAGATCGACGCGCCGCTCGACGACGCCAACATCGGCCGGTTCGTCGAGATGCTGCGCGGGATGCAGCAGCACACGCAGTTCATCGTCATCACGCACAACCGGAAGACCATGGAGATCGCCGACCGCCTCTACGGCGTGACGATGGAGGAGCCCGGCGTCTCGAAATTGATCTCCGTCCAGTTGAACTGAGCCTTCCAGCGGGCCGTATGTACTGCCCAGGAGGACGCTTGTCCATGACCTGGCCTCTTCACCGTTCACGGATTCTCGGGGCCGCTCGCGCGGCGGCGATCGCGATTCCCCTCGCGTTCGCGCTGGCCGCGTGCGACATGTCGCTCGGCAACCTGAGCGAGCGCGCCACCGACGAATGGACCCATACGTATCCGCTTAGTGCCGGCGGCGAAGTGCATATCGCGAACACGAACGGGCGCGTCGAGATCGAGGGCGTCGACGGATCGACCGTCGAGGTCAGGGCCGAGCGGATCGCCAAGGGCTCGACCGAGGCGGCCGCGAAAGAACTGCTGCCGCGGATCGTGATCAAGGAAGACGCGACGCCGGACCGCGTGTCGGTCGAGACAGAGAAGATGAGCGGCATCATGATCGGCGCGTCGACCGAGGTGCGGTTTCACGTCAAGGCGCCGCGCAACGCCGTCTTCACGATCACCAACACCAACGGCCTGATCACGCTGAAGGACATCACTGGACGAGTCAGCGCCCATACGACCAACGGCGGCGTGCGCGGCAACGCCCTCAGCGGAGGCGTGGACGCGCGCACGACCAACGGCAGCGTGACCATCGATCTCGCGTCAGTCGGCGCCGACAAGATCTACCTGGGAGCGGTCAACGGCGGCGTCACGCTCGGCGTGCCCGAGACCGCGAAGGCCGACGTCCTCGCGACGTGCACCAACGGCGGCGTCAACGTGTCGGGCGTCAAGCTCGAGATCAGCGAGCAGTCGCGCCGCCGCGTCGAAGGCAAGATGAACGGCGGCGGCACGTCGATCGAGTTGTCGACGGTCAACGGCGGCGTCCGCCTTCGCACGCCAGCCGCCCAACCCAAGGAAACGGATCACGAGCCCTGAACGAGGATAAGGCCACTCGATACAATCGGCAGAAGCGACAGGCGAGCGTCGGCTCGCTCCTGTGGACCGTGTTGCTGCTCGGCGGTCTGCTGGCGAGCGGACTCAGCGCCACGCTGAGACACGCGGCCGAGACCATCGCGGGACACATCGTCTCTCCCTTCTGGCTTCCTGGTGCGACCGTCCTCTGCTACGTCGTCCTCCTCACGCTGATCCACGAGCTCGGCAGCCTGCCGCTCGGCTTCTACAGCGGGTTCCTCCTCGAGCGCCGCTACGCGCTGTCGACCCAGTCGCTCGCCGGCTGGATTGGCGATCAAGCGAAGTCGCTGGTCATCGGACTGATGCTGGGCGGCGCCGGGATCGGCGCGGTCTACTGGCTGATTCGCCAATCGCCCGCGTGGTGGTGGCTCGAAGCCGGCGCCCTGTTCGCGCTCGTCATCGTCGCGCTCACCAACCTCGCGCCCGTCGTCCTCCTGCCGCTGTTCTACGCCGTGAAGCCGCTCGAGCGCGAGGCGCTCCGCGGCCGCCTGCTCGCCCTGGCGGAGCGCGCCGGCGCGCGCGTGCTCGGCGCGTACGAGTGGGGCCTCGGCGGCAAGACGAAAAAGGCGAACGCCGCGCTGACGGGACTCGGCGGCACGCGGCGCATTCTGGTGTCCGACACGATGCTGGCGGAGTACTCCGACGATGAAATCGAGGTCGTGCTCGCGCACGAGCTCGCGCATCACGTGCACGGCGACATCTGGAAGGGCATCGCCTTCGAAAGCGTGCTGCTGCTGGCGGGGTTCGATCTGGCGGCGCTCGTGCTGCGCGCCCTGGCAGCGCCGTTCGGTCTGCGCGGCGTCGACGACGTGGCCGGCCTGCCGCTCCTCCTGCTCGCGGCGGGCGCCGTGTCGCTCGTGATGCTGCCGGTGGCCCACGCCATGTCACGCGCCTTCGAGCGGAGCGCGGATCGCTTCGCGCTCGATCTCACCCGCAATCCGGCGGCGTTCATCTCCGCGATGCGCCGGCTCGGCGCGCAGAATCTCGCCGAGGATCATCCGTCGAGGATCGTGCAGTGGCTGTTCTACAGCCACCCGCCCGTGCGCGAGCGCATCGCGGCCGCGCAGACGTTCAAAGCCTGATCAGACGTCGTCGCCGTTCCGGGGACGCCGGATCTCGGCCCAGTGGTGCACGACGTGCTGCTGCTCCCACGCGGTGAGCACGGCGTAGAGCACCGTGTTCACGGCCAGATGGCGCTCGCGCCGCTTGAGAAACGCGGCGGCGTTGTACAGCCCCATCACGACGGCGAGTCCCAGCGCCGCGGCGTGCACGCCCAGCTTGAGTTCCTCGCTCGTGCCCCGATCGAGAATCTCGATGTCCATCGTCATGCCGTGTGTCTGTGCAACCGCCGTTCCAGATCGGCGCGCGTGATTTGCTGAGTGTTTTTCGCTGTTCGCACGGGACGGCGGGCGGGACAGGAGGGCGGACCGATGTAAGTACGCCACGGCGCGCCGTGGCCGGACGGCGACTCAGAATCGTGATCGCGTGACGACTCGCGTCAGCGCCGCGGGCGGACGATGAGCTCGCCGCGCATCTGGCGGCAGCCGTCTTCGATCTGCAGGTTGCAGTAGTAGGGGAACGTGCCGGGGCGATCGGCGCGGAATTCGAACGTGACCGGCTGGCCGGGGCTCACGCGCTTGGCGATGCGATACGCGTCGATCGTCATGCTGTGCGCGATGTCCGCCGTGTGGAGCTCGATCGTGACGAGGTCGTCCTGCGTCACCTCGATCCGGGGCGGATCGAACGTGTAACGCCGGGCGGTGACGGAGAACGGCTTCGCGGCCGGCCGGGCATCCTGCGCGGCCGCGGCGGCAACCATCAGCGCGACGAAGAGGACCGTGACCCTTCGCATGCGCTGATTGTATGACGGATTAGCTTTTCGCCGCTTCTTCCTGGAGCAGCGCCTTGCGGCTGAGACGAATCTTGCCGGTCGGATCGATGTTGATGACCTTGACCAGCAGCTGTTCGCCTTCCTTGAGCTCGTCGCGCACGTCCTTCACGCGATGGTTCGCGATCTCGGACACGTGCAGCAGGCCGTCGGTGCCGGGCATGATCTCGATGAACGCGCCGAAATCGGTGATGCGCTGGAC
>JAIQFX010000100.1 GCA_020073005.1 Terriglobia bacterium | reverse complement strand
CTTCGGCGAGCGCGATTCGTTTGCCGTCGGGCGACCACGTCGGCGTTCCCGGCTGCGCCAGCGTGTCGTGCACTTTCGTCACCGTCCCGCTCGCCACGTCGAGCACCGACATCTGCGCCACACGCCACATGCCGTCCACATTGAAGAACGCGATGCGCTTCCCGTCCGGCGACCACGTCGCGCCCTGCGGCTGCGTCGACATGTGCGTCACCTGACGGCTGCGTCCCGTCTTCATGTCGCGGATCCACAGCTGCAGGTGCTCGCTGTCCTTGTCTGACGAGTACACGAGCTGACTGCCATCTGGCGACCACGCGGGATCGGTGTCGAGCGCCGCGTCCTTCGTGGCATGACGTAGATGTCGCCGACCGCGGCGAACGCGATCTGCTTACCGTCAGGTGAGATGACCGGCCGCACCACACCAAGCACCTGTCGAGGCGTCGTCGTCGTGAAGTCGCGCTTGCGATGCGGATACGCCGTCGCCGCGCGCGTGACGACCATCGTCGCCGTGAACGGAATGGTCTGCGCGTCGCCGCCCGTCGCCGATCGTTTTCTGATCTTGCCGTCCGAGACGTAGTAGAAGTCCGTCGAGGCCGCGCCGGGAACGAACGACGCCCGGAACGCGAAGACGTTTTCCGTGCCGGTGATCGACTTGCCGTCCACTTCGTACCGGCTCTGCCCGCCCGCAGTCACGTGATAGACGATCTGCCCCGCTGGCCCCCACGACGGCGCGTCGACGCGGCCGGCGGCATCGAGCACTTTGCGCTCGGCGCCGGTCGCGACGTTGACCGCCCACAGCGACTGGCCCGTGCCGCGCGCCGATGCGAACGCGATCTCCTTGTCATCGGGCGACCACGTCGGCATGTAGTCGTCGGCCGGATCTTTCGTCAGCTGCTGCATCGCGCCGCTGTGCGGATCGAGGATCCAGATGTTGTAGTCGCCGCCGAGCGGATCGCCGCGATCCGATGCGAACGCGACGCGCGTGCCGTCGTGGGACCACGCGGGCTCGCGATCGTCGTACGGGCCCCACGTCCCCTTGTGCTGGTTCGATCCGTCCGGCGCGACCCCCCAGAGGTCGTAGCCGCCGTCGCGGTAGCCGAAGAACGTGATCCACTTGCCGTCGGGCGTCCACGCGGGCTGCCGCGCGTCGTTGAAGAGATCCGTCACGCGCGTCGCGGCGCCGCCCGATGACGGCAGCGTCCAGATGCTGCCCTGCAAGTCGATGGCGAGCGTGCGGCCGTCGGGCGAGACCGCGACGGACATCGACGTGCCCTCGCTGACCGTCACGCTGAGCGGCGCGGGAGCGGGCGCCGCTCCGATGGCGGCGATCAATCCAACGATCGCAAGAACACAGCTCACTCGGAACATGAGGCCTCCCGGGATGATGCGCGCATTCTATATCTGAGGCGGGGACGGGCGGCTGGGGCTGAGGAATTAGGAATTAGGAATTAGGAATTAGGAATTGGGAATTGGGGATTCGGAATGGGCAATTGGGGACTAGGAACGACGAGTTCCTAATCCCCAACCCAATTCACTCCTTAGAACGTGATGCGGAACCCGAGCTGACCCTGGCGCGACACGTACGCCGTGCCGCCCGCCGTCGCCGGCAGCCCGAACGTCGACGGGTTCGCCGGGTTCAGCGACGTGTTGTAGGCGCCGTAGTTCGCGTGGTTGAAGAGGTTGAAGACCTCGCCGATGAGCTGCGCCTTCGAGTGGCCGCCGAGCGAGATGTCCTTCGTCACGTGCACGTCCACCTTGTGCAGAGGCAGGCCCTGGAGCGCGTTGCGCGGAATCACCTGACCCGAGGCGATCGTCGCCGGGCCGTCCCAGCGGTCGAGAATCCCGGCCGGGATCGTGATCGCCGGCTCGGGCCCGCCGTTGCCGGCGAGGTTGAGCCGGTTGTTGCCGGTCTTGCCGTACGGCGCCGTCGCGATCACGTCGTTGAAGCGGTTGCCCGAGCCGTAGAAGTAGGAGACGCTCGCATTGATGCCGAGCGGCAGCTGCGCGAGGGCCCACGTGCGGATCGTATTGCGCTGGAAGTCCTGCGACGTGGTCAATTCGCCGTCGAGATAGTCGAACGGATTGTTCGCCGGCGCGGTGCCGTAGCCAACGACGCCGTTGTCCTTCATCTCGAACATCAGCGTCCAGGTCACGCCCGCCTGGAAGTGGTCCTTCAGGCGGCGCGTCAGGCTCGACGCCATCTGCGTCTGATCGCGCTTGCCGTCGGAGGTGAACACGAACACCGGGCCGTACGCGGGATTGGGACGCACCGCGTTCGCGCCGTTGTTCAGGTTGTAGCCGGTGGCCGGGTTGTAGATCAGATTGCCGTCGACCGTCCGCGTGTCTCGGTACTCGGTCCAGTGCGTGATGTCGACGTCGAAGCCGGTGACGGCGTTCAGCTGCTTCTGGAAGCCGATGCTGCTCTGCCAGTTGTACGGCGACGCGAACCCCGGCTCGATCGACCGCACGACCTGCGCCGGCAGCTTGACCTTGCCGGAGAAAATCTGATCCGTCGTCAGGCCGTTGGTCGGGTTCGTGATGAAATCCGAACGGCCGTCGAACACGAACTGCGCCGAGACGAGCTGGCTGTAGAGCTGCGGACTGAACGTGACGTTCGACACCGGCGACGCGAAGTAGATGCCGGTGCCGCCCCGGATCACGAGGTCGTTGTTGCCGCCGACGTTGTAGGTGAAGCCGGCGCGCGGCGCCACGTCCTTCCAGTCGCGAATGCCCGACTTGTAGCCGAAGTCGTTCGTGCCGGTCGCGTACGCGCCGTAGGACGCGGGCACCTGATTGTTCACCAGGATGTTGCTCTGAACGATGCCGGGCGGCGACGCCATGTTCGGATCCGCGTCCCAGCGAACGCCCATGTTGACGGTCAGGTTGCTCGACGCGCGCCAGTTGTCGCCGATCCACAGCGCGTAGGTCGGCCGCGGCGCGTCGATCGTCCAGTCGCCCTGCGTGAAGTTGATGTTCGAGTTCGTCACGTACGGGTTGAGCAGCGCCACGTTCCACTTGGTCGGATCGAGCTCGCTGCCCGCCGGGAACGCCGCGTTCAGGATCGCCGCCGGCGGCGCCGCCGAGAAGTTGAAGAAGCCGACGCGCTGGATGTACCACGGGCCGCCGTCGTGCACGTGGATGTACTCGCCGCCGATCTTCACGTCGTGCTTCGTCTTGTGCCAGCTCAGATCGACGCGGCCGTCCCAGTTGTCCTGCTTCAGCGTCTGCGGGTAGTTGTACGGCGCGCCGATCGTCATGCCCGGGATGCGGTACTCGGGCGTGCCGATCATCGAATCCTGCGGCGCGTTCGTCCAGTGGAAGCCGTTGTAGCCGCCCTTGATCTCGAGCAGCCGGTTGCCGCCCGCCATCACCTTCGTCCAGGTGCCGAGGATGTTGGTCGCGTTCTTCGTCTGGTTCGACGACTCCGACGGCGGCGTGGTGCCGTTGGCGACGACGAACGGGTTCTGCCAGGTCCAGTAGGAGCCGCGCACCGACAGCCGGTCGACCGTCGTCAGCTGGTCGTCGACGCGCGCCAGGAAGCTCTTCTGGCCGTTCTGGTACGGCACCGACGTCGACTGCAACGGCAAGAGTGACGGCGTCTGGAACGCGGTACCGGGCTCGCGCTCGTACTCGTACGAAACGAAGTAATGCGCCTTGTCCTTGACGATCGCTCCACCGAGCGTGCCGCCGACCTGCTGATTCGAATACGGCAGCACCTTGTTCGCGACCGGGTCGGCCGCGTTGAACGAGTCGCTGCGGAAGAAGCCGTAGCCGCTGCCGCTCGTCTGGTTCGTGCCAGACTTCGAGATCGCCTGGATCTCCATGCCCGCCGAGCGCCCCTGCGTGATGTCGAACATGTTGGTCACGATCTGGAACTCGGCGATCGCCTCGCGGCTGAAGCGCGGCTGACCGAAGCCGGAGCCGGCGACTTTCTGCGTGATCTGCTGGCCGTCCAGATTCAGCTGCCACATGTCGTCCATGTTGCCGGTGCCGATGCTGTTGCCGACATCGTTGGCGGTGACGCCCTTGACGAGCTTCGACAGCTCCATCCAGTTGCGGCCCTGCAGCGGGAGCTCTTCCATCTGGCGGCGATCGACGTTGCCCGCGACCTGCGACGACGTCGTGTCGACCAGCGGCGACTCGCCGGTCACGGTCAGCGTTTCCGCGACGCCCGCCAGCCGCAGCGTGAACGGAATCGTCGCGTGCTGGCCGACGAGGAACTCGACCTTGTCGAGCACGACCGTCGCGAACCCGGCGAGCTCGGCCTGCACCTTGTACGTGCCGGGCGGAACGTTCAACAGCCGGTACTCGCCCTTGTCATCGCTGACGGCGGAGAACGACACGCCGCTGGCGATGTCCGTCAGGGTCACCGTGACGCCGGGCAACACGGCCTTGCTTTGATCCGCGACGACGCCGATGACCGACGCCTGCTGCGCGTACGCCGCGGGTGCGGCGAGCAGGAATGCGATGAGCACTGCGCTGAGTTTTCGCACGAAGCCCCTCCCTCTTTGCCGGGCATTCTAGTCTCGCCGGCCAATGCACTGGCCAAAAAAAATGGGGCGCCGGCCTCTGGCCGGACGCCCCACTCGGATTCTTCAATCTTTCGGATCGAACTACTTCGGTGGATGAAGCGTGAGCTTCTGCATCCGCCAATTCAGAAGCTCGCCGACCAGCAAGTCGTTCTCGGTCCGACAATCAATCGCGTTCACCATGCCGAATTCCTTGACCGGCTTGCCCGCGCGGCCGAACTTGCCGACGATGGTTCCGTTGAGCTCGAGTTTGTAGATCTCGCCGTTGTCGAGCGACTCCGCGTCGTTCGAGTTCGAGCTGTACAAGTACTGATGCGGACCGGGCGTCATGCAGATCGCCGCCGGCGTGCCGATGCCGGTGATCTGCGCCTTCGGCGTGCCCTCGCCGTCGAACACTTGTATCCGTTTGTTTCCCGCGTCGGCGACGTAGACGTTGCCCTGCGCGTCGAGCGCGATGCCGCGCAGCGAGTTGAATTGGCCGGGCTCGCTGCCGCGCTGGCCCCACGACTTGATGAAGTGGCCGTCCTTGTCGAACTTCGCCACGCGCGCGTTGCCCGCGTTCATCGCCACGCCGTCGGCGACGTAGATGTTGCCGGCGCGATCCCACGCGACGTCCGCGGTGCGCACGAAGCTGTCACCGGGGATGCCTGCTCCGGGCGGCCCCGCGGGTCCGCGCCCGCCACCTGGACCGCCTGGCGCCGCGCCGCGTCCCGCTTCAGGCGGAGGACCGCCGCGTCCTTCCGGTGCGCCGCGACCCGCGGGTGGCGGTCCACCAGGTCCACCGGGTCCGCCGCGGCCGGCGGCCGGACGCACGGCGATCGCTTCAGGCTTGCGGCTCAGGACGAGCACGAGGCGCCCGTCCGGATCGAACTTCATCACGTTGCTCGATCCCTGATCGACGGCCCAGACGTTGTCCTGCGGATCGACGTGCACCTGCTGCGCGAAGTTGAGGCCGTAGAGGCCCTGACCGAATTCCTTTACGAGCTTGCCGGTCTGATCGAACTCGAAGAGGCGCGAGCCGGACTTGTAGAACGTGCGCGACGTGCCGACGCTCGCGTGCGCGGGGCCGGTGCGCGTGTAGACGAAGATGTGCCCCTTCGAGTTGGTCGCCACGCCGGCGACTTCGCCGAGATGGATGTTGTCGGGCAGCTTCAGCAGATCGGCGTTCGAGTCGAACGGAATCTCCCGCGCCGATTGCGCGCCGAGCGAGACGCCGATCGCGATAGCCGCTGCGCCTGCAAGAAGCAACCGCGGAGCGCGCAGAGTGCGCAGAAGTTGTAGCGCGAGGCTTTCAGCCGAGCGTGATGATCTCATCGGCGATCTCCACCGGTCCCGGAGCCCTGCGGGTGCAGCACGATCTTCTGGACGCGCCAGTCGGTAATTTCCGAGATGAACAGCTCGTTCGGGTTGCGGCAATCGATTTCGTGCGTGGTGCTGAATTCCTTCAGCGCCTTCCCCGCCTTGCCGAACTTGCCGATGATCGTCCCGTCCAGCTCCATCTTGTAGATCTCGCCGGTCACCGCCGCCGCGCGCGAGTCGCCGTTGTCGGGCACGGAGTTCGAGACGAACAGGTACTGATGCGGTCCCGGCGAAATGCAGACGGCCCACGGGCTGCCGACCGTGTCGTAGATCGCCTTGAAGTTGAGGTTGTCGTCCCACACCTGGACGCGCGCGTTGCTGCGGTCGCCGATGTAGACGTTGCCGGCGGCGTCCATCGCCATCGTGTGCGGCAGGCGCAGCTGTCCCTCGCCGTTGCCGGCGGTGCCGGCGGACTTGAGGAAGCGGCCGTTCTTGTCGTACTTCACGACGCGGTTGTCGCCGTAGCCGTCGGTGATGAAGATGTTGCCGTCCTTGTCCCAGCCGACGTCGGTCGGCCGGTTGAAGGAGTACGGCTTGTTCGAGTTCGGCGCCGAGCCCGTGCCGCTGAAGTTGGTGAGCTCGTCGACCGCCTCGGGCCGCCGGCCGAGCACCATCGCGACGCGGCCCTGCGGGTTGAACTTGATGATCATGTTCGTGCCTTCGTCGACCGCCCAGACGTTGTCCTGCGGGTCGACGCGGACGGCGTGCGCGAACGCGAAGCCGTAGAGCCCGACGCCCCACTCCTTCACGTAGGTGCCGTTCTGATCGAACTCGAACAGCCGCGTGTCGCCGGTGCGCGTGTAGACGAACACGTGGCCCTTCGAATTGGTGGCGACGCCGATGCCTTCGCCCATGTAGATCCCGGGCGGCCACTTCAGGAAATTCGGCACCGAGTCGTACGGGATTTCCGGGACGTTGGTCGCCTTGGCCTTGCTCTGCGCGGACACGTGCCCGGTCATCAGGACCGCCGACGCGACCGCGCACGCGATGAGATAGCGCCTCATGTGGTGCCTCCGGTGGGAGAGTTTACTCAATCTGCGGGTTGCCGTTCTGAATCTTGCAAGAGCACCGCGTGGAGCCGCTTCTTCAGGTCTTCGCACGAGAGCCACTGCGTGTCGGTGAGCCGCACGGCGCCCACGCCGCGCAGATCGCGCGAGAGTCGATCGAACAGCTCGGCCGTCGTGCCCTCGGCCTCGGCGTCGACGTACCGCATGTAGAGCTGCTCGCACGACACGACCGCCGAGCGGTCTCGCCTGTTCAGCGTGAGGAAGTCCCGTCGATTCACCCTGCCCTCAGCCCTTTGCGCTCAGCCCTTCGATCGTTCTTCTGACCATCGCCTGTGTCAGCGGAACCTTGTACCCGTTCTTCGCGAGCGGCTTCGCGCCCGCTACGGCCATTTCGCCGGCCTTCGCAACGAGCTCAGGCGTCATCCGCTGACCGGTCAGCAGTTTCTCGACCTCAGGCAGCCGCCATGGAATCGGCGCCACCCCGCCCAGGACGACCCGGGCCTCGCGGCAGACATCCTTATCTATATGCAGCACGACGGCGGCGCTCACGACCGCGTGCGTCCAGGCCTCGCGGTCCATGATCTTGTGGTACGTGCTGCGCGTGCCGGCTTTCGCCGCGGGCAGCATGACCGCCACCAGCGCCTCGCCATCCTTGAGTACGTTCTCGCGCGCAGGATCCACCGTCGGCAGCGTGAAGAACTCCGCGGCCGGCACGACGCGCTCGCCCGCCGGACCCGCGATGCGGAATCTCGCGTCGAGCGCGACGAGCGCCGGCGCGGTGTCCGACGGGTGCACGATGTGACTCGGCCCGCCGCCGAAGATCGCGTGGAATGCGTTCTCGCCCGACACCGAGTAGCAGGTATTGCCGCCGGCCTTGAAGCACGTGAAGCCGTTGCGGTAGTACCAGCACCATGGACGCTGCGCGACGTTGCCGGCCAGCGTCGCCACATTGCGAATCTGCGGCGTCGCGACATCCTCGCACGCTTCCGCGAGCACGGCGTACTGACGGCGAATCAGCGGATGACGGCTCAGCGCGTCGAGCGTGATCAGCCCGCCGATCGTGACGCCGCTTCCAGGGCCCTTGTCCTCTTTGACCTGATCGAGTCCCTTGATCGACGTCAGGCGCACGAGCACATCCGGCGTGATGACGCGCTCCTTCATCTGGCCGAGCAGGTCGCTGCCGCCGCCGGCGAGGACCGCGGTCTTGCCGCCGGCACGCGCCTGCTGCACCAGCGTCAGCGCCTGCGCGAGATTCTTCGGATTGGCGTTGGTGAAGGATTTCATGACCGCACCCCCGCGCCCGCCGCGACGATCCTGTCGCGTGAAATCGGCAAGTCCTTCATCCGATGCCCGGTCGCGTTGAACACGGCGTTGGCGACCGCGGCCACGGCCGGCACCTTGCTCGACTCGCCCATGCTCTTCGCGCCGTACGGGCCGTAGCCGTCGTTCGACTCGATGAAGAGCACGTCGATCTCGGGCGCGTCGCGGTGCGTGAGAATCCGCGCGCCGTAGTAGCCCGCGTTGAGCGGCTGTCCGCTCCGCCGGTCGTAGAGCAGATCCTCGTGCAGCGCCATCCCGATCCCCATCAGCGCGCCGCCCTTGATCTGGCTCGTCGCCGTCAGCGGATTGATGATGCCGCCGCAGTCGTGGACGCACAGGTACTTGACGACGCGCGCGCGGCCGAGCTCGGTGTCGACCTCGACTTCCACGAAGTGCGCGCCGAAGGTGTTGCGCACCTTGCCCTGGATCTGCGGATTCGGACTCGCCGACGCGATCAGCACGTCGTCGCCCTTCGGCATGCCCTTCTCGGCGAGCTGCTTCTTGATGTCCTTCGCAGCTTCAATCACCGCGCCGCCCGTCATGATCGTCGTCCGGCTGCCGGACTCGCCCACCGATGCCGGACATCGGTCCGTGTCGCCCCAGATGACGTCGACCTTCGACAGCGGCACGTCCAGCGCCTCGGCGGCAATCAGCCCCATCGTCGTCTTGGCGCCGGCGCCGACGTCGGTCACGCCGACGTGCACGGCGTACCGGCCGTTCGCGTTGAGGCGAATGACGGCGTTGCTGCGGCCGACGCCCGAGCGGAACGCGACGAACGCGAAGCCGGCGCCGCGCGTGATCGGCCCGCGGTCCGCGCCCGGCTGATGCCACTTCTTCTTCCACTCGAACGCTTCGACGCCGCGGCGGATGCACTCGTCGAGCGTGTAGTCGGTGTACGGCGTCTCGTCGCGGAACTTGCGCGTCATGTTCTTCAAGACGAAGTCCACCGGATCCATCTTCATCTTGTAGGCGACGTCGTCCATCATCGACTGGATGCCGAAGTGCCCTTGCGGGAACTCCGGACCGCGGAAGTTCGCGGAGACCGTCTTGTTCGTGTAGATCGGATAGACGGTCGTCTCGATGTTCGGGCACTGGTAGATCTCGATGCCGCCGATCGCGCCGGTGTTCTTCCGGTACGGGCCCATGCCGCTGTAGCCCCTGAGCTGCACCGCGGTCAGCGTGCCGTCGTTCTTCACGCCGACCTTGTAGTACTGCGCGGTCGGCCAGCGCCCGTGCATCCCGACCCAGTCTTCCTTGCGCGACAGCTCGAGCTTCACGGGCGCGCCCGCTTCCTTCGCGAGCACCGCGGCGATGAGATCCGCGTCCTGATTCTGATTCTTGTTGCCGAAGTTGCCGCCCATGTACTGGCAGACGACCCGGACTTTCTCCTTCGGCATCTCGAGGTCGCGCGCGATGTCGGTCTGGCAGTTGGCGATGCCGCCGGTCGGCGTGTAGACCGTCAGCTTGTCGCCTTCCCAGTGCGCCACCGCCGCGCGCGGCTCCATCTGCGCGTTGTGCACGAACGTCGTCGAGTAGCGATCCTCGAACACGCGATCGGCCGCCTTGAAGCCGGCCTCGACGTCGCCGCGCTTCTGGCCGATCGGCAGCGGCTCGTTGCGGTTGTTCAGCGCGATGTTGCCCTCGGGCCAGATCTTCGGCGCCTCGGGCTTGTACGCTTCTTCGAAGTCGAGGACGAACGGCAGGACTTCGTAGTCGACGTCGATCAGCTGCAGCGCGTCTTCAGCGACGTAGCGATCGACAGCCGCGACGGCGGCGACGGGCTCGCCGACGAAGCGGACGGGATTGTTGAACGCGTAGCGGCGCTGCTTGGTGATCTTCTTGATCTCGTCGCTGTACTGCTGACCGCCGGCGACGGAGCCCGAGCCCCAGACGACGTGGCAGTTCTCGTGCGTGATGATCGCTTTGACGCCGGGCAGCGCGCGGGCGCGCGACGTGTCGATGCTGCGGATGCGCGCGTGCGGATGCGGACTGCGCAGGACGCGCGCATACAGCATGCCCATGCCCGGCAGCTTCACGTCGCCGGTGTAGTTCGCCCTGCCGCTCGCGCGCTCGGCCGCATCGATGCGCGGCGTCGGATGACCGACGGTCGTGTGATGCCCGATTGTCGGGACGGCAGCGGTGTGTAGCGCGAGGCTTTCAGCCGAGCGTGATCCGACAGCCGCGACCGCAGCGACGTAATGGTTGTAGCCGGAGCAGCGGCAGATGTTGCCGGTCATGCCCCCGCGGATCTCGTCGACGGTCGGTTTGGGATTCGACGCGAGCACCGCCGTCGCGGCCATCAGCTGGCCCGACGTGCAGAAGCCGCACTGCGGGGCGTCGTGATCCACGAACGATTTCTGCAGCGGCGACAGCTGACCGTCCTTCATCAGGCCTTCGACCGTCTGAATCGATCGCCCGTCCATCCACACCGCGAGCTGGCTGCACGAGTAGACCGGCTTGCCGTCGATCAGCACCGTGCACGCGCCGCACTCGCCGCGATCGCAGCCGATCTTCGTGCCGGTCAGCATCAGCTGATCGCGCAGCGCCTCGGCGAGCGTCCACCGATCCTCGACGTCGATTTGACGCGCGGCGCCGTTCACGGTGAGCCGGATCGTCGTGCGCGGCGCGGACGATGCCGCGGCCGCGCCGGCCGATCTTGCGGCCGGCGTCTGGGCGCGCAGCGCCGGAGCCGCGGCGGCAACGGTCAGAGCCGTGCCGGTCCCCTTGAGAAACTTGCGACGCGAGATCCTGCGCTTGCCCATAAGACCTCTCTATCGGCTGGACTGGATGGTCCGGATTATAAGCGCGTGGTCCGCGCCGCGACCGATCATTGGTAAGATTTCGCGCATGACGACGGGCACGCGCCGCCAATTCCTCCAAGCCACCACGCTCGGCCTCGCGGCCGGCGCCCTGAGCCGCGAACCCGCGCTCGATGCGCGGCAAGCCGCCGGTGCCGCGCCGGCCGGCGCGAACATCATCGATTGTCACGCGCACTGGGTCGGCCCGACGGTCGTCGATCTCCTGAAGACGCGGACGTCACCGCGCCCGCCGCAGGGCGCGGGCTGGACCGACATCGACGCGCGCCTGCGCGAGATGGACAAGACCGGCGTCAGGCGGCAGGTCCTCGCCTGGGTCGGCGCGTCGTTCGACGGCGCGCTGCCGCCCGCCGACGCGCGTCCGCTGTGGCGCGCGCAGAACGACGATGTCGCCGCCGTCGTGAAGAAACATCCGGCGCGTTTCTCCGGACTCGCGTCGCTGCCGACGGCGAACGTCGCGTGGGCCGCCGACGAGCTCGAGCGCGCGCACACGGACCTCGGCCTGATCGGCGCCGTCCTGCCGCTCGACGCGTTCGTCAGCCTCGCCGGCGCGCGCGCGCTGGCGCCGATCTTCGAAGCCGCGCAGAAGCACCGCAGCCACATCTTCGTGCACCGCGGCGCGGCCGGCCCCGACATTCCGGGCCAGCAGCCGGAGACGGGCGCCGTGAATCCGTACTTCGGCCTCGGCGACGCCGGCGGCCGCGGCGGCGGACCAGGACGAGGACCGGCGGCGTCCACTGGCGATTACGCGCAGGCGCGGACGCTGCTCGCGACGGCGACGCATCTGGCGACCGGCGTCATCACGCTCGCGCTGACGGATTTCCTCGACGCGTATCCGGACGTCACGGTCCAGGTGGCGATGATGGGCGGCGCGATTGCGTACGTCGCGGAGAATATTCAGATGGCGGCGGAAGAAGCCGGAACGCCGGTGCCGGCCAGGCGCTTCAAGAGCGTGTACCTCGACACCGGCCAGAGCGGACGCGGACCGCGCGGGATCGCGATGGCGGTGAAGGTGTTCGGCGCCGATCGCCTCCTGTTCGGTACCGACAGCGGACCGACGACGTCCATCGGTCCGACCATTGAATCCGTCACGCAGGCGGCGCTAACTGCCGACGAAAAGGCGCTGATCTTCTCCGGCAACGGCCGCCGCCTGCTCGCAGCCAAAGGCGTGACGGTCTAACAACTGGTCCGTCCAAATCGCCGTCTCAGGTGTCTAATCGCTTATGCGCATCAGGACATCTTGCGCGGTTGGCCTGATACTGGCCCTGGCAGGTCTGACGATCTCCGCCCAACCTGCCGCGCAGGACAAGGCGGCGGCGGCGCTGGCCGCGGCGCGCGAGGCGCTGGGCGGTGAGAAGAAGCTCTCCGCGGTGAAGACCATCGTCGCGACCGGCCGGACGCGGCAGGTGCGGGGCAACAACCTCGTGCCCATCGAGTTCGAGATCGCGATGGAGCTGCCCGACAAGTACGTCCGCAAGGACGAAATTCCCGCGCAGGAGTCCGACCCGTCGACGGTCGGCTTCAACGGTGCGGACCTCATCCAGTTTCCAATCCCGACGCTGCCGACGATGCCCGCGCGAGCCGGCGGACCGCCGCCGCCGACGGCGGCCACGCTCGAAGCCGCGCGCGTCGCACGGTTGAACAATGTCCGGCAGGACTTCGCCCGGCTGGCGCTCGGCCTCTTCGCCTCGTCGTTCAGCAGTTACCCGCTCACCTTCTCTTATGCCGGCGTCGCCGAAGCGCCGCAGGGCAAGGCCGACGTCCTCGACGTCAAAGGCGCGCCGAATTTTGCCGCGCGCCTGTTCATCAACGCGGAGACGCACCTGCCGATCATGATCACGTGGACGCCGCCTGCGCCTCCGCAGCGCGGCCAGCGGCCCGGCGGGCCAGGCCAGCCTCCGCCCGAGACGCGCCTCTACTTCGGCGAGTATCGCGACGCGAACGGCCTGCAGTGGCCGTTCCGCCTGCGCCGCGCCGTCGGCCCCGACACGGTCGAAGAAACCACCTTCGACGGCTTCAAGATCAACAGCAAAATCGATCAGAAGAAGTTCCTGGTGCGCCAGTGAGGCGCGCCGTGCGGCTGTTGACTGCAGCGCTGCTGTGCGCCCCGTGGATAACGTCGACGTCCGCCGCGTTCGCGCAGAGCGCGCGCGACGCGAAGCTGCTCGTCACGGTCATCGATCAGACCAAGGCCGTGATCCCCGGCGCGACCGTGACCGTCACGAGCCTCGACGATGCGAAGGCGGCGATCGCGCCGGCGACGACGTCGGACCAGGGCATCGCGACGGTCGCCATGCTTCCGCCGGGACGCTACATGGTGCGCGCCGAGTTCACCGGATTCGAGCCCGGCGTCCTCAAGGACATCCGCCTTCGCGCCGGCGACAACAAGCACGTCATCGTTCTCGCGATTCAAGGGCTGCAGGATTCGGTGACGGTGAGCCGCGACAAACAGGAAGCGGCGGCCGATCGGCGCAGCGATACGACGTTCGGCTCAGCGCTGACGCGCGAGCAGATCGACGCGCTGTCGGACGATCCCGACGAGATGGCGCAGCAGCTGCAGGACATGGCGGGCGGCGGCGCGATCATCCGCGTCGACAGCTTCGAAGGCGGCAAGCTGCCGCCGAAGGCGCAGATCAAGTCGATCCACATCACGCGCGACGCGTTCGCCGCCGAGAACCACAACGCGGGCGCGTTCTTCATCGACATCATCACGCAGCCCGGCATCGGCCCGCTGCGCTTCGGCGGACGCTACTCGCTGCGGGACGGCGCGCTCGCCGCTCGCAATCCGTTCACGCCCGTGAAAGGTGACGAGCGTCTGCAGAATTTTGGCACCAACTTCGGCGGATCGCTGCTGAAGGATCGCAGCTCGTTCGGCCTCTCGATCAACGGGTCCACATCGTTCGACACGCCGGCCCTGAACGCGGCGCTGCCGACCGGCCAGGTGTCGCAGGCGCTCAACCTTCGCAGCCCGCGCACCAATCGATCCGTCTTCGGCAACCTCGACTACGCGCTGACGAAAGACCAGACGCTGCGCTTCAGCTACAACCAGTTCGACACGACGCAGCAGAATCTCGGCGTCGGCGCGTACGACCTGCCCGAGCGCGCGTACGCGAACGAAGATCACCAGCACACGCTGCGGATTCAGGAAGCCGGCCCGCTCGGGCGCCGGTTCTTCACGAACACCCGGTTCGAGCTCGCGTGGTCGAACACGCTGGCGACGCCCGGCCTCGAGGCGCCGACGATCCGCGTCAACGACGCGTTCACCAGCGGCGGCGCGCAGATCGCCGGCGGCCGTTCGACGCACACGTTCAACCTCATGTCAGATCTCGATTACGTGCGCGGCATCCACTCGCTGCGCACGGGCGTGCAGTTCAACGGCGGCTCGTATTCGTCGAACGACACGCAGAATTACCTCGGCACCTACACGTTCGAGAGCCTCGCCGCGTACGCCGCGGGCAGACCGCAGAGCTATATCCGCCGCATCGGCGATCCGGCCATCAGCTACTGGAACGTGCAGGCCGGCGCGTACATCCAGGACGACATCCGCATCCGCAAGGGCCTGACGATCACGCCGGGCCTCCGCTACGAAGCGCAGACGCACCTGTCGGACTTCAACGCGTTCGGCCCGCGCTTCGGCGTGACGTGGGCGCCGTGGAAGGACGGCAAGACGACGCTCCGCGCGAGCGCGGGCGTGTTCTACGACTGGCTCAACAGCGGCACCTACGAGCAGACGCTGCGCGTCGACGGCTTCCGCCAGCAGGAGCTGAACATCGTCAATCCGAGCTATCCCGATCCGGGCAACCTGGGCGTCGTGCCGCCGACCAACAAGTACATGCTCGGCGACGACCTGCAGATGGCGCGCAACACGCGGCTCAGCGCCGGCGTGGATCGCGCGCTGACGCCGAAGGTGCGGATCGGCGCGAGCTACGCGCACATCAGCGGGACGGATCTGCTGCGCGGGCTGAACCTGAATCAGCCCGTCAACGGCGTGCGGCCGAATCCCGCCGTCGGCAACCTCGTCGAGGTCGTCGGCGACGCCACGTCACGTCAGAACACGCTCAACATCAACCTGGCCGTGAACCTGTCACCGCCCATGCCAACGCCGAGCAAGCAGCTCTGGGACGGGAAGCGGTTCAACTTCGGCGCGAACTACATCCTCGGCAAGATCGAGAACGACACCGACGGGGCGTTCAGCGTCCCGGCCACGGGCAGCCTGGCCGACGACCGGGGACCGGCGAACAACGACGCGCGCCACCGGCTCAATGTCTTCATGGGCACGCAGGCGCTCCGGAATTTCATGGCGAGCCTCAATCTGAATTACGCGAGCGCGTCGCCGTACACGATCAGGACCGGCCTGGACGACAACGGCGATCTGATTTTCAACGATCGGCCCGCCGGCCTCGGCCGTAACACCGCGCGGGCCGACAGCTCGTTCACCCTGAACGGGTTCTTCAGCTACGCGTTTCTGTTCGGGCCCAAGCGCAGCGGCCCAGGGCCGACCGGCATCATGATCAACGGCGCACCCGGCGGCGACATGCGCGTGCAGACATTCCAGATCGATGCGCAGCCGCGCTACCGTCTCGCGATTCAGGTGCAGGCGCAGAACATCCTGAACACGACGAACTACACTGGCTACAGCGGGACGCTGACGTCGCCGTTCTTCGGCCTGCCGACGGCCGCGCAGGGGATGCGCAAGATCGACGTCGGGCTCAACTTCAA
>JAIQFX010000099.1 GCA_020073005.1 Terriglobia bacterium | reverse complement strand
GGCCGCACGGTATAATCAAAGGTCTGTTCCGACCGGTTTCCCCGACGCGGAGAGGTACCGAAGTGGTCGTAACGGGCGCGCCTCGAAAGCGTGTTGTCGCGTAAGCGGCACGTGGGTTCGAATCCCACCCTCTCCGCCATCTTTTCAGCCAATAAATACGGCCTCATTTGACGAGCTAGCGATTCGCTGTACCTGTTTTGTCCCTTCCGGCTATACTGCTGGGAGTGCTGGCAATCTACCGCCGTCACCAGGCGCCCTGTAAACACACCTCACGCCGGTTCAGGAACTGCAAGTGCCCGATCTGGGTGCAAGGCTCGCTGCGCGGCGAGTACGTGCGGCGCAGCCTCGATCTGCGCTCCTGGGAGGCCGCCTCGGAGCTCGTTCGCGGTTGGGAAGCGTCCGGCGAAGTCGGCGTCGTCAAGCCTGAGGTGCCGACCGTGGCCGAGGCGGTCACGAAATTCATCGAGGACGCGAACGCGCGGCACCTGGCTGGGGAGACGGTTCGCAAGTACAAAAACCTTCTCGAAAAACGGTTCATCGGCTGGTGCGAATCGAAAGGCTTCCGGCTGCTGAAACAGATCGACGTTGGCGCCGTGCGCGAGTTCAGAACCACGTGGGACGATGGCGCGGTGTACGCCACGAAGAACCTGGAGCGGATGCGCGCGTTCTTCCGGTTCTGCGAACAGGCGCGATGGATCGATCGAAATCCCGCGTCGAGCGTGAAGGCGCCGAAACACAAGTCGTCGCCGACACTCCCTTTTTCAGCCGAAGAAATGAAGCGCATTCTCGACGCGTGCGATCGCTATCCAGGGAACGCGGATCGAATGAAAGCGTTCGTGCTGACGATGCGGCATTCGGGGCTGCGAATCGGCGACACAATCGCGCTCAAACGCGACCGAGTAAAGGGGAACAAGTTGTTCCTCTACACGCAGAAGACCGGCACGCCGGTTTACGTGCCGCTGCCGCCGGTGGCCGTCGCGGCGCTCGACAAGCTGAACGGAGACAGCGAGCATTTCTTCACCAGTGGGAAGGCGAAGCCGCAGACGGCCCGCGCGAACTGGTCGCGGTACCTCGATACGGTGTTCGAGCTGGCCAAGGTCAAGGACGCGCATTCGCACCGATTCCGCGACACATTTGCCGTGTCGCTGCTCGAGAAAGGAGTGTCGATTGAGAACGTGTCTGTGCTCCTTGGACACTCTTCGGTTCGAATCACGGAACGGCACTACAAACCGTGGGTGAAAACGCTGCAGAAGAAACTCGAAGACGAAGTGCGGAAAGCGTGGGCTTGACGTGAGCGAGCCGCGTCCGAGCATCGTCATCCTCGCGGGCCCGAACGGGGCAGGGAAATCAACCGTCGCGCCAGACCTGTTGCAGGGAATGCTCGCCGTGAGCGAGTTCGTCAATGCGGACGTGATCGCCAGCGGGCTCTCGGCATTCGATCCGGACAGCGCCGCCATTACCGCCGGACGCGTCATGCTCGCACGCATCCGCGAGCTCGCGGAGCAGCGCTCCAGCTTCGCATTCGAGACTACCTTGGCAAGCCGCACGTTCGCGCCCTGGCTGCGAGAGCTGCGAACCTCCGGGTACGCCGTTCATCTCTTCTTCCTCTGGTTGTCGTCGGCTGATCTGGCCGTTGAGCGCGTTGCCGAAAGGGTCGCCTCCGGTGGCCACGATGTGCCGGCGGACACGGTTCGGCGGCGGTATCGCGCTGGTATCCGGAACTTCTTCAACCTGTACCAGCCGGTCGTTACGAGTTGGACGGTTTACAACGCCTCTGGCCCGGAGCCGATGCTGGCTGCAGAAAGGTTGGAGTCGGAGCCGCTCAAGGTCTACGATAGCGGTGTCTGGGCAGCCGTTCAGCGGCAGAGGAACGAATGAAGACCGAAGCGCAAAATGACGTGACTCGGATCCTCAAAGAGAACCGCCGTGCGGTCGATGAAGCCCTCAAGCGCGGGGTTCGCAAGGCGATGCTCCGTCACAAGAAAGACGGCTTACCCGTGGTCGTCGAACGCAACGGCAAGATCGAGCGAGTGAAGCCGGAAGACCTCGGCTACTAGCTTCAGCCCCTCCGCCTTCCCCCGAACTTCATCAACGCTACCAGTAGAAAAAACCGACGCGATTCTTTCGGTTCAAATGCACGGCAGGTAGAAGCATCGGTAGAAGCAACGAGCGGGGAGCTTCTTCCACCGCTGGTAGACAACTTGGTAGACAGATAGCCGGAGGCGAGTTGTCTACTGAAACGTTTGAACCTCAACGACGTTCGCGCGCGCATTGACCGCGTTTTTCGCGCGGCCGGCGGTCGGCGATGGACCGCGGAGCGGGCAGGAGCGACCCCCCTCTTCGGCGCCTTCGGCGACCCCGGGGGTGACCCCGGGGTGGGGGTCGCTCCTGCCCGACGTGATTCGAAGTGCGAGCCGTTGCGCGCGCAAAATCAGGGGTAGAAATCGGTGGAATGTTCTGCACATTCCGACCGACATTCGAGCAGCGAAGAACGCGCCGATTGTCGCTAGTTCGACGGGCTTAATCGGACCTGCAGAGTGCGATGTTGACGCAGGCATTTTGCCGGACCTCCTGCATTTTGCAGGGGTCCATCTGCGGCAAGCGGGAACCGTCAGTTCGCACGCTCGACATGGCGAGGGACTTCCGCGCCTCTGTTCAGTTCTAGAGATCGCGCGCCGGAGTTGCGCTCGTTGACTCACTCATTTTGAGAGAACTGACTCATTTTGAGAGAGTTGATTGCAGACCACGATCCCCGTGGACTGTGCGATTTCACGGCGGCAAGTTACGGCGCGTCCGGGAGGTTGCGGTCTTCCGCGCGTTGCCGAGTCGAAACATCCGGCGATTGAGCAGGTCTGCGGCCCTGGTACAGCCTGTGCCTAGCAAGGGGATTCAGAAAGACTCTCTGAGGCGAATCGAGATGAACGCGGCAGTCGATATCAACGAAACGTACCTGACGGTCGCCGACGTGGCCGAACGGTTGAAGGTTAACGAGGAGACGGCGCGCAGACTCTTTCTGAACGAGCCTGGCGTGATCGTAATTTGCTACCCGAGAAAAGGCGTCCGCGTGTATCGGACGTTGCGCATCCCCGAGAGCGTGTACCTGCGCGTCGTCACGCGGTTCACCAAGGTCGCCTGAGCTGATCGCTCTCGCCGTCGCGGCATCGGTCGCCACCATGTCGTCGTCACGTAGTCGAGGATTCCCTCCCTGCGACTGTTGGTAGGCGGCCCAACGTCGCCTCGGCCACGGGTTCGAATGGCCCGCAATCCACCTAGCCCCGAGACGGCAAACAGGGTTCGGTCTACGCCATTGCCTTCCCCCTGCCGCCACCCTACACTGGCTCAGCTATGGCGAACCGGACATCGCACGACGCTTCCCGATGTGCCGACCCTGAATGCGACATGTGCAAGCACGACCTGCCTATCGAATTGCCTCAACACCTCGTGCAAGCGGCACAGAATTCGCGTCTAGTCATCTTCGCTGGCGCGGGCGTCAGCACCGAAAGAAACTCTGTTTTTCCTTCTTCGTTTATGGACGACGTGCGGCGCGATCTTCAAGGCGCGACCGATAGTCTGCCCTTTCCTGATCTGATGTCGTTGTTCTGCGAGCGTCCCGACGGACGCTCGAAGCTTTTGCTAAAGATACGGGGCCGCATCAACTACGTCCGCAGCCACCCGGAGCTGTATTGGACAGCGACCGGATTTCATCGCGAGCTCTCGACGATTTGGCAGATTCAGGAAATCATCACGACGAACTGGGATGATTTCTTCGAGCAAGAGTGCGGCGCGACACCCTTCATTACCGACAAAGACCTTGCATTCTGGTCGCAGCCTGGCCGACGCGTATTGAAGCTTCACGGCTCGATTCATAGCCTCGGCGACATCGTAGTGACACGGGACGACTACGAGCGTTGTTATCAGCAGCTCTCCACGGGCGTCTTGGGAAGTCGGTTGAAGACTCTGCTATCGGACCGCACTGTGGTCTTTGTTGGCTATTCGCTCAATGACCCAGACCTCAAGAGGATTCTCGAATCTCTCGACTTGGAGATGGGCCAACTTCGTCCTACCTACTACATCGTCACACCAGAATCAGTGGCGGACACGAATGCGCTTCTGCCGAACTTGCGCCATCTCAGGACCGACGGAGCCTTTTTCCTCAAGACCCTGAAGACCGCACTTCTCAAGTCCGAGCACAACTTGCCGGACGACCGGTTCGAGAGACTGCCACGTCTCCGTCGTCGACTCGGCAGCGCGCACAATGCATTGTTCCGTCAAAGGCCCCAGGCGAAGTATCCAGAGACAATTTATTGTGCGAGCTATCAGGACGGACTCATGCACGCGCTGGACAGAGCGCAGAGTCGAGCTCGAACAGGGGAATACTCCCACCGCTGCGCGTTGGTTGAGAAGTTTCGGCAGTATGAGGAGATTCGCAAGGCAAGGCTTCGTAAGCGCAACTACTGGGACGTCGCCTACACGGAGGGCTACATGAACGGGCTGATGTTGCTGATTGCGGACGAAGACCTGACGAAAGCAATTCCCATCTACTACGTATTCGGGGCTCGCGACGAACCGGTCACCTTCACAGCCTATTGTCGTCTCGCTGCCAGAGCCGCGAAACTGCATCGGGCATCCTTCGAGCAGGCGCGTCGATTAGTAAAGCGGCACGGCGATTTGACGGTTCATCACACACCTTTCCTGGACACTTCTGTCTCCGACGACGAACAAGGCGTGCATAAACACTGACCATCGGGTAAACCAATGGCAAGGGACAATCCACTTTGCACCAACTGCATCAGCGACAAGGCGCTCAGCGCATGGGTTGAAGAGCACGGCCATGAAGCAATGTGTGCGTATTGTGGCACCGAGGGAACCTGCAGCAGTTTGGAGAACGTCGCAGAAGAAATAGATCGCGTGCTCCGGCAGTTTTGTACCATCGCACCCGAAGAGGGCCACGTCACGGATTGGACGGATAACATCGTGTACTCCGCCGACGGCGAGTCGGCAGAGGAGATTCTTGCGTCGGAAGTAATCGACGCTGAAGGCGCCGTCGCCGACATCATAGAGATACTGTCCGAGAATGAGTCGCGTGATGTTCGTGATGGAGACGACGCGTTCTATGGCGACGTGCCCCTTCGCCACATTCGGGCGTACCCAGATGAGCTCCTTGCCATCTGGGATGAATTCGAGCGTCGATTGAAACACGAAGTCCGATTCTTCGACGAAGAAGGACGACGCATGTTGGACGTCCTCTTCGGTGATCTCCCGAAACTGGGCGGTGGACGGGCGGTAGTTACCCTCGATCCTGAGAGTCCGGACTCGAAGGTGTACCGAGCTCGCATCGTTGCCGAAGAATCTGCGGCTGAGGACTTCATTCGCGACCCGTCTCGGCACATTGGGCCGCCACCAGCTGCATCGGCGACACCAGGTCGGATGAATCCCGCGGGAATCCCTGCGTTCTACGGCGCTTTCTCCAAGGAGGTGGCTCTCGCTGAGATCCGGCCGCCCGTCGGGTCCTTGGTTGCCATTGGCGAATTCTCGTTGCTTAAACCGGTTCGGCTGCTGGACATGTCGTTCCTGCCGTTCGCTTACCACGAAGAGAGCATGTTCAGTCCCTCGTACGAGGAAGCGCGAAGCAAGGTGAAGTTCCTTGAAGTGTTTCACCGCAGAATCTCGCGTCCGGTTCTTCCGAGTGACGAGGCACTTGCGTACTTACCGACGCAAGCCGTGGCGGCATACGTCACAAACGTATTGGGCTTGGACGGGATTATTTACAGTTCGACCCAGGTGGGTGCCGAAGGAGAATCCACAGGGGAACAGCTCCCACGCAATCTCTGTAACGTCGTGCTCTTTGGGCCTGCGGCACTCGTCGAACGGACGCCGCCACCACCGCGCCCTCCAGACCCGCGAACCTTTCGACGAGCCAATTCTCCCGGCCTTCGGTTTTCTGGGGCTCGGTGCTGACGCCCCTGCAGATGTATTGCCAGTCGACGCGAACCCAACGCCGGCCGTCGCTGCACCGGTCGCGGCAGTGGGCACGCCAAAGCCAGAAGAGGCCGCACGCGATGATGGTGAGGTTCCCGCCAACCCGGCAAGCACCACGGCGATAACGAACAAGTCCGTGATCACGCCACCCGATGGATTGGCCGACGACGGGCGTGAAGCGACACTACGGGTTACGCGCGACCCTGAATTGGTACGAGTCAGAGCGGTCAAGCTAGAAACGTCTGGAACGTTCGCCCATCTTTATGACGACGGGCGCGTGCTCATCAACGAGTACGACGACGAGGAGTATGACTAACCAGAGGCATAGCGCTGCGGGGCCCATGAACGCCGATCCCACCAATCGCAGCGAAACAGGTTCCGTCAGGAAGACGACCTCCGGCCGCGGCGAGCAAGAGTCCCAAAATTTCTGGCACGCGGATTGGTTTCCCACCCACATTTCACTGTACCTGTTTTGTACCTGGACGCCCGATTTTGAGTGTTTGTGGAGTTTTTGCCGATTGAATTCTGGCCTAAATTGTTGATGTAGGGATCATCGACCGGAACGAATCCCACCCTCTCCGCCAACCTTACTCATATGGTCTTCACTCGCACCATCGGGTTGACGGCCATCGTCGTCACCGTAACCACCGCTACCATTCCCGGCCAGGCGCCATCGCTCGCGACCGTGATGGAACGCGCGAGCGGGTACGCCACGGCATTCCAGCGCCAGTTGTCGAACATCGTCGCGGAAGAACGGTACGTGCAGGACATCTCGCGCGTGAACGTCCTGCCGAGCCGCTTCGCGACCGCGACGCATCGCGAGCTTCGATCGGATTTCCTGCTGGTCCGGCCCGGCGGGGCCGATCGCTACGTCGCGTTTCGCGACGTGTTCGAGGTGGATGGCCGGTCCGTCCGCGATCGGCAGGACCGGCTGACGACGTTGTTTCTCGATCCCGCGGCCTCGGCCGAGGCGCAGATCCAGCGCATCAATCGCGAGAGCGCCCGCTACAACATCGGCAACATCGAACGCACGATCAACACGCCCACGTTGGCGCTGCTGTTTCTCATGCCGCAGCACCTGTCGCGATTCCGGTTCACGCGCAGCACCACGAACACGCCGTCGCTGGTGCGCAGTGCCGGCGCGCCGCGCGGCGCGAGCTTTGCCGTGTCGCCGGACGCGTGGGTCGTCGAGTACGACGAAGTGGATCGTCCGACGCTGATCCGCACGACAGGCGGATTGGACCTGCCGGCGCGCGGCCGATTCTGGATAGATCCAGCGACGGGGCGCGTGCTGATGAGCGAGGTGATCACCGAAGATCCGACGGTCCGCGCAACGATCGACGTGAGGTATCAATCTGATCCCACTGTCGGGCTCATGGTGCCGGCCGAGATGCGCGAGCGGTACGAAGGGCGGCGCGACGGAGCGGTCATCGAGGGGAACGCGACCTACGGACGCATCCGCCAATTCCAGGTACAGGCGAACGAACGGCTCGGGCCGGCGGAAAAGAGCCAGATCGAGCCGCCGGACACGACGGCGGCGCAGCGCAGGAGCGAAGCGACGCCCCCGCCAGTTCCCGATCCCGTTGCCGCCGTTGCAGCACCGATCGCTGCGCCAGCCGTTCAGGATCAGCCCGCACGACAGACCTTCAAGACAGGTACCGAACTCGTGCTCGTCGATTTCGTGGTGAGCGACAGAGCCGATCGTCCGGTGCGAGGACTCACGGCGAAAGACTTCGTCGTGAAGGAGGACGGCAAGGAACGCGCGATCGTTTCGTTCGAAGCGTTCGCCGGCGACGACTCCGTGCCGGCCGCGCGCAGCACGCCGCCGGAGTCGCCAGTCCGTGCAGCGCACGCATCGCCAGGCGCGGCCACTGTGCTTCTGGTGGACGATGGTCAGCTCTCCCTGGCACAGACGGCGCGGCTGCGCCCCGCGCTCAAGGCGCTGCTCGCGAAGGTCGGCGAACGCAGCGGAAGCCTGATGCTCGTGGCGCCCGGGTCGAAGGTGTCGCTAGGCCTGCCACCAACCGGTGCCGCGGACATGGCGGCAGCAATCGATCGGATCGTCGGCCAGCGAATCGAGGATCAATCGAACTTTCCCGTCGCCGACGCCGAGGCATTGGCCATCGCGCGCCGCGATATCGGGGTAATCCAACGCGTCGCCGGCCGTTTCGTCGCGCTCAATCCGGATCTGACGAACGAGCAGGCGCACGACCTCGCGATCCAGCGCGGGATCGACGCAGCTCATGCCGTACGGATGCGCCGCGAGAACATGTACGACGTGGCGTTGCAGTGCCTGGACTGGCTGGCGAGCCAGCCGGGGCGGCACAGCTTGATCGTCGTGTCGGGCGGCTTTGCCCGCGATCCCGACGACGCGAAGTACTACGAGGTGGTGACGCGTTCCCTCCGCGCCAACGCGCCGATGCATTTTCTCGACGCCCGCGGTCTTCAGGCCGCCGGCCGCTATCAAGGCGCGGAAGTCAGCACGAGGCTGAGCCGCAATGTGGACGAAGGGCCGTTCGGTTGGTCGGACGCGGCACAGGGTTCAACGGACCTGGCCGACGACACCGGCGGCATCATCATCAGCAATACGAATGACATGGCGAAGGGATTCGGCCGCTTGCTCGACACGATGACGACGTACTATCTGCTCGCCTACCAGCCGCCCGCGCACGAGAAGCCGGGGTTCCGCAAGATCAAGGTGGAAGTTCGGGCCCGAGGTCTGCACGTCCGCGCGCGCAGCGGCTATTTCTCCGGTCCGCCCGCCCCTCGCTGAGCTGACCTAAGCCTTTCTCAGCGAAGTGTTCTTGATCGGAAGCTCGCGCACCCGAATGCCGGTCGCGGCGTGGATCGCATTGACGAGCGCCGGGGCCAGCGGCGGCACGCCGGGTTCGCCGAGCCCGCCGAGCGGAGCGCCGGATCGGAGGAACGCCGTAGTGACCTTCGGCGCATCGGCGAGGTGAATCATCGGGTAGTCGCGGAAGTTCTTCTCCACGACCCGCCCCTCCTTGATGGTGATCTCGCTGAGGAGCGCGGCCGACAGCGCGAAGACGATGCCGCCCTCCACTTGCGCGGTGGCGCTGTCCACGTTGATCACGTCGCCGCAGTCCACCGCGGCGTAGACGTTCAGCACCTTGAGCCGGCCTTCCGGCGACACTGCCACGTGCGCGACTTCGGCGACGATGGTGCCGAAACTCTCGCAGATGGCGATGCCGCGTCCTTCACCTGGCGGGAGCGCCGCGCCCCAGTTGGACATCACCGCCGCTTTCTCGAGCGCCGTCTTGAAGCGGGGTTGATCGCCCAGCAGTCCGCGCCGGAACTCGAACGGATCCTTGCCGGCCGCGTGCGCCATCTCGTCGATGAACGATTCCTTGAAGAACCCGTGCTGCGAATTCAGCACCGACCGCCACTGTCCGAGCCGGATCGGGTGCGCCGCCTTCTTCTCTTTGGCGGTCTTCGCGGCGATCGCATACGGCATGAAGACCGCTTCGCCGTTGCCGCCGCCCGTGTAGTTCGAGTGCGCGGCGAGCGGCAGGCCGTTCGCGTCGAGCGCGCCCGCGTGACGGGACAGCGCCGCGCCGCGGTAGTAGTCGTGCTGGATGTCGTTCTCGCGCGTCCAGATCGTCTTCACCGGGATCGGTGACATCGCTTTCGCCACGCGCACGCCCAGGTCCACGTAGTCGAAGTTGAATGGCAGTCCACGCCCGAAGCCGGCGCCCAACAGGAAGTTTGTCACGTGGACATTCGCCGCGGGGATGCCGAGCGCCTTCGCGGCCACGGAGCGCGCGTTCAGCGGATCCTGCACGCCGGTCCAGACTTCGGCGCGGTCTCCCTCGACCTTCGCCGTGCACACCATCGGCGACATCGTGGCGTGTGCGAGGAACGGCGCGCGGTAGTCGGCCGTCACCACCGTCGCAGCATGGTTCGGCACCTCCGGTGGGGCGCCGAGCGCCTTGTCGAACGCGGCGAAGATCGACGCGGTGGACACATCGCCGTGCCCGGCATCGCTGAACTCCGGCTTCAGCGATGCGAGCGCGCGGCGCGCGCGCCAGAAGCTGTCGGCCACGACCGCCACGGCTTCCTCCAGCCTGACTATTTTCTTGACGCCCGGCATAGCCTCCGCAGGCGTGGTGTCCACCGACACGAGCTTGCCGCCGTAGACCGGCGCGATCTCGAGCGCGGCGTAGAGCATGCCCGGTGTGACGAAGTCGATCGCGTACGTCGCGCTGCCGTCCACCTTCGACGGGATATCGAGACGCGTCGGCGAGGTCCGTCGGATCGTGAAGCTGTCCGGGCTCTTGAGCGCGGGGCTGGTGGGCACGCGCTGTGTGGCCGCCAGGCGTGCGAGTTCACCGAACGTGGCGCCGCGCCCCGATGTCGTGTGCGTGACACGCGAGCCCTTCGCCGTGCATTCGGAGACGCTCACATTCCACTGCCGCGCCGCGGCGGCCAGAAGCATCTCCTTCGCGGCGGCGCCGGCGACGCGCATGCCGTACTCGCCCGTGCTGCGGACGGCGGTCGAGCCGCCGGTCACTTGAAAGCCAAACCACTCCGCCAGCTTATAAGTGCCGTAGTCCACGCCGCGCGCGAGCACGGCGGGCACGTAGTTGCCGCCCGCCGCGCGAATGATGTACCCGTTCGCGTAGGCGTCCAGCGCAGGCGCTTCCTGCACGCGGACCAGCGACCAGTCCGCCTCCAGTTCCTCGGCCGCCATCATCGCGAGCGCCGTGTGCGTGCCCTGTCCCATCTCGCAATGCGGGATCAGGATCGTGACGATGTTGTCGGGAGTGACGGTGATCCACGTCGTGAGCTGACCTTTCTCCGCCGCGTCGCCGGAGACGAGCGAGTACCGGCTGGGAGCGAACGTGAAGCCGGCGACGCCGAGCAGAAAGCCTCCGCCGGCGACGGTGCCCGCGCCGATGAATGTTCGCCTGGTCCACTTCTTCACGACCGCACTCCTTCGCCTTCGGCGGCGTCGTGGATGGCGGCGCGCATGCGCGCGAACGTCCCGCACCGGCAGATGTTCGTGATGCCGGCGTCGATCTCATCGTCGGTCGGCTTCGGTGTCTGCGCGAGGAGTCCGGCGACGGCCATGATCACGCCGGACTGGCAGTAGCCGCACTGCGGCACCTGATGGGCGACCCACGCCTGCTGCACTCTATGGAGCGTGCCGTCCTGCGCGAGCCCTTCAATCGTCGTGACGTTCCTGCCGTTGGCGGCGGAGATGGGCAGCGTGCACGAACGCACCGCGCGTCCGTCCAGGAGCACTGTGCAGGAACCGCAGGCCGAGATGCCGCAGCCGAACTTCGTGCCGGTGAGGCCGAGTGCTTCGCGAAGCACCCAGAGGAGCGGCATCTCCGGTTCGACGTCGAGCGCGTGTTCCTTGCCGTTGACGGTCATCGCGATCGCCATCGCAATCCTCACCGATAACACACTGGACCACACTGCGAAGACAACGGGAACACACGACGTGTTCCCGTTGCCCAGGGAGCGGAGGCTGTTTAGTCGCGCGGCGGCGCGGCCGGGGCGTTGCCGCGGCCGACGCCGGGCGTCGGCACCTGCGGCGGCACGGTTTTCAGCAGGAGCGGATAGACCCAGCCTGCCGGCAGCACGCGATCCGGATCGGGACGGTAGCTGAGGTACTCGATGTGATCCGTCACGCCGCTCCAGCCGTGCGCGACCTTGTTCGGGATGATGATGATGTCGCCGGGGCCGACCCTCCGGCTGTAGGAGCCCGGGCCGGCCGTGCCGCTGCCGCTCGGGCCGTTCATCGTGTTCGGGACGCCCTGGCCCGGGCGCTGGTTGAGGATCACGCCGCCGGTCGTCAGCACGCCGGAGCCGGAGGTGATGTAGTAGATCTCCGGCGTGTAGTCGTGCCACAGCACAGGCACCGGGTCGCCCGGCTTTTCGTTGGTCGGTCCGCGGTGGACGATGCCGACGCCGAGGTTGTACTTGCCCATGTCCACCACGCGGAGCTGGCGGTCGGGCGGGTTGGCCGGCGCGTTCTTGATCACGTAGTCGATCTCGGCCTTGGTGATGTCGAACGCGTACGCGGGCGCGTCCCCAGGCTGAATCTTCACGGCGGGCGGCGGATACACGGCAGCCTGTCCCTGCGCGGGCGCCTGCGCGCCGGTGACGACGCCGTAGATCACGACGGCCGCGAGCGCCGTCGCTGCGCCAATCATTCCTTCCTTCATCTGGACCTCCTTCAGGTCGTCAAGAATCCCGAGGGAGTTATACACCCGGGCCGCGTCAGCCGTTGCCTCGTCGCGCGACGATGACGACGAGCCCGGCGGCGAGCCAGGCCGCTCCCACGATCTTCGCCGGTGTGCTCGCCGCGACCAGCACCCAGATCGTGACCGCCGCGCCGACTATCGGGACGACGCGATGCGCCAGACGCGCCGTGCCTTTGCGCAGAACGACGAAATAGCCGACGACGGACGCGTGGAGCAGCGTGAATGCGGCCAGCGCGCCGACGTCCACGATCGACACGAGCACGTCGAGTCCATCGTCCCTGCGCGCGGCCCAGACCGACACGACCAGCGTCAACGCCGCCGCGGTCAGCAACGAGACGCGCGGCACGCCGCGCCGCGCATCGACTGTCGCCAGCGCGCGCGGCAGACGGCCGTCGCGCGCCATGCCGAACAGCAGCCGCGACGCGGCCGCTTGTCCGCTCATCGCCGCGAACGCCGGGCCGATCGCTTTCGTGACCGCGAGCAGCGTCGCCATCCACGGCGCGATGGCCACGCGCGCGAGATCGTAGAACGCCGTGCCCTGCGCCGCGGGCCGGGCGGCGAGATCGGCCGGATCGATCCGGCTCAGCACGCCGGCCAGATACGTCTGGACGACGAAGAGCAGTCCCGCTGTCGCGAGGCAGAAGAAGATCGCGCGCCCGACCTGCCGCGCGTCGCCGGCAGTTTCTTCCGCGAACGACGCAATCGCATCGAATCCCAGAAAAGACAGCACGGCGACCGAGATCGCGCCGGCAATCGTGAACGCGTCGACGCCGGCGGCGGGGCCCGTGAACGGCGCCATCCACGATCGCGCCGGGCCGTGCGACGCGAGCACGACGAGCGCGGACACGACGAACACCGCGAAGACGATCACTTCGGCCGCCAGCACGATGAACCCCGCGCGCGCGGCGACGCCGACGCCGGCGAGATTGAGCGCCGTCGTCAGCGCGAACGCGAGGACCGTGAACGCCCAGGCGGGAACGGACGGGATCAACGCGTGCAGCGCGATTCCGCAGAAGAGATACGCGACCGACGGAATCAGCAGGTAGTCGAGCATCGCCAGCCAGCCCGCGAGAAATCCCGCGCGGCGGCCGACGCCGTGCGTGACGTACGCGAAAACGGATCCGGCGTGCGGCACGGCCGCCGACATCTGCGCGTACGACCACGCCGTGAACGCCATCGCGACGGTCGCGCACAGATAGACGAGCGCGACGGCGCCGCTCGTCCGCGCGTCGAGGACGCCGAACACGCCGACGGGCGCCAGCGGTCCGATGAACAGCAGGCCGTAGACGATCAGGTCGCGTCGTGACAGGCTGCGCCTGAGCACGCCCGCGCGTGATGCATCCATGTCGCCACTGTACCCTCGTGTCGTCTTTCTGTCGCCGTTGTCGATGGCCCGAGCGGGCCATTTCGCAAAAAGCGTTTGCACGAATGCGTTTCGTGACCGGAAGCGGACTACGATCGGAGGCTGTCCGATGCGCTGAAGTCGTCACCGATCACCGGAGCCGTCTCAATGTCTGAAACCTGCATGGAAGTCGAGGCGTCCAACGAGATTCACGTGGAACCGACGTTCTCGACACTGTTGACGTCCGCCGAGCAGGGAAATCGCGCCGCCTCGGACACGTTGTTCTCGACGCTCTACAAAGAGCTGCACCGGATGGCGCGCCGTGAGCTGGCGAAGCGCGGCGCCGGGATGACGCTCAGCGCCACGACGCTGCTGCACGAAGCGTATCTGGACATCGCGGTCCGCGAGCGCGCGTTTCCCGATCGCAACCGGTTCATGGCCTACGCGTCGCGCGTGATGCGCGGGCTGATCATCGACTACGCGCGCAGCCGGCAGGCGCAGAAGCGCGGCGGGCTCTTCGAGATCACCGCGATCAGCACCGACGTGGCCGAGGCCGTGCCCGACAGCCGGGAGCTGACGCGCATCAGCGACGCGCTGGATGCGCTGGCGACGATCGACGCGCGGCTCGCCCTGATCGTCGATCTGAAGTTCTTCTGCGGCTTCTCCTTCGGCGAGATTGCCGCCATGCAGGGCGTCTCGGAGCGCACGGTGCAGCGTGACTGGGAGAAGGGACGGATCCTGCTCCACCAGGCGCTGCAGGAAGCGGTGCCCGTCGCGTGATGTCGTCTTTGGCCGCCCCTTTCCGATCTTCTGATCGAAGGGGGACACGCACGGTGGCACTCGACGGCGGCCGTTGGCACCGCATCAGCCCGCACCTCGATCACGCCTTGGCGCTCACACCCGGCGAACGCGACGCCTGGCTGGCCTCGCTGCGCGCGGACGATCCCGCGCTGGCGGCGGACATCGGCGCGCTTCTCGACGAGCATCGCGTCCTCAGCGCCGCCGGATTTCTCGACGAGGGGGCCCGCGTGCTGCGCGGACCGGAGGCGCTCGACGGCCTGAGCGTGGGCGCCTACACGCTGGTGAAGCCCATCGGCCAGGGCGGCATGGGCAGCGTCTGGCTGGCGTCGAGGAACGATGGCCGCTTCGAAGGTCAGGCGGCCGTGAAGCTGCTGAACGCCGAACTGGTCGGACACACCGCCGGTGAGCGCTTCAAGCGGGAAGGCACCATTCTCGCGCGCCTCACGCACCCGCACATCGCCCGGCTGATCGACGCCGGCGTGTCGGCCACGGGTCAGCCGTACCTGGTGCTCGAGCACATCGCCGGCCGGTACATCGACCAGCACTGCGACGAGCACACGCTCGGGGTCGACGCGCGCATCCGCCTCTTTCTCGACGTGCTCTCGGCCGTGGCGCACGCGCACGCGAACCTGATCGTGCACCGCGATCTGAAGCCGTCGAACGTGCTCGTGACGCGCGACGGTCAGGTGAAGCTGCTGGACTTCGGCATCGCGAAGCTGCTCGAAGGCGACGTGTCGCGCCACGAGCTGACGCTCACCCACGACGCCGGCGCGGGGCTCACGCCCAAGTACGCCGCGCCCGAGCAGGTCAGCGGCGGTCCGATCACGACGGCCACCGACGTGTACGCGCTCGGCGTGCTGCTCTACGGGCTGCTGACCGGCCGCGATCCGGTCGGCGCCGGCGCGCTGTCGGCCGCCGAGATCGTGAAGGCGATCGTCGATTCCGAACCGCGCCGCATGTCGTCCGCGGTGATGGACGCCGGCGATCTCGCGCCCGAGCGGCTCGCGATGCACGCCGCCCGGCGCGCGACGACGCCCGAGAAGCTGCGGCGCCGCCTGCAGGGCGACCTCGACACGATCGTGGCGAAGGCGCTGAAGAAAGATCCCGCCGAGCGCTACGCGTCCGTCGCCGAGTTCGCCGACGACCTGCGCCAC
>JAIQFX010000166.1 GCA_020073005.1 Terriglobia bacterium | reverse complement strand
CCGCGCGCTCGGGAATGCGGCCCGACGCGGCGGCGCGCACCAGTTCTTCGAGGCCGATCGGATGGAAGTCGCGCGCGAGACAGGCCATGTGCGCGCGAAATTCGTCGGGCGGCGTGCAGAGCGCGTGCGAATCCGGCGTCAGCTCGGCGACGCGGTGGTAGCAGAGGATCGCTGCCGACGAAGTCCGGCTGAAGCCGGACACCACTGTTCGCGCCGGCGCGGGCGCATTCGGCTTCACGGCGCGAATCGCGATGATCTGCGGAAAATTGGGATCGGCGTGATCGAGATCGGCCGCCGACATTTCCGCAGTCGACAGGCCGTAGAGGAATGCCGCATTGGCCATCACGTTGCCGTACGCCGTTACCTCGAACGCGTCGACGGGAAACGCTTGTGCGAACAGTCGGCGCGCCGACGCTTCCGTCAGCCGCCAGAAGTCGCCGTCCTGGCCGCCCTCATCATCGACTCTGATGGTGCAGGGCACGGTCGCCAGCAGCACGCCGCCGGGACGCAGAATGCGCGCGCACTCGGCGATCGCCGCGCCGATGTCGTCGATGAGTTGCAGCGTCTGCGTCAGGATGATGCAGTCGTAGGTGTCCGTCGCGATGCGGTCCGCGCGGCGAAGATCGGCGACCAGGGTGACCGCGTCACTGCTGGCGTCGATATCGATCACGTCGCTCGTCGTGACCGCGGCGCCGCCGAACCGCCGGGTGTACACCGAATCGCGAACCTCGAGGACACGGCCTCGCACGTCGGTCCGGTGCGCGCCGAGAAAGCCGTCGATGTAGTGCCGGTCGACGGGCGTGCCGCGATCCCAGCCCCAGTACTGGCTGACCGGCTGTCGCCGCCGGAGATCACCCCACTCCACGCGCGGCACGTTGCGCTCGTGCAGCAACTGTGCTGTTTCGGCGATCTCCCGCCGGAGTTGCGCCTGCTCGGCTTCGAGGGCGGTCGCGCGCGATTCGAGGCTCTTCAGGTAATTCCGCTGGCTGACGAGGAACGCCTCCTTCGCTTCGATCAGCGCCAGCAAGTGCCGCTCGACGGCGTCGCGATGCTTGTCGTAGAAGTAGCGGAGGCGCGCGAGGTAGGTCGGCTGGCGAATCGATCGCCGGTAGCCGGATCCCGGCCGCACGCGGTAGTTGAGCAGCGGCTCGTCGAGCACGATCCCGCGGAAGCCGCGTTCGAACGCCGAGGCCCAGAAGTCCAGCAGCTCGAACGTCGGCAGATCTTCGTCGAAGCCGCCCAGTGTTTCCCACACGCGCCGCCGCATCATGGTCGACGCGTGCGGCACGCCTCCGGTCGCGACGGCATCGACCCACGTCGGCGGCGACGGCGTCCACACGTACTGCACGTCGCCGAACGCGCGCATCGCGCACGTCACGAAATCGATGTCCGCATCGGCGTCGAGTCGCGCCGCGGCGGCGTCGAAGTAGCCCGGCTCGAGCGTATCGTCCGCGTCGAGCCAGACGAGATAGTCGCCGGCGGTGAGCCTGGCGCCGAGATTCCGGGCGGCCGAGGCGCCGCGCCCGGGTCCGTGCGCGACGAACGTGCCGTCGCGCTCGAGCTTCGCGATCACCTGTCTCGTGTACACGTCGGTCGACGCGTCGTCGACGATGACGATGTCCGCGGCGGGACGCGTCTGCCGCTCGAGGCTCCGGAGGGCCTCGACGAGCATGCGCCCCAGATCGCGGCACGTGATGATCGCCGAGATGCGGCCGCGCGTCATGCGGGTCCCCGCCAGCGCAGCCACCAGCCGTAGACGTCGCGCAGCGGCGCGGTGACGCGCCAGCTCATCGACGATCGGAGCGCCTGTGCGTCGCCGGCGACCGTGTGGAGTGTCTCCTCGAGCTCTCTGATGCGAGCGGCCGTCGCGTCGCTCGGCGCGCCGCTGTCCGCTGCAGCCGAGAGGCGCGCGCGCAGCCGTGCCACTTCCTCGCGCTGCGCGGCGACGAACGGCTCGAGCTCGGTCCCGATGTACCGCTCGAGCTCGTCGTTTCGCCGCAGGAAGCCGGCGGTTTCGGTGTCCTGATACAAGAGCACATCCGAAAGGTGTGCGCGGTAGCTGTCGGCGTGTTTCGCCAGACGGTAGTTCGTCAGCGGCACGTGCCCGGACCCGTACCAGGAGACCGTGCTCAGCGATCCGGAACGCCGCCGATAGTGGAACAAGACGTCGGGAAGGATCACGCCGCGATATCCGCGCTCGGCGAGCGTCAGCCACAGCTCCCAGTCCTCGGCGCCCTGGAGTGGAATCTGCGTGTCGAACCCGCCGATGGCGAGGACGGCGTCGCGCCGCACGAGCGCCGCGGTGCAGACCGTGTCCTCGCAGAGCAGCGCGGGCACATCACAGCGCTCGGGTTTCCAGTCCCACGCTTCGTCGCCGAACATCCGGGCCCAGCACGACACGAACGTGATCGACGGATCCTCGTCGAGGATCCGCAGCGCCTTCTCGATGTACGTCGGCTCCAATCGATCGTCGGCGTCCAGCGCGCACAAGTACTGGCCTGTCGCATTGGCGATCGCCACGTTGCGGGCCTCGGACACGCCCGCATGCGCGATCCGGATCACGCGCGTCTTCGGTCGTCGATAGTCCGCCAGCAGCGCCCGAGTGTCAGGGTCGGTCGAGCCGTCGTCGACGATGACGATCTCGAAGTCCTGGCAGGTCTGCGCCAGCACGCTCTCGACCGCCTCGTCGAGGTACGCGCCGAGGTTGTAGCAGGGGATGATCACCGACACGCGCGGCTGACGGATGTTGACCAGCGGGATGCCGAGGCTACGCGCGCGCGCGCTCAACAGATGCTCGCAGAAGACGCAGCGCAGCTTCGCCTGGAACAACTCGAAGTTACGCTCGCCGATCGGCTCGTGCGCGTACCACCGCTGATCGAACTCCGGATTGAGGCGCTCGCCGAAGAAGTACGTCCTGAGGTAGGCGCGATAGGTGTCGCTGAGTGGCGACGGCTCGCGGAAGAACTGCCGCCAGTCGTCGGCGAAGACGTCGTCGACGGGGTCGTCGGCCGGCGGCCGCGCGAACGGGCCGAGCGCGGCGAACGTGCGCCGTGCGGCGATGACCAGGCTGGTGTCGATGAAATGGCGCAGCGGGAGGCCGAACAGGCCCACCTCGCGGGGATACTCCTCGACCCAGCCGACGAGCGCGCCGTCCGC
>JAIQFX010000165.1 GCA_020073005.1 Terriglobia bacterium | reverse complement strand
CCGCGCGCTCGGGAATGCGGCCCGACGCGGCGGCGCGCACCAGTTCTTCGAGGCCGATCGGATGGAAGTCGCGCGCGAGACAGGCCATGTGCGCGCGAAATTCGTCGGGCGGCGTGCAGAGCGCGTGCGAATCCGGCGTTAGAGCAGCGACGCGGTGGTAACAGAGGATCGCGGCCGATGAGGTCCGGCTGAAGCCGGACGCCACTGTTCGCACCGGCGCGGGCGCATTCGGCTTCACGGCGCGAATCGCGATCAACAGCGGAAACGCCGAATCAGCGTAATCGAGTTCATCGGCCGAGATTTCCTCCGCGGACATCCCGTACAGGAACGCGGCGCACGCTCTGACGTTGCCGTGCGCCTTCACGTCAAAGTGGTCGACCGGGAACGCGCCGGCGAACAGTTTCCGGGCCGACGCCTCCGTGAGGCGCCAGAAATCGCCGTCGAGACCGCTTTCGTTGCCCACCTTGCTGACGCTCGGGACCGTCGCCAGCAGGACGCCGCCCGGCCGCAGCATGCGCGCGCATTCGGCGAGAACCGCGGCCATGTCGTCGATCTCGTGCAGAGTCTGCGTGAGAATGATGCAATCGTACGTGGCCGACGGAATCGCCGCCGCGTGCCGGAGATCGGCGACGACGGTCGCGCACGGATTCGTCGGATCGACGTCAATCACGTCCCGCGCCGTGACGGCATTCCCTCCGAACCGATCCACGTACATCGGCTGGCGCACCTCGAGCACGTGGCCGCGGATGTCCGCGCGATGGCCCTGCAGAAAGCGCTCGATGTAGTGGCGGTCGATCGCGGTCCCGCGATCCCGGCCCCACTGCCGGCTGATCGGCTGAACGCCCGCGAGCTCCGCGCGGCCGACGCGCGGCGCGCCCTGCGATTCCAGCTGGCGCGCGACGTCCGCAATCTCCGATTGCAGCTGCGCGAGCTCGGCCTCGAGCGCTTTGGCGCGCGCCTCCAGCGTCTCGTGATAGTCGCGCTGGCTCAGGAAGAACGCCTCTTTCCCCACGATGATCGCCAGCCCGTGCGGCGCGATCGCCGTGCGGTGCTTGGCGTAGAAGTGGGCGAGCCGCGACACATACGTCGAGGGCTGAATCATGTGGTGATACCGCGAGCGCGCGCGGATTCGGTATTTCAGGAGCGCCTCTTCGAGCACCACTCCGCGAAAGCCCTGCGCGAGGGCCGCGGTCCAGAAATCCAGCAACTCGAACAACGGCAGCGTTTCGTCGAAGCCGCCGACCGCTTCCCACAGCCGGCGCCGCATCATCGTGGACGCGTGCGGCCATGCGCCGTTGGACAGCACGTCGGCCAGCGTCGGTGACGCCGGCGTCCAGATATACGCCGCCTCGCCGAACGCACGGATGGCGCAGGAGACGAAGTCGAGCCCCGGGTCCGCGTCGAGAGCGGCGCCGGCTTTCTCGAAGTACGTCGGCTCGAGGATGTCGTCGGCGTCGAGCCACACGATGATTTCAGCCGAGGTGAGCCGCGCGCCGAGGTTTCGGGCCGCAGACGCGCCGCGCCCGCCCGCCTGAACGACGCAGACGCCTTGCGCGGTCAGCTGCGCCAGGATCTGCCGGGTGTAGATCTGCGACGACCCGTCGTCGACGATCACGATCTCGGCAGCCGGACGCGATTGACGCTCGATGCTCGTGAGCGCCTCGAGGAGCGTTCGGCCGAGATCGCGGCATGTGATGACGGCGGCGATCCTGGCGGTCATGCCGGACTCCGTCGCCGGAGCCACCATCCGTACGCGTCGCGCAACGGCCGCGTGACGCGCCAACTCATCGACGCCCTCAACGCCTCAACCTCGCGTTCCGCCGCGTGGAGCGCCGACTCGAGCTCGGACGTCGACGGCGGCGCCCCGGCCGCCTCGGGCGCCGTCGCGTCCGCCAGACGCGATCGCAGGGCCGCGAGCTCGGCGCGCCTGGCGGCAACGGCCGGCTCCAACTCCGAATGGATCGAGCGCTCGAGCTCGTCGTTGCGCCGCAACAGCGGAGCGATCTCGGCGTCCTGCTTGAGGAGCACGTCGAACAGATGGGCGCGGTAGGTCTCCGCGTGTTTGGCAATCCGGTGCTTCGCGAGCGGCAGGTGCCCTGGACCGTACCACGAGATTGTGCTCAGCGAACCCGGCCGTCGCCGGTAGTCGAACAACACCTCGCGGAGAATCACGCCCCGGTACCCGCGCTCGGCGACTGTCAGCCAGAAGTCCCAGTCTTCGCCGCCCTGCACGGGCATGTTCGTGTCATATCCGCCGACCGCCACGACGACCTCGCGGCGGATGAGCGCCGCCGTGAGGACGGTCTGCTCCCACAACAGCGTCGGCAGGTCGCACCGCTCGGGCTTCCACTCCCAGGCTTCGTCGCCGAAAGTGCGGAGCCAGGACGAGACGAACGCGATGGACGGATCCTCGTCGAGCGCGCGCACTGATTTCTCGAGAAACGTCGGCGCCAGCCGATCATCCGCATCGAGCGCGCATACGAACGGAGCCGTCGCGTTGGCGATCGCGACGTTGCGAGCTTCGGACACGCCGGCGTGCGCGATTCGGATCACGCGCGTCTTCGGTCGTTGATAGTCGGCAAGCAGCGCCTGTGTCTGGGCGTCGGTCGAGCCATCGTCGACGATGACGATCTCGAAATCCTGGCAGGTTTGTGACAGCACGCTCTGGACCGCCTCATCGAGGTACGCGCCGAGGTTGTAACAGGGGATGATCACGGACACTCGAGGTCGGGCGTCGGCGTCGATGACGAGTGGTTCGTGACGAATGTCGACCAGTGGAATACCGAGGCTGCGCGCGCGCGCGCTCAGGAGATGCTCGCAGAAGACGCAGCGCAGCTTCGCTCTGAACGCGCCGGCGTTGTGCTCGCCGATCGGCTCGTGCGCGTACCAGCGCTGGTCGAACTCCGGGCGGATGCGCTCGCCGAAGAAGTACGTCCGCAGGTACGCGCGATAGGCGTCGCTGAGCGGCGAGGGCTCGCGGAAGAACTGACGCCAGTCGTCGGCGAAGACAGCGTCGACGGCGTCGCCGGCCGGCGGTTGCGCGAACGGGCCGAGCGCGGCGAACGTGCGCCGTGCGGCGATGACCAGGCTGGTGTCGATGAAATGGCGCAGCGGGAGGCCGAACAGGCCCACCTCGCGGGGATACTCCTCGACCCAGCCGACGAGCGCGCCGTCCGC
>JAIQFX010000098.1 GCA_020073005.1 Terriglobia bacterium | reverse complement strand
CGGCAACCTCCAAAAGCGAGGGCAGCTGAAGACTGCCTTGACGACACCGCCGTTCTCATGGATCAATCACCTGGTCTGCCCGCTGCAGGAGCGACGGCGGGATGGTCAGCCCGAGGGCCTTCGCGGTCTTGAGGTTGATGACCAGCTCGAACTTGGTGGGCTGCTCGACTGGGAGATCGGCGGGTTTGGCGCCTTTCAAGATCTTGTCTACGAAGAACGCCGCGCGTCGATAGTTGGCTGTGGTGCTCGGCGCATAGGACAAGAGCCCTCCCGCTTCGACAAACTCGCGGTTCTGGAACACCGATGGCAGGCGATTCCTGAGCGCGAGATCGACAATCTGTGCTCGATTCAGGTAGAACGCCCCGCCGCCGAGCACGAGCACCGCGCCCACCTTGTCGGTGCGCAGCGCCGAGAATACGCTCTCAAGTACGCTTGGTGCTGCGGCTTCCACAATCTTGAGCTGCGTGACGTTCCCGGGCCGAATCGGGCCCATGCTCATGAGCCACTTTGCGCCCGCGAGTCACGCCGTCCGTCGGCGGATAGCGTGATATACGACCAAGAACACCACAGCTCCGATGACGGCGACGATGAGGCTGTAAATGTTCAACCCAGTCACCCCGCTCATGCCGACCAGGCTGAACAGCCAGCCCCCGATCACGGCCCCCAGGATACCCAGGACGATGTCGAAGAAGAGCCCTTTCCCTGTTTTATCGAGCAATTTACTGCCAATGAACCCTGCGATCAGGCCGAGCACTATCCACGAGATGATCGACATGGTCTGATCTCCCCTCCGGGTTAGGACAGTTAACTGCCACTACTCAATCACCTGATCCGCCCGCGCCAGCAGCGACTGGGGGATCGTCAGGCGCACTGCAACACCGTACGACCGAACCGCCTCATCGCGCGTCCTCCTTCTTGGCGGCTGCGCCCAGGATGCTCTTAAGAAGCGAGCCCGAGAGAGAGCTCAGCCCCGGGGCAACGGATCGCCACGACCCCCCGATCCGCCCCGAGGAACTGCCAAGGTTTCCCTCGCTCCCTGGAAAAACACATAGCCCCAGACACCAGTGACCACCTGCCAGAGGAACCGAACGGGGCCAAAGGCCCTTGGGTGCACCCATAACACGATCGAACCCGGGTCCAACCGTATGAATACCAAGGCCTTGCTCAGCACATAGGCGATCAGCAGCAACACCGACGCAGCCCGGCTCCTCCTGTAGACGAAATACGTGAGCAGAGACACCACGATCAGCGCCGGGAGGTCGAGGCTGCACATCCAAGGCAGGGACGGCTCATTGTAGAAGCCACAAGGGAACATCCAAGGCGGGAACAGGTACACGTCGTAGTACCGAAGCGACGCGATGAAGAGGATATCGCCGATCCGCCCCGCTGGAGGGCCGATCCCAAGGAACCGGGGAATCACAACGTAGAGCAGCTGCGGGACCCAAATTGTCCATAGATAGAGGACGATCCCGGCCGCGCTCAACACCCAAGCCCTGGTGATAGCCCCTTTACCCGGTTCCGAAGTCATCGACTCCACTCTTTTCCACGTCGAGCGCACGCGGCAGAGGTCGATGCCATCGGCCCGTCGGACGCCCCGTTCAGCGCCGCGGCCCAGCGCCGATGGCTGCGAGCAGCTCGGGCACGGTGGCTGCGCTACTCGATCACCTGATCCGCCCGGAGCAGGACCAACTGGGGACGGCGGCGGAGGACGTCATCCTTTCTCCACTTCCTCACGTTCCCACCAGAGACGGTCGAGCGCCGCTGCTCCGGGGCCAGCAAGGACGAAGAGGACGCGCACCGATGTTAGAGTGCGACGCCGACCGCTTGACGCCAATCCCACCCCTTTCCCGGTTGACATTCTGACCAGTTAACCGTAATCGTCGAAAACAGGTAGTGCGACGTGACGCGCGCCACGGTCTGCGCGCGAGGAGAGACGACCTGTTATGAACACTCCATCCGCGGATGCGGTGGCGAAAAAGTGGTCGCAACGCGCCGGCGCGGCGGCGGGCGACTACAGCAACGGCGTGAAAGACGCCGGCCCCAAGTGGCAAGAACGCACGGCGGCCTCGAGCAAAACCTACGCGGCCGGCGTGAACGCGGCGATCGCCAACGACAGCTTCGGGAAGGGCGTGCAGCGCGCCGGCGGCGGCCGCTACGCGTCGCAGGCTGCGACCCTCGGCGGCCAGCGCTACGCCGGCGGCGTCGCCGCGGCGCAGGGCACCTATCAGCAGCGCATCGCGCCGGTGCTGAGCGCGATCGATTCCCTCAAGGCCTCGGCGCCGCTCCGCGGACCGAAGGGCGACATGGCGAACTACAGCATCTCCGCGCACTTCGGCCAGGGCCTGCGCGCGAAGAAGCTGGCCGGCTGGTCGTAACGCGGACGCGGCCGCGCGCCGCAGAGAGAGTAAGCCATGGAACCGATTACCGCTGAGGCGGTGTTCGACAAGTATGCGACGGCCTCGAAGCTGCCGGCGCGCAAGACCGACGAAGCGCTCGCCGACTACATCACGCGCGTCGGCACAACCGACGAAATCACGCGCCGCCTGCAGGGCGCCGTCGACGCGGCCCGCGTCGCCGATCACGCGGAATGTGCACACTGGGCCAGCCAGGCGAGCGAGGCCCTCACGCCGCGCTGGAAGAACTAACCACGCCGCGCGCGTGAAGGAGTCACACCGTGCCGAAAGCGCTGGAAGTCATCTCGGGCCACATCGCCAACGTGAACACGTTGACGAACCTCACGACGAACACCGGCGACTCGCTCAACGTGCGCAGCTTCAACGATGCGAAGAAAGCGTATCTGTTGAACACATGGGCGTTCGTCACCGCCGCGGGCATCACCGAAATTCACAGCCCGCGCATGCACGACAATGTCCACGCGATCCACGCGCGCGTCGTCGCGTCGCAGCCGCTCCCGCTGATGCCGATGCAGTTTCCGCAGCGGCTCTACTCGACCGACGTGCTGACGGTCCAGCTCGCCGGCGACAACACCGCCGGCCGCATCCAGCCGCAGTCGCTCCTGGTCTACTACGAAGACGTGCAGGGGCTCGACGCGCGGCTGATGGCGCCGGCCGACGTCTACGCGAGGCTCGTGAACATCTACATGGTCGAAACGGCCATCACGTTGGGCACGGGCGGCGACTACAGCGCGACGGCCGCCATCAACGCGACATCGGACTTCTTCCAGGCGAACACCGACTACGCGCTGCTCGGCTACGTGCCGGACATCAACTGCGCGTCGATTCACTGGAAGGGCGCCGACGTCGGCAACGTGCGCGTCGGCGGACCGGGCACGAACCTGTTCCCGCACCGCACCGCGCGCTGGTTCGCCGAGCTGAGCGACTACTACAACCTGCCGCTCGTCCCGGTGTTCAACAGCAACAACAAGGGCGCGTTCGTCGTCGACGCGCTCATGTCGCAGGCGGGCGGCACGCTCAACGTCACGTCGGTCCTCGCGCAGCTCGCGAAGTAACGCAGCGCGATGGCCGAGAGCTCTACACCGGCGGCGCCGAGTGCGTCGCCGGTGGTCACCGCGCTGCAGAACGCGCTGCCGGGCATCTTCGGCCGCGCGAACGTCGTCATCTCGCCGTATCCGTTCGCGACGCAGGACGACGATCGGCTGCGCATTACCGTCGTGAACGCGCTGCCGGGCGTGACGGTGAACGTGCACGGCCGGCTCGTGACGCGGAAAGGCGAGGCGAAGCCGTTCCGCTATCCGATGACGCCGGCGAGCGATCGGTCGGTGTCGTCGACAGACTTTCCGCTCTCGGGGGGCTTTGTCTCGAACCTGACGGCGTTCGCCTCGGGCGCGACGCCGACGATTGGACAGACCTTTGTGATTGTGCAAATCGTCAGAGGCGCCGGCGCCGCGGCCTTCATCCTGGGCACGCTCCTCGCGAACGCGGTCACCGCGTCGCAGCCCATCGGCTGGCCGGGCACGCCGATCGTGAATTCTATTGACACCGATGGCTACATTCGCACGATTCACGGCACGCAGCCGGCGTCCGGCTCGGAAATAAAAGAGACAGTGCCGGCGGGCGCGCGCTGGGAAGTGCTGAGCATGAATCTCACGATGACGCTGAGCGCGATTCCGGCCGATCGCAAGTTTCAACTATTCTTCCGCTCAGCCGGCTTCGTGCCGTGTGTGAACACCTTCTTCACCGACGCGACAGCCAGCGAGATTCACAACTTTCTCTTCAGCCGCGGCGTGACGTATCTCAATGACCGTCAGCAGTCGAACGGGCACTGGCCCACATATCTCCCGATCGCGTTCCCGGTGTTCCTCTCGGCGGGAGACGACTTTGAGACGTTGACCGACCTCATTCAAAATGGGGACCAGTGGGCCGCGCCGACGTATCAAGTCCGCGAGTGGTTGGATTTTTAGATGCCTCCTGAATTCTCCGACCCGAACACTGCGCTGCCGTCGACCCTCGGGTTAGCCGGGCCGTCGGCGGTCTACCTCACCGGCGAGGAACAACTACGCCTCACGTCCGTCGGCAACGCGTCGGGCCTCACGCTGACGGTCAGCGGCCGCGTGCTCCGCAAGGACGGCACGATCGCGCCGATTCAATTCAGCCACACGCCGAACAGCAACCGCACCGCGGCGACCACGACCGTCGGGTTGTCCGAAGGCTGGGTGCTCGGCATCAGCCTCAAGATTACGACGGGCACGCCGGCCGCGCAGAGCGTGTGGGTGCTCGTCGACCTGGTCCGCGGCCAGGGCAGCGCCGGCCAGGTGCTGCAGTCGCTCGTCAGCGGCTTCGTCTCGCCGACGGTGCCGCTCGTGTGGCCGGGCAACGAGAGCTTCGCGCCGCTCGACGGCGTCGGCTGTCTGCGGTCGATCAGCGGCACGCAGCCCGGCGCCGGCGCCGAGATCTCCGAAGTCGTGCCGGCGGGTGCGCGCTGGGAGTTGCTGGCGTTCGAGGCGGACCTCGCGACCAGCGCCGCCGCGGCCAACCGCGTGCCGCAGCTCACGATCGACGACGGCGCGAATGTCTACGCGCGCGTCCCGATCAACAACAACGAGACGGCGTCGCACACGTGGCGGAATAGTTTTCAAGCCGGCGTGCCGCTGAACTTCGACGGGACGCGCTTCCTCGTCACGGCGCCGCTCCTGGCGGGCATCCGCCTGGCGGCGGGGCATCGCATCAAGACGGTGACGAGCGCGATCGACGTCGGCGACCAGTGGAGCGCGCCGCAGTATCTCGTGCGTGAGTGGTTCGATCTCTAGCGAGGGCACATGAGGAACGCGGACCTATTGCAGTGTGCATCGTGCGGCGGCATCTACCGTCCGCTGCAGGCCAACGGCCAGGAATATTTTCACGCCTGCCCGGCGCGCGTCATCGCGGGCACGAAGCCGAACCCGGCCGCCGCGCTCGCGACGGCGAGCGTCGACACGCCGCCCGTGCTGCCGGTGTTCGCCGCCGTCGTCCACCCACGCAACGAGAACACGGTGGCCAACCTCGAGACGGACCGATCGACGGGCGCGAGACCCGTCACCGACGCGACGATCATCGCCGCGTATTATCAGACACAGGAGGAGGGGTAAATGCTGCCTGGCTACGTGCAGAACGTGCTCGCGCTGCTACTCGGCGGTGCGGCGACGGGCATCGCGACGGCCGGCGCCGGCGCGTCGCTGACCCAGATCGGCGTCGCCGCGGGCGTCGGCGCGCTGATGGCTATCACGCACCTCAATATCGCAAAGAACCCGTAGGGGGCGCAGTCGAGGTGGGCGTGTCTCCTGAACTGATCGCCATCATCAGCGGCGCCTTTGCGATGGGCGGCTGGTGCGCCTGGGTGCGGTTGCGCCTGCGTGAAACCGCGGAGGACCATCGGCGACTCGAGCGGAAGATCGACATCCTGATCAATCGCCTCGGGCTCGACCCACTGCTCTTCGACCAAGGATCCGATGCCCGTTATCGACATTCCAGATAACTACTGGGACGTCGAACCCGCGGGGTGCGTCGCGCTCGTGCAGACGTTTGAGCAGGCGTTCGCCGACGCGCACGGCGTGATCGTCGACGCCCAGGCCGTGTTGACCGGCGCGGCCGCGGAGGACGCGACGCAGGCGCTCGCCGACGTCGACGGCGCCGGGGCTCCGATTGTCGACGCGCTCGCGGCGGAGAACGAGCTCGCCTACGCGACGCGCACAAACGACGTGCTCGAGGGCTACGGCGCGGCGGACCAACTGCACGCAACGGCGGACGCGAGCGTGCCGCGCGTCGACTACCAGGCGCCCGGCTACACCGTGACTGACCCGCCGGAGGTCGACGAGAATTTGTTCGACGGAATCGACGGGACGAAGACGCAGGACACGTTCGTGCGGCATCCGCCGGACAAGACGACGCAGCACACAACGGAAACGACGACGACGACGACGACGACGGCGCCGCACCTCACCGCCGGCGATGTCGCGCTGGCGGACGCGGAGGCGTATGCGCAGCAGAAACTCGGGCGCCCGTTGACGGACGCGGAGGTCGCGACCGAAGCCGGGAAGTGGGGCACGGGGCCGTATACGGACGCGCAGCTCGCCGGCATCGCGGCCGACATCGACGCGTTGGCGCCGGCGGTCGCCGTGGTCGAGCAGGTGCCGCAGCCCGCAGCCGAGCCAGACGTGCACACCACGCCGCTGACCGTCGGCGACTTCGTCGACGCGCTGAACGCAATCGACTGGACGATCCATTTACAGGTGTAACGATGGCTGATGAGATTCGCGTGGTCACACAAGTCGAACGCCAGGCGCCCGACGACGCCGGCCGCTTCCGGAAGGTCATCGAGACGACGTTCTACGTCGGCAAGGACGGGCCGTTCAAGGTCGACCAGGACGAGACGACGTTCGACCCGGCGGTGCAGCGCGCGATGATTGAGGCCAAGGCCGCGCTGGTGCGCGGCGTGCGCGGTTAATGTTCGCCTTCATCACGACGCTCGTCAGCTGGATCTGGAACGGCATTCAGGCCACGGCCGACTTCATGGTCACGGTCCTGACGGTCGCGTATCACGTGCTGCGCGTCGCCGGGACCGCGGTGTGGGACGCGGCGAAGTGGACGTGGGGCACCATTATCCGGCCCGTCGGCGTCTTCCTCGAGGCCGCCTATACGCGGCTGAAGACGCTCTACGCGTCGATCGTCGCGCCGGTCCTTGACTGGACGCAGCGCATCGTCACCACGCTCAAGAAACTCTACGCGACCTACGTGCAGCCGCTGATGGACGCCGTCGACGGCGTGCGCCGGATGCTCGAGTTGCTGCAGCTGCTGCACGTGCAGCTGGCGAAACAGATCGACGACGCGCTCGCCACGCTCGAGCGGAAGATCTCGGCGCCGCTGCTGCTGGCGATTCAGACGATTAACGTCATCGACAATCGCCTCGAGAGCTACGTGCTGACGGTCGACAACTTATTCCAGCGCGCGACGCACCTCAACAGCATCCGGCGCGACCTGAATCCGATTCTCAACTTTCAGTGGAATCGCACGATGGGCAACGTAAAGGGCGCGCTCGCGCACGTGCACGCGAGCACGCCTGAGCTCACGCCGATACAAGACCACGGCGCCTTCTTTTCGGCCGCGATCGCCGACAACGCTAAGACGAAAGACCCACTTATGGCGGACCTAGAGGCTTACTTCGCCGGCGCCTTCGAAGGTTGAGGCGCGCGTGACGGTGGCGTGTTGAGCATCGCGCGGAAGTCGTCTTGTAGCTCCTGTCGTTCGCGCTGGATTCGCTTGTCGCGCTGGGCGCGCGTTTCGGTGAGTTCGGCGGGCGTCGTGCCGGTGACGATGGCCAGCGATCCGGCGATGCGGTGTAGGTCGTAGGCGATCACACCGAGCACAAGGGTCAAGGCGAGCAGCAAGGCGACGGTAGCAGCTTTCACGGGTCCACCTCTCACCTGGCAGTCTACGACGATGGCTGACGACTCGCAACTCGACGACGCGCAGCCGCCGGACCTGGCGGCCCTAGCGAAGTTGAACGCGTCGGAGATCTCGAGCGCGCTCAAAATCCCAGAGAACGCGGGCTGGATCGCCAACGTCATCGGCAAGGGTCTTCTCGCAGCAGTCGGCGCCGTCCTGAACTTTCTACTTGCTATCGTTACGAAGGTCGTCAGCATCATCCAGCTCGTCATCGAGCAGGGCAATGCGGGCCTCGGGAACTTCGCCGCCACGGTCATCGGGACTGTATTCGGGCACGCCGTCGATCCCAACATCGGCGGCGGCATCTTCTCAACGGAAGGCTCCGCGCAGATCGCGCAGGAAGTCGGCGCCGCCGTGCTCACGTCCGTCTTCGGCGACGTCATCGCCGGCGACGGCGGCGAGCTGCAGCCGGGCATGGAGCGCGCGGAGGGATTTCTCGGCGCCGTGACTGAGATGGTGATGCGCGGCTTTCTCCTCAGCACCATCACGGAATTCGTGTCGCTCGGCCAGGTGAAGCTCGTGCACGAGCTCGAGGAAGAGTTGATCAGCGGCCTCGGCCTCGGCCGCGTCGCGCGCCAGGTGCTGCGCCCGCTCGTGCACACGACAATCGCGACGCCGGCGCAGTGGGCCGTCGACCTCGCGTATCGACCGAAGCTGCACAGCGAGGCGGACGCGGTGCGCCTCTGGGAACTCGGCGAGCTCGACGACGACGCGCTCGATCAAGAGCTCGGCCGCGCGGGCTGGAGCGCGCCGCGCATCGAGCACTTCAAGGACCTGCACCTACACGGCCTCGACTTCGCCGACGGCATGCGTCTCGCGTCGCACGGCGTGCTGAGCGAGGACGACGTCGTCAACGCGCTGCTACACACGGGGATGCTCCGCACCGCGGCCGCCGAGCGCGTGCAGGCGTGGCACCTCGAGAAGCTCGAGGCGTGGCAACTGAAAGCGGCCGACGTCTGGTTGGCGAAATACAGCACGGGCCTCCTCGACCACGACACCTTCGTCAAGAGCCTGCGCACGATCGGGTTGCCGGCCGACATCGCCCAGGCTATCGTGAATGTGGGCGGCGCGCATCTCGAGACGCCGCGCACGTTGCTCTCCGTCGCGGAGCTGATTACCGCGTGGGACAACAGCATCCTCACGCAGAACCAGGTGCACGACTACCTCCTGCGGCGCGGCTACAGCGACGACGACGCGCAGACGTTATTGCTCACGCACCTCGCCGTCGGGCAGCACAAGACGGAAGTCGCGAATCAGCGGCTGGCGTTGCAACAGCAGCGCGCGGCGGACAAAGCCGCGGCGCACGCCGCCGCCGTACAGGCGGCGCACGATAAGGCCGTCGCGGCCGCGGCCGCGAAGCTCGCGCACCAGCAGCAGCTCGCCGCCGAGCGCGCGCAGGCGTTGAAAGACGCCGAGACGCGGCGCCAGTTTGTTAAGCAGGCCGCCGCGGGCCGCCAGGCGCTCGTCGACGCGGCGCACCAAGCGGGGACGATCGCGAGCGACCACGCCGCGGCGCTTAAAGCGCAGATCGCCGCCGACGAGACGGCGCTCCTGGCGACGATTACCAGCCAGCTCGCCGACGCGCATGCGACGTTCGAGGAGCAGCGGCTCGAGCTCGAGAGCGCCGACAAGCAAGCCGCCCTCGAGCGCCAGCTCGAGGAAGTCGACGTGGCGCTCGAGACGGACACACGCGCGCGCCAGGCCGCCGTCAACTCCCGGCTCGGCACGGTCGACGCCGTATTGCAGATCACCGTGAACGACCTAGCCGATCTCTACACGGCGCGGGATGCCGCGATTAACACCGACCTGACGAACAACCTAGCGACGGCGGACGTCGCGAGTCTGCCCGTGGCGACCGAACGCGCGCAGGCCGCGACGACGAAGATCGCCGACGCCGACGCGGAACTCACACGGAAGCTGCACGATCTCGCGGACCACTACGCGCAGCTGCACCAGACCGTCGACGACGAGCTAGCGGCGAAGGTCCTCACGGACAAAGACGCGACGAAGGCCCACGACCGCTATACGAACGCGCAGGCCCAAGGGGAAAGGCTGGCGACGCAGTCCCACGATCTGCACGTGCAGGCGCTGCAGGACGCGGCCGCGGCGACGTCGGCGCTCAGCGCGGCGGACGCGACGAAACAAAAGGCCACGCTGACGACGAACGCGACGAAGGCGCATCAGACCGTGGCGACCGAACGGTTGGCGGCCGAGCACAAGGCGCACGCGACGGCCGACGCCGAGCGGATCCGTCTGCAGGCGCTCGCGTCGCAGGTGGGACCGATCGCTCAGGCGACGGCGACGAAAGCGAAGGCCCGGCTCACCGACCAGTTGACGGCGCTCGCGAAGGTGCAGACCGTCCAGGCCGCGCAGATCGAGCATGCCCGGGCTGACGCGGCCGCCATCGCGCAGCGCGCCCAGGACGGTGTCGCGACCGCGAAGGCGAAGCTGGCGCTCCTCGAGTCGACCGCCGGCGCGCGCGAGACGGCCGCGGCGGCCGCCACGGCGCAGCTCGCCGCCTACGACGCCATGGTCGAAGCGAACCGCCAGGCGCTCGAGCAGCAGATCCTCGCCCATAAGGTAGGCGGCGGCGCGCTGGCCGCCGCGGCCGCGACGTAGAGCGTTCCCGATCGGCCACCGCCACCCCTCCGGGCGGATCGTCGTTCCTACGGCCGCTAATCCCGTCTCGTGTGTAGGTTCGCCGCCGACGCGAAAGCGCCGTCAGAAACACGCGGCCGGCGCCGGCGACAGCGGCGCCAGGTCAGAAACTTAAGTTTCCGACGACGTTCGTCGTTTATACACACCTGCAGGCACTCGCGCGCGCAAACACGATCGCAAAAAAGCACGCGAGTTTACTAACAAAAACACGCGAAATCGAGTCTCATTCGAGCAGAGTTAGAAAACCAGTGCCTTTATGCCTTCAGATTGCAGTGCAAAGGCTCTAATGTAACCAGGAGGGCTATTACGCCGGGGCGGTGTGGCTCCGTTCCGGAGACGGGGCGGTCAGGTGCGGCGGATGACGTCGACGAGCTGGGGATACACGAAGGCCGACAACCCTTCACTGTCGAGCACGAACCGCATATCCTCATCGAGCAACGCGCAGATGACGCCCGCGGCCAACACCGGCACCTGCGGATGATCCCGTTCCCACAGGTAGCGGTAGCTCCGCACCTGGCCGACGCTGCACGGGTCGCCGCGGCCCTTCACCTCGTGGAGATCGATCCCCACGGACCAGTAGGCGACGACGTCGATCATGCGTTTCGAATTCTCGATGGCCATTGAGAGATATGGTTCGGGCAAGTTCGCGTTGAGCGGCACGCCGTGACCGACTTTGACGTTGAAGTCGAAGCCGCGATACTTCGCGCCGTGGTCGGTCAGCCAGGCCTTCACGAGCGCCGTCTCGCTCGCGAGCGCGGCCGGCAGCCGGGGCAGGGCGAGCGCTTCCTGTAGGGAATACATCAGGGCTGACCGAGACTGCGACACGTGCCGACGGGCGAGCAGAGATAGAGCTGCACGTCGTCGCCTCGCAGCGACCAGCCGTTGTCGAAGCGCAGGTAGCTGAACTCGTCGAGGTGCACCGGACCCGTGTAGGGCGGATCCGACGTGCGCGCGCGCGGCCGGAAGAGTTTCAGCGCGGACCAGCGCGCGACGTGGCCGGGGCCTGTAAACACGCCGCCGCTCTGCAGCGGCGCGACCTCGGTGACATCGCCGGCGCCGCCGATCTCGACGTTGCCGATCGTGCCGAGCGCGAGCGCGACGGTGCCGTGGTCATGCGCGACGAGCGTGTAGCCTTCGAGGGCTTGCGGGCCGCCAGGCGACGCGACGAGCTGTGTGATTTTCACCTGTGCGCAGACCGTCGCGTTCGCGCCGGCGGACGCGAAGCACACGACGGGATTAGCGATGAAGAGTGGCGCGATGGTCTGCGCGGCGCCGATGACCGAGAAGGGCAGCACGAACACGACGAGCGCGAGGAACCAGCGCGGCATTAGGACGCCTCCATTAATTCAGCGGGGACGATCGGCCGACAGTGCACGACGCCGTGCGCGTCGCAATTGTTGCACACCCACTCGTAATCGACGCCGACGCGGCCGCGCCGCTGGGCACGCGTGACGACGCTCTTGGTGCACACCGGACACGTGAACACGTCGACCGCGCGCGGCGACCACACCTCGAGCGCGCACGCGATGGAGCTGGGCCGGTCGAGGCGATGCGGCCGCGCGGGATTCCTTATGGCCGCGGCCGCCGCTGCGCGCGTGGCGATTTGTAGAACGCGGCGAGCGCCTTCACGGCTTCGACCCACACGTGCCAGCGGACGTAGTTGCGTTTGTCGCCGCGCTGAAACTTCGGCGGCATCAGCGGGAGCGTCAGCTTCACCGTGCGGCGGCGAAGCTGCACGCTCACGCCCACACCGGCACGACACGCCAAGCGCGCGCGTCGAGATACTCCCGGCGAATTTGATACGCCATCGACTGCGTCAGGTAGACGAGCGCGTGCTCGAGCCGCGGCGTGTGGTCGATGGTCTGCGTCGAGAAAATCAGGGAGCGGAGGTAGACGACGTCGTCGGCGCGTTCGTTAATCAGCACCCACGCGCGGACGCGTCGTGCGTTCGGATTCGCGTGCAGCGTCACGCGGTCCTCGTCTGCTGCGTGTCGACGGCCGCGAGGAGCACCTGGAGCATGCGCAGCGTGACGGCGTCGAACACGCTGAACCGGACGGTGTCGGTCACGACGAGTCTCAGCATCGCGTTACCCCTGCGCCGCGGCCGGCGCCGCGACGAGCTGGTCGACGGTGCGCGTGACGACGGAGCCGTCGGCGAGCTGCACCTGATAGCTCTCGACGCTGGTGCTACGCGGCAGTCGGAGCGAGAACGTGGGTTTTTTTGCCACTGAGAATCACTCCCTCCTGTCCAGTCACGGTGTCGGTCACGAGCGCGCCCGTCGCGTGCGTCAACATCGAGCGCCGGGGATGCGGCGTCACGGTCGTCGTCTTCGCGTGCGCCGTCGCGCGGCGGTGCGCGATGTGGGCGCCGAGCGCCGCGGCAGATTTATGCACCGGCGGCCACCTTGCGTTCGATCGCCTGGCCGAGCATCCGGTCGCGCAGCTTCGCGCAGCGCGTGTGCGTCCACTCGTGAATCAACGTCCACGGCTCATCGCTGTCGCCGCAGACCGAACACGCGATCAGCGGCGGGGGGGCGTCCGGGTCGAGCGTCGCGGCGGCCGGCGGCGTGTCCTCGAGCGCCTTAGCCTCGAGCGCGCCCTTCGCGTTGAATTCCGCCACCCAGCCCGCGACGGTCGCGACGGTCGCCTCGCGGTGCATCGCCATGTCGAGTAGGAGCACGCGGTGCGTCGGGTCCTTACAGTCGTTCAGCTCGTGCGCAACGCCGAGCGCGAGGCCATGTTTCGCGACGGCATCGAACACGCGCGGGTCGCCGCCCAGGAGCGCGAGCCGCCGCTCGATGTAGTTGCGATTGAGCTTTAGCTCGTCGGCGAGCGCGGTGCTGTCGATGCCGAGGCCCTCCATCAGCCGAGCAAACCAGATCGCTTCGTCGCTCGGTTTCATGTCCTCGTGGTGGACGTTCTCGGCGATCTGAATCTTCAACATCGCCTGCGTCGAGGAGTCGTAGACGAGACAGCGCGCGGGGCGGTCGCCGAGCATGTCGAGCGCGACGTAGCGCCGATGGCCGGCGGCGATCGTGTAGCGGCCGCCGTCGGGGTAGACCGACAGCGGATGAATCTGGCCGTTGTCGCGAATCGACTGCGCCAGCGCCTCAAGCGCGGCGGGGTCCATTGCCTGGCGGATGGCGACGTCCGGTTCGTTGATGAGCGCGAGCGCGATCTCCTGAAACACCGGCGGGTTCATGCGGCCGCCTTGCCGCGGGGGACGCGGCCGCGCACTCTCCGCGCGAGCGCGCCGACGCTATCGAAGAGGCCGAAGCCGACGACGAAGCAGAGCGTCGCGAGGACCGCGGCGGCGACGCCGTCGCGATCGGCGTAGTGCAGGACGACGAGCGCGGCGCCGGCGCCGAGAAAACTTTTCAGCATCACGCCACCTCGGCCAGCGCGACGATCGGCTGCGGAATCGTGAAGCCCTGCAGCGTCGCGCCGTTGGCGGTCACCAGATACGCGATGTGCCGCGTCGCGCGGCGCCGCGCGCGCGGGCCGACGTAGAGCCACACGCCTTCGTCGAGCTTGTAGCACTCGGTGCGGCGGCGGCGCTCGCCGGCAAGCGTCTTGTGATGCGCGACGGCGGCCTCGAGCGAGTCATGGACCGACCAGTAACCGCGGGCGGTGCGCGAGAAGATCGGCGTGTTCATGAGGCAGACCTCCGGGTCGCGCGACGCTGGCCCTGCGCGCGTGCGGGTCGCGGCGTCGGTATGTCGGCACCGGCGTCCAGCGCGGTGCCGCCGAGACGCGCCAGCACGCGCGCGAGGCTTTCCACGGCCCACGGCGCGAGCGTGAGCCCTTGCGGGCGCCAGCCGAGATCGACGTGCTGGCGGTGGAGGAATTGAAAGAGCAGGATGACGTCGGCGTCCTGGTCGACGGCGAGCGCGGGGCCGTCGTGTTGCGTCGCCGCGCGGCGCGAGAAGAGCGCAAGCGCGCGCTGCAGTTCCCGACTGTTCACGACGAGCGTCGCGGTGTCACTCACGGGTCGTCTCCTCCCGCGCGCCGGCCTCACAGAGGTCGCCCTCGCCGGTGATGATGGCGCGCTGCACGATGAGCCGCCGATTCTCGAGGGTCACACTGACCTGGGCGCCGGCGGCGAGGTTGAGCGCCGCCGCATATTTCGGCGGGATGCCGACGATGAGCGCGTTGCCGTTGCGGTAGAGGGTGCGCAGGACCATGGGCGCCTACGGCTGCAGTTGCCGAATCACGTCATCGAGCGGCCGCGCGGCCGGCTTCGCGAGGAGATGCCGTTGGAACTGCTGCAGCGTCTCGAGGGAAATCACGCCGGTCGCGGCGACGGCGCGCTGCAGCTGCGGGATCAAGCCGGCGACGGTCATCCGCGAGGCCATCGTGGTTTCTTCTGCCTGGACCGACGCCATCAGGTGAAAGACGACGTGGAGCGCGGTCCGCGGGTCCAGCTCGAAGCGGACGGCGCGATAGCCCGGCGCGCGGCCGCCGACGATTGGCTTCATCGCGTCCTCGCGAGCAGGAGGAACGCGGCCAGCCAGACGACCAATAGAATCACGCAGGCGAGCGCCTGCGAGGTGTCCGTCGTCATGGCGTCCCCGTCGCGTCGGCGCGGGCGCCGGCCGTGGACGGCCGCTGCAAGTCCGCGCGGTTAGTGGTGTGCGTCGGCATCAGCCCCGTGTGCCGCGTGCCGGTGACGATGCGGTCACACACGGCGCAGCGGCGCACTTGGTGGAGATCGCGCGTAAAGGGCCGGCCGGAGCCGCGGCAGACCTTGTGCCGCCAGGCGGTCATCGCGCGCCTCGCGCAGCGGAGATGACGGCGGCCGGCGCGCTGACGAGCGCGCCGCTCGCGAGTTGAAACTCGAGCGTGGCGAGGAAGGATTCGAATGGCGACCAGTCGGCGCGCGTCGCGACGAGCGCGCGGACGTCGAGGAGCCGTTCAGCGGCGCCGGCGTAGTCGCCGGCGAGGTAGCGGGCGACGGCGTCGGTGAAGGCGGCGACGAGGATCGGGTCGCCGGACGCGAGGGGCGGCGTGGGTTCGAGCGTGAGACGCGGCACGGGGGCACTCCCTACGCCGAGCCTCGGACCGACAGAGTCCGATAATGTATCCGGTGTCGCCTCCGTGTGGAAATCTTACGGCGGTGACACGCTCACGGCGTGAAACACATAATACACACCATCTACGCGGTTGTCAAAATCCCCTCATACCACCCCGTGTGGTCGATGTGTATCGGCGGCG
>JAIQFX010000014.1 GCA_020073005.1 Terriglobia bacterium | reverse complement strand
TGATGCAGACCATCATCCGATTCTTCAAGACGATCTTCCTCATCGACCTGCTGAAGGGGCTGTGGGTCACGCTGAAGTACACGCCGCAGCCGGCGTTCACGTTCCAGTATCCGGCCGAGCGCCGGCCGACCGCGCCGCGTTTCCGCGGCGTCCTGCGACTGCAGACCGAGCCCGGCACCGGCGCGCAGACCTGCATCGTCTGCGACCAGTGCGCCAAGGCGTGCCCCGACGACTCGCGCTGCAGCTTCTGCGGGCTGTGCGCGGAAGTGTGCCCGACCAAGCCGATCAAGGCGCTCGTCATGAGCGAGGACTACGAACTGGGCAGCTACAGCCGCGACACGCAGATTCTGCGGATCGATCAGATGTACGACGGCGTGGAGATCGAGCAGTACACGCGCTGAAAGACTTTTCGCTTCTCGAAAGCCTTCCGCCGGGTGCATGATGCGTTCGTCTACGGGCGCACCCGGCCCGATTCTTGTAAGACCGCGCGCGGTTCTTGAACCCTGGTTGTCCTGGAGGAGTGATGCAGAGCGCCTTCCGAGCCGTCGCCGCCTCGACCCTCGTCATTGCCGCCACGTTCGTCATCCGCGCCGATGTCACCCCCCAGTCGCAGGCCTTCGAGGTCCAGGTCCAGCTGGGCGACGTGCTCTTCTCCGAAGGCCGGTATCTGGACTCGCTCGATGCCTACCGCAACGCGCTCAAAGTCGCGCCGCCGGACATGGCGCGCCGGCCCCGCGTCGGCGTGATCGCCTCGGCCCTGCGCGTGGCCGAATTCGATCTCGCGCGGCAGGAGGCGGAGCAGCTCTACAAGACGGATCCCAAGGGACCGGAATCCATGTCGCTCTACGGCGACGCGCTCTGGTCGTCGGGCCTCTTTCAGGAGGCCGAGGTCAAGTATCGCGACGCGCTCGCCGCGGCGCCCGATCTGGCGCGCGGCCATCACGGTCTGGCCAAGGCGCTGGCGGCGCGCAGCCGGCTCGACGAGGCGATGAACGAAGCGCAGGCGGCCCTGCGGCTGTCGCCGCGCGACCTCGAGATCCATCACACGGTCGGGTCGATCTACGAGCGCATGCACAAGTACGAGGAGGCGGCCGGCGCGTACTCCAACTACGTGAACCTGCTGCCGAACAAGGATCACAGCGAGAAGGCGGACTGGTCGCGCGCGGAAATCCGGTTCCTGCGCTCGTTCGGCCAGCGCGCGCCGTTCGAGAGCGAGCCGGGCACCGACGACCGGCTTTACACGGTGGATTTCCGGCTGGTGAACGAAAAGGTGGTCGTGCGCGCGAAGGTCAACGACGCGTCCGCGCAGGACTTCATCGTGGACACCGGATCGGAGAACACCGTCATCGCGCGGCAAACGGCGCAGCGGCTCGGCATCACGCCGGTCACCTACACGTTGAGCGCCGGCGTCGGCGAGGTCGGCCTGCGCGGGCTGCAGCTCGCGCGCATCGATTCGCTGGAAATCGGGTCGCTCAAGCTCCGCAACATCCCGTGCCTGATCAAGAACCCGCCGCTGCGCGACATTCCGGTGAAGGAGACCGAAGGCCTGTCGCCGCTCGCGCTCGGCTACTCGATGATCATCGACTACAAGACCCACAAGCTCACCTTCGGCAAGCATCTGCCCGACGAGCCGAAGGACTTCGAGCTGCCGCTGCGCCTGCACCGGCTGGCCACGGTCCGGGGCACCGTCGACGGCAATCACCTGGCCAACTTCGTCGTCGACACGGGCGGCGAGGTGATCTCGATCAGCCAGGCGACGGCGACGTCGCTGAACCACCCGACCAACGGGCGGAAGATCGCGCTGAAGGTCTACGGCACATCGGGCTGGGATCGCGACGCGTTCCTCATGCCGGGCGTCGACCTGCTGTTCGACACGATTCAGTACAAGAACTTCCCGGTGGTGGTGCTGAATCTCGACGCGCCGAGCGCGCTGCTCGGCTTCAAGCTCGGCGGGATCGTCGGCCACAAGTTCCTGAGCAAGTACCGCGTGGGGATCGATCTCGAACGCTCGGTGCTGCGCCTCAAGAACGTGGCTTAGAAAGTCTAAAGTCTGCGGTGTTTACCTTTCTCTCTCTCCCGACTCACAAATACCATCGCCAATCAATGACGACGGTCGTCTCATTCGATGGCGCACTGACACCACATCGGTTAGCCGCGCGCACACGTGCGTAGTAGGTGCCAGGCGGTACGCGAGTCACTGTCAGTGATGTCTTTGAAGTCTCTCGAGGTGGAAGATCGCTCAGGCCAGACGCGCTTTCCAGCTTCAACGATGTAGAAACCGACAAGGCCGGCTGACGCATTCCAGGCCAATGCCGGTGACGCCACGAATCCGGCGAGAAACGGAGGATGGCGCCAGTCCCACAAACGACTCAGGTCTTTATCCAACGGAGCGGGCTCCCAGTTCCACCTCATCGCGCCTCGATTGAAGACTCCTTGAGCCTGCATCAGCACACTGACGATCGCCGTCGCGGTAAACGCTGCAGCAACAATGGTTCGGAATTGGCCGGCCGACGTCTCAAGCCAGGCGACAACCGGAATGATCCAGTAGATAAGGTAGGGAAGAAGATCCGTGGAGAAGCGCGGTCCGTACGAATCTCCGCCCCACCAGGCCGGATTCACCCACGCCGTCGCAATCCAATAGAGGAACACGGACGCGGCCAGCGAGGCGTCGAGCGACGTGAACCGACGCTGCCGAATCTTCAGCACGATGCCAGTAACTGCGAAAGCCAGGATCGGTGAGTAGATGAAAAGGCCCCGGCCCGGACTGATGAGTCCGCCGAAGAACGCTTCAACGAAGAACGGATTCCCGTGGTGGTACGCCGGGTGGTAGTAAGGCGACAGCCACGCATCGTAGATCGATCGATTGAGCGCGAAGAACGGTACGAGCACCAGAGCGACGCCTGCCAGGTACACGCCAAGGCGGCGTGGTTGACTCCACTCCCACGACGATCAGCGATGTTCCGCGTCGTTGAAAATACAGAGCCGCGGCGAGCATCAGCATTGACGGCCCGTGCTCGCTCTGGGAAAGACGTCGTGGTTTCCCCAGCGAACCTTCGATCAGGTCTGCGCGCTCGTTGGGGCAGCGCTCGAATTATTTGCTCCCACCGAATGCGTCAACTACGTCCGCCACTCCGGCTACCGCGTCGCTACATCGCAGTGAAAAACGCTCTAGACTCTTCAGTTCTCACTTTTCTGTTTTCATTTTTCTCTTTAGCCGCGCCTTTCGACGCTCCTGCGCTTCCGCGCAGACGCGGCGTTCCTCATCCGTCTCCACCAGCAGCGGCGGCACGCGCACGCGGCCGCCTTCACGATCGATCGCCACGAACGTCAGGAACGCGCGGCTCGTCTGCCGGCGCTCGCCCGTCAGCGTCTCTTCCGAGAACACCTCGACCTGCACTTCGAGCGACGTCGTGAAGACGCAGGTCACGCGCGACTTGAGGATGATCAGGTCGCCGACCTTGATCGAGTGGAGGAACTGCAGGTCGTCAACGGCCGCGGTCACGAGCAGGCTGCGCGTGTGGCGATGACACGCGATCGCGCCGGCGATGTCGATGAGGTGCATGACCGTGCCGCCGAGAATGAAGCCCAGCGGGTTGGCGTCGTTCGGCAGGACCACCTGGACCATCTCGGTCGCGGAGTCTGAAGAACGCTTGGGAGAGAGGTCCATGCGCGGAAACTTGAAACTGAAAAGAGAAAACTGAAAAGTGAAGTTGAAAAGTGAAAAAGTGAATGGGAAAAGTGAAAGTGAAGAATGGACTCGAGGTCCCTCTTCACTTTCCAGTTTTCACTTTTCTCTTTGAACTTTAGAAGTCGTAGCCGATCCACACCGCGAACCGCGGCTTCCTCCACGCGTCGCTGCAGCCCTGGCCGGTGATGCTGCAGCCGTTCTGGCCGGCGAACACGACGTCCTCCCACGCGGCGTTGAACGTCGTGCGCCACGACCAGTCGAAGTGGATGGGGAAGCCGAGCGCGAACGTCTCGAGGCCGAGGCCGTACGAGGCGCGGCCGTCCTTCAGGCGGAAGCCGTTGATCGTCTGCGGCGGGCCGTAGGTGAGGATCGGCAGCCCGGTCGCGTCGAGGACGGCGGCGCCCGTGAACGGGTTGATCTGGTAGCCCGTCACCGCGCGGCACGTTTCGGCGTCGCTCGTCATGAACTTGTACCCGCTGCTGGTGCACGGGTCGGACGAGGGCTGGTTGTTGAACCACGCGCCGCCGATGCCGGCGAAGAAGACGCCGCGGATGCCGCCGATGACGCCAATCGGCGTGAGCGCGGCTTCGATGAGCGGGAAGCGCAGCTCGGCGTTGGCGAAGACGGTGTTCTGTCCGGCGAACTCGAGATAGTCGTAGCCGCGCAGCTCGGAGTTCCCGCCGAAGTACAGGAAGTCGGGGAAGTCGCCCGTGCTCTTGAAGCCGCGGAAGCGCGTCGCGAGCAATCCCGTCGTGCCGATGCGCGTATAGTGCCGGACGTCGGCGTCGAAGGTCTGGCGCGACAACAGGCTGCCGACCGGCGGCGCGATGTCGTACGCGAGCCGCATCGTGCTGCCGGCCAGCGGACCGAACTCGCGGAACACGGTCGTCTCCGAGACGAACGCGGCGCCAAGCGGCGCCATCGTGCCGTTGCGGAACACCGACTGGCCGTACGCCTGCGTCTGGTACTGCTCGGCGACCTGCTGGACGCTCGGATCGTTGTACTGCTCGTCGAGATTCAGCACGCCGGCGGACAGCTCGAGGCGATTGAAGCGGTTCAGCGGATAGATGCCGATGACGCTGCCGCCGCGGATCGTGCGCGTCGCGATCGACAGGTCGCGGCTGATGAACGGCGAGTACGACGGATCGTAGAAGACGCCGCCGAGCGACCCGTAGAAGAACTGCGTCTGCGAGTAGCCCTGCACCGCGTACTGGAACCGGCGCGACAGGTCGACGTAGGAGAGCGCCATCGTCCGGTACTGCGAGATGGACGCCGCGTAGAAGTTGAACTGCTTGTCGCCGAGCACGTCGCCGAAGCTGACCTGCGTCCCGCCGAAGATGTCGCCGTTGCTCGTGACGCCGACGTTCACGGGCGGCCGGCCCTCGAGGAACATCTTCTCGAAGGTGCCCTTCTTGCGATCGTTCGCCTGGACGAGCGTGTGCTGCAGCGGCGCCTGGAAATCGATGATCGGGCCGGGCGCGCCGAAGTCGGACGTCGCCGCCGTGTGCAGCGGCTCCTTGCGCTCGAGCGTGTGGATGCCGTACTCGCCCTTGTAGTAGCTCACGAACGCGATGCGGCTGGTCTTGCCCTCGTTCAGCACGACGGTGGACCAGTTGCCGCCGAGCGCGTCGCTGTATTCCCGCAGCTCGCCCGTCTTCAGGTCCAGCGTCCAGATGTTGTAAATGTTGCCGTTCTTGGCGACCTCCGGCTCGAGCGGGACGGCGGGATCGGTGGCGGTCGACGAGAACACGATCGTGTGATCGTCGACGAACTGCGCCGCCGTCTCGTCCTGCGTGCCGAACGTGATCTGCGTCTTCTTCTTCGTGTCGAGGTCCAGCCGGAAAAGCTTCTGGTTGCCGCTCACGCGCGCGTTGTAGAGGAGGTACTTGCCGTCCGGCGAGTACACGGGCCCGGCGTCGGCGAACGCGTCACTGGTCAGATTGGTGAGGGCCTTGGTGCCGAGGTCGACGGTGTAGATGTCGCCGACGCCGCCCTTGAGCGCCGCGAACGCGATCGTGCGGCCGTCGGGCGAGAAGTTGGGCGACTCGGGCTCGTCGACGTCCTTCAACGGGATGCGCTCTTCGATCTTGCGCGTCAGCACGTTCTGGATGATGAGCGTGCGTTCCTTCTCCGTGCGGACGAAGTACGCAAGACGGTCGCCCTTGGGCGCCCACGACATCCACGGAAACTCGAACCGCTCGCCGTACTGGACGATGTGGTCGAAGCCCATGTCCTTGTCGAAGCCGCCCGTGAGGTTGCGGACGACGGAGCCGTCCTTCGACGAGAGGAGGATGATGTCGATCTCGCGGTCCTTGCGGTTCACCGTGACGGCGGCGATCAGATCGCCGGAGGGCGACGGCGCAATCGACAGCGCCTCGGCGTAGTTGGTCTTCTCCTTGTTCGGCGAGAGGTCGCGTCCGTAGTCGGCCGGCCGCTCCTTGTCGCGGAACGGCTTGAAGCGATCCTTCAGGTAGCGCTCGAAGGCCTGATCGAACTCGTCCTTCTTCATCTTCAGCGCTTCTTCGTACGCGTCCTCGCCGCCGCCGATGACGCTCTTGCGCAGCGAGAAGAGGAACTGCCGGATGCCTTCCTTGCCGAACTTCGCCTCGATGAACTCGAAGACCGCGTGGCCCAGGTTGTAGATGAGCCGCGGGTTGTTGCCGGCGTAGCCCTCGAGCTCGCTCATCTTCGGCACGATGTCGGCGACCGCGGCGTCTCGGACGGTCATCAGGTCGATCGGGCTCCACAGGCCGCGCTCGTAATCCGAGAGACCCTCGTTCACCCACAGCGGCGCGCTGCGGCGCACGAGGCCCTGCGGAATGATGTCGAACTCGAACTGGTGCGTGAGCTCGTGGACGATGAGGCCGTAGAGCAGGTCCGGCGGATCGTCGAGCGGCATGACCATGCGCTGCCGGATCGGCTCGGCGAACGCGCCGACGCCTTCATCAGCCGCGCCGGGCGCGACGTTCTGCTGCTCGAACTCGCTGTGCGTCTTGAACAGGATGAGCTGCACCTTGAACGACAGGTCGTGCTTTAGATCCGCGCTGACCTGCTGATAGGCGCTCTCGGCGTAGCCGGCGACGCGCTCGAGGTGCGGCTTGATCTCCGGGTAGTAATAGATTTCGAAGTGGTCGGTCGTATAGATGTGCCACTCGAACTTGTCGTAGTGGATGTTGTTCTTGCCGAAATACGGCACCATCGAGGTCTGAGCGGTCGCGACGCGGGCGAAGCCGGCGACGAGCAAGGCGCAGGCAACCGTGGCGATCGGGGACAGGGGCACGCGGGTGCGCATAAGCGATACCTCGAATGGGCGGGTTGCGTCCGAAACCAGCCGCGATCTTATCTGGACGCCGGGACGCCTGCAAACGCCATGCTCGCCTCTACGCCCTTTTTCTCCGCGTCTTGTCCTCCCGGCGGTGCGCGTGCTGCCTCATTTCGGAGACGGTATACTGACGGGGCCTGCCAGCCGAAACGCGCCGGCAGGCGTGCGAAGGCTGGAATAAATGGAGACGCATCAGGGTTTACGTGAGGTGTCGGCCTCGTTCGAGGCGGAAGCGCTCGCGTCTCTCGACAGCCTGTATCGTGCCGCGCGTCGGCTGACCAGAACGCCCGCTGACGCCGAGGATCTGGTCCAGGAGACCTATCTGAAGGCGTTCCGGGCCGCGGATCGTTTCGAGCCGGGAACGAATTTGCGGGCCTGGTTGTTTACGATTCTCCACAACACGGCCCGGAACCGGGCCCGGGACCGCGCCCGCGATACAGTGGAGATCGACAGCGACGCCGTGGATCGCGCCGCTGACCTTGGATCGCCGGGACGGGCCGTCGGCGGGGCCCTCGAGACCATGGATACTCCCGAATCGTTGCTGCTGCGGGACACGCTGGCGCCGGAGCTTCAGGCTGCGGTCGACGCGATGCCCGATGCGTTCCGCGAGGCGGTCTGGTTACGTGACGTGGAAGGGTTTTCTTACGCCGAAATCGCCGCGATGCTGTCGATTCCTCCGGGCACGGTGATGTCGCGCATCTCGCGCGGCCGCCAGATGCTCTTCGAACGCCTCAACCACATGCGATCAGTCAATGCATAGCTGCCGCGATCTCGATCCGCTCGTCACGCCGTTCATCGACGGCGAGTTGCCCGACGCCGACCGCCGGGCCGTTGACGATCACCTGCGCGTGTGCGCCCCGTGTGATTCGCGGGTCGCGGCCGAGCGGGCCGTGCACGACCTGCTGCGCGAGCGCCGCGCCGATTTGTGCGCCGCCAGCGCGCCCGGCGCGCTGCGCACGCGCTGTTGCGAGAGCGCGCGAGAAGCCGCCGCGCCGCAGCACGCCGCACCCGGCACCGCACCGCAGCACCTCGCACCTGACACGGCACCCGGCACGACCTTCGCACCCCGCACTCCGGCACCCTTCACGGCACGCAGCACCGCACCCAGCACCTCAGCACCCGGCACTTCAGCACCCCGAAGAACCTGGATCTCCCGCGCGACGCCCCTGGCGCTCGCGGCGTCTCTCGTCCTGGTTGTGGGCGGCGCGTTCCTGTATCAGGCGACCGAAGCCTCGTCGCGCGTCCTGGCCGCCGAGCTGACCGCCGATCACGTGAAGTGCTTCGGGCTGAACGCCGCGCTCGGCACGCACCACACGGCGACGACCGTCGAGGCCTCGATGCTCTCGGGCTTCGGCTGGAACATGCACCTGCCCGAGGAGCCGCAGCGCGCGGGCCTCGAGCTGGTCGGCTCGCGTCCGTGTCTCTACGGCGAAGGCAAGATCGCGCACATCATGTATCGCCATCAGGGACAACCGGTGTCGCTCTTCATGCTGCCGCGCACGGCGCGGACCGACGAGCTGGTCGAAGTGCTCGGCCACGAGGCCGCGATCTGGTGCGCGGGGAACCGGACGTTCGTCCTCGTGTCGAGCGAGCCGCGCCGCGAAGTCGAGCGCATGGCGTCGTTCGTTCAGGCGTCGTTGAGGTGATGCGCATGCGATGGGTGATCGCGGCGGGCGGGTGCCTGGCGCTCGCGCTGCTGACGCTGAATGCGGATCCGGATCTGTTCACCCACGCCACCGCCGCGGCGCCGGGGACGGCCGCGTGTCCCGCCGACGCGAAGAAGGCGAACTTCAATTTCACGCTGAAGGACGTCGACAACAAGCCCGTCGCGCTGACGTCGCTCAAGGGCAAGGTCGTGCTGCTCGATTTCTGGGCCACGTGGTGCGGTCCGTGCAAGATCGAGATTCCGTGGTTCATCGAGTTCCAGAAGAAGTACGGCCCGGGCGGACTGCAGGTCGTCGGCGTGTCGGTCGACGATCCGCTGGCCAAGCTGAAGCCGTACGTCGCGCAGATGAAGATGAACTACCTCGTGTTGCAGGGACTCGATCACGACGACATGCAGGATGCGTTTGGTCCCCTGATGGGCATCCCGGTGACGGCGGTGATCTCGCGCGAAGGCAAGATCTGCGCGAAGCACGTCGGCCTGACGTCGAAAGACGCGTTCGAGAGCGAAATCAAGGCTCTTCTGTAATTAAGGTGATATGATCGGGCCGATGTCGAAAGGGTTCACGCACGCGCGTCTGGCCTGCGGCTGCCGCATCACCTTCCGCGAAGGGGTCGAGGGCAGTCCCGTCACGGTCGTCGTCGACGAGAAGTCGCCGGCGTGCACCATGCCGCTCCACGTCCGCAACCTGCCGCTGTTCGATTACCGCGAAGCCCTGCGCCCCTCGACGCGCGTAGGCCCGCCCGGGGAAGAAGAGTTCGAAGAGGAAGGCTAGCCACCGTTCGTCGCGCGATGAGGACATGGCCGGCTTCGGCGAGCTCGCATTCAAATTCTGCATCACGCCGGGTCTGTTGCTCGGCGGTCTTCTCTTCTCCGCGCTGATGGGAGCCGTCGGCGGCCTGCTCCCCGCAATTCGCGCAGCCCGGATTCCCGTCGCCCGAGCGTTGAGAGAAATCTAATCGTGCTACCAAACTTCCTGCAGATCGCGATTTTCTGGACCGTGCAAGTCAGCGCGTTGCTCGTGTTCGCCGTGCCGTTCCGCTGGGCGTACGTCGGCCTCTGGGCCGCGTCGCACTTCCTGCGCGCCGTCGGGCTCACCCTCGCGTTCCATCGCTATTTCGCGCACCGCTCGTTCAAGATGAACCGCGTCGCGCGTTTCGTGTGGGCCTTCATCGGCACCGCCGCGATGCAGAAGGGGCCGCTGTGGTGGGCCGGCCATCACGTGAACCATCACAGGTTCGCGGACCGCGAGGGCGATCCGCACAGCCCGATGGTCAGCGGCGTCTACTACGCGCACATCGGCTGGTTCCTCAACGACACGAGGTACGACAAGGTCGAGGCGACCAATCCGGTCATCCGCGATTTTTCGCCCGTCCCGGAAATCGCGTGGCTCGAGAAGTATTTCTACCTGCCGCCGGCCATGCTCGCGGTCGCGCTGTACTTCGCGGGCGGCTGGTCCTGGCTCGTGTGGGGCTTCTGCCTCCCGACGATGACGCTGGCGCACGCGACATTCGCGATCAATACCGTCAACCACATGTTCGGGTCGCGGCGGTTCGAGACCGTCGACGAGTCGCGCAACAATCCGGTCACGGCGTTTTTCGCCGTCGGCGAAGGCTGGCACAACAACCACCACCGCTATCAGCGCGCGGCCCGCAACGGCTTCTACTGGTGGGAATTCGACGTCACCTGGTACGTGATTCGCGCGATGGCCGCGCTCGGCCTGGCGTGGGACGTGCAATCGGTGCCGAAGCGGATCTACGAGGAAGCCCGCGCGGTCAAGGCGAAGCGCGCGGCGCGGTCGATTCCGAGCATCCTCGACTCGGCGCCGATCGCGCTCGATCTCTCCGAAGACGCCGAACCGGTCTAAGGACTATCATGAACGCCATGACGCGCAGGGTCATGGCGTCGCGCGTTGTTTCCACAGTGCGGGTCGGGGCCGTCGCGGCCCTGATGTCGCTCGCGGGTGGCTGCGCGCGCTTGCCCCCGGATCCGATGCAGCTCGACGGCGGGCTGCTGACCGTCGACAACCGGACGTCGGATGAGTGGAAAGACGTCGAGATCTGGCTCAACTGGTACTACCGCGCGACCGCGCGATCCATTCCGCCGCACAGCCGGATGCAGGCGCCGCTCGATCAGTTCGTCGCCGGCTTCGGCCAGCGCTTCGACCACCACCGCACGCAGATCAAGGATCTGCGCCTGACCGCGACGCTGCCCAACGGGAAACCATTCGAGTTGAAGAAGCAGTTCGAGGAAAACGGGCTCGCCGGCGCGCTGAAACCCTTTGGAGGCACACGCTGATGGCGCGGCTGAAATCGGAAATCGAAGTGACCTGCCCCTGCTGCCAGACGACGCTCGTCGTCGACACGAACCTCGGCCGCGTCGTGTCGCACGCGGAGCCCGATCGCGGCAACAAGCCGGAGCTGAGCGACGCGCAGCGCATTCTCGCCAGGGAAGCGGAGCGGCGCGAGGCGATGTTTCAGCAGTCGGTGGAAACGGAGAAGACGAGGGGCGACGCGCTGTCGAAGCGATTCGACGAGGCCCTCAAGCAGGCGAAGCAGGAACCGGTCAGCAAGCCGATGCGGGATTTCGATCTCGACTGAGACCTCAGTCGTCGATCCGCGCCTCAGTCGTCGTCGTCCTTCCGCTTCCAGCGGCGCTTCCACTCATTCTCCCGCCACCAGCGACCGCCGATGTCGATGGCGAAAACGGCGATCACGAGAATGATGATGAAGACGGCGGCGACCACGCAGCAGAAGCTTAGCGGACGCGGGTAGTACTATCAACCGACGTTCACCAGCCGCTGCGGCGTGTCACCGGAACTCGTCCGGCAGCGGCGTCCACCGGTCGCGGCCGCGATAGAAGACCGGTTTCCGGCCGGGGAAGCGCGCGCGGAACGCCCGGTAGCGGGCCCGCAGCGCGTCGACGCGCCGATCGGATGAGTCGATCCGCCGGTGCGGATGGTCCAGCAGCATCCGCTCGACCTTCCAGATGTTCCTATCCGCCACCCGCCAGTCGTAGTCGCCGAGCGTGCGCAGATCGACGACCGCGTAGCCGGTCACGCGTCCCGTGCAATCGACGTACGGATCGAAGTAGCTGAGCGCCAGCGCGCGCGGCGTGGCGAAGACCGGCTTGCGCCCGTGCAGGCCGGGATCGCGAGAGCGCGCCACCGAGCCCCAGCGGCCCCGGCGCTTGTAGACGAAGATCACGTGGTCGAGCTCGTCAGTCGACTCGAAGCTGAGCACGAGCGGCGGATAGCCGTGCTGTTCGAGCACGACGGCGGCGAAGAGCGCGGCCTCGAGACAATGCGCGCAGCCCGTGCGGACGACGCCGCGGAAGCTGCGAAGCGTGGCGCGGCCGGGCGGCGGCTCCTGGTTGTAGGGCAGCGCGTTGAGATAGCGCTGGACGGCGAGCGGCGTGCGCAGCCGCGCGATGAGCCGTCGCTCCCGCGCGAGAAAGGGGACGGGAGTCGGGGCCGGAGGGACGGGAGTCGGCATGCTTATCGACCGACTCCCGTCCCTCCTGTTCCGACTCCCGTCCCCTTCAGATCGGCGACGACTTGATCGGGCGTCCAGTCGTTGCCGATGTAGACCTTCGCGAGCGTGCCGTCGGCGTTGATGATCGCCGTGCGCAGGTTGTGCGTGATGTCGCGCGCGTCGTTGAGCGCGCGCGAGACCGAGACGCCGAAGCGCGCGCCGAACTGATCGATCTCGTCGCGGTCGCCAGTCAAAAACGTCCAGCGCGTCAGGTCGGCGTCCAGCGTCTTCGCGTGACGCTTCAGCACGGGCGGCGTGTCCGTCGCCGGGTCGAAACTGACCGTGACCAGGTGCACGGCGCTCAGCGACGGATCGGCTTTGATCGTCTTCTGAATCGCGGCGAAGTGCCGATCCATCAGCGGACAGAACGTCGGCAGCGGGCATTTCGTGTAGATGAAGGTCAGCGCCACGCGCGAGCCCTTGAACTCGCCGAAGTGCCGCGTCTTCCCGTCCTGATCGACGAACCTGGCGTCGGGCACGGCTTCGCCGGGCTTGAGCAGCTCGAAGCCGGACGAAGCGGACGGCATCGCGGCCTCCGCCGGAGGTTTCTCGAGCGGCGCTTCGCCGACTTTCAGGATCAACGAGAGGTACGCGCCGTTCGAGATGACGACGAGCGTCGCCTTCACGAGATCCCCGGGCTTGAGTCCCTCGAGGACCTTCTCGTCCTTCACCTCGTACGCCATCGTCATGGCGGGCATGAAGCCTGTGATCTCTTCGTGCTTGACCGTGACGTACTTCTTCGCCGGGTCGATCGAGAGGACCTGCCCCTGGAGCGTGAACTCGCGGCGATCGGAGGCACGATTGCACGCGATTGCGCTGAGCGCGAGGAGGGCCGTGAAAACTACTTGAACCCGCATGAACATAGTCTACAGTCGAGAGTCAGCCCCCCACCAGCCACCTATGATTTGGATTGGCACGTCCGGCTACAACTATCCCGAGTGGAAGGGCACGTTCTATCCCGCCGACCTCGCGGCGGCGAAGATGCTGCCGTACTATGCCGCGCGGTTTCCGACCGTCGAGATCAACTACACGTTCTACAGGATGCCGAACGAGAAGCTCGTCGCCGGGTGGGCCGCGCAGACGCCGTCGCCCTACAAGCTGACGCTCAAGGCGCCGCGCCGCATCACGCACGACAGCCGGCTGAAGAACTGCGGTCCGCTCGCGAGCGGCTTCTGCCAGGTGGCCGGCACGCTCGGCGACAAGCTCGGCGCGCTGCTGTTTCAGCTGCCGCCGAACTTCACGAAGGACACGGCGCTGTTCGACGCGTTTCTCGCGGAGCTGCCGCCGAAGGTCTGCGCGGCGTTCGAGTTCCGTCACGCGTCGTGGTTCGACGATGAGATCTTCGCGCGGCTCTCGGCGCGCAACCTCGCGCTGTGCGTCTCGGACAGCGAGAAGCTGTCGGCGCCGGTGCGCGTGACGGCCGACTACGCGTACTTCCGGCTGCGCGACGAAGGCTACACGCCGGACGACATCGCGCGCTGGGGCGAGACGATCGCGCGAGCGACGGCGTCGTGCCGTGACGTGTTCGTCTATTTCAAGCACGAGGAATCGGGGAAGGGCCCCGAATTCGCGAAGCTGCTGATGGGGAGGTTGGGCGTTGGCTAGACGTCTTTTCCGCGCGTCGATGTTGTCGTTGCTGCTCCTGTGCTCGACACGCGTGTTCGCGCAGAACTGGAGCGCGGACGCGCGCCGGATCGCGCTCGGCGGCGTGGCGACGTCCGACAATCCTGGCACCGAGATGATCGACGCCGAGCGGCCGTACCGATCGATCGTGATTCCGTTCGGGCTGTTCCAGATCGTGACCGACTCGAGCGTCTTCGATCCGACGTCGAACAAGTTCAATCCCATTCGCGCGGTCGAGTACGTCGCGAGTCCGGTGCATTACGTCATCGGCAGAGCGGAGGACGATGCCGAATTCCGGTTCGTCACCGACATTCGAAACGCGACGCTGAACCGCGATCTCAACGCCTACCGCGGCTTCACGCCGCCCAACACGATCCTCGCCGAAGGGCTGGCCGCGCCGAACTGGGGCGGGACGATCAAGCTGCACCGCGGCGCGGGCGGCGCGTTTCAAGGCCTCTACATCGGCGCGGGGCCGTACCTGTCGATGCACACGACGGCCGTCTTTCCCAAGGCGCTCACCGACATCTGGGCGAGCCCGACCGCCGTCCAGGTGCCGAGACTCGTGTCGTTTCCGCAAATCACCGACGACACGCTCGGGCAGGCGGCGCTGGCCGTGACCGGCGGCTACCGCGGACGGTACGCGGTCGGCGGCCTCGGCGGCTCGGAGCGCGACGGCGTCTACGTCGCGGTCAACTACAACTACCTGCGCGGATTCCGGTACGAGAACGAGCACATGGGCGTCCGCTTCGATACCGATCCCTTCGGGCAGCTGTGGGTCAATCCGCTCCTGCCGTCGCCGGTCGTCGTGACGCGGCAGTACGCGACGAGCGGCAACGGGTTCGCCGTCGACGCCGGCGTGGGCGTCGTCGTCGATCACTGGGAGGTCGGCGCGGGCGCGAAAGGCATCGCGAACCGCATGAACTGGACCGGCGTCCAGCAGACGACCTACGCGCTCGGCGATCCCACGAAGCCGCTGCTCTTGAATCTGCTGTTCAACGGCAACGCGAATTGGGCGGGCGTGGGCCCGGTTCCGATCGCGGACGCGCGCGTCGAGTTGCCCGTCGACTACAGCGGCAACGTCGCGTATCACACGTCGATGTGGACGGCGCTCGCGGACGTGGGCCACGGCTTTCAGGGCACGACGTTCCACGCGGGGTTCGAAGAGCGGCTCAGGCTCATCGAGTTGCGCGGCGGCATGCGGTACTCGAGCGAGATCTGGAATCCATCGGGCGGCATCGGGATCAATTTCTGGCCGCGGGTGGGCCTCGACCTCGCCGCGTTCGGCACGAGCGCGAACCTCGAGCGCACGCGGCACGTGGCGCTGGCGGCGTCGATAAGGATCAACAGCCGGCGATAGTCCACGCGGCTGTAGCGCGAGCCTTTCAGGCGAGCGAGACATGGTCATGTAGCGCGAGGCTTTTGGCCGAGCGACTGCGTGGCCGCGGTGGCGGGCGTGGCGTCGACAAACCGAGTCGGCACGGCGACACCCCTTCAGCCTAGACCCGCAGGGACCCTGCGAGAAATCAGAGGAAGACTTGTGGCGCTCGGAATCGATCAAGCGATTCGGCCTGTGAAGCGACTAGGCAGAGTGTTCAGCACGCTGAAAGGCTCGCGCCACAGACTTCAGCCTTCTGCCTTCTGCCTTGCGCATTCGGCGACAAACTTCACGATCTGAGTCTCGGCCCAGTAGCCGTCGTCCTCGCCTGACGTCGGACCGACGAAGCCGCAGTGGCCGCCGTGGCGTGACAGACGCAGATCGACGTGCGGGTGCCGCGCGACCTTCGGATCGCGGAACGGTTCCGGCGGCACGAACGGATCGTCTTCCGCGGTGATGATGAGCGCGGGCACGCGGACGCGATCGATGAGGCGCATCGCGCTCGCGCGGTGGTAGTAATCCTCGGCGCCGCGAAAGCCGAAGTACGGCGCCGTGTAGACCTCGTCGAACTCGCGCACGGTCTTGATTCTGTCGAGCCTCGAGAGATCGAAGCGTCCCGGCTGAAAGCGGTCCTTGCGCCGCATGCGGCGCTTGAGGTCGCGCACGAAGTTCCACTGATAGAGGACGTTTTCCTTCCGCTCCAGTGCGCGCGTGCACTCGCTGATCTCGATGATCGGCGACACGGCCGCGACGCCGACGAGCGCCTTCGGCGCGAACGCGCCGTACTCGCCCGCGAGCTTCAGCGCGAGATTGCCGCCGAGCGAGTAGCCGGCCACCGCGATCGCCGGCAGACCGTCGATCGTGGTCAGCTCATGCACGACGTGCGCGGCATCCGCCGTCAGCCCGGAATGAAACAGCCCTTCGGACAGGTGCTCGGTGTCGCCGCAGTTGCGCTGGTTGAGCCGGACGACGTTCATGCCGCGCCCGAAGGCTTTCGCGGCGAGCCCCTTCATGTAGTGCGCGTCGCTCGATCCGTTCAGCCCGTGAAGCGCCAAAAGTGTCGGACGCTCCCACGCGCGCGCGTGCCAGTGACAATCGGCGACAACGCGCGTCGCCGGCGCGACTTCGAACACACGCCGCGTCGGCGGCGGCAGCCGCGGAAAGTACCGCGGGTTGCCCCACGCGTAGAGCGTCATCCAGTGGCCGTTGGTGAGGGACGCTCGCGGGACGAAGTGAGTCACCGCTTGATCATAACCGTCATGGCTGATGGCTGATGGTATGGACTCTCAGGTTAGAATCCCATTCGCCATAGCCATTAGCCCTCAGCCATAAGCCATGCGGAGGTTGTTCATGTCCGTCCGACGTCTCTCGATCATCGCGCTCGCGACGCTCGTCACCGTGTCCATCACCGCGCCGTCACCGTTGGCGCAACGCGGGAGAGGCCAGGAGCCCGCGCCCGCGGGGCCGCCGTTCTCGCTGCCGCCGAATCCGACGTTCGACAAGTACAAGAACGACGTCGGCCTCGAAGTCGACGGGATGAAAGAAAACCTGCAGCAGTGGAACGACATGGTGTTCAGCTTCGCTGAACCCGGATTCCAGGAATTCGAGACGTCGAAGTTCCTGACCGGCATCCTCCGGCAGAACGGCTTCTCGATTCAGGAGAACCTCGCCGGCGTGCCGACGGCGTGGATGGCGACCTGGGGCAGCGGCAAGCCCGTCATCGCGCTCGGCTCCGACATCGACGACATCCCGCAGGCGTCGCAGAAACCCGGCGTCGCGTGGCACGAGCCGATCATCGAAGGCGCGCCGGGCCACGGCGAGGGCCACAACTCCGGCATGCCGATGCAGATCGCGGCGGCGCTCTCGGTCAAGAAGATCATGGAGCAGCAGCACCTGCAGGGCACGCTGAAGATCTGGCCGGGCGTCGCGGAGGAGCTGCTCGGGACCAAGGCGTATTACGTGCGCGCCGGCGCCTTCAAGGACGTGGACATCTGCATCTTCGCGCACGTCGGCGCCGGCATGCAGGTGAGCTGGGGCGACAGCGGCGGCAACGGCATGGTGTCGGTCGAGTACGACTTCAAGGGCGAGAGCGCGCACGCCGCCGGCGCGCCGTGGCGCGGACGCTCGGCGCTCGACGCCGTCGAGCTGATGGACGTCGGCTGGAACTTCCGCCGCGAGCACCTGCGCCTGCAGCAGCGCTCGCACTACGTGATCCCCAACGGCGGCGATCAGCCGAACGTCGTCCCGCCGAACGCGTCGGTCTGGTACTACTTCCGCGAAACGAGCTACGAGGAAATCAAGAAACTGTGGGAGATCGGCAACAACATGGCCAAGGGCGCCACGATGATGACCGACACCGAGGTCTCGATGCGCGTGCTCGGCTCGGCGTGGCCCGGCCATTTCAACAAGACCGTCGCCGAAGTCATGCACGCGAACATCGAAAAGGTCGGGCTGCCGGTGTGGAGCGACGCGGACATTGCGCTCGCCAAGGCCGTGCAGCGCGAGATGAAGGTGCCCGAGACGGGCCTCTCGACCAAGATCCAGCCGCTGCGCGGCCGCGAAGTGATTCCGGACGAAGAAAAGCGCGGCGGCGGCTCCGACGACATCGGCGACATTTCCTGGAACGTGCCGACGGTGACGCTCAACTACCCGTCGAACATCCAGGCCGGACCGGGACACAACTGGGCGAACGCGATCTCGATGGCGACGCCGATCGCGCACAAGGGCATTCAGTACGGCGCGAAGGTCGTCGCGCTGACGGTGATCGATCTCCTGACGCGCCCCGAGCTCGTGACGCAGGCGTGGGATTACTTCAGGAACGTGCAGACGAAAGACAAGAAGTACATCCCGCTGTTGCGGCCCGAGGACACGCCCGCGATCTGGTTGAACAAGGAACGGATGGAGAAATACCGTCCGGAGATGAAGAAGTACTACTACGACCCGAGCAAGTACAAGACGTACCTGGATCAGCTCGGGATCAAGTACCCGACGACGGAGAAGCCGAAGAAATAGATGGCTGATGGCTGAAGGCCGATGGCTGAAGGAGAAAAGGACAAATGATCCGTTGGTCATTTCTTGTTGCCGCGGTCGTCGCGGTCGTGTCACTCGACGCACAGGCGCCCCGTCCGGCGCCGGCCGCGGCCTCTTCCTCGACGCCGCAACTGGATCAGTTCAAGCAGAACGTCGGCCTCGAGGTCGACGGGATGCAGGAGAACATCCAGAAGTGGAACGACTCGGTGTTCAGCTTCGCCGAGCTCGGCTTCCAGGAGTTCGAGACGTCGAAGTTCCTGACGAACATCCTGCGGCAGAACGGCTTCACGATTCAGGAAGGCGTCGCGGGAATTCCGACCGCGTGGACCGCGCGCTGGGGCAACGGCAAGCCGGTGATCGCGCTCGGCTCGGACATCGACGACATCCCGCAGGCGTCACAGAAGCCGGGCGTCGCGTATCACGATCCGATCATCGAAGGCGCGCCCGGCCACGGCGAGGGCCACAACTCCGGCATGCCGCTCCAGATTGCGGCCGCGCTGGCGGTGAAGAAGGTGATGGAGCAGCAGCACCTGCAGGGCACGCTGATGCTCTGGCCTGGCGTCGCCGAGGAGCTCGTCGGCACGAAGGCGTACTACGTGCGCGCCGGGATGTTCAAGGACGTGGACATCTCGATCTTCACGCACGTCGGCGAGAACCTCGGCGTCACCTGGGGCGACGGCAATCAGAACGGCCTCGTGTCGGTCGAGTACAGCTTCAAGGGCGAGAGCGCGCACGCCGCGAGCGCGCCGTGGCGCGGCCGCTCCGCGCTGGACGCGGTCGAGCTGATGGACGTCGGCTGGAACTTCCGCCGCGAGCACCTGCGCCTGCAGCAGCGCTCGCACTACGTCATCACCAACGGCGGCGATCAGCCCAACGTCGTCCCGCCGAACGCGTCGGTCTGGTACTACTTCCGGGAGACCGACTATCCGCACATCAAGGAGATGAACGAGATCGGCGATCGCATGGCCAGGGCGGCCGCGTTGATGACCGACACCGAGGTCTCGATGCGGATTCTCGGTTCAGCGTGGCCCGGCCACTTCAACAAGACGATCGCGGAAGTGATGCACGCCAACATCGAAAAGGTCGGCCTGCCGCAATGGAGCGAAGCCGATCAGACGCTGGCCACGGCGCTGCAGCACGAGCTGAAGGTGCCGGAGGTCGGGCTCGCGACGAAGCTGCAGCCGCTGCGCGGCCGCGAGTCCATTCCAGACGAGGAGAAACGCGGCGGCGGCTCCGATGACATCGGCGACATTTCGTGGAACGTGCCGACGGTGACACTGCGTTATCCGTCGAACATGGCCGCCGGTCCGGGCCACAACTGGGCGAACGCGATCTCGATGGCGACGCCGATCGCGCACAAGGGCATTCAGGCCGGCGCGAAAGTCGTCGCGCTGACGGTGATCGATTTTCTGATGAAGCCCGAGCTCGTGACGCAGGCGTGGGATTACTTCAGAAACGTCCAGACGAAGAACGTGAAGTACATCCCGCTGATGCGTCCCGAGGACACGCCGGCGATCTGGCTGAACGCGCAGATCATGGCCAAGTACCGGCCGGAGATGAAGAAGTACTACTACGATCCGACGAAGTACAAGAATTATCTGGAACAGCTCGGGATCAAGTATCCGACCGTGCGCGCCACTTCGCCGAGCGCACGGCAGTAGGGCATCGCCCTATTTCTTCAACGTCTGCATGTAGGCCACGAGCGCGTCGACGTCTTCCTTCGGCAGCGCGTAGTTCTTCATGTCGGGCTTGCGCGTCGATTTCGTTTTCGCGGTCATCCCTTTCGCGTCCACGATCCACTGGCGCAGTTCATCCGCCGAGAGCTTGCCGGCGACGCCGTCGAGCGGTCCCTTCTTGTTGCCCTTGTCGCCGATCGAGTGGCACATGGCGCACTTCTGATCGGCGTAGAGTTTTTCACCCTTCGCCTTCGCATCCTGCGCCGCCGCGGTCGCCGCGAGGCCCAACCCCAGGACGATACCGAGCGCGATCATCTTCCGCATAGCTGAGCTCCAATTCCCCCGCGGTCACGTCGAGATGAAGGCATCCGCCGCCGCGTGACCGCCGGCCGGCAGACGATGAAGATACGCGTCGATGGCGCGCGCCGCGCGGCGTCCGGCGCCCATGGCGGAAATGACGGTCGCGCCGCCGGTGACGATGTCGCCGCCCGCGAAGACGCCGGGCTTCTGCGTCGCGCCGGTTTCCGGATCGGCCACGATGTAGCCCCACTTCGTCACGGGCAGATCCGGCGTCGTCGAGCGAATCAACGGATTGGCGCCCTGACCGACGGCGAAGACGACCGTGTCCACCGCGATCTCGAATTCCGATCCGGCGATCGGCACCGGGCTCCGGCGTCCTGATTGATCCGGCTCGCCAAGCGCCATCCTCACGCAGCGCATCGCGCGCACGCGCGACTTCTCGTTGCCGAGCAATTCCGTCGGCGCGGCCAGCAGCACGATCTCCACGCCTTCTTCCTCGGCGTGCTCGACTTCTTCCGCGCGCGCCGGCATCTCATCGCGCGACCGCCGGTAGATCAGGTACGCGTGCTCCGCGCCGAGGCGCAGCGCTGTCCGCACCGAATCCATCGCGGTGTTGCCGCCGCCGATCACGGCCACGTTCTTTCCGCGGACGATCGGCGTGTCGTGTTCCGGGAAGCGATACGCCTTCATCAGGTTCGATCGCGTGAGGTACTCGTTCGCCGAAAACACGCCGATGAGGTTGACGCCCGGGATCGACGGGAAGTGGGGAAGACCGGCGCCCGTGCCGATGAACAGCGCGTCGAAGCCGAGCTCGCTGAACAGCTCGTCGATCGTGAACGTCCGGCCGATGACGTGATTCGTCTTGATGTCGACGCCGAGTCCGGTCAGCTTTTCGATTTCGCCCTGGACGATCGTCTTCGGGAGACGAAACTCCGGAATGCCGTACATGAGAACGCCGCCCGCCTTGTGCAGCGCTTCGAAGATCGTCACGCTGTGACCGAGCTTGGCGAGATCGGCCGCCGCCGTCAGCCCCGCGGGTCCCGACCCGACGATCGCGACCTTGCGCCCGCTCGGCGCGGCCGGCGCGGCGGTGTCGCTGAGGTGCATCAGCGCGGCGTAATCGGCGACGAACCGCTCGAGGCGTCCGATCGCGACCGGCTCGAAGCGCACGCCGAGCGTGCAGACCTTCTCGCACTGATCTTCCTGCGGGCAGACACGGCCGCAGACGGCCGGCAGCAGGTTCTTCGCGCTGAGCGTCTGGAACGCGCCGTCGAAGTCGCCGGCCGCCACTTGCCTGACGAAGGCCGGGATGTCGATCTCGACGGGACAGCCCGCGACGCACGGCATGTTCTTGCACTCGATGCAGCGCGCGGCTTCCTGGCGCGCGAGCTCGACGGAGTAGCCGGTCGCCACCTCGCCGAACGAATGCCGCCGCACTCCGGGATCGACATGCGGCATCGGCGTCTTCGTCTTCTGTCCGATTTTTTTCGCCATCTCCGCTCCAGGCAGGCTTGACGGCCTGCGCTACCTCTGTGGCGCGGCCAGCTCCGCGCGATAGCGATCCATTGCCGTGGCTTCGTCCTCGCGATACGCGCGCAGCCGCGCGGCGACCTCAGCGAAGTCCACCTGATGGCCGTCGAATTCTGGTCCGTCGACGCAGACGAACTTCTGCTCGCCGCCGATCGTCACGCGGCACCCGCCGCACATGCCGGTGCCGTCGACCATGATGGGATTGAGGCTGACGATCGTCTTCACGCCGAGCGGCCTGGTGACCGCGCACACCGCCTGCATCATCGGCAGCGGGCCGACCGCCACGACCTCGTCGAATTCATAGCCTTCCGCGAACAGCATGCGCAGCGCTTCGGTCACCAGTCCCTTGCGTCCATGGCTCCCATCGTCGGTCGTGATGATGCAGGGCTCGGCGACCGCCGCCATCTCGCGCTCGAGGATGATCAGGTCTTTGGTCCGCGCGCCGACGATCGCGGCGACACGGCCGGCCGCGGCTCTCACGCCCGCCGCGATCGGGTAGACGACCGCGGTGCCGATCCCGCCGCCGACGCAGCACACGCGCATGCCCGGCTCGATGTGCGTCGGCTGACCAAGCGGACCGGCGACGTCCAATATCGTGTCGCCGGGCTCGAGGCGGTTCAGCTTGTGGGTGCTCTTGCCGACGCCCTGAACGATCAGGGCAATGGCGCCGCGCGCCGTGTCGGCGTCGGCGATGGTGAGTGGAATCCGCTCGCCGGTCTCGTCCGTGCGGATGATGACGAACTGCCCGGGCCGGCGCTTTTTGGCGATGGCCGGGGCTTCAATCCAGAATCGCACGACGTCGGGCGCAAGCGTCTCTTTCGCCAGAATTCGTGGCACGGGGCCCTCCGCGGACGCCCTTCTGCCGGAAAATCGGCAGATCGGGACGTCTGGGGCCCATTACAGGAAGATTCGTACCATAATTACAGGACTCAGGAGGGGGCAATGCGACGAAACCGTATGTTGGCCGTCTTCGCGGTGCTGGCCGGACTGCCGTCCGCGGCGCTCGCGGCTGGCGCGCCCGCTGGAACCGCGGTCACGTTCACGAAGGACGTGGCGCCCATTTTCTACAAGAGCTGCGTCGAGTGCCACCGGCCGACGATGTTCGCGCCGATGTCGCTGATGTCGTACGAAGACGCACGGCCCTGGGCGAAATCGATCAAGCAGCGCGTCGTCTCGCGCGCGATGCCGCCGTGGGGCGCCGACCCGGCGCACGGCGTGTTCAGGAACGATCCCAGTCTCGCGGAGAAAGACATCGCGACGATCGTCGCGTGGGTCGACGCGGGCGCGCCGAAGGGCGACGACAAGGATCTGCCCGTGGCGCCGAAGTTCGTGGACGGCTGGACGATCGGCAAGCCGGACGCGGTCTTCCAGATGGAAACGGCGTTCGAGATTCCGGCGACCGGCACGATTGACTACAAGTACATGCGCGTGCCGATGAATCTGCCCGAGGACAAGTGGATTCAGGCGATTGAGATCGTCCCCGAGGCGCGCGGGCACGTGCACCACGTCATCGCGTTCACGCAGCCGTCAGGCGAGCCGATCAAAGAAGGCGCGGTGCTCGGGCCGACCAACATCGGCGGCGTCACGCCGAACAAGCCGGGCCTGGTCTTCCCCGAGGGCGTCGCGCGGCATCTGACCGGCAAGTCGGATCTGATCCTGCAGATGCATTACACGACCAACGGAACGGCGGCGACCGATCGCACGAAGGTCGGCATCATCTACGCGAAGCAGCCGCCGAAGAAGCAGGCCGCGGGCGGGCTCGCGCTCAACCCGCGCTTCGTCATTCCGGCCGGCGACGGCAACCACGAAGTTCGCGCGACGCAGATCCTGCAGCGCGACACGGTGCTGACGTCGCTGACGCCGCACATGCACGTGCGCGGCAAGGACATGACCTACATCGCGCACTATCCGGACGGCAAGGACGAGGTTCTGCTGTCGGTGCCGAAGTACGACTTCAACTGGCAGATTACGTATCAGCTCGCGGAGGCGAAGACGCTGCCGAAGGGCACGAAGGTCGAGGTCATCGCGCACTTCGACAACTCGACCGGCAACAAGTTCAATCCGGATCCGGCCAAGGACGTGCACTGGGGCGATCAGACGTGGGAAGAGATGATGATCGGCTTCTGGAGCACGGTCGTCGAGATCCCGGCGACGTCGTCTCAGCAGCAGGAGAAGTAGGCCGGGTCGTTCTGGACGAGAAGCACACGGCACAATCAGGGCGGGTCCGAAGGGACCCGCCCTTTGTCTGTACGGCGATCATGAGAAAGTCATCCCTCGTCTGCCGATGGTCCGTAGATCGAGGGAACGGGGATGTCGTTCAGCCGCAAATAGACGCTGAGTTGGCCGCGATGATGGATGATGTGGTGGAGGATGAAGCTGCGGACGGCGGCGATGCGCGGCAGCGTGAACACTTCCTGGTCCCCGCGCTTGAGCGTCCAGAGCGCTTGCAGCTCCGCGTCGGTCTTGTCCATCGCCGCGCGCGTCTTTTTCACCGTGTCATCGAACGCCGCGAGGATGGCGGCGCGTGACGTCGCATCCTCACGGTTCGGCGGCGAGGCGAGCAGATCGAAGAACGAATCGTTGAGAATCGTGCCGCCCCATTGGGGAATACTGCACAGGTGCATCGCGAGGGCGCCGAGCGTCATCGATTTCGCGTGCGGCTTCCAGGACAGCCGGTCGTCCGGCACGCGTTCGAGCAGCCGCCGTGTCGTTGCCATTTCATGATCGAAATCAGCCAGCAGCGATTCCTTTAGCGCCATGAGGGCAGTGTACTCAAGTACTCTCTGTGTCTCCGAGTCTCGGTGGCCCTTCTTTCTTTGTGTGCTCATCACCCTCGGTGTTCTCCCGGCCTGCAGCAACGCGCCCAGCCCTCCACCGCTTGTCGCGCAGGTGTCCGGCACGCTGTCCCTCGAAGGTCTTTCGTCTCCCGTCCGCATCGTCCGCGATCGCTGGGGCGTGCCGCACATCCACGCGGAGTCGCGCGACGATCTGTTCTTCGCGCAGGGCTTCGTGCAGGCGCAGGACCGCCTGTTCCAGATGGATCTGTGGCGGCGGTCGGTACAGGGGCGGCTGTCGCAGGTGCTCGGCGCGAACTTCATCGAGCGCGACGCGATGACGCGGCGCGTGCAGTACCGCGGCGATCTCGACGCCGAGTGGGCGAGCTACGGGCCCGACGCGAAGGCTGTCGCGACGGCGTTCGTGCGCGGCGTCAACGCGTGGGTCGCCCTCGCGCGCGAGCGTCCGCCTGAAGCGTTCGCGCTCGCCGGCTGGAAGCCGGAATTGTGGATGCCGGCCGATCTCCTCAATCGCACGGATCTGTTCGTCGAGAGCCGCGGCGCAATCGACTTCAGCACGTGGCGTCCGGCTTCAGCCGGACCAGAGGCAATCGACGTCTTGGCGGACGCGCTGCGCCGCGTGGGCGCGCCGCCGTTCTTCGTCAGCCTGGCGGCAGACGTCAAGACGGTCCGGCTGAAGCCGGACACCACGAATGGCGCGGACTCGCGTGACGCAGTACGTGGCGTCCGTCTTCAGCCCGACCAGACTCGTCTTGATCATCCGTCGCGACATTATTTGATCCATCTGCACGCGCCCGGCTGGAACCTGATCGGGGCGACGGCGCCGTGGATGCCCGGCGTAGCGATGGGGCACGACGAGCATGTCGCCTGGGATGCGACGTCGGCGCGCGTCGCCGCGCCGGCGGTGGACGTCGTGAAGGTCAATCCGGACACCGCGCATCAGATAGACGAGGGCGGGCGGTGGATCGACACGGTTGTCGTCAAGGACGCCGTGGTCGTGAAGGGCCGCACGGATCCGTTCGTGTTCGAGTCCGACTACACGGCGCGCGGCGTCATCATCGCGACCGAGCGCGAACGGCACGTCGCGTATGTGATGCGCTGGCGCGGAGTCGAGCGAGGCGCGGTCTCCGCGCTGCGGGCGCTGAACGCGGATCGATCCTCATTGCCGCCGCTGCGCGGCGTGCCTTCAGGATCTGCGGGGTCCGGCTTCAGCCGGACCACTGACACATCGGCGGTCGTGTTCGCGCATCCGCTGGCCATCAGCGCCGGGACGCGCGCCCGCTTCAACATCGGGCCGCTGACGATGCCGGTGCCGCCGGCTCCGACACTCCGCGTCGGCGCGGGCTCGACGGAATGGGATCACTGGACGGGGATGAACGCGCCGGGGCAGTCGGAGTCGCCCGACAGCGCGCACTTCAAGGATCTCGCAGCCGAGTGGGCAACGGGGAGGTCCATCCCGCTGCCGTTCAGCGAACGCGCGGTGGAGTCCGCGGCCGAGGCGACGCTAATCCTGGCGCTACGGCGGCGATAGGTCCGCCTAAAGGCGGACGCCACGAGCGTCGTGGTGTCCGGCTTCAGCCGGACCTGTCAGCGCTCTGTATACAGCCAGGCGCCCGCGATCGACGCGACGATGATCTCCACAATGCCCCAGCACAAGCTGATGATCAGCACGCGCCCGGGGAAGAGCTGCATCGCGCCGACGAATACACTCGGATAGACGTACGAGAGGAAGTACACCGCGAGCGCGGCCATGACGGCGGTCTTGACGCCGGGGCCGAAGCGCGGGCGGATCGCCGCGTACAACCACACGGCGAGGATGCCGAGCGCGAAGCCCGCGATCACGAACCAGCCGATCATCGAGTTGTCCATCTGCTTGTTCATCGCCTTCATCGCCGCGTCCATGTCGGCGCCGACCACGTACGTGTTCAGGACGAACTCGCTGGCGTTGATGATCAGTCCCGCGAGCAACCCCCCAAGGATGACGCGACCAAGATTCACCTTGCCCATCTCGTCCTCCACTCAGCTACACGATTACCCGGTCACCCGATTACCCAATTCGGTGTTTCGTTGGCGAGAGTCTACCGCAGGAAGGCGCGCGTGACGGCGGGATTTCCGTCGTTGGGCGCCGGCGTCAGCTTCAGCACGGCGCAGAGGAAATCGTAGACGTGGACGTTCGCGAACGGCTCGACGACGACGCCGCGGCGGACCGCCGGTCCCGCGGCCACGAACAGCGCGTGCAGCGCCGGATGGCTGGAATCCCAGCCGTGCGTCGCCGGATCGAATTTCCGCTCGAAGCGCGCGTGCGTCATCACGGCCCAGCCTTCATCAGGGATGCCGACGATGGACGGGATCCGCGGGTTGTCACGATAGTGCAGCCAGTCCGGCGTCTCCTCGCGCCTGTAGATCGCGAGTTGGGGATGCCGGCCGTGCAGCTCGCGATACAGGCGATCGACGTCGCCGTCCTTCGGCCAGAGCTCGAGCAGCGCCGTCGATTCGACGATGTCCACCGTGCTGACGTCGATGTCGTCGTCCAGGAAGATCACGCGGTCCTTCGAGAGCGGCGCCATCCCGTGATCCGACGCGACGACGATCGTCGTGCGATCGTCCAGTCCGAGACGCGTCACGCCGGCTTCGAGCTGGCCGAGCGCCGCGTCGAGATGCGTCGCGGCGGCCGTCATCTCCGGCGTCTCGAGTCCGTGATCGTGCGACGCGGAATCGATCTCCTCGAAGTACAGGCTGACGAACGACGGCCGCTGATCCTCCGGCAGGGCGAGCCACGTCAGCACCTGCGTCACGCGATCCGCGCTGGGCATCTTCTTGTCGTAGGGCACCGTGAACGTCGGGCGCACGCCGCCGATCGCCACCTCCGATCCCGGCCAGAACATCGTCGCCGCGCGGCGGCCCTGTCGAATCGCCGTCACCCAGATCGGTTCGCCGCCCCACCAGCGCGGATCCTTCGCGGTCTTCGCCGACATCGAGAACCGCTCTGGAAACGACGGGTCCACGATCACGTTGCCGACGATGCCGTGATGCTCGGGGTAGAGGCCGGTGACGAGCGTGTAGTGATTCGGAAACGTCAGCAGCGGAAACGAGGGGATCAGCGCCTTGGCGCGGACGCCGCGCGCGGCGAGCGCGCGCAGATTCGGCACGGGCAGCCGGTCGATATCAACCGCGCGGAACCCGTCGAACGACACCAGGATCAGGATCGGCGCGGGCGCCGGCCTGGCGCACGACACCGCGACCGACAACGCGAGGGTGACGCTGCAGAGAAAAGTGCGACGGTTCAACGTGGAACCGGAGGAGGGAGCGTTTACATGAGCTCACCGGCGCGGACCGACGCGGGCTCGACGGCGAGCGTGCGGACCGGGCTGGTGATGATGACGCGGCCGTCGAGGGCCAGCTCGATGCGGAAGCCGACGTACATGCTGCGCATCTTCAGCAGGCTGCCGCCGAGCGACGCGCCGGCGAGCCGCGCTGGCGCGAACTCCGGGAAGAACTGCCCGCCCCGCACGAGGATTTCCCCGGTCGAAGGCGACACGACGATGATTTCGTAGGTGCTGTAGCAGGTGTGGGCGATGACGCGATCGAGGGCGGACAGTTCGTCCAGCTTGAGGCCGTCGCGCCAGTCGTGCTCAGTCCACGTGCTGAGCAGCGCGGACGCGGGAACCGACGCAGGCCGAATCTCGGACGTATTCATGACTGCCGGGCTCTCGTCACATTGTGACTCCCGTCAGGGCAGTTAGCAAGATGAATGCCGATCAGCTCCACGACGGCCAGCCGTGGGCCTTTACGTACGCGGACAATTGGCGGTAGGCGGGGCGCTCCATGCGCATCGTGTCGACCAGCAGATTGATGAAGTCGCGGTCGTGGCGCAGCTCGGGGAAGATCTCCTGTACCCTCATCACGAAGTACGCGAACGTCGGCCGGTCCTGCTCCTTCCCGTGCGCGCGGGCGGCCATGTCGTCCAGCAGCGCGTAGAACGCGCGCTCCTGCGTGTCGGTCGCGCCGTACTGTTCGAGCACGTTGTCGAGCGGCTTGGTCGTGGAGAGGATGCGCAGGATCAACTGCTGCACGGCTTCGAGCTCTCGAAGCCGTGCGTCGAGTTCGTCAAGCGTCGGTGCCATGGCCGCGGATTATACCCGAGGGGCACCGGAGTCGCGCCTACGGCACGGATCGAATCCACGCGCCGCGATTCCGCGTCGCGCACACGAGCACGCGATCCTGTTTGTGGAAGATCAGATCGGCCGCGAGCGCATTGGGCAGGCCGTCCGTGAAGGCCCCCCAGCTCGCGCCCAGATCGACCGTCTGATACACGCCCAGATCGGCCGCCACCCACACGCGTTTGAAGCTGGCCGGATCCACGACGACCGCGTTCATCGGGATGCCGGGCAGATTCGCGGTGCAGTTCACCCACGAGACGCCGGCGTTATCCGAGCGATAGACGAGCGCGCCGCCCAGCTGCGACATCGTGATCCAGTACCGCTGCGGGTTGCTCGGATCGACGGCAATGCAGCTGATGTAGCGAGGCGCGGGCGACGTCAACTGCGTCTTGCTCCACGCGGACCCGCTCCAGACCATCTTCAGCATGCGCCCCCTGGTCGTGCCGATGATGATCGTCGATGCGTCGATCGCCCGCATCGCCGACGGAAATTCCTGTGCGGCCAGCCCGAGCGCGACGGTCTTCCACGGCGGCACGCCGGTCCGGGTGACCGCCAGCGACGTCGCGCCGATCGCCACCGTCGGTCCGAACACTTCGACCGGCGGATAGAAGAGCGACGGCAGATTCGGCGGCGCCATGTCCGTCCATGTGTCGCCCTTGTTCGTCGAGCGTTCCAGCGACACGTCGTAGTAAGAGTGATACACGATATTCGGATTGAACTGATTGACGCCGCAGTCGCCGCCGTCGCCGTCGGCGATGTGATCCCACGTCGGCCCGCCCGTATAGCGGATGGTCCCGTTGTCCTGCAGGCCCGCCATCAGCCACTTCGACGTCGTCGGATCCGACGCGAGGTACTCCATCTCCGTGATGCCGAGCCCCTTGTTCAACGAGGTCCATCCTGCGCCGCTGGTCCCCGACCGGAACAGGCCGCCGTCGTTGCCGGCGTAGATGATCTTCGGGTTGCCGGGCGAGAACGCGAGGCAGTGCTGATCGGGATGGATGCTGTTGCTGCCCTGGGTGATGATGTTCGTCCACTTCCACGTCGTGCCGCTCTGGTCGCCGCGCCAGCCTTCGATCGCGCCGAGGAACACCTGATTCACGCTGTTGGGCGTGGCCGCGACGTACCAGTCGTACCACGCCTGGCTCGTGTCGAGCTTCGGCGGCGTCGTGATCTTCCTCCACGTCGTCCCGGATCGACGCCAGAGGTACGCGACTGTGCCGATGGCGCCGAACACGTACGCGACGTCCGGCGACGCGGCGACGCGATCGACGACGAGCCGCACCCAGGCGCCCGCCGGCTTGGAGGGCAGTGCGACGGCGGTGAACGAGGTGCCGCCGTTGGTCGACACGAACAGGCCGTCGGCGAACGTGGCGAGAATCTCGACCGCGCCGCCGTTCGGGTGCACGCTGATGTCCCAGCAGCCGACGGCGCGCTTCACGGTCCACGACGCGCCGCTGTTGGTGGACTTGAAGAATCCCGCGGTCGTCGCCGCGTAGAGTACCGCTGGCGTCTTCGGATCGACGACGAGATCGTAGAAGCCGACGCCGACAAACGGTGCGGACGCAGCCACGGTCCACGTCGTGCCGCCGTTGGTGGACTTGAACACGCCGGCGCCGAGTTGGGAATAGAAGTTCCCTTCACCGCTGCCGGCGTACACGCGGCTCGGCGCCGACGGATCGAACGTGATGGCGCCGATGGCGAGCGACGGCATCAGATCCGTCCGCGGCGTCCACGTGCCTCCGGTGTCGGCGCTTTCCCAGATGCCGCCGCCGGCGCCGCCGACGAGCAGATGTTTGGGATTGCCCGGATCGACCGCGACGCTGGAGACGCGGCCGGCGACCGTGACGCGATTGGTGCCGTAGGTCTGTCCGTTCGGAATGCCGGTCGGCCCGATCGACTGCCACGGCGCCAGCACGCCAGCCGGGAGCACCTTGGCCTTCCCCCGCCGCTGGGCGCGGCGCGGTTTCGACGCGCCGAGTTTCTTCGCGGCCTTGATCATCGCGGCGGCGAACGCATGCGTCGGGCCGTGAGGCCGACGCGTGCGACTGGCGCTCGCGGCCGTCACCTGTTTCGCGCGCATCGCCTTCTTCGTCAGGCTCGTCTTCTGCCGCACGGCGCGCGGCACGGCGACCGTGGCGACGATCGGATCGTTGAGCGCGGGATTGCGCCTGCCGAGGAACGCGAACAGACGCTGCAGCACCTTGCCGCCAGGCCGCTTCGGCTTTCTGGCGCGCGCTTCTTGTCTGGTTTTCATTTCTGTCCTCCTCGTCCCGAGTCTTTCTTCGCGCGGCGCGCCGCGGATCGTCGCGTCGTGCCGCCGGACTTCGCCGCCGCCGGACCCGCCGCCGGCCGGCGCGCCTGTTCGAACATCCGCAACCGCGCGGCCGCCCGCCCGCCGGGAGGCCCCGCGGTCTTGTCGCCTGGACGTCGCATCACTCCACCTCCGAGCGTGAGCCGCGTTCGTTCACGCCGCTACCGCGGCGTGCCGAGCGCTTCCACCACCGACAACACCGCGAGGGCGATCACGAGCGTCAGGCCGCCGACGCGCACGGTGCGCCGCGAGAGCGACCGTCCGACCCACAACCGGAGCCTCACGCCGAGCGCCGCTGCGAGCGTGGCCTTCGTGAGCATCGCGGCCACCGCGGCGATCCAGACGATCGTGGGCGCGTGCAGCTGCAGCGCGAGCGTGGCCGCCGTCAGTTGACCGACGTCGCCCCACTCCGTGAAGAAGACGGACGCGAACGAAACCATCGCCGCCTCCGATCCCGAGCTCACGACGCGCGCCGGCTCGTCGCGCCCGGCCTCGTCGTCGCCGCTCCAGAAGCGCGACGCGATCCAGCAGAAGCTGGCCGCGGTCATCACGGCGATCGCGGCGGGCGGCAGCGCGGTCACGGCCTGTCCGACCGCGACGGCGACCGCCATCTTCGCCATGAAGGCGAGCGCGATGCCGCTCATCATCGGGAGCGTGCGATACCGTGTGGCCAGCACGCCGGTCGTGTAGAGCAGCTTGTCCCCGAGAACCTCGGCGGCGAACACCGCCGCGTACGCCATGACGAAGAGTTGGAGCAGCATGCGCTGTTGATCGGTGGCTGTCTCTGGTTGAACCGTGGGGGAGGGAACAGTATCGGCAGCCGCGCCGACCGAACGCAAGCAGGAAAGGCGGAAAGTGTGCAAAGGGCCAACCCGCCGCCTGGCGGGACAACGGGTTGGCCGAGCGTTGCTGTCACGTTACGTAGTTCGCGGACGTCGCGATCAGATCCGCGACGAGCGCGCGCGCCGCGGCCGGCGTGATCTCGGAGTCGATGACGAGCGCCTCGTCATCATCAACAAGGATGGACGAGTTGGCGCCGACGTTCGTCGTCCCCGACGCGGTCGCGTAGTAGATGCCGTCGGCGACCTTCTCGAACCGGTGCGCGCCGCTGGCGATGGGACCGGGCGGTCTGCGCGCGGCCGTCCATCCACATCACGCCGGCGAAGATCACCACGCATAGTGCCGCAGACAAGCACGCATGAAGATCTCCTGGTCCGGCCGAAGCCGGACGCCACGTATCTAGCGTCCAGCCGTGGACGGCGTCGCGGCTGTCGCCGCGTAGTCCCAGTGGCGGCCCGCGTCGCGCACGACGGCAGCGAGATCCTCGGCGAGCAGGTACCGCTGATCGATCAACTCGAGTGCCGCCTTGGTGACGAGCCCGACGTATTGATCCTTGTCGCGGTAGCGTTCTTCGATCGACGCGCGCGGGTCGTTGCTCCGCTTGCGGTCGGCGCCGCTGCGCGCGAGCGGAATGAAGGAGCCCTGCATGCTCGAGAGCACGTCGGTCGGACCGGATCGATCGTTGAACAGATTCCATCCGGTGTAGGTCGCGAGCGGCACGGACAGCTCCGGCATCCGGATGCCGGCCGTGCCGTTGCCGTCCGCGTCCACCTGCGGGACGAGGATCGGAAACGCCGTCCCGATCTTCGGCGGCTCGATCGTCACGACGCCCTCGGTGGCGAAGCGCGGACCGTAGTCGGCGTGATACGCGCGATGCACGGCGGTCGACGTCGTGATGCCGGGCACCTTCGGGAACTTCAGCCTGTCGGGCGCCACGAGCGTGCCGTCGGCGATCTTCGGATACTTGCTCGGCGGCGGCAGCGTGCCGTCCGCGGTCCACCGGTCCATCGCTAGCAGAAGCGCTTTCATCGCCCAACGGTAGTCGAGCGGGTTGTTGCGCTGCTGGCCGATCGTCTGCGTCGGCGGGAATCCGGCCGGCCCGTGCTGGCCCGCCGTCAGCAGATAGATCCGCACGTTGTCCATCAGCGGCGCGTCGCTCGCGCCGTCGATCGTCGTGTGGATGAGCGACGCCGCGCGGCCCCAGTACTCGTACTCCGAGTTCGTGTAGAAGACCTTCGGCTGCAGGTCCGGCGATCCGGCGTGCGTCAGCAGTCCATCGGTCACGCCGGTCTCGGGATCCTTCTCCGGCGCATCGGTGAACGGGAAGATGTCGGTCGGGTAGAAGAAGTTGAGGTACGGGTGGCCGTCGCGCGATGGCTGCGCGAAGCGGTGATTGAAGCTGCCGCGGCCGGCGCCCGCGACGTGCGCGATCACGCCGTCGAACACCTTGCGGTTGCCTTCATCCCGATTGAATCCGTAATAGAGGTACGTGCGCAGGAAGCGTCCGCTCTGCGAGATGCCGAATCCCAGCGCGCGGGTGATCGCGGCGGACGGAATGCCGAGCGGCTCGGCGGACTTGTACTTCAGCATCGAGATGACGTCGCGGATCGCCGCCGGTCCGAGTCCGACGAGCGGCGGGTTCTGCGCCGTGTAGACGACCTCGTAGATCTTGCCCGGCTCGAACTTCGTCGCCAGGTGCACGCGCGTCAGGTCGGCGACGTCCCTGCCGTTCTCAACGCGGCCGAAGCTCCATTGATCGCGCGGCACGATCCGGCGCGGCCCCTCGACCGTGTCCCGCACCGTCAGGACGTTCTCAGGCGCGTTCGGATTCACGACGGCGTACGCTGCGTGATCGCGATCCGCGAGCGAGTGATCGGTTTCCTTCTCGGTGACGACGAAGTCGCTGCGCACCAATCCCTGAATCGGCCTGCCGTTGTCGGTCGCCGTCGGCGGATAGACGCGCACGAGACCGGCGCGCTGCGGCACGTCGAACTGCCAGCCGACCCACAGCAGCGTGAAGCCCTGGTTCATCAGGAAGCCGTCGCCCATCTGCGCCGCCGTCGCCGGATCGGAGCTGCCCGCCGCGTGATTGAAGAAGCCGAGCATCCCTTTGCCGCCGCGGTTCGACACTTCGTAGAGGACGGCGCCGTTGCCGCGCTCGATTCGTTTTGGCTTGATGAGGAAGAAGTCGGACGAGAACTCGACCTTGCCGCTCGCGTTGCGCGGGGCCTTGTCGATGTCGGCCACGATCCGGTTCGCGGGCAGCGACGGATCGACCGCGAAATAGATCTTGCCGGCGATCTTCTCGTACGGCCCGGCGGCGCCGAACGGCTGGCCGTTCAGCACGTCGCCGCGCGACTGGACGTCGATCCGCACGACTTCCGCCGACAGTGGTGACGCCGCAAGGCAGAGCAGGACCACGACGCGGGCGATCTTCGACACGGTGGACAGCATGGAATCCTCCCTCCGCGCGCGCAGAGTCGCCACACCTTAGCAGCCGAGATTTCGAAAGTCCACCGGGGAAGGATCGCGAAGGGGAGCGGCCGGCATGCGGGCCGGCCGCTCCGTCCGAGCAGGACTCAGATCACAGGCGTGGTGTCTTCTTGATGGCGGTGAGGAATTGCTCCGCTTCGGCTGCCTCGGGCGTCCCGGGCGACGAGGCCACCACCTGCTCCATGAGCTGAAGGGCCCGATCGGTGTCGCCCTTGTTGAACAGGCACTTGGCGAGGCCCAGTTTCGGCGCGGGCGCATCGGGCTTGGCCGCGAGCGCCGCCGTGAAGCGCGTGATCGCCGGGTCAATCCGGCCGGCGGCGAAGTACACCGCCCCCAGCGTGATCGTCGCCTCGTAGGACAGCGGGTTGGCGAGATCCGGCTGCTTGGCCAGCCCCGCCTCGAAGGCGGCGATCGCCTTGTCGTTCATCTTGGCGTCGACGTACGCGCCGCCAAGCTGAAACAGGACCTGAGGCTTGCCGGGCGCCATGGCCGCCGCTTTCTCGAGTTCGGAGACCGCGTCGCTCGATCGCCCCGCGCGCAGGTACGCCAGCGCGAGGTTGACCTTGATCTCCGGCGAGTCGGGCGCTTTCCTGGCCGCCGCTTCGAAGGCCGTGACCGCGCCCTGGTTGTCGCCCGCGTTGAACGCGGCGACGCCCTTGACGAATTCTTCCGAGCCGACCGGCGCCGCCTTCACCAGCTTGAAATTGAAGCGTTTGTCCATCCCCGCGTTCAGCTTCAAGTGGTTCTGGATGGGCTGATAGCCATCCTTTTCGACGACGAACTGGTAGTCCAGCGCCTTCAACCCTCGGCGATAGAAGCGTCCGTCCTTATCGCTCTTGAACACGATCTCGCGGCCCTGGTTCGTGTCCTGAAGCCGGAACGTCACGCCCTCGAGCGGCGCTCCCGCCTCGTCGGTGACGATGCCCGTGATGACGGCCAGTTCCATCTGGCCGGCGGCCACGGCGGCGCTCAACAAGAGCGCCGCCGCGGCCACGACAACACCGCGCTGAATCGAACGACTCATCCTCAGTCCGGCCATATGCCTCTGTCCTCGTGCGTCGCGTTCGTCAGAACCGCACGCGCGCGCCAAACTGCATCTGCCGCGGGAAGCCCGCCGCCGTGAACACGTTGTAGAGCGCCGAGCCCCGGTTGCCCGTCGGCGGCGTGTAGTTCACGTTGTTCGTGATGTTGAACACGTCGTAGAAGAGGTCGAGGCTCTTGAGCCCCATCGGGACCGGAATCTGATACCGGAACGACACGTCAATCCCGACCGATTTCGGGCCTTGCATGCCGTTGATCACCGCGCGTCCCTGCGAATCAAGTGCCGAGAGGATTGGCAGCGTGAGATCGTCGATGCCCTTGATCGGCCGATCGTTGGTGTCTTTGTCCTTGTTGCCGTCCTGACCGGTGGTCTCGTTGATCGGCAGGCCCGAGATGGCGCTCACGACCGTGGCGATGGTCAGCGCCTTGTACGGATTCACGCTGCCGCTCAGCGCCAGCACGTGCGTCCGGTTGCTCTGGAAAAGCCCGTAATCCACTCCCGGAGTGTTGTCGAGCCACACGCGGCGGGCATCCGGCGCCCCGAGGCCGGTGTAGTGGCTCCGCTGGAGCGTGTAGGCCAGGCGCCCGCTCCACCGGTTCGCCATCCGCCTGATGACGCCGAACTGGAGCGACTGGTAGTCCCCGTCGAACGCCGGGTTGGTCTGGTACTGGAGCACGCGCGCGAAATTGGTGCTCCGCGCATCCGCCGGGATCAACGCGGCGGTCGGATCGAACACCGCCACGCCCGGACGCACGCCGGCGCCGTTGGGCTCGTTGATGTCGATCAGGCCGAACTGATTCCTCGAGATGTTCCCGACGTAGTCGAGCGTCATGGCCGCGTTGCCGCCGAGCTCTCGACTCAGGCCGAGGCTCCACGAATCCTGGTACATCATCTTGCGATTCGGGTCGTCGAGGCGAGGCTCCGTGGAGAAGGTCGCCCCTGACAGCAGCGAAGCCCGCCGCCGCTGGAGCTCGGCGATGCCGGCCGGACTCAGGATCGCCACGCCCTTGTTACCCGCGGTGTCCGTCGTCACGGACGGACAGAGGATCAGGCAGCCCGGGTCGTTCGAGGCCGTCACGCTGATCGTCGGGAACGGCGTTCGAATCGCGCCCCCCTGAAGCGCCAGGTCGACCGAAATGGGCGTGTAGGAATAGAAGCGGCCCCACCCGCCACGCACGACCGTCAGCCCCTCGCCGGTGATGTCCCAGACGAACCCGACGCGCGGCGCGAAGTTGCTCTTGTCGGCAGGCGTCTGGGTCTGGTGGTCGTACCGGATCCCGAGGTTGTAGGTCAGCTTGCCGCCGACCCGCCACTTGTCCTCGAAGAACGTGTAGACCCGGTCATCCCTCGATGCGAGCACCCAGCCGGTGGGGTCGCTCGGTCCGACGGCGATGTCGAACTGAACCGGATAGCTCAACGGATTGGCCGGGTCGAACGGCAGGTCGCCATTGGCGTTCGTGCCGGCGGCGTTCTTCCTGAAGGTGAACGTCCCGGTATCGGTCTGATACCGCGTGGGCGACCCGTTCTTGCTGTAGCCGCCTCCGAACTTGAACGTGTGTTCTCCGCCCCAGAGCTTCGGGACGAAGTAGTTGAACGTATCGTCGAGAATGTACGTGCGCATCGGCGTATTGAGGCCCGTCCCGCCCAGCCCGGTGATGTAATCCGGATGCACGTTCTGCGGCCCGATGGTGAACGGATCGCGGCCGTTGAATCCGGTCCACTTCACGCCAGCCTGGCCGAGCAGCCACGGCTCACTGTCCACCACGCTGAAGTTCGACTGCACGCCCGTGCCGAGCTGCTCGGACACGCGCGACACACGCACGACGTTCGATGCGCGATCCGTCATCACCGAGGTGAACGTCGCGCCGAAGAGCTGGTCCCAGTCGCTCTCCCAGGACCGGGCGTCTGGCGCCGCGGTATTGGTGTTGAAATTCTCGCCCTTGGTCGGCGCGACCTCGAGAATCCAGCGGAAGCTGAGAAAATTCTTGTCGTTGACCTGCACATCGCTCCGGCCGAAATAGTTGTGCACCAACACCTCGAAGGCGCCCTCCTGGGTGACGGCCAGCGGGGCGGCCGCGGGCGGGAAGATCTTCAGACCCGCGTTGAGTTCCTTGTCGCGCTCGATGGTCCCGTAGAAGTGGACCTTGTCTTTGACAATCGGGCCTCCGATCGCGAAGCCGGTCTGCGAGGTGTGCTCCTTGGGCTTGGCGGCGTTGTTCTTCTCGACGAAGTAATTGGTCGCGTTGAACTGGTCGTCCCGGTAGTAGGTGTAGGCCCGGCCCGAGACTTTATTCGTCCCGCTCACCGTCACCATATTGATGATGGCGCCCGCGCCGCCGCCGTACTCGGAGCTGTACTGGTTCGACAGCACCTGGTATTCCGAGATGTTGTCGAGCACCACGCGCACCTGCGAGCCCTGGCTGCCGCCGAGCCGATCGTCGTTGTTGTACTGGCCGTCCAGCAGGTACAGATTCGAAATCGCCGGCGAGCCGTTGGCCACGACCTGGCCGCCCTCGAACGAGGACTGCGCCGGGTTGGGCGTCATGCCCGGGATGAGCTGTGTCAGCGCGGTGAAGTTGCGGAAGTTCGCCGGGATCTCATCGATCTCCTTGCCCGACAGCGTGCCGCCAATCTTGTTGCTGGTTCGCTCGACCAGCGGCACCGCGGCCGTCACCGTCAGCTCTTCGTGGACGCCCGCCAGCGCCAGCTTGGCGTTCAGGACGTACTCCATGCCGGCCGTCAGCACGACAGAGGCGACCGTGTACGGATTGAAGCCCGACATCTCGATGTTCACCGAGTACGTGCCCGGGTCGAGCTGCACGATCTGGTAGGCGCCGGTTTCCGCCGTCACCGCCGTGCGGGTCAAGCCCGTCTGCAGTTCCACCACTGTCACGGTGGCCCCGGGGAGCGTCAGGCCTCCCGCGTCGATGACCTTTCCGCTGATCGAGCCCCGCTGCTGTGCTGTCGCCGGAGCCGCGATCAGCGCCAGGCACACAGCGAACATCACGCCAGACCTCGAGGTAACGAGCATTGAATGCCTCCTGAGGAAATCCTTGCCGCAGGGAGCGACCGCTCCCGCGGCCCGCGACGCAGCTGAGCACAACCTCGTTTCGTCTCGTCGCCGCAAAGTCGGCATAAACATTTCGCGAGCACACCGTAAGAAACGCATCAATGACAATGCGCTTCGCGAATGAATTTCCGATGAAGATCTGATTAACGAATCGCGAGGAATGAGCGTCGGTCTCTCTGCTTGGATCGCGAGCTCTTGCAGCTCACTCACTTCACGCGATGGCAGTGGTAGCAGCCGAGTGCGTTCCTCGCGCGGTTGTATTGGTAGGACCGCGTGAAATCGTAGGCCGGCCGGCGAAGCAGCCGCGCCATGCCGGGCACGATGATCTCGCGCATGTAGCCGGCCTTGGCCTGGTTGTCGAATTCGGCGACGTAGCCGTAGATGGCGTTGCGCATCTGCGCGTCCATGGCGGACGAGTAGATCTCCCAGCCGCGATCCCTCACGTCCGGCAACGGCAGCGCCGACACGGCCGGCATCTGCCAGCCGCGCGCGTTGGCGCTCGCGCCATGACACGTCTCGCACGTGATGCGATCCGGTCCGCCCTTGATGCGCCCGAGCGCCTCGCGCGCCCACGGCATCACGTCGGTTTCCATGAACCGCCGGATCTCGGCCTGCGACTTCTTCTGCCCGCCTGGCGCGATCGCATCGTCGGGCGCGTAGCTGACGGCGATCGCGCGACCGTGCAGGCCGATCGCGACGCCGGCGATCGCGAGGAGCACGGCGACGAAGCCGCCAAGCGCTTCGCGCGCGAGGCCGGGCGCGCGCGGCTCCCACGCGAGCGCGTGCCGAACACGTTCAGGATCGAGCGGGGCGTGCGGGTCGCTCGCGATCAGTTCGAGAAAGGCGGCGAGTTGCGCGCCGCGGCGGACGCGCGCCAGAACCATCGGCGGGAAATCGCGCCGCGCGTGCACGACGAGCGTCGAGGTGCCGAGCAGCCGATCGAGTCCCGACTCGGTGCGCTGAATTTCGCCGATATCGTCGAAGGTGAGCTCGTCGAAGCTGTCGAGTCCGCGCCGGATGATGCGCACCAGGCGCACGTCGGTGAGCAGGTAGCGCTCGCCGCCCAGGCGCCGCCGGAGATGCCATGGACGGCTGCTCCAGAGCAGCCGTTCCCATGGCAGCGGGATGTCCACGAAACGTAGGTTACGACGGTTTCGAGAAGTTGACCTTCGGAGCCTGCTTCGCGTCGGCCGGCGCCTGGAAGTACGGATACTCCTTGAAGCCGAACAACTTCGCCGTCAGGTTGGCGGGGAACTGCCGGCGCGACGTGTCGTACTGCTGCACCTTCTCGTTGTACCGCATGCGCTCGACCGCGAGGCGGTTCTCGGTGCCGGCGAGCTCGTCCATCAGCCGGTTGAACTGCTCGTTGGCTTTGAGCTGCGGGTAGTTCTCGACGATGACCATCAGCCGGCCGAGGGCGGACGACTGGCGGTTTGCGGCGTCGATCGACTCCTGCGGCGTCTTCGCGTTCATCAACTGCGAACGCGCGTCGGCGATGTCCTTGTACACGGCTTCTTCGTGCTGCGCGAAACCCTTGGCCGTCTCGACCAGATTCGGAATCAGATCGTTGCGCCGCTGGAGCTGGTTCTCGACCTGCGCCCACTGCGATTTGATCTGTTCTTCCTGGTTGACGAACGTGTTGTACGAGCAGCCCGCCAACGGCAGCGCCGCGATGGCAATGCCCGCGACGATCGCGAATCGCATGGCGTGTCTTCGTGTGATGTGCATAGGTGGCCTCATCTCTTCAGCTTTCAGCTTTCAGCTCTCAGCTCTCAGTTCTCAGTTGTCAGCTCTCAGTTTTCAGTTTTCACTTTCAACTTTACCAGCTGCTTCCGCCGCCGCCGCCGCCGCTTCCGCCGCCGCCGAAGCCGCCGAATCCGCCGCCGCCAAACCCGCCGAAGCCGCCGCCAAATCCGCCGCCGCGGCCGCCGCCGAACCCGCCGCCGAAGGGGCCGACGCCGCTCGACCATCCGCTCCATCCGCCGCCGCCCCAGAAGCGCGGACGGCTTCCGGGCCCGCCGCCGAGGCGGCTGATGATCAGGAGCACGATGAAGACGATGAAGGGTACGGAGACCGGGATCGGCGTGCGCGTCGGATGGACCGTCACGCGGGGCGCCCGGACGCCCTCAATCGAGATGTTGCGCGCCTGCGCGATGCGCGCGACGATCTGCTCGGCGCCGGCGCGGAGGCCCTCGCCGTACCGGCCGTTGCGGAACTCCGGCGTCATCACCTCGCGGCTCGTCGATCCCGCGTAGCCGTCGGTGATCCACGGCTCGAGGCCGTAGCCGACTTCGATCCGCACGCGCCGTTCCTTCATCGCGAGCAGGATCAGGACGCCGTTGTCCTTGCCCTTCACGCCGACGCCGCGGCCGTGATTCTCGAAGAGCTTCACGGCGTACTCGTTGATGTCGGCGAACGGCTCGACGGTCGGCACGGTCGCGACCACGACGACGTCGCCGCTCACGCTCTGCAGCGCGCGGCTCATGCGATCGATCTCGGCCGCGCTCGCGGCGTCGACGACGTGCGCGAAGTCGTTGACGGGTTGGGTCAATTCGGGAAGGGCTGGCGATTGCGCGGCGACGGTCCGGCTGAAGCCGGACGCCACGATTGCCACGGTCACAGCGACACGCGCCCAACGGCCAACGACTGATGGCCAACGACCAACGACCATCACTTGGCGTTCCACCCGTCCACGTACTTCACGAGTTTCTCGACGGCGTCGAGATACGGCGGGAAAACGCGCAGCGCGTCCGCCGACGGGATCTCCTGCACGCCCATGAGCTGCACGACGTCGGTGATCGCGCCGCCGGTCAGTCCGAGCGTGCGCTCCGCGTGGCGGCCCGCGCCGGCGGCGTCCGCGGCGTCGCGGCCCTCGAGGCGGGCGATGCTCGTGATGAGCGCCGCGAACGGCGCCGCCGACGAGACGATCAACACGGCGAGCGCGTCCGCGCGGCCGCGCGTTTCGAGAAAGCCTTCGCGCAGGTGCAGCAGGTGGCTGCGCGCCTGGTGCTCGCACGCGCGCCGCACATCCGCGGGATCGACCGCGATCGACGCGAAGGGACTCGTGCCGGTGACGACGACGTGATCGGCCTGAATCGCGCCGAACTCGAGCGGGAACGAGTCGAGCGAGCGATCGAGCTCCGCCGCGACGACCAGCAGCGGCGTCGCGAGGCCCTCGTCGTGCCAGCCGCCGACGCGCGCGGCGCACGCGCGCAGATCGTCGCCGCTCAGCGCGCCCACGACGGCCATCGTCTGGATCGGCGCCTGGTGACGATCGTGCGTGTGCCCATGCGGATGGTCGTGATGGGCGTGATGCTCGTGCGCGTGCGCGCCCTCGCGCGACTCGCGCGCGCGCGGACCGTAGATGACCAGCGACTGCAGCCGCGCGCCGAAGATGGTGGAGAGGTCGCGGTGCAGTGTCTGCACCGCGTCGGGAATGGACATGACCTTATTCTATGTAGCTTTCGGCTCTCAGCTGTCAGCTTTCGGCCGCTGACAGCCGAGGGCTGACAGCGGACAGCTTGTACAATGCCCTCGATGCGTGTACGTCACGTGAACGTCGGCTGTTTCGGCGGCGGCACCGGGCTCCCGAGTCTCCTCGGCGGACTGAAGAACAATCCCTGGCTGCAGCTGAACGCGGTCGTCACGATGTTCGACAGCGGCGGCAGCTCCGGCCAGTTGCGCGACGAGCTCGGCGTGCTGCCGCCGGGCGATATTCTCAAGTGCGCGCTCGCGCTCTCGCGCAAGCCGCGGGAAGCGCGCCGCGTGCTGCTCGCGCGCCTGCCGACGCTCGAGCACGCGCGTCTCGGCGGACACACCGGCGGCAACCTGCTGCTGTCGATGATGCAGAGCTACAGCGGTGACTTTCTCGACGCGATCGACGGCCTGCGCGCGCTGCTCGGCTGCCGCGGCCGCGTGTGGCCGATCACGGTCCAGCACGCGTCGATCTGCGCGCAGTACAGCGACGGGTCGGCGACGCGCGGGGAAGTCGAGGTGGACGCGGGGCAGACGTCGGGCCGGCTCGTGCAGAAAGTCTGGCTCGCGCCGCCCGTGTCGATTCACCCGGTCGTCGCGCAGGCGATCACCGAGTTCGACGCCGCGATCATCGGCCCCGGCAGCTTCTACACGAGCCTGATGCCCATCTTTCTCGTCGATGGCGTGGCCGACGCGCTCTCGCGCATGAAGGGGCCGGTCATCCTGATCGCGAATCTGCTCACCGAGGGGCGCGGCATGGCCGGGTTCACCGCGGCGGACGCGGTCGCGCGGATCGAGGACGCGATCCGCCGCAACGTCGACGTCGTCATCACCAACGTGAAGGGGCCGTCGAAGGAGGCGCTCGCGCGCTACGCGGTCGAGCACAAGGAGCCGCTCGTCACCGGCACGCTGCCCGCGCACTGCGAAGTGGTCGGCGGCGAATTCTGGACGGGCGAGATCGCGCGGCACAACCGCCCGCGCCTCGCGTACGCGATCTGGAGCGTGCTCTCGCGGCGATTGCTCGGCGATTCCTAACGCCGAATCAGATCGCTGACCATGTAGATGCGGCCGCCGCGCATCACGCGCCTGACGTCGCGCAGGTTCTTGATGTCCGAAAGCGGATCGCCGCCGAGGAACGTCAGGTCCGCCACCTTCCCGCGCTCGACCGTCCCGATCTCGTCGTCGCGTCCCAACGCTCTCGCCGCATTGATCGTCGCGGTCTGCAGCGCCTGGAACGGCGTCAGGCCCGCGTGCACGTACGACTCGATCTCCAGCTGCAGTCCGAGCCCGTACGGAATGATGGGCGAGTCGGTGCCGGCGATGATCTTCCCGCCGGCGGCGGCGACCGCCTTGATCGTCGCTTCGTACGGCTTCAGCGCGGCGTCGCGCTCGGCGTCGCGCTGCATGGTCGGCGTTCTCGTCGCGTAGTCGGTGAGCGTGCTGACGAGGGGAAGCGGGTACAGCGACAGTCGCGGATCGAAGAGCAGCGTCTTGTCGCCAGACGCGCGCGCTTCGAAGCCGCCTTGAATGCCGATGGTCGGCGTCAGCGTGATGCCGGACTTCGCGATGAGATCGACGACGTCGCGGTACGCGCGATTGGTCGCGCTCAGCTTCGGCGAGTAGCCGCGGCGGCTCGTGCCGCGCAGGTGCTCGACGCCGTCGATGCCGAACGCGACCGCCGGATACAGCTCGTGCGACGTCACGGGCAGGCCGCGCGCGTGCGCGTGCTCGACGACGCTTTTCTGCAGCCGGTCGGGCAGGCGCACGTACGTCTTCAGAAAATCCATGCCGAGCGTGGACGCGCGATCGATTTCCGATTCGATCTGTCCTTCGGACGACAGCGTCGTGCCGCCGGGGTAGTACGCGCGCGCGCCGTCGAATGGATCTCCGGCGGTGAACGTGCGCGGCCCGGCGCGCCGGCCGTTCGCGATCGCTTCGCGCAGTTCGAGCGCTTCGAACGGATTGATCGCGGGGATCCGCACGCTCGTGATGCCGTACGCGAGCCACGCGCGGCCGAAGTTCTCGCCGTAGTCGCGATCGAGGTGCGCGTGCATTTCGATCAGTCCCGGGATCACCGTCTCGCTCGACGCGTCGACCACCGCGCCGACGTGCAGATCGGGATTGTGATCGGTGAGCTCTCTGATCACACCGTGCTCGATGACGATGTCCGTCTCCGCGCGGAGGCCGTCGGTCGTGCCGTCGAACACGTGTCCGGCGTGGACGATCACGCGCTCGGGCGGCACGCTCGGCTGCCACTGCAGGTCGAGTGGAATCCGTTCCGGCTGCCCGCCGTCGGCTGGCACGCGAAAGAGACCGCGCGGCGTCTGGTAAACGATGTGGCGCGAGTCGCCTTCCCAGCTCGGCGACTCGGGATTGCCGTCCGCGATCTGCTGCGGCGGACCGGTCGGCGTGCCCTTGAAGTCGACGGGCACGTTCCACAGTGCGCCTTCCGTCGTGAAGGCCATGTGGAATCCGTCGGGCGACCACACCGGCCCCGTATCCTGACGGTTGCCGGCGGAGTGGCCGGGAAACAGGATCGACGAGAACGCCGCGCTCGGATCGAGTGTCAGCAGCAGCGTCTGGTTCAGTCCCTCTCGATAGCGATTCGAGTACGGAAACAGACTGCCGAGGATGATCGCCTTGTTGTCCGCATTCCATGTCGGGCGTCCGAGCTCGCCGCTGGCGGTCGGGACCGTTGGCACGACGCCCCGATGGGAGTCCCGTTGCACGGTCAGAACCATCGGTGTTCGGCGATCGACCAGGTACGCGATGTGATTGCCGTCGGGCGACCACACCGCACCCGAGGCGGCGCCGCGTTCCTCGACGAGTGGCGTCTCCTGATTGGTCCGGAAATCCCTGACCCAGAGGTTCATGTGACCGCTGCGATCGCTTGAGTATGCGAGCCGCGATCCGTCCGGTGACCACGCCGGATCGAGCTCGACGGCGGAGTCATTCGTCAGGCGCACCGGCGTGCCGCCAATCGGATAGACCCACAGATCGCCGAGCGCCGTGAACGCGATCGCGCGCCCGTCCGGCGAGACCACCGGGTTGACGATGCCAGTCAGCGGCTGCGGTTCAGTGGGCTCGAGCGTCTGACGATGCGCGATCGTGTAGGTGTCGCGCTTCAACGGCACCGTGGCGGTGAAGTTGATCACGGAGGTCGCGCCGGCGACCGACCTGCGCTCGATGTGGCCGTCTGCGGTGTAGAGGAACTCGCCCTCGGATATCCACTGCGGCCGGAACGGGAAGACGTCTTCGTCCGCGCCGCTGACCGGCCGGCCGTCGACGAACAGCCGTCCGTTTGTCGTGTAGGCGAGGATTGCACCGTCCGGATTCCACGACGCGGCCGCCGGCATCTCCACTTTCGCCGCCGTTGCGTCGAGGATCAGCCGTTCACGCCCGCCGCCGATCGCCCACAGTCCGGCATGCCGGTTGTTCATCGGCTGCCGGATGTCGGCCGACACGCAGTTAATCTCCTGATCGCCCGGCGCCCAGCTCGGCATCCAGCAGTCGCGCTCGCTGAACTGCGCGACGTCGTGCGCCTGAGCGCCGACCGTCCAGATCGTCGTGATGCCGCCGAAGCGATCGGACGAGAACGCGATGCGGTTGCCGTCGCGCGACCACGCCGGCTCACGATCGTCGAACTCGCCGCTCGTCAGCGCGCGCGCGTCGCCGCCGTCGCGCGAGATCACGTAGATGTGCCACGCGCCATCGTCGCCGTAGCCCTGGAAGGCGATCGAGTCGCTGTCCGGCGACCAGCTGGGTTGTCGCGCTTCGAGGAGGTCCGGCGTAATCTTTCGCGCTTCGCCGCCGCGGAAGGGCAGTACCCAGAGGGCGCCCAGCAGATCGATCGCGATCCAGCGGCGGTCCGGCGACGCGGCGGCCGCCATCGACGTGCCTTCGGTCAGCGTGACGTCGACTTCGCGCGTCGTCAGCGGTTCCTGGGCGCGCGTTGTGGTCACGACCGCGAGTGCGGCGACGGTCGCGAGCAGACGACGATCAACGCGGAACCCGCGGAACACGCAGCGCTACTTCTTCTTTCTCCGCGATTTCTGCGGTTTCTGCGTTGTACGTCGTTCAGCCTTCAGTTTCGCGGCGCGTTCGATGATCTCCTCGAGCATCGCGCCAGTCTCGCCGGTCTTCGCCGGGCGGTTCGTCTGCCAGATCGCGGGCGTGTCCTCGGCGAGAATCTCGTCGAAGTCGCTGTCGCTCGTGACGCTCTTCGGCGCGAACTCGGTGATGTCGAGCTCGCCGGACCAGTCGTCGCGATGCTTGATGAGCAACCACGTCCTGCCTTCGCCGCCGCGCGCGCCGGCGTACCGGCCGCTGGTCTTCACGAGCACCCACGATCCCTTCAGCTTGTAGCCGTCCAGCGTGAACTTCAGGTCGCCCTTCTTCAGCGCCGCGTCCACGTCGTCGACCTCGGGCGTCCACGTGCCGCGGTCCCACAGCAGGACGATGCCCGCGCCGTAGCCTTCGGGGATCACGCCTTCGAACTCGCCGTATTCGACCGGATGATCCTCGACGTGCATCGCGAGCCGCTTCGTCCTCGGATCGAGCGACGGCCCCTTGGGCACGGCCCACGACATGAGGACGCCGTTGTGTTCGAGGCGGAGGTCGTAGTGGAGATGGCTGGCGAGATGCTTCTGCACGCAGAAGAAACGCGCGCGCGGCTTCGCGCGCGTGACCTTGCCGGCGTCGCCCGTGGGCTCGGGCGTCTTCTTGAAGTCGCGCTTGCGACGATATTCTTCGAGTGCCATGAGGTGGTGAGGCTCATAATATCGCCATGTCGATGCTCCGGCTCACGCTGCTCATGTTGCTTCTGACGTCGCCCGCCTTCGCGCAGCCGGCGCCTCCGTTAATAAAGGAAGGCGTGACCGTGAAGGTGTCGAGTCACGTCTACGCGATTCCAGACGGCAACGTCGGTCTGGTCCCGAACGTCGGCATCATCGTCGGCGCGCGCGCGACGATGGTCGTCGACACGGGCCTCGGACCGCGCAACGGGCGGGCGGTGCTGCGCGAGGTCGCGAAGGTGAGCGCGCACGCCGAGCTGTACGTCGCGACGACGCACTATCATCCGGAACACTCGCTGGGCGGCGCGGCGTTTCCGGCGACGGCGAAGTTCGTGCGGCCGCGCGTGCAGCAGGACGAGATGCTCGAGCTCGGCAAGGGGATTCAGAACACGTTCGCGGGCTTCTCGCCGGTCCACAAGGAGTTGCTGCAGGACGTCGAGTATCCGCGCGCCGACATCCTGTTCGATCGCGAGCACCGGATCGATCTGGGCGGCGTGCACGTGCGGCTGTTCACGCGCGGGCCGATGCACACGCGCGGCGACACGATGATCGTCGTCGAGGAAGATCGCGTGCTGTTCTCCGGCGATGTCGTGATGAACCGCGCGTTTCTCGCGGCGAGCCCGACGTCCAGCATCAAGACGTGGCTGGCGACGCTCGACGAGCTCGAGGCGCTGCATCCGGCGGTCGTCGTGCCGAGCCACGGCGGCATTAGCGACAGCACGCTCATCGGGAAGGACCGGGACTACCTGAAAGCCGTGCAGACGCGCGTCGTCGAGTTGAAAGCGCAGGGGAAGTCCGCCGACGAGACCGCGGAGATCGTGACGAAGGAAATTCAGGCGAGATTCGACTGGACCGCGCCGACGCGCATAAGTCCGGCAGCCCGCGCAGCCTTCGCTGAAGCGCGCTGAACCTGTTGTCGGCGGCTGGTGGCTGGTGGCTAATTCACTTCGCCCATTAGTCGCCGGACGGGCTTCACGAGCAGGAAGACGACGACCGACGCGACGAGCAGGATCGCCGCCACATCGCCGAACAGGCTTCGCAGCGGCATCGAGCTGAAGAATCCGGCCGCCGATCCGGCGAGCTTGTTGCCGAACGAGTTCGACAGGAACCAGACGCCCATCATCAGGCCGACGATGCGCACCGGCGCGAGCTTCGTGACGACGCTGAGGCCGACCGGGCTCAGGCAGAGCTCGCCCAGCTCGGAAATCGAATACGAGACGATGAGCCACCACGGGCTCACGCGGACGCCCGCCGCGCCCTGCGCCATCGTGCCGGCCGGCACGAGCACGAGAAACGCCAGTCCCATGAACAGGACGCCGATCGCGAACTTCGCCGGCACCGACGGCTCGCGCGATCCGAGTCGCAGCCAGAGCCAGGCGAAGACCGGCGCGAGCAGGATGACGAGCGTCGGCTGCACGGTCTGGAACCACGACGACGGGAACGAGAACCCGAACAGTTCCAGCCGCGTGTAGCGATCTGCGAACAGCGTCAGCGTGGACCCGGCCTGCTCGTACGCGCCCCAGAACAACGTGGCCACGAGGAAGAAGATCACAATCGCGCCGAGTTGCTTCCATTCGGCCGTCGTGAATCCCGCGGAGGTCGCGCCCGCCGCGGACGTGGCTTGCGGTCGCTCGGCGAGCCGTTCGATCCCGGGTTGCAGACGGCGCCGGCCGATCACGTACTGAATCAGGCCCAGCGTCATGCCGACGCCCGCGCAGGCGAAGCCGGCGTGCCAGTCGACGCGCTGCGCGAGATATCCGGCGACGAGCGGTCCAAGGAACGCGCCGAGGTTGATGCCCATGTAGAACATCGAGAAGCCCGAGTCGCGCCGCGCATCGCCCTGCTCGTACAGCGAACCCACCAGAATGCTCACGTTCGGCTTGAGCAGTCCCGTTCCAACCACGATGAGCGACAGCCCCAGGTAGAAGAAGGGCAGCGCTTTGAACGCCAGCGAAAAGTGCCCGAGGGCGATCACGCTGCCGCCGATAAGGACGCTGCGGTACTGCCCGAGCCAGCGGTCGGCAACCAGCCCGCCGAGGATCGCGGCGCCCCAGACGCTGCCGGTGTAGGTGCCGTAGATCGACGCGGCGTCGGTGTCCGCGAAGCCGAGGCCGCCCGCGGCGGCCGGCGCCGTCATGTACAGGATGAGAAACGCGCGCATGCCGTAGTAGCTGAACCGCTCCCACATCTCGGTGAAGAAGAGCGTGGAGAGGCCGCGCGGGTGGCCGAAGAAGGAGCGGTCGTCCATGGTCGCCGCAAGAATACAATGGTTGTTGCGATTCGCGAGACAACAAAGAGATGCACAGCGTTCTCATCAGCACGTACGAGATGGGCCGGCAGCCGTTCGGGCTCGCGTCGGCCGCGGCCTGGCTGCGCGAAGCGGGATCGACCGTCACGGCGATCGACGTCGCGAAGGACAGAGGTCGCCTCGACGCCGCGATGCTCGTGTCGGCGGATCTGATCGCATTTCACTTGCCGATGCACACGGCGACGCGACTCGCGGAGCCGGTGATCGCCAAGGCGCGAGCGCTGAACCCGACCGCGCGTGTGTGTGCGTTCGGGCTGTACGCGCCGCTGAACGCCGAATGGCTGCGCTCGCTCGGTGTCGACGATGTGCTGGGCGGCGAGTTCGAGGCGGATCTCGCCGCGATCGCGCGGAGCGTCGACGTCGTACCGCGGAGAACGCTGAGTTCGCAGAGAACGGAAGAGTGCGACTCCAGCTCTGCGATCTCCGCGGTTAAACGTCCTCTTCCTCGTCTTCAGTTTCTCGTGCCCGATCGGACGGGTCTGCCGCCGCTCGTGCAGTACGCGTCGCTGCAGATGCCCGATGGCGAGCGACGGCTGGTCGGCTACACGGAGACGAGCCGCGGCTGCCGGCATCTGTGCCGTCATTGTCCGGTCGTGCCGATCTACAACGGCCAGTTCCGCGTCGTCCAGCCCGAGGTCGTGCTCGCGGACGTCGCGGCGCAGGTCGCGGCTGGCGCCGGTCACATCACCTTCGGCGACCCGGATTTCTTCAACGGCCCCACGCACGCGATGCGCATCGTCGACGCGCTGCACGCGGCGCATCCATCGGTCAGTTACGACGTCACGATCAAGATCGAGCATCTGCTGCGGCATCGCGATCTGCTGCCGCGCCTGGCGGACACGGGCTGCGCGTTCGTGACCAGTGCCGTCGAGTCGATCGACGATCGCACGCTGGCGCTGTTCGACAAGGGGCATACGCGCGCGGACTTCATCGAGGCCGTCGCCCTGTGCCGTGACGCGGGCGTCACGATCGTCGCGACTTTCGTCGCGTTCCATCCGTGGCTGACGCTCGCGTCGTACGCCGAGCTGCTCGAAACCATTTCTGATCTAGAGCTTGTCGATCACGTCGCGCCGATTCAGCTCGCGATCCGGCTGCTCGTGCCCGAAGGGTCGCGGCTGCTCGAGTTGGACGAGATGCGGCGGCACGTTCTCGGATTCGATCCGGCAACGCTGACGTACCGCTGGTCGCATCCGGATCCGCGCGTCGACGCGCTCCATCGGGACATCGCCGCGATCGTCGGGATGCGGCTGAACGTCGATCGGCGCGCGGTGTTTGCCGAGATTCGAGCGCTCGCGCGCGAGCGGGCCGGGTTGCCGCCGGCTCCCGATGCGACGCGCCCGGCGCGCGATCGCGCGACGGTGCCGTACCTGAACGAGCCCTGGTACTGTTGAGCCGAGCCGAATCCGGAGCAGGTGGCTCTGGTGTGAAACGAGGCTGAGTGCCGGGTGCGAGGTGCTGGGTGCTGAGAGCCGAAAGCTGATGGCTAGAGTACTGCTTCTGGCGACGACGACCGGATATCAGACGCGCGCGTTCGGCGAGGCGGCCGAGCGGCTCGGGGTGGAGCTCGTCTTCGCGACCGATCGCTGCGCCAATCTCGACGATCCATGGCAGGACGCCGCGATCCCGATTCGATTTCACAAGGAGGAGGCGTCGGTCTCCGCCATCGCTGCCGCCGCGCGCACGCGTCCGGTTGACGGTGTCCTGGTTGTCGGAGACCGGCCGACGGTCATCGCGGCGCGCGTCGCGCAGGCGCTCGGATTGCCCTGGCACTCTGCCGAAGCGGCCGCCGTCGCGCGCCATAAACAGCTCACACGCGAACGGCTGCGCGATGCCGGACTTCCGGTGCCGTGGTTCGTCACTTTCGCTGTCGGCTCCGATGTGTCAGCGGTCAGCCAGCCACCAGCCCCCAGCCTCCAGCCACCGGCGTTCCCCTGCGTCCTCAAGCCCGTCTCGCTCTCCGGCAGCCGCGGCGTCATGCGCGCGGATGATCCGGCGTCGCTCGCTTCGGCGATCGCGCGGCTGCGAGCGCTTCTCGGGTCTCCTGATGTTCGCGGCGAGCGCAACGAGGCGCACGACACGGCGCTCATCGAAGGATTCATTCCGGGACGCGAGTACGCGCTTGAAGGCCTGATGCACCACGGCGCGCTGCACACGCTCGCGATCTTCGACAAGCCCGATCCGCTCGACGGTCCGTTCTTCGAAGAAACGATTTACCTCACGCCATCGTCAGCGCCGGCCGGCGTGCAGGACGCGATCGCGCGTACCGTCGCTCGAGCTGCGACAGCGCTCGGGCTCAGCCACGGTCCAGTCCATGCCGAGTGCCGCGTCAATGACGAAGGGGTGTTCGTTCTCGAGGTCGCGGCGCGGCCCATCGGCGGTCTCTGCGCTCGCGCGCTCACGTTTGTCAGAGGGGACGGGAGTCGGAATGCAGGCGACACCGACTCCCGTCCCCTCGAAGAGTTGCTGCTGCGTCACGCGCTCGGCGAGTCGCCCGACGGGTGGGTGCGCGAGGCCGCCGCGTCAGGCGTGATGATGATTCCGATTCCGCGGCGCGGCATTCTTCGCGGCGTCGACGGCGTCGACGCCGCGCGCGCGGTCCAGCACGTCACCGACCTGCGCATCACCGCGAAGATGGACCAGCGGCTGGCGCCGCTGCCCGAGGGCGCGAGCTATCTCGGCTTCATCTTCGCGCGGGCCGCGTCGCCCCGCGACGTGGAGCGCGCGCTGCGCGACGCGCACGCGCGGCTGCGCTTCGCGATCGACGCGGAATTCCCGGTGCTGCCCGCCGCGCAGGTGGACTACAATCTTCACCATGGCTGATTCCTGCGGGCACGATACGCCCCCGCCTGGCCCGGCGACCAACACGTCCGGGCGCAAGGTGATGTGCGTGAAATTTCAGAAGGAACTGTACGGACTCGACTCGCCGCCGTGGCCGGGCGAGCTCGGGCAGCGGATCTACGAGAACGTGTCGAAGGACGCGTGGAAGCTCTGGGAGGATCGCATGAAGATGATCCTCAACGAGTACCGCCTGATGCCGTGGCAGAAGGAAGCGCAGGACCTCGTCGCCAAGCACATGGAAGATTTCTTCTTCGGCGAGGGCGCGGCCCTGCCCCCGGGTTACGTCCCGCAACAAACGAAGTAGTTACGCGCTCGGCAGCGACGCGACCTGCACGCGCGCGTCGTTGAAGCACGCGCCCCCACCCAGATCCGTGAGCGTATCGGGCACCAGCGCCGTGCCCGTGCTGTTGTTGCGCGTGCTGCGCCGCCACAGGCCCTTCGGCAGGCTGACGACGCCGGGCCGGATCTCGGCGGTGATGTCGAGCTTGCAGTGCACTTCGCCCAGGTCGTTGAAGATCCGCACCAGATCCCCATCGTCGAGTCCGCGCGCCGCCGCATCGTCGGGATGCATCAGCAGCTGCACGTCGGGCCGCGGCAGCTCGCCGAGCGTCGAGCTGATCGTGCGGTCGCTCGACGGCGAGATCAGCGCGAGCGGATGACGATCCGTCGCCGGGTCGGGCTGATACCGGTAGAGGCCCATCGGCGCGCTCGCGTCGAGCGCTTCCGAGAACAGCTGCACCTTGCGATCCGGCGTGTTCGGGAACACATCCACGAACTGAATCGGCGTGGATCCGTACAGCGGCGTCGGCCGCACGCCGTCGCGCAGATCGGCGCCGACGTGACCGGGCATCTCGTCGAGGATCTTCAGCATGACGTCGAGCTCGCCGGTCGGCTCGTCGTCTTTCAGCAGGCCAAGGCGCGTGCAGAGATCGCCGAACACGTCCGCGTTCGGCCGTGACTCGCCGATCGCGTCGATCACCGGCTTCGCGAGCTCGAGGCTGATCGGACCGTAGCCTTTCGCGAAATCGTACGCCTCGAGGAACGTCGTCGCGGGCAGGACGACGTCGGCGTACAGAGCCGTGTCGGTCATGACCTGATCGAAGACGATGGTGAAGAGATCTTCTCGTTCGAGTCCGCGCAGAATACGGCGCTGATCAGGAACCGTCGCCACGGGATTGGCGTTGTAGACGAACAGCACGTCGACCGGCGGATCGGTGTACTCGGTCAGCGCGCGGCCGAGGTGATTCATGTTCACGGCGCGCGTGTCGGGCTCGGCCGTGGCGATCCACGTCTTGTCGATGCCCCACGACGTCGAGTTGCTCATCGAGTAGCCGCCGCCGCGGACGCCGAACTTCCCGCCGACCGCGGGCAGCGCGAGAATCGCCATCGCCGAGTTGCCGCCGTTGCGATTGCGCTCGTGGCCCCAGCCGCAGCGCACGAGCGCCGGCGAGCTCTTCGCGTACAGCTCCGCGGCCTGTTCGAGCGCGCCGGCGTCAACGCCCGCGACGTCGGCGGCGCGCGCCATCGTCCACTCGTCCGCGCGTTCGCGCAGCGTGTCCGCGCCGTGCGTGTGCTCGCGCAGGAACGCCTCGTCCGCGTGACCGTTGACGAAGAGATACCGGTGGATCGCCAGCGCAACGGCGACGTCGGTGCCGGCGCGCACGGCGAGATGCACGTCCGCGGATCGCGCGAACGGCGTCGTGCGCGGATCGACGACGACGAGCTTCGCGCCGCGCTTCTGCGCTTCGCGGATGTACGGAATCAGGTGGATGCCGGACGCGGACGGATTCACGCCCCACAGGATGATCAGCTTCGCTTCCGGATAATCCTGATAGGTGATCGACGGCATCTTGCCGTAGAGCGCCATGTTCGCGGCGCCCGTCGGCGCGGCGCACACCGTGCGCTCGAGACGGGACGTGCCGAAGCGGCGCCAGAGCTGCGCGTCGAGGTTGTCCTGCGTCAGGAACCCGTTCGATCCGCCGTACGAGTACGGGAGGATCGACGCGCCGCCGTGTTCCTTCTTCGCGCGCCGGAACCGCTCGGCGATCAGCTCGAGCGCTTCGTCCCACGCCACGCGCTTGAACGTGCCTTCGCCCTTGCGGCCCTTGCGCACCGCCGGGTAGAGCAACCGGTCGTCGCCGTAGACGCGCTGGTCGAACTTCCGCACTTTCGCGCAGATGTAGCCGTCGGTGACGGGGTTGGCCTTCGCGCCGTCGATCTTGACGATCTTGCGGTTCTGAACGGTCACCGACAGGCTGCAGGCGTCCGGACAGTCGAGTGGACATGCGGTGTCGACGACGGTCGTCGGGCCTCCGGTCGTCAGCGCGCGGCTTTTTGCTGGGCTCGCCATGACAAGACGATATCATCGGCGTCCGCGATGTTGCAGTCCAATCGGATATGGATGGGTTGAGGGGCCGATGCCTCACGTCGTGATCGTCGGCGGAGGATTCGGCGGGCTCGACGCGGCGCGGGCGCTCGCCGGCGCGCCGGTGCGCGTCACGCTGCTCGACCGTCACAACCATCACGTGTTCCAGCCGCTGCTGTACCAGGTTGCGACGGCGTCGCTGTCGCCGGGCGACATCGCGTCGCCGATTCGCTGGATCCTCCGGCGTCAGCGGAACGTCGAGGTGCTGCTCGCGACCGTGCGGTCTCTCGATCCTGCGAACAAGCGCGTGGTGATCGACGGCGACGACGCGATCGCCTACGACTATCTGATCGTCGCGACGGGTGCCGCGCATTCCTACTTCGGTCACGACGAGTGGGCCGCGCGCGCGCCGGGACTCAAGACGCTCGACGATGCGCTCGTGATGCGGCGGCGGATGCTGATCGCGTTCGAAGCGGCGGAGCGCGAAACCGATCCGGCGAAGCAGAAGCGGCTGCTGACGTTCGTCATCATCGGCGGCGGGCCGACCGGCGTCGAGCTGGCCGGCGCGCTCGCCGAAATCGCGCGGCAGTCGCTGCGCCAGGATTTCCGCCGCATCCATCCCGAGTCGGCGCGCATCGTCCTGCTCGAAGGCAGCCCGCACGTGCTCGCGAACTTTCACGATCCGCTGCGCGAGGCGGCGCGCCGCGCGCTCGAGCGGCTCGGCGTCGAAGTCCGGACGGACTCGATTGTCACGCAGGTGGATGCCGACGGTGTTCTGTGGCGTCCGGCCGATCCGGCGCGGCGTCCGGCTTCGGCCGGACCGGACAGGGCCCAACGCATCTCGGCGGAGACGGTCCTCTGGGCCGCGGGCGTCGCGGCGTCGCCGATCGCGAAGTCGCTCGGCGTGCCGCTCGATCGCGTCGGCCGCGTTCCGGCCGAGCCGACGCTCGCCGTGCCGGGGCATCCGGACATCTTCGTCGCCGGCGACATCTGTGCGCTCCAGCATGACGGCGCGTGGCTGCCGGGCGTCGCGCAGGTCGCGATGCAGGAAGGCGCGCACGCCGCGCGCAACATCCTGCGCGCGATCGACGGCACACCGCTCGAACCGTTCCGCTATCGCGACTACGGCATCATGGCGACGATCGGCCGCGGCTCCGCGGTCGGCGAGATCTGTGGTCTGAAAATATCCGGCTTCTTCGCGTGGCTCTTCTGGATCTTCCTGCACATCTTCTGGCTGATCGGCTTCCGCAACCGCTTCGTCGTGATGACGGAATGGGCGTGGGCGTACGTGACCGCGCAGCGACGGGTGAGGTTGATTACGGGCGACAGGGCCGAGGGCTGAGGGAGAGGGCCGTTCCTCGTATAATCCCCGCCGATGTCTCTTGACGCCGGTTCCCGCATCGCCGCGTACGAGATCCTGGCGCTGCTCGGTCGCGGCGGGATGGGAGAGGTCTACCGCGCGCGTGACACGAAGCTGAACCGCGACGTCGCGATCAAGATCCTGCCGGACGCGTTTGCGGCGGACGCCGAACGCGTCGCGCGCTTCGAACGCGAGGCGCAGGTGCTGGCCTCGCTGAATCATCCGCACATCGCGGCGATCTACGGACTCGAAGAGACAGGCGGATCGCGCGCACTCGTGCTCGAGCTCGTCGAAGGGCCGACGCTGGCGGAGCGGATCGAAGGGCTGAGGGCTGGGGGCTTAGGGCTGGAGGAAACCATCGCGATCGCCCGGCAGATCGCCGACGCGCTCGGGGCCGCGCACGAGCAGGGCATCATCCATCGGGATCTGAAACCGGCGAATGTCAAGCTGCGGCCGGATGGCACGGTGAAAGTGCTCGACTTCGGCCTCGCGAAAGCGTTCGATGCGTCGCCGGGCACAGGTCGGCCGTCGAGCGTCTCGATGTCGCCGACGCTGACGGCCGCGACCAACATGGGCGTCATCCTCGGGACCGCCGCCTACATGGCGCCCGAGCAGGCGAGAGGCAAGACCGTCGACAAGCGCGCCGACGTCTGGGCATTCGGCTGCGTGGTCTACGAAATGCTGACCGGCCGGCGCGCGTTCGCCGGCGAGGAAGTCTCGGACACGCTCGCGTTCGTCATCACGAAAGAGATCGAGTGGGACAAACTGCCGGCGGATACGCCGACGAACATCCGGCGACTGCTGCGCCGCTGCCTCGAGAAGGATCCCAGGCGTCGCTTGCGCGACATCGCCGACGCGCGCATCGAGCTCGATGATCAGCTTGACTCGGGACTCGCGACTCCGGACTCCCGACTTGCGATTCCCGACTCGCGACCACCGACCCGGTGGCGCCGCGTCTTGCCAGCCGCCGCGGTCGTCGTCGCGAGCGTCGTCACGGGCGCGAGTGTCTGGATGGCGACGCGGCCCACGCCGGCGAACGTTCTTCCGGTTCAGCGCTATCCCATAACCCTGCCGGCCGCTACGCCGTACGTGGGCGAAGTCGGAGGCGAGATCGCCATTTCTCCGGACGGCAGACGTCTCGTGTATCCGGCGCTCGACGCCGGTAAACGGATGCTCTTTATGCGAACCCTCGATCAACTCGAGGCGCAGCCGATCCGCGGGACCGAGGATGCGTACAACCCGTTCTTCTCGCCAGATGGAGAGTGGATCGGGTTCTTCACCGCCGGCGGTTCGCCGACTGGCAAGCTCAAGAAAATCGCGGTCCGAGGAGGTCCACCGCTTGCGCTGGCCGATACCAGCATCCCAACCGGCGCATGGCTCGCAGACGACACGATCGTGTTCGCGCGCACCGACGGCCAGCCATGGTCGCTGTATCGCATACCCGCTGCGGGCGGCGCCGCGTCGAAGCTTGCGAGTCCTGATACGGCGCAGAAGGAACTTCGCGTCGGGTGGCCCGAGATCCTGCCGGGTGGGAAAGACATTCTGATCTCGATCTCCCTGGCCGCGAACGGGTTCGACGAGTCGCGCATTGCCATCCTGTCGATTGCAACGGGCAAGTACCAGACCGTGATCGAACAGGGTTATCACGCCCGTTACGTTTCATCCGGACACATCATTTATGCGCTGGGCGGAAACCTGATGGCCGTCCCATTTGATCTCACGCGCCGACAGACAACGGGACCGCCGGTGCCGATCGTGGAAGGCGTTCGCGGCCGATCGGGGACGGGCGAGGTCGGCTTCGCGGTCTCCAGCGCGGGGTTTCTCGTGTACGCGCCGGGGGGGACCGTCGCCGGCGGCACGACTCGAACGCTGGCGTGGGTGGACCGAAGCGGCCGCGAGGAGCCTATCGCTGCACCGCCCAGAAATTACATGTATCCACGCCTCTCGCCTGACGGCACGCGCGTGGCGCTCGACATTCGCGATCAGGAGAGCGACATCTGGATCTGGGATCTGGCGCGAGAGAGTCTCACGCGTCTGACGTTCGAGCCGGGCATCGACGGTTTTCCAGTGTGGGCACCGGACGGACGGCGGGTGTACTTCAGCTCACAGCGATCGGGTGGCTCCAATGGAAACGCGAATCTCTACTGGCAGGCGGCCGACGGCACAGGTCAGGCCGAGCACCTGCTCGAGAGCAAGAATTCGCAGTTCCCTCAGGCCGTCTCGCCGGACGGAACGCGGCTCGTGTTCAGGGAGAACGATCCAAAGACCGCGTCCGACATCAACATGCTGTCGCTCGGCGATCGGCGCGCCACGGCGTTGCTGCACACCGCGTTTGCGGAGCAGAACGCGGACGTCTCACCGGACGGCCGCTGGCTCGCCTACGAGTCGAATGAGTCGGGCACGAGCCAGATTTATGTACGTCCGTTTCCAGAGGTGGACAGGGGCCGATGGCAGGTATCGACCGGCGGTGGTACCCGCCCTGTGTGGGCGCGCAGCGGACGCGAGCTGTTCTATCTGATCGAGGGGGAGAAGGACCGAATGATGGCCGTGCCTGTCCAGGGCGGCGGCACGTTCTCGGCTGGCAATCCACAAGTGCTGTGGCAAGGACGGTACCTCGCGGGCTCGGCGTCCGGCGGCCGAACCTACGACGTCTCTTCGGACGCCCAGCGGTTCTTGATGATCAAGCCCCCAGCGCTTGATGCCACGCCATCGGCCGGGCCATCGTTCGTCTTCGTCCTGAACGTCTTCGACGAGTTGAAGCGCCTCGCGCCGCCGAAGCGCTAGCGTCGGTCCGGGGTGACCACGCGTCCGGAGAGCTTTCCGGTCCATGTGCTTGCGTCCTTCGCGATCACGCCGTTCACGAGCACGTACTCCATTCCTTCTGATAACTGATGCGGCTCGAGATACGTCGCGGCGTCGCGGACCTTCGCGGGATCGAAGACGAGCACGTCGGCCCACGCGCCGGGGCGCAGCACGCCGCGATCCTTCAGTCCGAACACTGACGCGGGCAGCGACGTCATCGATCGCACGGCAAACGGCAGATCGATCGCCCCTCGCTCGTTGACGTAGCGATGGATTTTGCGCGCGAACGCCGCGTTGCCGCGCGGATGCGGCTTGCCCTGGCCGAACGGCACGAGGTCGCCGTCGGTGCACGTCATCGTGAACGGCTGGCGCATGATGAGCTCGATGTCGCTCTCCGCCATGTTGAACGACACGAGGCTCGCGTCGCCCTTCAGCAAGAGGTCCATCGCCGTTTCGTCCGCGGGCTTGCCGATCGCTGACGACACCTGCGCGAGCGTCTGGCCTTCGTACGCCGGATTCGGCGCATAGCGCGAGATGACGAGCGTGTCCGGTCCGCCGCGGCGTTCGAAATTGCGCCGGATGTCCGCAGCGAGACGATCGTGCCCGGGTCCTTGAATCCGTTTCAGCAGTTCCGCGCGTCCGCCGACTTCGGCCCAGCGCGGAATCAGCGCGCCGACGATGCCCGTGCCGCTCGCGTCGTAGGGATACTGATCGGCGTAGACCTCGACGCCGCGATCGCGCGCCTGTTTGATCTTTTCGACGAGCGCCATCGACAGACCCCAACTCGCTGGACCGAGCGCCTTCATGTGCGCGACGATGCCGGGCAGGTGACCCTCGTCGGCGATGCGAATCACTTCCTGCACCGCAGCGACCACGCCGACGCTGTAGTCGGCTTCGTCGCGGATGTGACTCTCGTACACGCCGCCCATCTCGCCGACGGCTTTCGCGAGCGCGATCACTTCCTCGGTCTTCGCGTAACTGCCGGGCGCGTAGTACAGCCCGGACGACAGTCCGATGCCGCCGGCTTCCATGCCGGCTTGTGCGAGCGTGACCATGCGATCGAGCTCGGCCGGGGTGGCCTGGCGATCCGCCATGCCGATCACCTCGCGCCGGATCGATCCGTGCGGCACGTAGAGCGCGACGTTGACGCCGACGCCTTTCTGCTCGAACGCGCCGCGCTGCGCCTTCAGATCGATCGTCCCGCCGCCGTCCGGATTGATCATCACCGTCGTCAGGCCCTGCGCGAGCAACTGACGCGCGTCGCGCAGATCGCCGGCGAGGCCGGTCGACGCGTGCGAGTGGACGTCGATGAAGCCGGGCGACACCGTCAGCCCGCGCGCGTCGATCGCGCGCGTCGCGGTCGCGTTGCCGAGACGGCCCATGTCCACGATGCGCCCGCCGCGGATCCCGATGTCCGCAGCCAGCCACGGATTGCCGCTGCCGTCGAGGACGCGGCCGTTGCGGATCAGCACGTCGTACCGCGCAGCCGGTGCCTGCGGCGTCTGCCATGACTGCAATGCTGCCGGGGCGCCGAGCGAGATGGAGGCCGCGAGGGCCAGGCAAGCGCCGCGAGCCCTGTGAGTCACGCTGCGGGAAGTCATCCCGAGAATATAATGCGGGCCGATGGCTTCACGCGCGGCGAAAGCGGTGGGTCGCAACGTCCTCCGCAAGGAAGGCCACGCCAAGGTCACCGGCGCCGCGCGCTATATCGACGACCTGACGTTCCCCGGCCTCCTGCACGCCCGCACGATTCGCTCCACGATTCCGGCCGGTCAGATCGCCAAGGTGCGCTTCAAAGGCGATCGCGCCGGCTTCACGCTCGTCGATCACCACGACATCCCCGGCCGCAACATCGTTGCGCTGATCGACGACGACCAGCCGTGCCTGGCCGAGCGCGCGATTCGCCACGTCGCCGAGCCGATTCTGCTGCTCGTGCACGAGGACCGGGAGAAGCTGCGCGCCGCGGAGGTCCAGATCGACTACCGGCCGTCGACGCCGAACTACGATCCGGAGACGTCGGCGATCGCGTTCAAGTCGATCGCGATCGACAAGGGCAACGTCGACGAAGGGTTCGCCGCGGCCGACGTGATCGTGGACGGCGAATATCGCACTGGCCTGCAGGAGCAGCTCTACATCGAGACGAACGGCGTCATCGCGGTGCCAGGACACGGTGTCGCGGGCGGCGACGACGGCATCACCGTGTACGGATCGATGCAGTGTCCCTACTACGTGCATCGCGCGCTGATGATTCTGCTCGGACTGCCCGCCGAGCAGGTGCGCGTGATTCAAACGGAGACCGGCGGCGGCTTCGGCGGGAAGGAAGAGTATCCGTCGATGATTGCCGGGCACGCGGCGCTGGCCGCCCTGAAGACGGGGCGGCCCGTGAAGCTCGTGTACGACCGCGTCGAGGACATGCTCGCGACGACGAAGCGCCATCCGTCGATCATTCGCCACCGGACCGGCGTCACGCGCGACGGCCGGTTGACGGCGATGGATATTGATGCGGTGCTCGATGGCGGCGCGTACGCCACGCTGAGCGCGGTCGTGCTGTCGCGCGGCATGATTCACGCCGCGGGACCGTACCGCTGCGATCACGTCCGCATCCGCGGGCGCGCGACGATGACCAACACGCCGCCCAACGGGGCGTTCCGCGGCTTCGGCGCGCCGCAGACGCAGTTCGCCGCCGACGTGCACATGGATCGGATCGCCGAGCGGCTGGGTCTGGATCCCGTGCGCGTGCGTGAGATCAACGCGCTGCGGCCAGGCGATACGACGGCAACCGGCCAGCGGCTCGGCGCGGACTCGAGCGCGCTGCGGGTGCTGCGCGAGGCCGTGAAGCGCACGGATTTCAAGAAGCGGCGGCGCGCGCTGGCATCGTCGAATGGTCCGGCTGAAGCCGGACGCCACACACCTGCACGGGGCATCGGGTTGTCGCTGTTCTTCCACGGCTCCGGCTTTACGGGCGCGGGCGAAGTGAAGCTCGCATCGAAGGCGTCGCTCGCGCTCACCGGGCGCGGCGCGCGGATCCACGTCGCGAGCACGGAAATCGGCCAGGGCACGCGGACGATGCTCGCGCAGATCGTCGCCGACGCGCTCGGCGTGCCGTACGAACACATCGACGTCAACGCCGCGGATACGGGCGAAGTGCCGGATAGCGGACCGACCGTCGCGTCGCGCACGTGCATGATCGTCGGCCGCATCCTGCAGCGCTGCGCCGAGGAGATGCGCGGGCGGCTCGGCAGCCTCACGCCGCGCCAGTACCTTCGGAAGTTCGGCCCGCTCACAATCACGAAGCAGTACGAGCGGCCCGCCGGGATGGTCTGGGACGACACCTTATATAAAGGTGACGCGTACGGCAGCTACGGCTGGGGCTGCGATGTGGTCGAAGTGGAGGTCGATCGCGACACGTTCGAGGTGAAGGCGACGGCGTTCACGACCGTCCACGAAATCGGCAAGGCGATTCATCCGACGCTCGCGCTCGGACAGATCGAGGGCGGCAGCGCGCAAGGGCTCGGCTACGCGCTGCTCGAAGACGTCGTGATGCGCGACGGTCGCATGACGAACGCGACGCTGACGAATTACATCATTCCGACCTCGCTCGATACGCCGCCGATGAAGGTCGTGCTGCTCGAGAATCCGTATCCGCATGGACCGTCGGGCGCCAAGGGCGTCGGCGAAATGCCGATCGACGGTCCCGCGCCGGCGGTGATCAACGCACTGCGTCACGCGGGATTCGATCTGCGCGAGATTCCTGCGACGCCCGAGAAGATCATGGCGGTGGCTTCATGACATGCGTCTGATACTGAACGGCAAGCGCAGGGAACTGAACGTTCACCCGTTGAAGCGGCTTCTCGACGTGCTGCGCGAGGACTGCGCGCTGACGGGTACTAAAGAAGGATGCGGGGAAGGGGAGTGCGGCGCCTGCACCGTGCTCCTCGACGGCGCGCCCGTGAACTCGTGCCTCGTGCCCGCGGCGCACGCGGACGGCGCGCGGCTCATGACGATTGAAGGCCTGGGTGGACGCCATCGGCTGCAGCGCGCGTTCGTCGAGCACGGCGGTGCGCAGTGCGGCATCTGCACGCCGGGCATGATCCTCGCGGCCGTCGCGCTCGGTCCGAAGCCCTCGCTGAACGCGATCAAGGTTGGACTCGCCGGCAATCTGTGCCGGTGTACGGGGTACTCGGCGATCTATCGATCGATCCGGCAAGCCTGATGGCAAGAATTGCGATCCTTGCAGGACGACCGGCTGAAGAAGATGCGTACGTTTAACCGCGGAGGGCGCTGAGAACGCAGAGATTGTTAGGAAAATGCGATCGTGCCCTGGTGCACTGTCGTTTGCATGGGCCCTTCAGGATGAACCCTGAAGGCGAGCGACTGAACGCACTGACCGAACGAATCATCGGGGCGGCCATCGATGCTCACAGGAAACTGGGACCGGGCCTTCTCGAGTCGGCGTATGAGGCGTGCCTCTGTTTTGAGCTGCAGGCTCGTGGCCTCGTCGTGGACCGTCAGCGGCCACTGCCGCTGGTCTATGGCGAGGTGGTGCTCGATTGCGCCTATCGGATCGACCTTGTCGTCGACGAATCGGTCATCGTCGAGGTCAAGTCCGTCACGAAGCTCGAACGGGTGCATGAAGCGCAGTTGATATCCTACTTGGCGATTTCCGGGATGCGGGTTGGTCTCATGCTGAACTTCAATGTACGGAACCTGAGCCTGCACGGGATCATGCGGAAGGTGAATGGCTTCCCTGACTAATCTGACTCCGCGGTTTCTGCGCGCTCCGCGGTTAAACGTGAGACGGTGATGCAGTCGTCCATTTCACGGTTGACGCTCTTCCAGCCGTCGTCACTCGACGAAGCGCTCACGATGCTGCGCGACGAGGGACCGCTGGCGCCGATGGCCGGGTGCACGGATCTCTTCGTCGCGCTCAATTTCGGCACGCTCGCGGAGACGCGCTTTCTGGACCTGTGGCAACTGGACGCGCTCAAAACGATCGAGGAGCGCGACGGCGCGCTGTCGATCGGCGCGCTCGCGACGCACACGGATCTGATCCGCTCGTCGCTCGTCCGCCGCCGGCTGCCGATGCTGGCGGCCGCGGCGCGCGAGATCGGCGGCGTGCAGATTCAGAATCGCGGCACGCTGGGTGGCAACGTGGCCAATGCGTCACCGGCCGGCGACACCCTGCCGGTTCTTGCCGCCGCCGACGCCACGGTCGTCCTGCGCAACGCCGGCGGCACCCGGCGCGTGCCGTTTACGGCGTTCTACACCGGCTACCGGCAGACCGTCCGGCGACCGGACGAATTAATCGTGTCGTTCGACATCGCGCCGGTGCGGGGACGGCAGGCGTTCCGCAAGGTCGGCACGCGTGCCGCGCAGGCGATCTCGAAAGTCGTGATGGCGGTCGTCGCGGGCGAGGCGCCGCGCATCGCGATCGGCAGCGTCGCGCCGACGGTCGTCCGCGCGCGGCGCACTGAAGCGGCGCTCGCCGCCGGCGCGTCGATCGCGGAGGCGCAGCGCCTGCTCGTCGAAGAGATCGCGCCGATCGACGACATTCGATCCACGGCCGCGTACCGCCGGCGCGTGACGGCAAGTCTGCTCGCGCATCTGCTCGCGCCGCGATCCTCGTGATGACCGCATCCGAGCGAGAGTCGGGGACGCGGCGTCTGACGGCGGACGCGAGCGCCTGACGCCCTCGACGTGAAGTTGTGCTAGCCTCCGAGTCAATCCCAATGCGCGCCGCCGTTGTGGTCGTCGGGGATCTCGGCCGGAGTCCCCGCATGCAATATCACGCTCATGCCCTCGCCGCCAGCGGCGTGGACGTCGACTTCGTCGGGTACGAAGGCGCGCCGCTGCCCAAGCGGGTCACCGACGATCCGCGAATCACCGTCCATCGGCTGCCAGAGGCGCGACTGCGGTTTCGCCGCGCGGGCCGATCCACGCTCGGGTTCGCGTGCCTCGCGCTCGTCGACGGCGCGCGTCTCAGCGCGCGCCTCTGGTCGGCGCTGATGCGGCTGCCCGCGCCGGATCTGCTGCTCGTGCAGAACCCTCCCGCGCTGCCGACGCTGGTCGTCGCGCGAGTCGTGGCCCGTCTGCGCAAGGCGCGGCTCGTGATCGACTGGCACAATCTCGGCTACACGATGCTCGCGCTGCGGCTCGGCCGCCGCCATCCTCTGGTGCGCCTGACGCGCTGGCTCGAAATGGTGGCGGCGCGCTCGGCGAGCGCGCACTTGTGCGTCTCTCGCGGCATGGCGAAGTTTCTCGACCATCGCTTCAAGATCCAGGGCGTGCACGTGCTGTACGATCGCCCGGCGTCCGCTTTCGCGCTGCTCGAGCGCGTCGAGCGCGAGCAGGTCCGGCAGGCGTTGTTCACGCGACTGGAAATCCGCGGTTCGGGTCCCGTCGGCTTCATCGTCAGCCCGACGAGCTGGACGGCCGACGAGGATTTCGACGTCGTGATCGACGCCGTCCGCGAGCTCGAGGAGCGCGTGCGGGGCTGGGAAGTGAACCACCCGTCGCGCCGGTTTCCGGACCTCGTGATCCTCGTGACAGGCGACGGCGCGCGCCGCGCGGAATTCGAGCGGCGGTTCGCCGGCCTGCCGGCCCGGCGCGTCCAGCTGCGCACGCGCTGGCTCGATCCCGAGGACTATCCGCGCATCGTCGGCAGTGCCGATCTCGGCTTGTGCTTGCACCGATCCTCGTCCGGGCTCGACATTCCGATGAAGGTGGTCGATCTGTTCGGCGCCGGCGTGCCGGTCTGTGCGCTCGACTACGGCGCCTGCCTCGCAGAGCGCATCCGCCACGGCGACAACGGCCTGCTGTTCTCGAACGCGCGGCAGCTCGCCGAGGTCATCTTCGATCTCTTCGAGACGTTTCCCACCGAGTCGTCGCGGCTGGACCGCCTGCGGGCAGGCGCGCGCCGCGCCGCGCGGCCGACGTGGGAAGAAGGATGGGCGAGCGAGGCGCGTCCCGTGCTGCTGGCGCCGCCGCCGCGCTGAGATTCAAGGGGACCTATAATGGGCTCTTTTTCGGAGGAGCCCCCCATGCCCGACGTCGCCGCGCGCCCGGACGTCCAGACGCTCGACAACTTCATCGGTGGCCGCTGGGTCAAAGCCCGGGCCACCGATTTTTTTGACGTCCACAACCCGGCCGTCGGTGAAATCATCGGCCGGACCCCGCTCTCGACCGCGGCCGACGTCGACGCCGCCGTCCAGGCAGCCACGCAGGCGTTCCCCGCCTGGCGCGACACGCCCGTCAACACGCGCGCGCAGGTGCTCTACAAATTCAAGGCGCGCCTCGAAGAGCACTTCGACGAGATCGCGCGCATCGTCACGATCGAGCACGGCAAGACGCTCGACGAATCGCGCGGCAGCGTGCGCCGCGGCATCGAATGCGCCGAAGTCGCGTGCGGCGCGCCGTCGCTGATGCAGGGTGTCGGCCTCGAGGACATCTCCGCCGGCATCGACTGCCACGTCGTCCGCCAGCCGCTCGGCGTCTGCGCGGCGATCGCGCCGTTCAATTTTCCGGCGATGGTGCCGATGTGGTTCCTGCCGTTCGCCATCGTCACGGGCAACACGTTCGTCCTCAAACCGTCCGAACAGGTTCCGCTGTCACAGCGCAAGATGGTGGATCTTCTGCAGCAATGCGATCTGCCGCCCGGCGTCGTGAACCTCGTCAACGGCGGGCGCGACGTCGTGGACGCGATCTGCGATCATCCGGGCATCCGCGCCGTGTCGTTCGTCGGCTCGACCGCAGTCGCGAAGCACGTCTACCAGCGCGCGACGCACGCCGGCAAGCGCGTGCAGGCGCTCGGCGGCGCGAAGAACTTCGTCGTCGTGATGCCGGACGCGGACCTCGAGCGATCGATCGGGATCATCACGGAGTCGTTCTACGGCTGCGCGGGCGAGCGCTGTCTGGCCGGCAGCATGCTCGTGCCGATCGGGGACGCGCATCGCGAGACGCGCGATCGGATGGTCGCGGCCGCGAAATCGCTGAAGGTCGGTGACGGCGCGCAGCCCGGCATCACGATGGGACCGGTGATCAGCGCGAAGCATCGCGAGCGCGTGCTCGGCTACATCGACAAAGGTGTCTCCGAAGGCGCGAAGCTCCTCGTCGACGGCCGGCACACGCGCGTCGCGGATCGGCCGAACGGCTTTTTCGTCGGACCGACCGTCTTTGACGAGGTGTCGACGAAGATGACGATCGGCCGCGACGAGATCTTCGGGCCGGTGGCGTCGATCTGTCCGGTGAAGACGCTCGACGAGGCGATCGCGCTGATGAAGTCGCACCCGAACGCGAACGCGACCTCCATCTTTACGGCGTCCGGCAAAGCCGCGCGCGAGTTCTCGAAGCACGCGACGGCGTCCATGGTCGGCGTGAACATCGGCGTGGCCGCGCCGATGGCGTACTTTCCGTTCGGCGGCGCGAAGGACAGCTTCTTCGGCGACCTGAAGGCGCACGGACGCGACGGAATCGAGTTCTACACCGACAAGAAAGTGACAATCAGTCGCTGGTTCTAGGGCCAGCCACCAGCCACCATGAAGACTCTCATCAAGAACGGCACCGTCGTCACCGCCACCGATCTGTACAAGGGCGACGTTCTCGTCGAGGACGAGAAGATCGCCGTCATCGGGACGTCGCTGGACATGCACGCCGACACGATCATCGACGCGGGCGGCAAGTACGTGCTGCCGGGCGGCATCGACGTCCACACGCACCTCGACATGCCGTTCGGCGGCGCGACCTCGGCCGATGATTTCGAGTCCGGCACGACGGCCGCGGCGTTCGGCGGGACGACGTCGATCGTCGACTTCGCGATTCAGTACAAGGGCCAGACGCTGCACCACGCGTGGGAATCGTGGATGAAGAAGGCGGAGGGCAAGGCGGTCGTCGACTACGGCTTCCACATGATCATGACCGACATGAACGATCAGGTGGAGCAGGAGATGGACGCGCTCGTCCGCCAGGGCGTGACGTCGTTCAAGCTGTTCATGGCCTACCGCGGCGTGTTCATGCTCGACGATGGGAGCATCTTCCGCGCGCTGTTGAGAACGGGACAGAACGGCGGGATGATCTGCATGCACGCCGAGAACGGCGACGTGATCGACGTGCTCGTCCGGCGCGCGCTCGCGCAGGGCCACACGGCGCCGAAGTTCCACGCGCTGACGCGTCCCGCGCGCGCGGAGGCCGAGGCGACGCACCGCGCGATCGCGCTCGCCGAGATCGCGGACGTGCCGATCTACATCGTCCACCTGTCGGCGGCCGAGGCGCTCGAGATGGTGACCGAGGCGCGCGACCGCGGGCTGCACGCGTACGCGGAGACGTGCCCGCAGTATCTGTTCCTGTCGTACGACAACTACGAGGAGCCGGACTTCGGCGGCTCGAAGTACGTCATGAGCCCGCCGCTGCGCGACGCCGCGAAGCGCGATGAGTTGTGGCGCGGCCTCGCCTTCAACGATCTGCAGTGCGTCTCGACCGATCACTGTCCGTTCTGCATGAAGGAGAAGCGGCTCGGCGAGAACGACTTCTCGAAGATTCCCAACGGCGCGCCCGGCATCGAGACGCGCATGAGCCTCGTGTACGACGGCGGCGTCCGCCCCGGCCGCATCTCGCTGAATCGATTCGTCGAGCTGACGTCGACGTCGCCCGCGAAGATCTTCGGCCTGTTCCCGCGCAAGGGCACGATTGCGCCCGGCTCCGACGCCGATATCGTCGTCTTCGATCCCAGGCGGACGATCACGCTCGCCGCGAAGACGCTGCATATGAAGGTCGATTACAACCCGTACGAAGGCCGTCAGGTGACGGGCGCCACCGACACCGTTTTGTCGCGCGGCCGCCTGGTGATCGAGAACGGGAGGTTCGTCGGACGCGCGGGCGGCGGATCGTTCCTCAAGCGCGCGACGCGCAGCTGATGCTGGTCATTCGAAGCCGGCGTATCGTGCTCCCGGAGGGCGAGCGCGCGGCCTCTCTGCACGTCGACAAGGGCATCATCGAGCGCATCGCGCCGTTCGGCGCAGACGATCCCACCGGCTCGCAGGTCTTCAACGTGCCCGACCTCATCGTGTCGCCGGGCATCGTCGACACGCACGTGCACGTCAACGAACCCGGCCGCACGGAGTGGGAAGGGTTCGACACCGCGACGCGCGCGGCGGCGGCCGGCGGCGTCACGACCATCGTCGACATGCCGCTCAACAGCATCCCCGCGACGACGACCGTCGCGGCGCTGCAGGCGAAACGGGAATCGGCGCGCGCGCAGTGTCACGTCGACGTCGGGTTCTGGGGCGGCATCGTGCCGGGCAACAGCGGCGAGCTCGACGGCCTCGTCGACGCCGGCGTGCGCGGCTTCAAGTGCTTTCTGGTGCCGTCGGGCGTCGACGAGTTCCCCGCGGTCGACGAAGCCGAGCTGCGCCGCGCGCTCCCGATTCTGGCGAG
>JAIQFX010000164.1 GCA_020073005.1 Terriglobia bacterium | reverse complement strand
TCATCGAGCCGACGTTACCGGCCGCGTCCGACGCGTCGCACGTCACCGATGTTGTGCCGATCGCGAACGTCGAGCCGCTCACCGGTGCACACGTCGGTCCCGACGTCACGCCCGTGTCGTCTGTCGCCGTGGCGGTGAACGTCGCCGGCGCCCCTCCCGGTCCGGTCGCTTCGAGGATCTGGTTCGGCAGCGGAGCCACCACCGGCGGCGTATTGTCGGTCACGTGTACGTCGAACGACTTCCGGGTGACATTCCCCGCGAGGTCGGTGGCCGAGCACTGCACGGTGGTCACACCGGACGGGAACGTCGATCCGCTGGCCGGCGCGCAGTTGATGGTCGGGAACTGCGTCACCGCGTCTGCGGCCGCCACGTTGAAGTTGACGACAGCCCCGCCCGGCGTATTCGCGCCGACGGTGACCGTGTTCGGCACCGTGAGGAACGGCGGAGTCGTGTCCCGGACGATGACGTTGAATGACGCCGTCGTCGAATTTCCGGCCCGGTCGGTGGACTGGCAGTCCACCTCATTCGTACCGAGGAAGAAGGACGGGACGCCCGAGAACGGGAAGCAGAAGACGAAGTCGTTGTTCCCGTCGACGATGTCCGACGCGACCGGTGTCGCGTAGTTCACGCTCATCGCGTTCGGTGAAACCGCCTCGACGGTGATGTCCGCCGGTACCGGAATCGTCGGCGGCGTCGTGTCGACGACGTTCACGACGAACGAGCCTTCGTTGGTCTCTTCGCCATCGCTCGTCTCGCAGTTCACGGTCGTCGACCCGAGCGGGAACTGATCGCCGCTCCTGGATGTGCAGGACGGCGTCAGCGGATTGCCGGCGGAATCGGTCGATGTGACAGCGAAGGTGACGGCCGCGCCGTCCGGCCCGGTCGCCTCCTTCGTGATATCCGACGGCATCGTGAGCGTCGGACGCGTGGACTTTTCGACGACGGCAACGAACGACACGCTGGACCAGTTGTTGAACGTGTCGGTGTACTGGCACACGACGGACGTCGGACCGAACGGGAACGTCGAGCCCGAAGCCGGCGTGCAGTCCGCCGTGGTGACGCCGTCCACGATGTCATGGACGACCGCCTTGAACGTCGCGACAGCGGGATCGGTACCGGTCGTCGGCACCTCGAGATCGACCAGCGGCTCGCACGGATCGGCACTGCCCGTGTCCGAGTACGCGCGATACAGCGTGCCAATCTCGAACCTGGTCAGCGCGCGGTCGAAGATCTCGATCTCGTCGAGGGCCCCCTTGAAGGTGCCGATGAAGTCTCCGTCGCTCGTCCGTGGCGTGCCGCCGGCGACGAGCATCTGGCCGTTGGAGAAGGGCGCCGCGCTGTTGAAATCGCTCGCGGCGGGTTGGCCGTCGACGTAAAGATCGACGATGACGTCGCCCGCCCGGCCGTTCGGATCCGGACGCTGCGTCACGGCCACGTGATGCCAGACGCCGTCCGAAGCGGTGCCGATGTTCTTGCGCAGCGTGAACGTGGAGTAGACCGACTTGTCGAGCTCGGCCGCCACCACGAACGTCGTGCCAACGCCGTCGGGATCGATCCGGTACCGCACCTCGAAGGACCCCACGTCGGGGTCGCCGCTCGGATTGCGCGTCGACAACAGCACGGCGGTATGGCCGCCGGAGAACTGATCGATATCCGGATCCCTCTTGAACCAGAACGCCGTCGTGAACTCCGACTGGACGAACTGGCCGACGTCGGTGCCGAAGGTCACCACGGAGTTGCTATTCCCGTTCAACTCGATGGCGTGCTCGTCGGCGCCGACGCAGATCGCGCGGCCGACGGACGACGTGGGGCCAAAGTTGGGAATCTTGCCGTTCACGAGCGTCTTCGCGACGCCCGAATCGACGACGAGGTCGGAGCCGCTGTTGCGCACGCCATCGTCGAGCCGCCAGTGGTGCTGCGGCGAGTACGCCTGCGGCACGGTGATGCTCGGCGGCGTCGAGTCGGCGAAGACAATCACCTTGAACGTCAGCGACCCCCGGTTGCCAGCATGGTCAGTGGCGCTGCAGGTGACGTCGGTGACACCGATCGCGAACGTGCCCGAGGGCGTCCCGCACGTGACCGGCAGCGGACCGTCGAAGTTGTCCTGGGCCGTGGCGGTGTAATGCACGCTGGCGCCGTCCGGTGACGTCGCGTTGGCGAAGAGCGTCGTCGGGAACGGCGACCCGTTCTCGAAGATGACCGGCGGAATGTCGTCGATGACCTGAACGTTCTTCGTCTCAACGTGGTCGCCATCCGCATCCCGCAACGTGGCCGTGATCGTCGCCGACGACGGGCCGTTCGGGAAGCGGCAATCGAACTTCACGTCCAGGTTCGCGCCGGCGAGATCGTCCGGGGCCTGGCTGGCCGGATTGCCGGCGCCGCACTTCACACTGACCAGCGAGACGTTGTCGCCATCGGTCGAGTACCCCTGCACGAAGTAGTGGCCCGTCTGGCTCGCACGGACCGGGTTGGTGCCGTCGAGCAGCCCCAGGGGCGGACTCCCGACCTTCGAGACCGTGACCGACTCCACGTGATCACCGTCTCGGTCGTGGAGCGTCGCGGAGACGATCATCTGAGACTGGCTGAACGGCATGAGGCAGGCGAACTGCACCTCGAGGCTCGGGCTTTGAATGTTCCCCGTATTGGTGGGCCCATCCCAGGGAGCGTTGCCGCCGCACGTCACGCTGGTCAGGCTGACCACGTCGTTGTCGGTGGAATAGCCCTGCAGCGTGTAGTGGCCGACCTGGCCTCCCTGCAGTTGCAGATCAGCCCGGACGAAGAGCGCGGCCGGCGGCGTACCGGCGAAGGTTTGGACACTGGTCGTCGCGGTGTTGAAGGCCGTGCGGCCCGTGACCTGCAGCGTGACGGTGTACGTCCCCACGCTGGCATACGTGTGCTGCGGCGCGACGCCGGTACTGGTCGTGCCATCGCCGAAACTCCACGAGTACGACGCGCCGCCGCCGGAGGTGAAGCCGCTCTGGCTGAACTGCACCGGGTTGCCCGTGCGCACGGGATTCGGCGTGGCGGCGATCGAACCGAGCACCGGGCACGACACGGCGCCGGATTCATCGAGCGGCGGCTGCGTGGAGTGCGACCACGATCGCTCCCAGACCCGGATGTACTGCTCGGCCGACTGCATGATCGAGCTCATGTAGGGCTCGGGGAGGCCGATCGTCTTCAGCTCGGCGACGAAGTCCGGCAGCATCCCGATGTGCGCCATCCCGTCGACGTTGAAGTCGAACGTGCGCATGCCCGTCACCT
>JAIQFX010000163.1 GCA_020073005.1 Terriglobia bacterium | reverse complement strand
CGATGTGATTGTGGGCGCCGGAGAGGATCGAGAGGCCGATGACGTCGGCGTCCTCCTGCAGCGCGGCGGCGGCGATCTGCTCGGGCGTCTGGCGCAGGCCCGTGTAGATGACCTCCATCCCCGCGTCGCGCAGCGCGCGCGCGATGACCTTCGCGCCACGATCATGGCCGTCCAGTCCGGGTTTCGCGATGACAACTCTCAGCTTGCGCATAGGTGGCTGGTGACTGGTGACTGGTGACTGGTTTTCCCAGCCACTCGCCACCAGCCACTAGATTACTGGCACTTCCTCGTATTCTCCCCAAACGTCGCGCAGCGCGTCGCACATCTCGCCGACGGTGGCGTAGACGCGGACGGCGTCCAGAATGCGCGGCATCAGATTCTCCGTCGTGCGCGCGGCGTTCCGCAGCGCGTCGAGCGATCGGGCGGCCTGATCGGCGTTGCGCGTCTTCTTCAGCGCATCGAGCGTCGCCAGCTGCTTGTCGGCCGTCGATTCGTCTATGTACATGATCTCGATCGGCGATTCGTCCTCCTGGACGAAATCGTTCACGCCGACGATGACTTTCTCTTTGCTCTCCACGGCCTGCTGGAAGCGATAGGACGCCTCGGCGATTTCCTTCTGCGGGAAGCCGCGCTCGATCGCCTCGACCATCCCGCCCATACGATCAATCTGATCGAAGTACGCGAGCGCGCCGTGTTCCATGTCCTTCGTGAGCCGCTCGACGAAGTACGAGCCCCCGAGTGGATCGGCGACGGCGGCGACGCCGCTCTCGTGCGCGATGATCTGCTGCGTGCGCAAGGCGAGCGTCGCGGCTTCCGCGGTCGGCAGCGCGAGCGCCTCGTCCAACGAATTCGTATGAAGCGAGTTCGTCCCGCCGAGGACGGCGGAGAGCGCCTGCAGCGCCGTGCGGACGACATTATTGTACGGCTGCTGCGCGGTCAGCGAGACGCCCGCCGTCTGGCTGTGGAAGCGCAGCTTCCACGACCGTTCGTCCTTCGCGCCGAAGCGCTCGCGCATCTGGTGCGCCCAGATCTTGCGCGCGGCGCGGTACTTCGCGATCTCCTCGAAGAAGTCGCTGTGCGCGTTGAAGAAGAACGAGATGCGCGGCACGAAGTCGTCGACGTCGAGGCCGGCGTCGACGCCCCACTGGACGTACTCGAGGCCGTCGCGCAGCGTGAACGCGAGCTCCTGCAGCGCCGTCGATCCGGCTTCGCGGATGTGATAGCCGCTGACCGAGATCGTGTTCCACTTCGGCACCTGCTGCGAGCAGAACGCGAAGATGTCCGTGATGACGCGCATCGACGGACGCGGCGGGAAGATGTACTCCTTCTGCGCGATGAATTCTTTCAGGATGTCGTTCTGAATCGTCCCCGACAACGTCTTCCAGTCGGCGCCCTGCTTTTCGGCGACGACGAGGTACATCGCGAAGATCATCGCGGCGGGCGAGTTGATCGTCATCGACGTGGTGATGTCGCCGAGCGTGATGCCGTCGAACAGCGTCTCCATGTCGGCGAGCGACGTGACGTTGACGCCGCACTTCCCCACTTCGCCGAGCGAGAGCGGGTGATCCGGATCGCGGCCCATCAGCGTCGGCAGATCGAACGCGACGCTCAGTCCGGTGCCGCCGGCGCGCAGCAGCGCCTTGTAGCGCGCGTTGGTGTCCTCCGGTGTTCCGAACCCGGCGAACTGGCGCATCGTCCAGAGCTTGCCGCGATAGCCCGACGAGTGGATGCCGCGCGTGTACGGGAACTGGCCGGGGTCGTTGATGTCGCGGGCGTAGTCGATGCCGGCGAGATCGTTCGCGGTGTAGAGGCGCTCGATGGGCCGGCCGGAGATCGTGGTGAAGGAGTCGGCGCGTTCGGTGGCCGTTTTCATCTGACGATCATTATCGCCTAGTCTGGCTGAAGCCGGATCTCTTGCACCCTTGACTTGCTGAAAGACCCGACGGTACGCTCGAAGATTGGAGCGACCCCATGAACGCACGCAGTGATCAAGCGAGTCCCCGCGGCCAGGAACTGCCGGGCCACGGTTCCACTTTCGGCGCGATGCTGCAGGAATTCAACGTCGCGGCCCGCCTCCTCAACCTCGACAGCGGCATCTGGAAGATCCTCACGCATCCCAAGCGGCAAATCGTGGTCTCGTGTCCGATTCAGATGGACAACGGCGAGATCGAAGTCTTCACCGGCTATCGCGTCCAGTACAACATCACTCTCGGCCCCGCGAAGGGCGGCATCCGGTATCACCCCGGCGTCACGCTCGACGAAGTCACGGCGCTCGCGGCCTGGATGACGTGGAAGTGCGCCGTCGCGCACATTCCGTTCGGCGGCGGCAAGGGCGGCGTGATCTGCGACCCGACGAAGATGTCGCGGCGCGAGATCGAAGCGCTGACGCGCCGCTACGTCGCCGAGATCGTCGACGCGATCGGGCCGGAGAAGGACGTGCCCGCGCCCGACGTCAACACCGACGCGCAGATCATGGCGTGGGTGATGGACACGTACTCGATGCACGTCGGCCACACGACGACGTCGGTCGTCACCGGCAAGCCGATCGAGATGGGCGGATCGCTCGGGCGGCGTGAAGCGACGGGCCGCGGCGTCATGATTGCGACGCGCGAGGCCGCGAAGCACGTCGGCATCGATCTGAAGGGTGCGCGCATCGCGGTGCAAGGCTTCGGCAACGTCGGCTCCGTGTCCGCGCATCTGATCGCGCAGCAGGGCGCGCGCATCGTCGCGGTCACCGACTGGAAGGGCGGCGTCTACAACGAGAAGGGGATCGACGTCGACCAGTTGCTCGCGCACACCGAGCAGCACCGGACCGTCGACGGCTTCGCGGGCGGCGATCCGCTGGCGGCCGACAAGCTGTTCGGCCTCGACGTCGACATCCTGATTCCGGCGGCGCTCGAGAACCAGATCACGATGGAGAACGCGCCGGCGATCAAGGCGAAGATCATCATCGAGGGCGCGAACGGTCCGACGACGCCGGACGCGCATCGCCACCTGCACGAGCGCGGCGTCTTCATCGTGCCGGACATTCTCGCCAACAGCAGCGGCGTGACGACGTCGTATTTCGAGTGGGTGCAGGATCGGTACGGCTACTTCTGGACCGAGGAGGAAGTGAACGAGCGGCTCGAGCGCAAGATGCGCGAGGCGTTCACCGACGTGCTGGAGACCGCGATCAAGTTCAACGTGGACATGCGGACGGCCGCGTACATCGTCGCGATCAACCGCGTCGCCGTCGTCACGCGCATGCGCGGAATGTATGCGTGAGG
>JAIQFX010000097.1 GCA_020073005.1 Terriglobia bacterium | reverse complement strand
GTTCCGGCAGCTTCGCGACGTCCGACGTCTGCGCGAACAACCGGTCCAGGGCGTCGAGATTCGCGAGGCGATCGTGGAACGCATCTCGACGCGACAGTCGCCAGGCCGCCGTCAGGACGACGCGCTTGTACCACTCGAGGGAATACCAATGCCGCTCCGCGACGGTCTCCAACGCGGCGATCTGGCGCGCCGCCCAGCCGGGCTCGGCGAGCACGGCGTTGTCGTCGAGGTCGTTGATGAAGAAACTGACGATGGCGAGATCCGGCTGCCAGCGCGCGGCGACCTCGCGCAGCTGCGCGAGCTCCTGCGACGTGTTGTAGCCCGGCACCGACAGGTTCCACACCTGCCAGTCGACGGCCGGCTTCCACGCGCGCAGCCGCTCCTCGAGCAGGCGCGGATACGTCGTCTCGAACAGGCACCCGTGCCCGAACGTCACGGAGTCGCCGAGGATCAGGATGCGAAACGTGTTCGGGCGCTTCTGAAGGTCGTACTCACGCGTATCGCGAAAGCCGAGCGCGTTGACGTGCACCGGCACGCCGGCGAACCAGCCGTCGTAGCCGGGCGTCAGCCGCTGGCCGCGAATGGGATCGACGGAGTACAACCCGGGCGTGCCGCGGCGGGGATCCCAGCGGAGCCGGACGACGATTTCGATCGCAATCGCGGCCACGAGCGCCGCGACGAGGAGCGCGGGCAGGCTGACGACGACGAGCTTCGTCCACCTACCCATTCGGATTGAAGCGATACCCGACCCACGGTTCCGTCACCAGATACCGCGGATTCGACGGATCGGGCTCGAGCTTCTTGCGCAGCTGTCCCATGAACACGCGCAGGTATTCCGGCTGCTCCTGCGACGCCTCGCCCCAGACCGCTTCGAGCAGCGTCCGGTGCGTGATCACGCGGTTGGGATGCCGCGCCATGTAGACGAACAGATCGAACTCCTTCGGCGTCAGCCGGACCTCGTTCCCCCGCGCGTGTACGCGGCGGCCTTCGAGGTCGACGCGGAAGTCGCCCGCGTCGAACGACGCGATCTCGGTGTCGCCGCCGCTGCGGCGCAGCGCCGCGCGGACGCGCGCGAGCAGCTCGTCGATGCCGAACGGCTTGGTGACGTAGTCGTCGGCGCCGCAGTCGAGCGCTTCGACCTTGCTGCGCTCCTCGCCCTTCACCGACAGGACGATGATCGGCACGTTCGACATCGTGCGGATGCGCCGGCACAGCTCGATGCCGTCCATGTGCGGCATGTAGAGATCGGTGATGACGAGCTCGGGCCGCCATTCGGTGAAGTTGGACAAGGCGGCCTCTCCCTCGGTCGCCGTCCGCACTTGATATCCCTGACTGGTCAGGACCGTCCGAAGCACGCGTGTGATCTGCGGTTCGTCGTCGACGACCAGAACCCGCGACTTTTCTGCAGCTGCTGTTGCCATGTGGTCTCCTACTTAACGGCCATTGCGACGGGCGCCGGGTGTTCGGCCTCCGCCATTTCGAGCGACGCTGGCAGCGTCAACATGACGGCGGTGCCGCGACCGGACGCCGGCGTCTCAATCCAAATCCGTCCACCCTGCGCTTCGACCAGCCGTCTGGCGATTGGCAGACCCAGGCCCACGCCGACGCGCCGCGGGTCGTGCGACGCGCGCGCGGGAATCCGGAAGAACTTTTCGAATACGCGCTCCCTGAACTCCAGAGGGATGCCAGGTCCTTCGTCGGTGACGCTCAGCTGCACTTGGCGCTCTGGGCCCGCTGTGGCGCGCACGGTAATCGTGGTTCCTGTCGACGCGTACTTGCTCGCGTTGTCGAGCAGGATGTAGACCACTTCGGTCAGCGCGGCCGCGTCAACCGACAACGGCGGCAGGCCCTCGTCGATCGCGACGGCGACGTGATGGTGGCGTGTCACTGTTTCCGCGCGCATCAACCCCGCCCGCAGCACATCGTCGATGTTCACCGTACGGAGGTGGATCGGCGACGCCGGTTCCGCGCGATCGGCCGCGGACAGTCCTTCGATGAACCGGTTCAGCCGGTCGGACTCTTCGTCGATCACGAGCAGAAGCTCGTGACGGCCCTCGACGGACAGTTCGGCGCCAGGCCGCCAGACGCCGGATCCCATCAGCGCCGTCACGGCCGCTTTGATCGCCGTCAACGGCGTCCGCAGGTTGTGCGTCAGCGCGTCGAGCAGCGCCGCTTTGAGCTGCTCGTTGCGCCGCGCCGCCTCCGCCTCGCTCGCCCGGTCGAATGCGTTCTGCAATTCCTGGTACAGCCGCTCGATTTCCTGGCGGCCCGCTTGCGCTTCCGCCGTCCGCCGTTCGGCGCGCGACGCGAGCTCGCCGGCGATCACCGCGGTGAAGATGAACACGCCGAACGCAATCCAGTCCTCCGGGTCTTCGATGCCGAAGCCCTCGGGTGGCAGGAAGTAGTACGAATAGGCGGCCGAACCCGCCGCTGCCGCGACCAGCGCGGGCGCCATGCCCCAGACACGGGCGATGATGACGACGTCCAGAAGCATCAGCGGCGCGGCAATCCCGGCGTTGCTGAACGACGCGAGCCGGATCGCCACGACGATGAGGCCGACGCTGCCGGCCGCCGCGACGTACTTGAGCCAGCGCATATGTCGATTATAGGTCCCGGCGTTCGGTCGATTCCAATAAGGACGATCTTTACGTTGGGCCGAACGGGGCGACGTGGATAGAATCGAACGGTGGTTCAAATCACGCTGACGGTCAACGGCGAGCCCGTGGACGTGGCGGTCGCGCCCTACAAGACGCTCCTCGAAGTGCTGCGCGAGGACCTGAATCTGTGCGGCACCAAGCACGGCTGCGAGCTCGGCGAGTGCGGCGCCTGCGCCGTCCTGCTCGACGGCCAACCGGTTCTGTCGTGTCTGGTTCTCGGCGTCGACTGCGGCGGCCGCGCCGTGACGACCGTCGAGGGGCTCGCCTCGGACGGCCGGCTCCATCCGCTTCAGGAAACGTTCGCCGATCTCGGCGCCGCGCAGTGCGGTTACTGCACGCCTGGATTCCTGGTCACCGCGAAGGCGCTCCTCGACGAGCATCCGCGGCCGACGCGCGATCACATTCGCGATGCGTTGTCCGGAAATCTCTGCCGCTGTACCGGCTATCAGCAGATCTACGAAGCGGTCGAGGCGGCAATCGCCAAGGGCTCGCGATGAAGATCGTCGGGACGCCCCGCCGGCGCGTCGACGGCCGCGCGAAGGTCACCGGCCAGACGAAGTTCGCCGACGATGTCGTGCTGCCGCGCATGCTGCACTGCAAGCTGCTGCGCGCCAGCGTGCCGCACGCGCGCCTCGTCCGGATCGACGCGTCGCGCGCCACGGCGCATCCCGGCGTCCACCTCGTCCTCACCGGAAACGACTTCCCCATCCCGTACGGCATCCTTCCCGTCAGCCAGGACGAACACGCGCTCGCACGCGACAAGGTTCGCTTCGTCGGCGATCCGGTCGCGGCCGTGATCGCCAGGGACGAGCAGACTGCGTTCGACGCGCTCGATCTCATCGACGTCGAATACGAGCCGCTCACGACATTCGCCGATCCCGAAGACAGCCTCGCGAATCCCACGCCGCGCATCCACGAGTACGGCGACACCGGCAACGTCCACAAGCTCGTGTCGCTCCAGTTCGGCGACGTCGAGCAGGCGCTCGCGGACGCGGACCGCGTGTTCGAAGACATCTTCTTTTATCAAGGCAACACGCACCTCCCCATCGAGCAGCACGCGGCCGTGGCCGCCAAGGATCCCGACGGCAAGCTCGTGCTGTGGTCCAGCACGCAGACGCCGCATTACGTGCACCGCGCCCTGGCGAAGACGCTCGAAATGCCGGCGGCGCACATTCGCGTCATCGCGACACCGAACGGCGGCGGATTCGGCGGCAAGAGCGATCCGTTCAATCACGAGATGGTCGTCGCGAAGGCGGCGCTGCTGCTGGATCGGCCGGTCAAGATCTGCCTGACGCGTGAGGAAGTCTTCTATTGCCATCGCGGCCGCCATCCTGTGCTGATGCAGTTCACGACGGGCATGAAGAAAGACGGCACGATCGCCGGCATGCACGTGAAGACGCTGCTCGACGGCGGCGCGTACGGATCGTACGGCGTGGCCAGCACGTTCTACACGGGCGCGCTGCAGACCGTCACGTACCACGTGCCCGCGTATCACTTTCAGGGCTGCCGCGTCTTCACCAACAAACCACCGTGCGGTCCCAAGCGCGGCCACGGGACGCCGCAGAGCCGGTTCGGTCAGGAGATTCAGCTCGACAAGATCGCCGAAGCGCTCACGCAGGATCCAGCCGAGCTGCGCCTGCGAATCGTCGAACGGCCCGAAACGCTGACGGCGAACTATCTGCGCGTCGGCACCATCGGCTTGTCCGAATGCATCCGCCGCGTGACGCGCGCCGCCGACTGGGCGAACACGTTCCGCAAGCTGCCGCACGGGCGCGGCGTCGGACTGGCGTGCTCGTCGTACCTTTCCGGCGCCGGCCTCGCGATCTACTGGAACGACATGCCGCACTCGGGCGTGCAGCTCAAGCTCGATCGCAGCGGCGGCGTGACGGCGTTCTGCGGCGCGACCGAGATCGGCCAGGGATCGGACGACGTGCTGGTCGCCTGCGTGGCGGAAGTGCTGGGTATCGATCCGCTCGACATCCGGCCGATCACGGGCGACACGGATCTCACGCCCGTCGATCTCGGCTCCTACTCGAGCCGCGTCACGCTGATGATGGGCAACGCCGCGATTCAAGCGGCCGAGCGCGCGCGCGATCTTCTGGCCGACGCGGTCTCGCGCAAGCTCGGCGTGCCTCGCGAACGCCTCGTCTTCGCGGACCGCCGCGTGTTCGACACCGAAGATCCCGGCAAGGGCGTCACGTTCAGCGACGCCGTCTGTCTCGCTGAGGCGGCGTTCGGCACGATCGGCACGACCGGCTCGTACACGCCGCCGAAGTCCGCCGCCAGATTCAAGGGCGGCGGCGTCGGACCGTCGCCCACGTACTCGTACTCGGCGGCGATCGTCGAGGTCGACGTCGATCCCGACTCCGGATGGATTCACGTGCCGCGCGTCTGGATCGCGCACGACATCGGCCGCTCGATCAATCCGGTCCTCGTGCGCGGGCAAGTGGAAGGCAGCGTCTACATGGCGCTCGGCGAAGCGCTGATGGAGGAACAGATCTTCCGTCGCCTGCCGCCACGTCTCTCTGACGCCCTCGTGCACAAGTTCCCGTCGATGCTCGAATACAAGAGCCCGACGACGCTCGACATGCCCGAGGTGTTCACGGAGCTTATCGAGAATCCCGATCCGCGCGGACCGTTCGGCGCGAAGGAAGTCGGACAAGGGCCGCTGCTGCCCGTCATGCCGGCGATCGCAAACGCGGTGTACGACGCGGTCGGCGTCCGCATCGACGAAGTCCCGATCACGCCGGAGAAGATTCTGAAGGCGCTCGACGCCAAGGCTGCCGGCAAGGCGCCACGCTACGGGCCCTCGCACTTCCCCGACATTCCGTGGCCGGAGCCGGTGCGCGTCGCGCCGCCGTGGGAAGGCGGGGATGGAAAGGCGCAGGACGTGGGAAGGCAGAAGGAAGAAGGAAGAAGTACGGCGGCGAAGGCGGTCATACGCTCATGATGAGACTGCCGAACTTCCGATTCGTCGCGCCAACGAGCGTCCATCAGGCAGCCGAACTACTGGCGGCTTCGTCTGGCGACACGATGCTCGTCGCCGGCGGGACCGATCTGCTGCCGAACATGAAACGTCGTCAGCAGGCGCCGGGCACGCTCGTCGGTGTGCGGCACATCGCGGAGCTTCGCGCGATCTCGAGCGGCGATGGCGTCACGATCGGCGCAGGACTGACGCTGACTGACGTGATCCGCCTTCGCCAGGGCTTCGGCGGACAAGCTCGCGAGGCGTACGGCGCGCTGTGGCAGGCGGCCGCGCAAGTCGCGACGCCGCAGCTCCGCAACATGGGGACGCTCGGCGGGAATCTCTGCCTCGACACGCGCTGCAACTATTACGACCAGAACTACGAGTGGCGCAAGGCGATCGATTTCTGCATGAAGAAAGACGGCGAGACGTGCTGGGTCGCGCCGTCGAGTCCGAAGTGCGTCGCCGTCTCGTCGACTGATACGGCGCCCGCTCTCCTCGCGCTCGGCGCCAGCGTGACGCTCGTCAGCGCCAACGGCACGCGCCAGATCGCGTTGTCGGACATGTACCGCAACGACGGCATCCACTATTTGACGCGACAGCGCAGCGAGATTCTGACGTCAGTCCACGTGCCGCGCCTCGACGGCTGGCGCAGCGTCTACTGGAAGCTGAGGCGGCGCGGCGCGTTCGACTTCCCCGTCCTGTCCGTCGCGGCCGCCGCGAAGATCGCGAAGGACGGCACAGTCGAGGCCGCGCGGATCGTCCTCGGCGCCGTCGCGTCGCGGCCTGTCGAGGCGCCAGCGGAGGCCATCGCAGCGCTCGTCGGGCGGCCATTGACCGACGATCTGATCTCGGAAGTCGCCGAGCGTGCGGCGCAGCCGTCACGGCCGCTGGACAACACGGACTTCACGCTCGTGTGGCGGAAGCGGATGACGAAGTTCTTCGTGAGCTACGCGCTGAAGGAACTGCGCGGCGACGACATGCGCGCCCGGCGGCTGAAGGTTTCCCGGCAGGAACTGCTCTGACTCGTGCGGTCCGCCTTCAGGCGGACCATCAGTACCCGGCCGGCACCGCGGATGGCTTCTCGCCGCGCGCCTGCTGCACGATCTTCACGCCCGCACTCGCGCCGACGCGCGTCGCGCCCGCCGCGATCATCGCCTTCATCCCCTCGAGATCGCGGACGCCGCCCGCCGCCTTGACGCCCATCTCCGCGCCGACGACGCGTCGCATCAGCGCGACGTCGGCCGCCGTCGCACCGCCCGGTCCGAATCCGGTCGACGTCTTCACGTAGTCGGCGCCTGCTGCCTTCGCCAGCGTGCATGCCGTGACCTTCTCGTCGTCGGTCAGCAGCGCCGCTTCGATGATCACTTTGCTCAGGACGCCCGCGTCGCGGCATGGGCCCGTGACGGCTTCGATGTCGCGCGCGACGACGTGCAGGTCGCCGGACTTGAGGGCGCCGACGTTGATCACCATGTCGATCTCGCGCGCGCCGTCGAAGATCGCGCGCCGCGTCTCGTAGCCCTTCACATCGCTCGTCGTCGCGCCGAGCGGAAACCCGACGACCGAGCAGACGCCGACGCCGCTGCCGCTCAGCAGCCGGGCGCACAGCGCGACCCAGGTCGGGTTGACGCACACCGTCGCGAACTTGAATTGCGCCGCCTCGCGGCACAGATCCTCGATGTTCTGGCGCGTCGCATCGGGCTTGAGCAGCGTGTGATCGATCATGGCCGACACGCCGGCCGGCGCGCCGCCGGTCGCATGGAGGCCGACGCGTGTCGCGCCTGCATCGAGCACGCCGCGGAGGCGATCGGGACAGCAGTCGTCCAGAACGGAGTGACACTGGCAGTAGGCGCGCGGCCGTGACAGTTCCCCAGGCGCCGCCGTCAGCTCGCTGACGATGACGTCGATCAGACGTTGAAGCTCCTCGCGAGTCATTTAGCTCTCAGCTGTCAGCTCTCGGCTGTCAGTCATTTTCCAAGTCACGGATCTTCGCCAGTCGCCGAATGTACCGCGGTTCGCGCATCGCCGTCGTCAGCCACGTCGTGACGATGGCGCGTGCTTCGTCCGGGTTGACGAGCGTCGCGCCCAGCGTCAGGACGTTCGCGCCGTTGTGCTCGCGCGAGTAGCGCGCGACGAGCTCCGACGTGGCCATCACCGCGCGGACTCCTTTTACTTTGTTCGCGGCGATCGCCGAGCCGATGCCGGCGCCGTCGATCACGATGCCCGCGTCGGCTTCCCCGCGCGCGACGAGGACTGCCACCGACGCCGCGACATCAGGGTAGTCGACCGGATCCGTTCCCTCCGTTCCGAGGTCCTGCACCGCGAGACCGCGGCCTCTCAGGAACGTGACGAGCTGCTGCCGCAGCTTCACGCCCGTATGATCGCTGGCGATCGCGATCGATCGGATGTCGGCCTTCGGCGCCAGCGACGCCTCGTCCGCCGACGCGCGTCCCTCCTGCACGACCGTCACGCGCCGCTCCTTCAGCGTGTCCTGCGCCAGCGGCGTGATGTGCCCGCCGCGCGACAGCATCACCGTCTCGCCGCGCGGCAGCACGCGGGCGTCGGCTTCCGTGATGATGTCGAACTGTTTCATTGAGGTATGATGTGCCGCTTATGGCCGAGTTGCGTCCGATCGAAATCCTACTATCGGAAGCCCAAATTCAGAAACGCGTCGCCGAGCTTGCCGCCGAGATCCGCCGCGACTTCCCGGACGATCTGCATGTCATTGCCGTTCTCAAGGGCGCGTTCATCTTCCTGTCGGATCTCATCCGCCACATGCCCGGCCACGTCTCGATGGACTTCATGGCGGTCTCGAGCTACGCGAAGGCGACGAAGACCTCCGGCGAAGTCCGCCTGCTCAAGGATCTCGACACGACGCTCGAAGGGCGCAACGTCGTCATCGTCGAGGACATCGTCGACACCGGGCTGACGCTCACCTACCTGCAGGAGATTCTCCGCGCCAGAAACCCGCGATCGCTGCGTACCGCATGCCTCCTGAGCAAGCCGTCGCGGCGCCAGGTCGACGTCAAGGTCGAGTACATCGGCTTCACGATCGAGGACCGCTTCGTCGTCGGCTACGGGCTCGATTACGCCGAGCAGTACCGCAACCTGCCGCACATCGCCGTCGTCGGCTAGCGGCCGACCGCCTCTCGCACCTTCTGCGCCAGTTTATTGGCATCCGCGATCACCTCAGATCGATTCAACGTTCGCACCTGGCGATCCTTCATGAGCACCTTCCCATTCACGATGGTGGTTCTCACGTCGTCGCCGCGCGTGACGTAGACGAGGTGCGACACGGGATCGTAGAGAGGATTCTGGCGCGTCGCATTCATGCCGACCGTGATCAGGTCGGCGCGCTTCCCCGGCTCGATCGATCCGATCAAGCCCTCCATGTGGAGCGCCTTCGCGCCGAGGATCGTCGCCATGTCGAGCGCCGTCTGCGCGGGCACGGCCGTTGGATCCATCGTCGACAATTTCGCGAGGAACGAGGCCTGACGCATCGCCTCGAACATGTCCAGATCGTTGTTGCTCGCCGCGCCGTCCGTCCCGAGGCCGACGGCGACGCCGGCCGCCAAGTACTTCCGCACCGGCGCCGCGCCGCTCGCCAGCTTCATGTTGCTTTCCGGGTTGTGCGCGATGCCGACGCCGTGGCGCTTCAGGATCTCGATGTCCGCGTCGGTCACCCACACCCCGTGCGCGGCCAGCGTACGCGGTCCCCAGAAGCCGATCGACTCGAGCGCCGCGGCCGGGGTCATCTGATACTGCTCGCGCGCGACCTTCACCTCGTCCTGCGTCTCCGCGAAGTGAATGATGACGGGCACGCCGAAGCGGCGGCCCAGCTCGGCGCTCGCGACCAGCGTCGCGCGGTCGTTCGTGTAGAGCGCGTGGGGCGCGACGGCGGGGACGATGAGGTCGTTATCCTTGAATTCCTTGATGAACCGCTCGGCGCGCGCGAGGCCTTCAGCCGGCGTTTTCGCGTCAGCCACCGGGAACTGAATGATCGTCTCGCCGAGAACGCCGCGCAGCCCGGCCTCAGCCGTGACCTTCGCGATCTCCTCCTCGAAGTAGTACATGTCCGTGTAGGTCGTCGTGCCCGATTCGATCATCTCGAGCGCCGCCAGACGCGTGCCGATGCGGACCATCTCCGGCGACACCGTCTTCGCTTCCGCCGGAAAGATGTACGTGTTCAGCCAGTCCATCAGCGCCAGGTCGTCGGCGAGCCCGCGGTACATGACCATGGGCGCGTGCGTGTGCGTGTTGATGAGACCCGGCAGGACGATCTGATCGCGCGCCGCGATCGTGTCGAGCGCGCGGTACTTGAGCGCGATGGCGTCGGGCGTGTCGACGTCGACGATCTCGTTGCCGCTGATGGCGACCGCGCCGGGCGAGAGGATCTGATGGCGGGCGTTCTGCGTGATGACCGATCGCCCGATGACGACCAGCGAGATTGCCCGCCGCGCCGGCTGAGCCGTCAGGACGGCGCCGGCGACAACGACGAGCGCGAGCGCGCACAATCGCTTCATGACGTCGATTCTATCGCAGCGTTCTCACTTTCTTCTTTCAACTTCCCTTCTGCCTTCTGCCTTCTCACTTTTCACTTCGTGTATAGTCTTCCCCCGTGCCCGTCCACATCGTCGACCATCCGCTCGTACACGACGCGCTCGTGACGCTCCGCGACAAGCGGACGCCGCCGGAACATTTCCGGCGCGCCGCCACGCGCATCAGCGTGATGCTGGCCGCCGAGGCGCTGCGCGACATCCCGACGAAGGCCGTCACGGTCGAGACGCCGCTCGGGCCCGCGCCCGGCGAGCGGACCGGAGCAGAGGTCGTCGTCGTGCCCGTGCTCCGCGCCGGACTTGGAATGCTGGACGCCGTGCTGGAGCTCGTGCCGGACGCGCGCGTCGGCCACATCGGTCTGCAGCGTGACGAAGCGACGGCCGTCGCGTCGCAGTACTACCGCAAGCTGCCCGCGCGACTCGACGCGAGCTACGTGTTGATGATCGATCCCATGCTCGCCACGGGCGGGAGTGCGGTCGCCGCGCTGGATCTCCTGGAGCGCGAGGGCGCGCGCATCGTCCGCATGATCTGCATCGTCGCCGCGCCGGAAGGCGTCGCGCTCGTCGAGCGGCACCATCCGGAAGTCGCCATCTATACACCGGTCGTCGATCGCGAGCTCAACGCGCACAAGTACATCGTGCCGGGACTCGGAGACTTCGGGGACAGGCTCTACGGGACACTCTGAGGGCAGAGAGCAGAGGGCATATGGCTAAGACCGCATCACCCCCCGCTGCGGAACACTGGCAGTCTGCGCTGACGGAAATCTCCCCCAACAAGATCCTCGTCCGCGGCTATCCGCTCGACGAGATGATGGGCCGCCTCGGCTTCGCGGAAGCCGTCTACCTGCTGCTGATGGGCGAGCTGCCGACGCCCGCGATCGGGCGCATGTTCAACGCGGTGCTCGTCTCGTCGATCGATCACGGCGTCTCCCCGCCGTCGACGCTCGCCGCGCGCAACGTGGCGACCTCCGGCGCGCCGCTCAAGGATTGCGTCGCGGCCGGCATCCTCGCGTTCGGTCCGCATCACGGCGGCGACATCGAGTCCTGCATGCGGTTCCTCGACAGCGGCCTCTCGAAAATGCGGGCCGGCGCGACGCTGCAGCAGGCGGCCGCGACGATCGTCGACGCGTGCGTCGCGGATGGTCACGTGCCCCCGGGGTTCGGGCATCGGTTCCACACGCGCGATCCACGCGCCGCGCGGTTGTTTCAGATGGCGCTGGAGCTGGAGCTCGAAGGCGAGCACGTGCGGCTGCTTCGCGCCTGCGAGCGCGCGCTCGAGGCGCACGCCAACAGTGACAAAGCCAAGTTCGATCGGCCCCAGCCGGTCAACGTCGACGGCGCGATTGCCGCAATCAGCGCGGACCTCGGCTTCGCTTACGAGCTCGGCAACGCGATCTTCCTGATCTCGCGGCTCCCGGGCCTCATCGCGCACGCGCACGAAGAGCGGACGCGCCAGACCGCGATGCGGCAGATCGATCCGGCGGACCACGACTACGACGGCGCGCGGCAGCGCCGCTTGCCCGAAGGCCGCAAGTAGGGCTACACTTTTTGTTCGGTCTTCTCTCGGAACGGGCGCTTAGCTCAGCTGGTTAGAGCGCGTGCTTCACACGCACGAGGTCAGAGGTTCGAGTCCTCTAGCGCCCACCATACCTAACAGACTCCATCTCAATTAGTTAGTGGACTCCGCCTGATTTGGTGTTTTCCACGATCGGCCTCACCTGAGACATAGGTGAGACACCAGGACCAACATTCGGGTCGAATACGCCGCCGGTCTCCAGCACGGTGGTCGCCTTCGCGAGCTCGTCCAGCGTGTGATGGATGTAGCGCATCGTCGTCGTGATCGCGGCGTGCCCCAGCAGAGCCTGAATCTTCGTGACCGGGACACCGCGTTCCGCGAGACGACACGCGTATTCGTGCCGCAGGTCGTGCCAGTGAAGATCGATCCTCTGAAGTGTCGCGCGCGCCTCGGGAAGAAGGTTCGCTGTCCCCACATGTCGTAGCGGCTTCGCCTTCGTCGGAACGAAGCCGTGCGCTCTGAGCACGGCAGTCGCCCAGGCGGTGCGAAAGCTGCCCATCGCTTCGCCGACTTCATTGCTGATGAGCGGCGCAGTCACAGGCTTCGGTTTCCCGATCGTGTCGAACCGGAGCCACTCCACCACGGTTCGAAGGCGCAGCGTCGGAATGGGCACGACGCGCGTTTTCGCGCTCTTAGTGGTCGTGCCTCTCAAGGTGACTTGATTCCGGTCGAGATCTACGTCCTTGATGCGGATGGCCAACATCTCGCCGGCGCGAACTCCTGTATCCAGTGCGATGATGATCAGCGCCCGCAGGTGCGGCGGGGCCGCCTGAATCAGTCGCTCCTCTTCGTCGGGCGAAATGCGGCGGTTGCGTCCAAGATCCTCTTTATCCAGCTTGACGACGGCCACGCCACCGCGGCGGAAAGGAGTCGCCGCGATGTACTCGCGCGAGACCGCCCAGTTCAGGATGCGTCGAAGATCGCTCACAGGCCGATTGACGCTCGCTTTTGATGGCTGCCGCATCGCCCCCTGAATCAATCGCGGCCGGCGGAGCTCCGCCTGAAGATCTTCAATGTCGGAAGTTCGAATCTTCGTAATCGGCCTGGAACCAAAGTGGGCCAGCAGCGGCTTGACGCGGTACTTGAACTCTGAGGCGGTTCGCAGTCCCTTGGCGGCGACGTACTTCTTCTGGTAGTCGTCTACGAGCTGCGGGAACGTCATCGCGTCCCGGCGAATCGACACGCTTCGTCCATGTGGATTGAAGGTGCCGTCGCGGATCGCCGCCTTCAAGTCGTCGAAGGCGGCCTGCGCCTGGCCTTTCGTACGAACGTCCGCGCCACTCCATTTCTCCAGCGATACGCGCGCCCGGGCCTCGCCGGGAAGCTTGTAGCCGCCGTACCACGGATGCGCGCATCGATCGCGGTCACGGCCGCGATGAGCGCACCGTTTATAAATCGCCATAGACCTCACGCATCCCTTCTGTCGAGAGCGCGCGCCGAACACCTCTCATCGCCTTCGTTGTACCGAGAGCACCAGAGCAAGTCAATGGACCTCGCCTCCCCGCGCCCAACGGCCCAGCCAATCGGCGACCCATTCTCTCCGCGTCCTGATCGGCCCGGCGATTCCGCCACCGATCCTGATGTGCCGCAGCGTGTTGCGATTGCACGCTTCGCGGATGGTGCAGACGCCGACTCCGCCGGCGTACTCCGCCGCCTCTGCTGCGGTCATCCACTCCCTTTCCCGAGGTCGATCGTTGCCGTCCCCGTTTCCGACGATGGCCGGGCTGGTCTTGTCCGCTGTTACTGGCATAAAACCTCCGCTCCGCCTATGTAGCATTTAGTCGCACGCGGCAAAAGTTACATGGCCCCTGTCTATCGGCACTACACCTTGTGAGAATCGCTCGAAACAAGTTGACGACGATGATCACGAGAACGCACGGGAGCAAGAAGCGTGCTACCGGTCTCTGGTCGCGCCCTCTGAAAATGCCGATTCAGGAGAACGAGCATTCGATCCGTTTGCGCGCGCATTCGAGAATGCGCGCGGGATCGCACTCGCGATCACGCACGCGAACTTCGTGGTCGTGAGGTGGTGCTGCGGAAGTGATCTGCGCATGGATTTCGCCGCGACGCTCACGATGACTCGATGCGATCATCGTGTGGACAAATCCCTGTCCGTCGTCAGGTCGATCTCCACGCACAAATTGCGGCATTGCGCGTGACTTGAATGCGACCGATCTTGCGCACAATTGGAGGGCATTCCTCGCGCCGGTTTTGTGTCAGGGACGTGGCTGGCAAAAAGCCACGGTATGGCAAAAAGCCCGACCTAGCTCGGGAGCGCTCGGAGCCGGATCCGGTCGTCCTCGACCACGGCGAACTGACCCGTCCAGTCGGCGCGACTCGCAAAGGCGGCCACGGCGGCTCGAACGGCGTGCTCTGGTGAGGCGAGCGTAATCCGGAAGAGCACCACTCCAACTGATGCCGCCAGGCCGCGCCGAAATGCCAGCTCGCCGAAGTCCTTGTCGAACGTCACCAGTACACGGCCGTCGTGTTGCGCGCGCTCCAGGACCCCGGGGTCAGGGCTACCGGGGGCATCCTCAAGAACCCACGCAACGTCGTGTCCTTGCTGTCGAAGGGCGGCGACGACGGCACCAGGAACGTTCTCGTCAGCGAGCAGCCGGGCGGCCACGTTCACCGAGAGATGAGGGGATAGACTTTTTCGGACTGCATGACGGCGCTCGCGTACTTCAGAGAGGCTTGGAGATCTTCGTGAGTCAGTCCGGGGTAGTTCTTAAGAATCTCTTCTTCGGACCATCCCTGAGCTAGAAGGTCGACAATCAGCTCCACCGCGAGGCGGGTGCCTCGGATAACCGGCTTCCCCACCAGGATCTGCGGGTCAACGACGATGCGCTCCTGCCAGGTCATTCGGGGTGCTCCTTGAGGTGGCTTCCATAATACTCCCACGTGGGGTCCGCCTTCGGCCTAACCGTCTGAATGCCCTCCGCTCACGCGGCCGTCAAGGACGCTGCGCGCCGCTTCGCGGTGCCCGCTGACGGGCATCCTTGACCGCCGCTTCGCTGCGGTCCGGTTGGCTCTTACGGCCGAAGGCAGGAGCCCTTGCCCACCGCTCTATCCTAGGTCGGCGACAGGTCGAAGGCCGCGCGATCGTGGGGTCGGGTGAGCTTGGTGTCGAGCCAGCGGAGGAGCTCGGGGAGCGATCGGATGACCGGCACGCCCTCATGATCGATCGCCGCCAGGACAGCCCCGCCAATCAGGATCTTGCGCCGTGTGTCGCGTTTGCGTTCGGCGTGGCCAGCGCGCGCCATGAGGCGATTCTTTTCCGTCCGCAAACGGGCGAGGCGCTCATCGAGGGACTGAATTCGAGCGAGGACTTTTTGAGGCTGCGGCATGGCTGACCTCCAACAGCGATCGGCGGATGCAGCCGCGATGCCAGCGGCGATCGAGCGTGAACGTCTGTTGGGAATTCATGGACCGCCGCGCGGGCATGAAGCCTGCAGGACGACGGAAGTCGGCCAAAGGCGCACTTTGGCGTTTCTTCGAAACGCGCGTGCGCCTTTGGCCGACCTGAGGTTCCCGCGATGGAGTGGTTCGAACGAAATCACGACGTGCCTGGCGGCGGCCACGCGCGCAGCAGTGGCGGTTGCTACCACCTGTCGTTTCGCTCTGGGTCACGGGCGCGCGGATCGTGTGCGAGCGCGGCGCACGACTACATCACGCGCAGCGAGGAGTACGACGATCCTGATCGTGACGCCGCGATCTTCGTCGAGTCGGATCACATGCCCGAGTGGGCGGACGACGAGGCGCGCGAGTACTGGGACGCGGCGGACGTGTACGAGCGGGCCAACGGGCGTCTCTACGTCAGCGCGGACTTCGCGCTACCGCGCGACCTCGATACCGAGGATCAGGTCGCGCTGGCGCACGCGTTCGCGCAGGAGTTGACCGACCGGGAACGTCTGCCCTACACGCTCGCGATCCACTCCGGCCAGAATGCCGATGGGCGTGAGCACAACCCGCACGCGCACCTGATGATTTCCGAGCGTCAGAACGACGGCATTGCACGCACGCGCGAGCAGTGGTTTCGGCGCACGAACCGCACCCATCCCGATCACGGCGGCGCGCCCAAGAGCCGGACGTTTCACGGCCGCGAATGGATGGAGCATGCGCGCGAACGGTGGGCGGAGTTGACCAACACCATGCTCGAACGCAATGGCCGCCCGGAGCGCGTCGATCACCGGAGCTATGAGCGGCAGGGGATCGACCGGGAGCCAGGTCACCACTACGGACCCGCGGCCGCCCACATGGTGGCCCGTGGCCTGGATCACGACCGCCTCGACGAGGCCGTAACCCGCGAAGACCGTCGGGAGCTCGTGACTGCCATCGATCGCGAAGTCGCGAAGGTCGAAGACAGTGGACGAGGTGGTGGCCGGGGGATGACCGGTCACGACGACGCGGAACCGGAGCGTCAACGGGATCGTGACCGCGGAGGCCCTGACAGGCTCGATGACTGGCATCCTGGGAGGTAGCCTCGGCGGACAGGTGAAAACCGACAATTCGTGGACACCGCAAAACCGACATTTCAGCGACGGCCGAGACTGGTGAGGTTTTACTTCGTGCCGTCCTCCGTACGCAAGTCGGTCTGGACCTTGGTGCGCCAGCTCCGC
>JAIQFX010000096.1 GCA_020073005.1 Terriglobia bacterium | reverse complement strand
CGGCCAGCGCCGGCGCGGCGACCGCCAGAGTCACGACAATCACGAACCGAAATCGCGTCAGTTGCGCCATAATCTCCTCGACTGCGCTGAGGAGTATTACATGGCTGACCAGAAGCTCGTCGGCGGGATCTACACGCCTCCGGACCTCGTCGCGAAAGTGACCGGCCGCGCGAAGTACGCGGAAGACTATCGCGTCGACGGGATGCTCTTCACCAAGCTGCTCCTGAGCCCGATGCCGCACGCGCGGGTGACGCGGATCGACACGCGCGCCGCGCTCGCGATGCCCGGCGTGAAGGCGATCCTCACGGCCGACGACCTGCCCGATCTGCGCGGCGCCGAGCGCGCGCTCACCAACGAGCCTCTCTATCAGGGCGAGCCGATTCTCGCCGTGGCCGCGGTCGACGAGCTCACCGCCGCTGAAGCGATCGAGCGGATTGACGTCCGCTTCGAACCGCTGCCGTTCGTCGTGGATCCGGTGGACAGCCTGCGGCCGAACGGCGCCAACGGCCGGCTCGAAGGCAACGTGTGGTTTCCGGCGGCGCCCGCGGCCAATGCGTCGGCGCAGCCGCCGCGCCAGAAGATTCAGACGCTGAAGTGGACCGACGACGATTTCGCGAAGGCGCCGGAAGGCGGGCTGCCGATGGGGCAGGCGCCGGAGGAGTGGTCGTTCGGCGATCTCGAGGCCGGCTTCAAGAACGCCGCGCTGGTCGTCGACGAGACCTTCGTCGTCCAGTCGACCAGCCATCAGCCGATGGAAACGCGCAGCGCGATGGCGTACTGGCAGAACGGCAAGGTGTACGTGCACGGGTCCACGCAGAGCGTCGCGCGCACGGTCGATCCGCTCGCGAGCTGGCTCGGCATGGACGCGTCGAACATCGTGCTGATCAGCGAGTACTGCGGCGGCGGCTTCGGCAGCAAGGGCGCCGGCGCCGTCTCGATGGTGATCCCCGCGCTGCTGTCGAAGAAGGCGGGCGCGCCCGTCATGATGCGGATCAGCCGCGAGGAAGAGCACTACATCGGCCGCGCGCGCACGGGCATGGTGGGCCGCGCCAGGGCCGGCTTCGCCAAGGACGGCCGCATCACCGCGCTCGATCTCTTCATCGTCGAGGACAACGGCGCGTACGGACCGATGGGCGATCACCGATCGGCGGGCCTCGCCGCGTCGCTCATCTGGCAGCCGCTCGCGATGCGGTGGCGCGGCGTCGCGGTGATTACGAACACGCCGCCGCGATCGCAGCAGCGGTCGCCCGGCCCGATGCAGGCCAACGCGATCATGGAGCCGGTCGTGACGAAAGCCGCGGTCACGCTGGGCCTCGATCAGGCCGCGATTCGCCGCATCAACTCACCCGAGGGCAAGGCGCTCTACGGACCGCCGGTCGGCGGGCGCGAGCGGCGTCACGTGACGAGCGCGTACGTGAAGCAGGCGTTCGATCGCGGCGTCGAGCTGTTCAAGTGGGACGAGCGCAAGGCGCGCGCGGGGAAGCGCGAAGGAACCAAGGTCCGCGGCATCGGCGTCGCCGTCGGGCCGCACGGCTCCGGCTCGATCGGCTACGACGGGCTGGTCACGATCCGGCCGGACGGCAAGCTGTACGTGCAGTCGGGCGTGGGCAATCTCGGCACGCATTCGTGCATCGACCTGGCGCGTGTCGTGGCGGACGTGCTGGAGATGCCGTGGGACAAGGTCGTCGTCAATTGGGGCAACACCGCGAAGAACGTGCCGTGGTCGTGCATGTCGGTCGGCAGCCAGACGACGCATGCGATGACGCGGGCGAATCTCGCCGCGGGCGTGAACGCGCGGCTGAAACTGCAGCAGATCGCGGCGAAGGATCTGGGCGGCGCGCCGCAGAGCTACACGCTCGGCAACGAACGCGTGTACCGGCGCGACAGTCCGTCACGCGGGCTCACGTACGCGCAGGCCGCGAAACGCGCGGTCGACCTGGGCGGCGAGTTCGACGGACACGCGCTGCCTGACGACATTCATCCCTTCACGAAGACGTCGGCGACGGCGCTCGCCGGCCTCGGGCTGATGGGTGTTGCGAAGGACACCTATCCGCATGACGGCGACACGTACTCGTTCGTCGTGGGCTTCGCGGAAGTGGAAGTGGATCTTGAAACGGGGAAGACGCGGTTGATCGACTATCTCGCCGTGGCGGATGTCGGCACCGTGGTCAATCCGCGCAGTCTGCACGGCCAGATCCTCGGAGGGATCAATCTCGGCGTCGGCCACGCGCTGTCGCAGAAGCTCGTGTACGACAAGCACTATGGCGTCGCGCTCGCCAAGCGCTTCTATCACAACAAGCCGCTGACGATGCTCGACATCCCGGCGACGATGGAAACTCTCGCGCTCGGCCTGCCGGATCCGGAAACGCCGGTGGGCGCGCGCGGCGTCGGCGAGCCGCCGGTCGGCGCCGGGTACGGCGCGGTGATGAACGCGATCGCGAACGCCGTCGGCGAGGACGTCTTCCGCCGCGCGCCGGTGACGGCGGACATCGTGCTGACGTCACTCGAGAACGGTCACCGCGTGCATGAGCCGCTGACGTCGCATCTGTAGGTTGTCGGGTTCAGGGTACCTGGTTCAGGGTTCAGCGTTCAGGGACTTCGTTCACGCGCTGTTGACAGCGTCGCTGGACGATGGCATCGTCGTCGTCGGGGTCGAGAAGGAGATGATCACATGGCCAGCCGGATACCGGCTGCGCTCCGGAAACAGCTCGGCGACGATGCGACGTTCGGATTGGTAGAACTGCTGGACGCCGACCGCAAGGAGTGGAGTGATCAGGTGCTGAGCGTCGCGACCGATCGATTCGAGCGCCGTCTCACCGAAGAGGTATCCGCGCTGCGTGTCGATCTGACCCGGGAGCTGCACCAGGGGCTCACTTCAGTGCGTCAGGAGATCGCGACCACGCGGGTCGACATGCTGAAGTGGTCCTTCGTCTTCTGGATCGGCCAGGTGGCGGCGATGGCGGGGTTGATGGCGTTGATGCTCCGCGGCGCCGGCCGCTGAAACGCCACATCGTCGGCAGCGGAGATCGCGGGTAGAATGTTTCCACGCCCGTGACGCGTCCGCTGCTCATCATCTTCCTGACGATCTTCGTCAATCTCGTCGGGTTCGGGATCATCATCCCGCTTCTCCCGTTCTACGCCGAGACCTTCGGCGCCTCGCCGATCGTCATCGGCCTCCTGTTCGCCGTGTTCTCGCTCTGCCAGCTCGCGGCCGCGCCGGCGCTCGGTGATCTCTCCGACCGCCACGGCCGCCGGCCCATTCTGATCTTCAGCCTGGCGGGCACGGTCGTCAGCTTCGTGATGCTGGCGCTCGCGCACAGCATCGTCATGCTTTTCGCCGCGCGCATCGTCGACGGGCTGTCCGGCGGGAACATCTCCACGGCGCGCGCGTACGTGGCCGACATCACGGCGCCGAAGGATCGCGCGAAGGCCTACGGGCTGATCGGCGCGGCGTTCGGACTCGGCTTCATCCTCGGTCCGGCGATGAGCGGCGTCCTCGCGCGGATCAGCTACACGGCGCCGATCTGGGCGGCTGCCGGAATCACGCTCGTGGCGACGGTGATGGCGTGGCTCTGGCTGCCCGAAACCGTCCACCGCGCGCATGCCGGCACGGGCAATCCGTTCCGCTATCTGCCGGAGCTCTGGGGGCGCCCGCTCGTGCGCCGGATCCTGCTGATCGATTTCGTGTACTGGTTTTCGTTTGCGATCTTCCAGACGACGTTCGCGCTGTTCGCGGCGCGGCGCTTCGGCTTCGACGTGCCGAAGACGGGTTACTTCTTCGCGGCGTTCGGGGTGCTCGGCGCGATCGTGCAGGGCGGACTCATCCGTCCGATTGTGCATCGCCTCGGCGACAAGTCGACATTCCTGCTCGGCCTCGGCTTCGGCGCCGCGGGGTGCGTAGCGGTCGCGGCGGCGCATACCGTCGCGCTGTTCGCGCTCGCGCTCGTGCCGCTCGCGCTGGGGATCGGCTTCGGCCATCCGACGATGACGAGCCTCGTCAGCCTGGCGGGGCGCGGCGACGAGCAGGGCCGCGTGCAGGGCGCGGCCAGCGCCGTGGAAAGTCTCGGACGGACGATGGGACCCGTCTGGGGGAATGCGTCGCTGCAGCAGATCAACGAGGCGGCGCCCTACGTCTCGGCCGCGGCGTTTCTCCTGATCACCTTGGCGATGACGGTCGGCGCTCGCGTCGGCGCGCACGACGACGTCGCTGCGGCATGAAGTCGCCGACATCGAAGACGCGTTCGCGGCTCTGCTCGGCGTCGAGGATCTTCGACCGCGCGGCCAGCAGGTCGGTCAGCGCGATGACGCCGACCGGCGCGCGACCGTGCCGCTCCACCACCGGCATCTCGAGCAGGCCGGTTTCCGCCATGCGGAAGACCACCAGGCGCAGCGGCTCGTCCGGATGGGCGACGATCGCGTCCGGCGCGATCACGCCGCCGCGTCCGCCTGCCGGCGTTCGCATCACTTCGCTCGTGAAAATGATCTCGAGCGGATCGATCGAATACTCGCGGCTCAGGTGGTAGCCGCGGCGGCTGACCTTCTCAGTCAGAATCGATCGTCGCAAGGTCAGCACCGTGACGCCGTGGGCGATGGTCACCGCGAGCAGCAGCGGCAGCATCACGTTGACGTCGTGCGTCAACTCGATCGCGAACACGACGGCTGTCAGCGGCGAGCGCATCGTGCCGCCGAGGAGCGCGCCCATGCTGACGAGCGGCCAGAAGCCGGCGCCTTCGAACGGGAGGAAGTGCGCCTCGAGCCCGCCCAGCGCGCCGCCGATCATGAGCAGCGGCGCCAGCACGCCGCCTGACGTGCCCGAGCCCAGCGACACGGCCCAGATGGTCGACTTGACGAGCAGCACGCCGACGATGATTCGCATCGGCAGGTCGCCCTGCAGCAGCCCGTCGATGACGTCGTAGCCGACGCCGAGCGCCTGCGGGAAGAAGTAGCCGCCGATGCCGATCGCGAGGCCGCCGAGCGCCGGCCACCACATCCAGTGAATCGGCAGATGCGCGAACGCGTCTTCCGACGCGTACACCGCGCCCGTCAGCGCCGCCGAGAGCGCGCCGGCGAGCAGCCCGACCACGACGCAGCCGAGCAGGCCTTCGACGCCGATGAAGACCGGATGCGGCGGGACCGGAAAGATCGGTCCGAGGCCCAGAATGTGCCGGCGCATCGCCGCCGCGGTCACGCTCGCGAGCGCGACCGGGATCACGCTGCGCGGCTTCCACTCGAAGAGCAGCAGTTCGACGGCGAGCATGACCGAGGCGACCGGCGCCGCGAAAGTCGCCGACATGCCGGCGGCCGCGCCGGCCACGAGCAGCGTCTTGCGCTCGGTGCTCGTCAGGTGGAAGAACTGGGCGACGAGCGATCCGATCGCCCCGCCCGTCATGATGATGGGCCCTTCGGCGCCGAACGGACCGCCCGATCCGATCGAAATGGCGGATGACAGGGGCTTCAGCAGCGCGACCTTCGGCTCGACGCGGCTGCCGTTGATGAGAATCGCTTCGATCGCTTCCGGAATGCCGTGGCCGCGGATGCGATCCGATCCGTACCGCGCCATGACGCCGATGATCAGCGCGCCGGCGATGGGCACGAGAATGACCCAGGGCCCGAGGTGGTGGCCGGCCGGCGAGACGAGCGCCGTGCCCACGCGCTGGAAGAAGAAGAGATTCGTGAAGAACCCGATCAGTTTGAGCAGGGCCGCCGCGACGTAGGCGGCGACGACGCCGATCGCGACCGCGAGCCCGGCGATCGGGATGACGCGGGCCGTCGTCGTGAAGTCTCCGAGATGATCGAGGGTGGGTTTCTCAGCCGAGCGAAGGGTCATACATCCAAGTGTACTGCGCGGCTATACTGCGCGTCATGAAACGGCACTTCGCGCTCGGTCTGCTGACGGCGTCCGCGCTCGCCGGCGCGTGGCTCTCCGCGATGTCGCCGGCCGATCCATCCGCGCCGCGCGCGCCACGCGCGACCTACGATGTCGTGGAAAAGACGATTCCCGAGCTCGCCGCGGCCATAAGGACCGGAGAAGTAACTTCGCAGGAACTCGTAAGGGCGTATCTCGCGCGCATCGAGGCCTACGATCATCAAGGCCCCGCGCTCAACGCGATCCTCACGCTGAATCCGAAGGCGCTCGCGGACGCCGAAGCGCTCGATCGCGAACGCGCCGCGCGCGGACCGCGCGGTCCGCTGCACGGCATCCCGATCATTCTGAAGGACAACTACGACACCGGCGACATGCCGACGACCGCGGCGTCTATCGCGCTCAAGGGATCGATCCCGGAGCGCGACGGCTTTCAGGTGCGCAAGCTGCGCGACGCCGGCGCGGTCATTCTCGGCAAGTCGAACCTGCACGAGTTCGCGCGCGGCATCACGACGATCAGCACGCTCGGCGGGCAGACGCGAAACCCGTACGACCCGACGCGCAATCCCGGCGGCTCGAGCGGCGGCACGGGCGCGGCGATTGCCGCCAACTTCGCGGCGGCCGGCATGGGCACCGACACGTGCGGGTCGATCCGGTATCCGTCGGCGCACAACAGCCTCGTCGGACTGCGGCCGACGATGGGCTTGTCGAGTCGCAGCGGGATCGTGCCGCTCGCGCTGTCGCAGGACGTCGGCGGGCCGCTCGCGCGGACCGTGACCGACGTCGCGATCGTCCTCGACGCGACCGCCGGAGCGGACCCGGACGATCCCGTCACGAGCCGGAGCGCCGGAAAGATCCCGCCGAGTTACACCACGTCACTCGATCGCGACGGACTGCGCGGCGCGCGACTCGGTGTGTTCATGCCGCTCTTTGGCACGGCGCCCGAGGACCAGCGCGCCGGCAGCGTCGTGCGCACGGCGGTGCAGGCGATGGAGCAGCGCGGCGCGCAGACCGTCGACGTGCGACTCGACGGCCTGCCGAGCGAAGGAGAAATCTCCCTGATCCGCCTCGAGTTCAAATTCAACTTGAATGCGTACCTCGCGAAAACGCCGCGCGCGCCCGTGAAGAGCCTGGCCGAGATCGTCGACAAGGGCCTCTTCCATCCGTCGCTCGAGCAGGCGTTCCGCCGATCGAACGAGGTCGCGACGTTGGATTCAGACGAGTATCGCGCGCTGCAGGCGAAGCAGGCGCAGTTGCGTGACACGCTGATCAAGACGATGGACGACCAGCACGTCGTCGCGCTGGTGTACCCGACGCTGCGGCGCACCGCGGCAAAGCTCGGCGAGCCGCAGACCGGCGGCAACTGCGCGGCCAGCGCGTCGACGGGACTGCCGGCGATCACGGTGCCGGCCGGTTTCGCCGACGATGGGATGCCGGTCGGCGTCGAGTTCCTGGGGCGCCCGTTCTCCGAGCCTGATTTGCTGAAGCTGGCCTACGCCTTCGAGCAGGCCACGCATCGCCGCCGGCCGCCGTCGCTCACGCCGGCGTTGACACCGTGACCGGCGCCGCGGGTTCGGGGACTGACGCGCTTGGAAGGTAGATGGTGAACGTCGTGCCCTTGCCGCGTTCGCTCGCGACCGTGATGTAGCCGCGGCTCTGCTTCACGATGCCGTACACGATCGAGAGGCCGAGGCCCGTCCCCTTGCCCTGTTCCTTCGTGGTGAAGAACGGCTCGAAGAGTTTCGCGAGCGTGTGCTCGTCCATGCCGGTGCCCGTATCGGTGACGCCCAGCCGCGCGTAGCGGCCCGCCTGCGCGTCGCCCAGCGCGTGCGCGGCGATATCGTCCAGATCGACCTCATCGACGCGCACGATGAGGCGTCCGCCCTCCGGCATCGCGTCGCGCGCGTTGACGACGAGGTTCAGCACGACCTGTTCGATCTGACCGAAATCCGCGACGATGCGCACCGGCTCTGGCGCCGCGGTGATCTCGAAATCGATTTCGGGGCCGATCAGCCGGCGCAGCATCGTGTCCATCCCGGCAACCGCCTCGCCGAGCACGAACAGCCGCGGCTGCGTCGCCTGACGGCGGCTGAACGCGAGCAGCTGCCGCGTGAGGCCCGCGCCGCGCCGCACCGACTCCTTGATCTCGGTCACCTCGTCGCGCGCCGGATCGTCGCCGGCCATCTGCATGAGGAGCAGATCGGCGGCGCCGAGGATGCTCATCAGGACGTTGTTGAAATCGTGCGCGACGCCGCCGGCGAGGCGTCCGATCGCTTCGAGTTTTTGAGATTGCCGGAGTTGTTCTTCGAGCGCGCGCCGCCCCGTGATGTCGCGGACGAATCCGGTGAGCACGGCGCGGTTGTCGCTGCCGGTCCGGGCGACCGTCAACTCGAAGGGGAAGTCGCGGCCGTCGGATTTCAGGCCGCGCAACTCGAGCTGACGGCCGGCCAGCGGTCCCTTGCCGGTTCCCAGATACTCGCTCAGCGCGCGCAGGTGCTGGGCGCGATCCTCGGGCGGCAGCAGCAGCTCGACCTTGCGGCCGAGGATGTCGAGGCGGGCGTAGCCGAACAGCTGTTCCGCGGCGGGATTGAACTCGCGGATGTTCAGCTGCTGATCCATGGTGATGATCGCGTCGTGGGCGGCTTCGAGAATCGTGCCCTGGCGCGCTTCGCTCTCGACGCCGGCGCGGTACATCTTGTACGTGAGGTACAGGACGGGCGCCGCGAGCAGCATCGTGAGCCAGTAGCCCGAGCTCTCGCCGACCGCGATGACGATCGCGGCCGTGGCGGCGCCGATGAGGTAGCTCGGCGCGCTCGACGCGAAATCCGTCTTCCAGATGCGCCACGCGCTCTGCTGCGTCGTCAGCGCGATGGCGAGCGCGATCGGTACCGTGTTCACGACGAAGTACGTGAGCGCCATGCCGCCGATGGCGATGGCCAGCGTCCCGAGATCGGCCGCGGTGCTCCCGCCGAGGCGCTGGTACACCTGGCCTGCCGCCTGCACGGTCAGCACCAGGATCGACATGTTGAAGAGCGTGCGGAACAGCGGGTTGCGCGCCCGGGAGTTGAGCGTCGTCTGACTCCAGCCGCTCGCCGCGCCGACGATCATCGTCGCGTGCGGACCGCGCAGCATCAGGGCCGCGATGTCGACGACGTACGAGACGGACATGTTCGAGCCGCTCGCGATCGGGAACTGGACTTTGAACGCGGACGTGAGCGAGGAGAGCAGGACGAGGAAGGCGAGCGGGATCAGCGGCGTGAAGGTCGCGCGCGGAATCAGCGTGAAGAAGGTGATCGCGCCCAGGGCGATCACGCAAACGATGTACCACCGGGCGCGCGGCGGAAGATCCCGAAGCAAGACGACACAAGTATACGTCGAGGCCCGCGGCGATGGGACACGAACGTGCTCGGCGGCAGTCGGACTGCACGCCATTGCATCGCGTCAGGCGGGTTGACACGAGTCAAACAGATGTTTTATACAAATGTTTGAGACCGACGACATGCTTCGAAAACTGATCCTCCTGTTGATCCTCGCCATCGCCGCCGGCGGCGGCTGGTACGCCTACACGCACTCGCGCCCGACCGAGCTGGTCCTCACCGGCATCGTCACGACCAACGACGTCATCGTCAGCCCGCAGATCGGCGGACAGATCGGGCAGCTGCTCGTCACTGAGGGCGACATGGTGAAGAAGGATCAGCTCGTCGCCGTCATCGTGCCCGACGAGCTCAAGGCGGACACGGCGTACTACTCCCAGAACGTCGCCGGACTGTCGTCGCAAGTCAAGGAGTCGGAAGCTGCGCTCCGCTTTCAGGAGCGGCAGACCGCCGATCAGATTCAGCAAGCCGAGTCGACGCTGGCCTCGCTGCAATCGCAGGTGGACGCGACGGCTGCCGATCTCGAGAACGCTCGGCTGACGTTCGAGCGCACGCAGAACCTCTCTCAACAGAAAGTGGCGTCGCCGCACGAGCTCGACCAGGCGCGGACGACGTTCACGGCGACGCAGGCGCGGCTGGACGCGCTGAAGAAACAGGTGGACGCGCAGCGCGCGACCGTGGCGCTCGCGCGCTCGAACGCAGAACAAACGTCAGTGCGGCGCAGCCAGGTGCAGGCGAGCGAGCACATGCAGGCCGCCGCGACCGCGCAGCAGACGAAAGCCGGCGTGCGGCTCCGCTACGCCGAGATCCACGCACCGATCACCGGCATCGTGGACGTGCGCGCGGTGCGTCCCGGCGAAGTCGTCAATCCCGGCCAGCCCGTCATCACGCTCATCAACCCCGACGACCTCTGGGTGCGCGCCGACGTCGAGGAGAGCTACATCGACCGGATGCGCATCGGCGACACACTGCGTGTCAGGCTGCCGTCGGGCGCGGAACTCGACGGCACGGTATTTTATCGCGGCGCTGACGCCGCGTTCGCGACTCAGCGCGACGTGAGCCGCACCAAGCGCGACATCAAGACGTTCGAGGTGCGCCTGCGCGTCGACAACACCGATCGGCGTTTGGCGGTTGGCATGACGGCCTACGTGCTGCTGCCGCTGCAATAGGCGGCTGAAACCGACCATGAATGCAATCGACGTCCGGCACATCGTCAAGAAGTTCGGCGACTTCACCGCGGTGAAGGGCATCACGTTCGCCGTCGAGGAAGGCGAGGTCTTCGGTCTGCTCGGGCCGAACGGCGCCGGGAAGTCCACGCTCATTCGCATGCTGGTGACGCTGCTGCTGCCGACCGAAGGCACGGCGCTCGTCAACGGCTTCGACGTCGTCAAGCAGGCCGACGGCGTCCGCCACTCGATCGGCGTCATCCCGCAGGCGATGACGACGGACCTCGAACTGAGCGTCGAGGAAAACCTGATCATCTTCGCGAAGCTGTACGGCGTGCCGCGCGCGAAGCGGGAGCGCCTGATCGCCGAGCTGCTCGAGTCGGTCGAGCTGACGCAGTGGCGCGACGCGCAGGTGAAGAATCTGTCCGGCGGCATGCGGCGGCGCGTCGAGATCGCGCGCGGGCTCGTGCACGAGCCGCGCATCTTCTTCCTCGACGAGCCGACGACCGGTCTCGATCCGGTGTCGCGTGTCGCCGTGTGGGAAATGATCGACAGGATCAAGAAGCACCGCAATCTCACGGTGTTGATCACCACGCACTACATGGATGAAGCCGACAAGCTCTGCGACCGGATCGCGATCGTGGATCACGGCGAGCTGAAAGCGCTCGACTCGCCGCTGAAGCTGAAGACGTCCATCCCCGGCAAGAACACGCTCGAGGCCAGCTTCTCGGATCCGCCGCCCGGCTGGCGTGAACGGCTGGAGCGCCTGCCCGGCGTCGAGTCGGTCACGGCGCACGACCACGTGTTCCGCATCGCGACAGGCAACGGCCCGGCGACGACGCTGGCGCTGATGGAAGCCGCGCAGGCGGAGTCGCTGGCGGTCAATTCGCTGTCGGTCCAGAGCACGTCGCTCGACGACGTGTTCGTGCACTACACGGGGCGCGCGCTGCGCGACGCGCTGCAGGAAGCCAACCCGCTCGACCGCGGGCCGATGCTGCGGAGGAACTGAGAGGTCTCTCATGGGGCGGACGTGGGCCATCATCGAGCGTGAGTTGCGCCGCTTCCGGCGGAGCCCGGTGCTCATCGTCATCTCGATGGTGTTTCCGATCGTGCAGCTCGTCGTCCTGGGCTACGCCTTCGGCGGGAACGTCAAGCACCTCAAGCTGGCGATCGTCGATCAGGACCACGGCGTCCCGGCGGTGAAGGTGCGCGAGCTGGCGTCCGCGATGGCGTCCGGCGCGCGCACGATCGACACGATCGACTACGCGGATCCGGGCGTCGCGCTTCACGATCTGCGGGACGGCCGCGTGAACGGCGTCCTCACGATTCCGCCGGAGTTCTCGCGGCGCGTGCTCGAGCGCAACGAGCCGCGCGTCGCGCTGGTCGCCGACAACACCGACACGTTCGTCTCGAGCGCGATGGCGGGCGTGCTCGGCAGCATGATGACCGCGTACAACCTGCCGGCGCGGGCGCCTCGAGTGGCCGGGCAGGCCACGCTCGACGTGGTCGAAGTCTATCCGTACGTTCCGTACATCCAGTACCTGCTGCCGGGAACCGTCGTGATGTCGATCTTCATGATGGTGATGATCGGCGGCGGCATCATCTACATCGACGACAAGGCGCGCGGGCTGCACGAAGGCTACCTCGTCACGCCGATCTCCAAGTTCGAGCTGATCGCGGGCTTCAACATCTCCGGCACGGTGAAGGCCGTGCTGGCCGGGATGTTCCTCATGGTCATCGGCTCGGTGATCGCCGGCATTCCCAATCCATTCGATCCGATGCGGCTGCTCCGCATCTTCGTCGTGATCGTCACGACGGCGTTCGCGCTCATCAGCCTGATGTTCCTGCTGATGGTGCGCGTGACCGATCCGCTGCTGCCGCGCGCGGTGTTCGGCGTGCTCAACACGCTGCTGTACTTTCCGAGCGGCGCGGTGTATCCGCAGCAGGGGTTCCCCGGCTGGATGCAGGTGATTGCCGTGGCGGATCCGTTCACCTACGCCGTCCATGCGTTCAAGTGCCTGCTCCTCAAGAACACGGGCTTCGGCGCGATCGCCAGCGACCTGATGTTCCTGATGGCGTTCTCCGTCGTCGCGATGTCCGCGGCGACGATGCTCTTCAAGCGGACGCTATGACGACACGCGTCGCGGTGAGCGCGGAGCCCCGCGCCCGGGCGCGGAGACGCGCGAGCCGCGGAACGGCGCCGGCGAGCCGGAGCACGGGCGACGATCAGGAGACGCGGTCGCGGCTCCTGAAGGTGTCCGAGCGGCTGTTCGCCGATCGTGGATTCAAGGACGTGACCGTCCGCGAGATCTGCCGCGCGGCGCGCGCGAACGTCGCGGCCATCAACTATCACTTCGGGGACAAGCTGGGTCTGTATCGCGAGGTGCTGCAGACGGCGACCGACGCCATGCGCGCCACCAACGACGCGGCGCGACGCGCGGGGCAGGGCCAGCCGCCCGAGGAGAAGCTCCGGCGCTACGTCCTGATCTTCCTGCAGGGTCTGCTGGCCTCGAATTACGAGACGCTGCACCGGCTGATCCACCGCGAGATGAACGATCCGACGCCGGTGCTCGACGCGTTCGTCGAGCAGAGCGTGCGGCCCCGCGTCGAGTACCTGGCCGGCATCGTCGCGGAGTTGATCGGCGGCAAGCCCACCGACCAGCGCGTCCTGCGCTGCGTCGCGAGCGTCCACTCGCAGTCGATCACGTACCTCCCCAATCCGATCGCCGCGCGGCTCGGCTTCCATTTCAAGCCGACGCCGTCGCAGATCGAAGAAGCGGCCCGCCACATCGCCGGGTTCTCCCTCGCCGGCATCCGAGCCGTTGGACGGAAGAAGTCCGAAGTCTGAAGGCAGAAGACGCTTTCACACTTCAGCCTTCAGACTTTAGACTTCTCTTCATGCCCCCACTTGCCGGGTTACGAGTCATCGACCTCACGCGCGTCGTCGCGGGTCCGTTCTGCACGATGATGCTCGGCGACATGGGCGCCGAGGTGATTAAGATCGAAGAGCCGCAGCACGGCGACGACACGCGCGCGTGGGGGCCGTTCATCGGCGACTTCGGCAGCTTCTACCTCGAGCTGAATCGCAGCAAGAAAAGCGTCGCGATCGATCTCAAGGCGCCCGAGGGCGCCGGCGCGCTGCGGCGGTTGATCGCGGACGCCGACGTGTTGATCGAGAACTTCCGGCCCGGCAGTCTTGCCGGGCTCGGCTTCGACTACGAGACCGTGTCGGCGATGAATCCGCGGCTGATCTACTGCTCGATCTCCGGGTACGGCCAGACCGGGCCGTGCGCGCAGCTGCCCGGCTACGACGCCGTGATTCAGGGCGAAGCCGGCATCATGGACATGACCGGCGTCCCGGACGGCGCGCCGACGCGCGTCGGCGTCGCGATCACCGACTACCTTGCGGGACTGTACGCGAGCCAGGGCATCCTGCTCGCGCTGCACGAGCGCCACGCGAGCGGCCGCGGCCAGCACGTCGACATCGCGCTGTTCGACGCGATGCTGTCGGTGATGCGTCTGCCGCTCGGCGTTCTGCTGGCGACGGGCGAGCCGCCGACGCGGGTCGGCAACGATCATCTGTCCATCGCGCCGTACGAGCCGCTGCGCGCGAAGGACGGCTTGATCATCGTCGCGGTCGCGAACCCGCGCCTGTGGATCCGCTTCTGCGCCGCGCTCGAGCGCCCGGATCTTCGCGAGGATCCGCGCTTCAAGACCAACGCGGATCGCGTGAAGCATCGCGTCGAGCTGAAGCAGGCGATCGAAGCGATCTTCGCCGCGTTCACCGTCGACGAGCTCACGCGGCGCTTCGAGCCATTCAACGTGCCGTGCGGCCGCGTGCGCAACATGCGCGAAGCGATCGAGCACCCGCAGGTCGAGGCGCGCCAGCTGCTCGTCGAGCAGGAGCGCTCCGGCGCCGCGACCGGGACGGCTGGGACGCCTGCGAAGATCGTCACGCTCGGACCCGTCGTCAAGCTGTCGCGGACGCCCGCGGACCCGCGCCTGCCGCCGCCCGCGCTCGGCGAGCACACCGAAAAGGTGTTGGCCGACCTATAATCCGCCCGTGTTCCAACCAGACCTGCTCAAGAACACAGTCGCGCTGATTACCGGCGGCGGCACCGGCATCTGCCGCGGCATCGCGCTCGCGTTCGCGGCCCACGGCTGCGACGTCGCCATCACGAGCCGTAAGATCGAGCATCTCGAGCCGACGCGCGACGAGTTGCGCGCGCGTGGCGTCCGCGCGTTCGCGAAAGCCGCCGACGTCCGCGATCCCGCCGCCGTGAACGACGCGGTCGCCGCTGTCGTTACCGAACTGGGGCGAATCGACATCCTTGTTAATGGCGCCGCCGGCAACTTCATCTGCCTCGCCGAGCACCTGTCGCCGAACGGCTTCGGCACCGTCGTCGACATCGATCTCAAGGGCACGTTCAACGTGTCGAAAGCGGCGCTGCCGCATCTCAAGGCGCGCGGCGGGTCCGTCATCAACATCAGCGCGACCCTGCCGTATCTCGGCACGATGGGACAGTCGCACGCGGCGGCCGCGAAGGCCGGCATCGATTCGCTGACGCGGACGCTCGCGTGCGAGTGGGGGCCGCTCGGGATTCGCGTCAACGGGATCGCGCCCGGGCCGATCGAGGGCACCGAAGGCGTCACGCGGCTGACGAATGAAAAATCCCGCGCCGGCGCGATTGCGCAGTGTCCGCTCGGACGGCTCGGGACGGTCGACGACATCGCGAACGCGTCGCTCTATCTCGCCTCCGGGGCCGCGTCGTACGTGAACGGCGTGACGCTCGTCGTCGACGGCGGGCTGTGGCTTCGCTCCGCGCGCATCCTGGGCGAGTAGTGAGCCACCAGCCGCCAGCCACCAGCCACCCGGCTTGGGCCACGGGCATCTGCGCCGGCGTCCACGCGATCGGTAGTCACGACGTCGTCTACGTGCCGGACAATCCGCTGTCGCACGTGCTGCGCGTCTTCGAATCCGAGTATCACGACGTGCGTCTGATTCTCGCGACGCGCGAGGAAGAAGCCTTCGGGATCGCCGCCGGTCTGTATCTCGGCGGCCGCCGGCCGACGGTGATGTGTCAGTCGAGCGGCATCGGCAACTCGCTGAACGCGATCACGTCGCTGCTGGTGCCGTACGAGATACCGCTGCTGATGATCGTCAGCTGGCGTGGCGACGATGGGGAGTGGAACGCCGCGCAGCGCCCGATGGGACAGGCCGTTCGATCGATTTTCGACGCGATCAGCGTGGCGCACGCGACGATCGCGTCGCCAACGGCGGCGCAGGAGACCGTGCAGCGCGTCGGCGAGACCGCGTTTCGCACGCACACGCTCGGCGCGTGTCTGCTGCCACGAGCCCTGTCAACGATGACGAGCGCGTCATGACACGACTGGACGCCACGCGGCTCATCGTCTCGCTCGCGGGTGACGCCGCGATCGTCGCGAGCCTCGGCCACCCCGCCTACGATTTGTTCGCGGCCGGCGATCGCCCACGCAACTTCTACACGTGGGGCAGCATGGGCGTGGCTTCGTCCATCGGGCTCGGCCTTGCGCTCGCGCGGCCCGACCAGCGCGTGATCGTGCTGGACGGCGACGGCTCGCTGCTCATGAATCTCGGCTCGCTGGCGACGATCGGATTGCTGCAGCCGGCGAACCTCGTGGTCGTCGTGATGGACAACGAGGCATACGCGACGACCGGCGGACAGAAGACGCCGACGGCGCACGGCGCCGATCTCGCTGCCGCAGCGCGCGCGATGCGCATCGCGTCGGCCGTCACGGTGCGAACCGAGGGCGAGCTGAGAGCGGCGTTGGCGGCAGTAGCGCGAGGCTTTGAGCCGAGCGGGCACGCGGGCCCGCTCGTCATCGTCGCGAAGGTGGATGAATCCGCGCCGACTGCGAAGCCGCCGCTCGACTACGTCGCGATCAAGAATCGCTTCATGACCGCGCTCGGCGATCCGCAGTCCGCGATCCGCGATCCGCGATGACGACGCTTGCCGA
>JAIQFX010000095.1 GCA_020073005.1 Terriglobia bacterium | reverse complement strand
TCGTCCTCGACGTCGATCTTCACGCCGGTCCGCTCGATGATGCTGCGGATCATCTTGCCGCCGGGCCCGATGACGTCGCGGATCTTGTCGACCGGAATGCGGATCGTGACGATGCGCGGCGCGAACATCGAGATGCTCTCGCGGGACGCCTCGAGCGTTTCCTTCATCTTGCCGAGAATGTGCATCCGGCCGCGGTGCGCCTGATCGAGCGCCTTCGTCATCACTTCAGTCGTGATGCCGGCGACCTTGATGTCCATCTGCAGCGCGGTGATGCCGTCGGCCGTGCCGGCGACCTTGAAGTCCATGTCGCCGTAGTGATCCTCGGCGCCCGCGATGTCGGACAGGACGGCGTACTTGCCCGTCTGCTCGTCCATCACCAGACCCATCGCGATGCCCGCGACGGCGGCCTTCAGCGGCACGCCCGCGTCCATCATCGCCAGCGATCCGCCGCAGACCGACGCCATCGACGAGGACCCGTTCGATTCGAGGATGTCCGACACGATGCGGACGGTGTAGGGGAACTGCTCTTCGGTGGGCATCATCGGCGTCAGCGAGCGCTCCGCCAGCGCGCCGTGACCCACTTCGCGGCGTCCAGGTCCGCGCATGAAGCCGACTTCACCGACCGAGAAGGGCGGGAAGTTGTAGTGGAGCATGAAGCTCTTCCACGTCTCGCCCTCGAAGCTCTCGATCTTCTGCGCATCGTCGGCGGTGCCGAGCGTGCACGTGACCAGCGCCTGCGTCTCGCCCCGCGTGAACACGGCCGAGCCGTGCGTGCGCGGCAGGACGCCGGTTTCGATCCAGATCGGGCGCACTTCGTCGAACTTGCGGCCGTCCAGCCGCACGCCGTGCGTGAGCACTTCTTCGCGCAGGACCTTCTCCTTCAGCTCCTTGAAGATGGCTTTGGCTTCCAGCCGGCGCTCGACTTCGCCTTCCGGAATCGACGCAACCAGATCCTTAAGCGCCTGGTCCACGCGGTCGTAGTTTTCCAGCTTGCCGCGGAGGCGCATCGCTTCGGTCAGCGGCACGAGCACTTTTTCTTCCACCTCGCGGTAGAACTCGTGCCCGATCTCCTTCTTCTGCACCGCCAGCTTCTTCTTGCCGGCCTCGCCCTTGAGCTCGTCGATGGCCGCGACGATCTGTTTGATCGCGGCGTGCGCCGTCTCGAGCGCCTGCACGACCTGCGCTTCGGAGACCTCCTTCGCGCCCGCCTCGACCATCACCAGGCCTTCCTTGCTGCCGGCGACGACGAGGTCCAGCTTGCTCTCCTTGCGCTCCTTGAACGTCGGATTGACGATGAACTGGCCGTCGACGAGGCCGACGCGGACGCCGGCGATCGTGCGCTCCATGGGGATTTCCGACAGCGAGAGCGCCGCGGACGCGCCGGTGATTGCGAGCACGTCGGTGTCGTTCTCCTGATCCGCCGACAGCACCATCGCGATGATTTGCGACTCGAAGCGCCAGCCGGACGGGAAGAGCGGACGGATCGGCCGGTCGATGACGCGGCTCGTCAGCACTTCCTTCTCGGTCGGCTTGCCTTCGCGCTTGAAGAAGCCGCCGGGGATGCGGCCCGACGCGTAGGTGTATTCGCGATAGTCCACGGTCAGCGGAAGGAAGTCGATGCCCTCGCGCTGGTTCGCGGCTCGGCACGCCGTCACGAGGACGACCGAATCGCCGGACCGCACGATGACGGAGCCGCCGGCCTGTTTGGCGAGCTTGCCGGTTTCGAAGCTGAGAGTCTTGTTGCCGAGGGTGACTTGACGGGTACGGATGTTCATAAAGTTAAAAGTGAAAACGCAAAAGTTAAAAGGGAAGTGTGAAAGTCCGAGGAAGCGGCGCTTCTGCCTTCTTCCTTCTTCCTTTTGACTTCTATTTCCGGATGTTCAGGCGCTTGATGAGGTCCGCGTATCGCTGCGAATCCTTGGTCTTGAGGTAGTCGAGCAGCCGGCGGCGGCGGCCGACGAGCATCAGCAGGCCGCGCCGCGAGTGATGGTCCTTCGCGTGGGCTTTGAAGTGCTCGGTGAGGTAGTTGATCCGTTCGCTGAGAATCGCGACTTGTACTTCAGGGGATCCGGTGTCGCCGTCGTGGGTCTTGTAACTGCCGATCAGCTCGGTCTTGCGGTCTTTGCTCAGAGCCACCTGGTGGTCCTCCACGAACGCCCCAGGACCTCTTTTGAAGCGCGAGGATTGACCTCGCGCCCTGCCGCGGCCGTTGGCCGCTCGAGACCCGGATGCGCCGTATGTTGAAAAAATCGTTACTCGAACAAGATCAACATGTTATCCCAGAACAACGGAGGGATGCAAAAGCCCGGCGGCCGTCGTCCGGCGCCCAATGCCGACCAGTTCCCCAGCGGAATCCAGCAGACGCACGAGCAAGGAAATACCCCCGTCCCCTTTTTCGACCTCATCCGGGCCGAGATTGCGGCCGTTCCGGGCTCGTCGGACGCCTTCCTGCGTCAGGACGACGGCGGGCAAGCCCGGCAGCATCAGCGCGGGTGGGATGACGTGACGCACGGCACTCTCGGGGTCCCGTTCGGCTGCGTCGAGGGCGATCGCGGCGTCGAGGCCGAAGTCGCCGCTGCGCGTGCGCCGCAGCGCCACGAGATGCGCGCCGACGCCAAGCCGCGCGCCCAGGTCGTGCGCGAGCGAGCGGACGTAAAAGCCGGCGGAGCAGTCCACGTCGAGCGTTACCAGGTCCGCCTCCACGCTCACGATCTTCAGTCGGTGCACCGTGACGCTGGTCGGAGCGGGCAGGGTGGCAGAAACTGCAACAGGGTCCGACCCCGGTCCGACCCCGGTCAGACCCGGGTCGGACCCTCGAGCCTGCCGCGCGAGTTTGTAGCTCCGCGTGCCGTCGATGAGCTTGGCGGAGAACGCGGGCGGCTGCTGAAGAAACGTCCCGCGGAAGGCGTCGAGCGCGGCGTCAATCGCCTCGCGCGCGGGCCACGGGCCCGACGACACCGCGCCGACGGGTGTGCCCTGCGCATCGCCGCTGTCCGTCGCGACGCCCAGCCGGACGGCCGCCTCGTACGTCTTGTCGCTCGCGCTCATGAATTTCGCGAGCCGCGTCGCGCGGCCGAGGACGAGCGGCAGGACTCCGGTCGCCATCGGATCGAGCGTGCCCGTGTGCCCGATCCGCCGCTCGCGCAGCACGCGCCGCATGCGCGCGACGACGTCGTGCGACGTCGGACCCTGCGGCTTGTCGATGATTAAGAGGCCGTCCATGAGAATTGCCGGATGGCAGGATGGCAGGAAGGAGGAATGCGTGCGCTTCAATCCTGCGATGCCGCCCTTCTGCCATTCTGCAATTCGACCGCGGCCGCGATCTTCTTCACGAACTGGCCGCGGATCTGGTCGAGCGCGCCGGCGACCGTGCATCCGGCGGCGTTCTTGTGGCCGCCGCCGCCGTACTCCTTCGCGATCGCGCCGATGTCGATGCGGCCTTTCGATCGCAGGCTCACGCGGTACTGATCGCCGTCCATCTTCTTGAAGAAGATGACGGCCTGAATCTCCTTCACCGTGAGCGGCTGGTTGATCAGTCCCTCGGTGTCCTCGTAGGTGGTGCCGGCCGCCTGTGCGACTGCGGGATCGACCGCGAGGACGGCGATGCGTCCGGTCGGGTCGACCTGCATCGTGCTGAGGATCGCGCCGTGCAGCCGCAGGCGCCCCGGCGTGTTGTCGTCGAACACCTGCCGCGCCATGTACACGGGATCGACGCCGGCCTCGAGCAGCTGCCGGCAGATGTCGAACGTCCGCGGCGACAGGCTCGAGTAGTGAAACGAGCCGGTGTCGGTGAGGATCGCGAGGTACACGTGCATGGCGATTTCGCGCGACAGCGGCACGCCGAGCGCCACGACGAGGTCGAACACCATCTCGGCGCACGCGGCCGCGCGCGCCTCGAACCAGTTGATCCGGCCGAAGTTCGTGTTGCCGGGATGATGATCGATATTGATGACGAAGCCGGCGTCGAGGCCCGCGACGCCCGTGCGCGAGAGGTCGCCGCACTCCATGATGATCGCGGCGTCGAACGCCTCGTCCACGCGCGGCGCGATGCGGATGTCCGGCACGCCGGGAAAGGCCATCAGCGTCGGCGGCGCCGGGTCCGCGTTGACGACGGCCACGTCCTTGCCGAGCGCGCGCAGCGCGTAGGCCATCGCGAGCTGCGACCCGATGGAGTCGCCGTCCGGCCGCGCGTGCGACGACAGCACGAACCGCTGCCGCGTCCGGATCACGTCCACAATCGACGCGATCTCAGGAGCCATCGTCCTCGGGCTTCGGTTCGGCGTGGATCTCGTGCAGCAGCTGTTCGATCCGGTCCTGCCCGGCGATGGATTCGTCGTAGGTGAAGATGAGCTCCGGCACGCGCCTCAGGCGCAGGCGCGATCCGATCTGCCGGCGCAGAAACGACGCCGCGCGTCCAAGGGCCCGCCCTGAATTCGCCCTGGCCTTCTCGTCACCCAGCGTGGTGTAGAACACGCGGGCCTGCTGGAGGTCCGGCGTCACCTGCACGCGCGTCAGCGTGACGAACCCGATGCCGGGGTCGTGCACCTCGCGGGCCAGCAGCGTCGCCAGTTCGGCGCGCAGCTGATCGGCGACGCGATCGGGACGGGAACCTTGGGACATGAAGAAACTTGAACGTGTGAAGTCTGAAGCGAGAAGTCTCAGGACGTCTTGAGACTTCAGCCTTCACACTCGAGACTTCTACGCGATTATCGCGACCCGCTCCATCGCGAACACTTCGATGACGTCGCCGACCTTGATGTCGTTGAACTTCTCGAAGCCGATGCCGCACTCGAAGCCGGCCTTCACTTCGCTCGCATCGTCCTTGAAGCGGCGCAGCGATCCAATCTTGCCCTCGTAGACGACGACGTTGTCGCGCAGCAGGCGCGCCTGCGTGTCGCCGGCGCGCGTGATCCGGCCTTCGGTGACCATGCAGCCCGCGATGGTGCCGTACTTCGGGACCTTGAACGTGTTGCGGACGGCGGCGACGCCGATGCGCACTTCCTTGAACGTCGGCTCGAGCAGCCCCGTCATCGCCTTCTTCATCTCGTCGGTCACGTTGTAGATGACCGAGTGCTGGCGGATCTCGACGCGCTCGCGCGCCGCGATGTCCTCGGCGTTCCGGTCGGGCCGGACGTTGAACGCGATGATGATCGCGTTCGACGCGGACGCGAGCAGCACGTCCGATTCGTTCACCGCGCCCACGCCCGAGTGGATGATCCGGACCTTCACCTTCTCGTCCGTCAGCTTGGCGAGCGTGTCGGCGAGCACTTCGGCCGAGCCCTGCACGTCTGCCTTGATGATGATCGGCAGCTCCTTCATGCCGCCTTCGGCGATCTGCGCCTGCAGCGACTCGAGCGTGAGACGCGAGCCCTTCGCGCCGAGCGAGCGGACCTTGGCCTGCTCCTCGCGGAACGTCGCGATGTGCCGCGCCTTCGCCGCGTCGGCCACCTGGAACACGTCGCCCGGCTGCGGCAGCCCGGCGAGGCCCAGCACTTCGACCGGCGTGGACGGACCGGCCGACTTCACGGGCTTGCCGCGGTCGTCGATGAGCGCGCGCACGCGGCCGACGATCGGCCCGGCGATGAACGTCTCGCCGACGTTGAGCGTGCCGTCCTGCACGAGCACGGTCGCCACGGGACCGCGGCCCTTGTCGAGCTTCGATTCGAGCACGGTGCCCGACGCGCTGCGCTTGGGATTCGCCTTCAGCTCGCCGATGTCGCTGACGAGCAGGATCATCTCGAGCAGCGCCTCGATGTTCTGCTTCTTCTTGGCGGACACTTCGACGGTGACCGTCTGGCCGCCCCATTCTTCCGGCATCAGGCCGAGGTCGGTCAGCTCGCGCTTCACGCGCTCGGGGCTCGCGTTCGGCTTGTCGATCTTGTTGATCGCCACGATGATCGGCACGTTCGCCGCCCGCGCGTGGTCGATCGCTTCCTTGGTCTGCGGCATGACGCCATCGTCGGCCGCGACCACCAGCACGACGATGTCGGTCACTTTCGCGCCGCGGGCGCGCATCAGCGTGAACGCCTCGTGGCCCGGCGTGTCCAGGAACACGATGTCGCGCTTGTTGATCGTGACGTGATAGGCGCCGATGTGCTGCGTGATGCCGCCGGCTTCGCGCTCGGCGACGCGCGTCGTGCGGATCGCGTCGAGCAGGCTCGTCTTGCCGTGGTCGACGTGGCCCATCACCGTGACGACCGGCGCGCGCGTGACGACGTCCTCGGCGCGCGATTCGCCCTCGTCCGCCTGCAGCAGCTCCTCTTCGAAGCTCTGCATCTGCACGTCCGCGCCGAACTCGCGCGCGATCATCGTCGCGGTTTCCGTGTCGAGCGCCGAGTTGATCGTCAGCATCAGCCGCTTCATCAGCAGCTTCGCGAGGACGTCCTTCACGCGGAGGTCGAGCTTGTCCGCGAGATCCTTCACCGTCATGCCTTCGGCGAGCGTGATGCTGCGCGTGACCGGCGGCGGCGCGGTCGGCATCGGCGGCGGCGCGGGCCGCGGCTCTCGCCGCTGGCTCGCCGCGGGCCGTCCGGTACCGCCGGGCCGCTGCTGGTATGAGGGCCGCGACGGCATGCCGGGCCGCTGCGGATACTGACCGGGCCGCGGCGGCAGGCCTGGCGTCTGCGTGCGAATCGGCTGCGAGGGCAGCGGACGCGGTCCGCCCATCGGCGGGCGCGACGACGGATAGGACGGTCTCGGTCCGGCGGGTCCGCCGGGACGCGGCGGCTGCGGCGCTCCGGGACGCGCGCCAGGCGCGCCTGCCGGTGTCGCGGTGGCCGGGCGCGCCGCAACGGGCGCGGCCGGCTTCGGCGCCGGACGAGGAGCGACGCGCGGCGGCGCGCTGGTCGGCAGCGGCGGCGTGGGCGACGTCGGACGTTGTTCTTCGATGCGCAGCCGCAGCGTCGGCGGCACGAGACGGCCCGGCGCGGCCGGTTTCGGCGCGGGCGGCGCGACGGTCGCGGCGGCGGCCGCTGGCGGCCGCTCCGGCGCCGGCGGTTCTGCGGCCGGCGCTTCTGCTGGCGGCGCGGCGTGCGCGATCGCCGCAGGCGCCTCTTCGACGGACGGCGGCTCAGCCGCCGGCGCTTCCGCGACCGGAGCGGCCTCGACCGGCTCCGGCTCGGCGACGGGCTCTGGCTCTGCGACGGGAGCCGCAGCATGCTTCGCGGTCTTCACGAGCCGTGGCGGCGGCAGCGCAGGCGCGGTCGGCTTCGGCGGCTCGGGCGCCTTCTTGGCGGTCGCGCCCTTCTTGCCCTTGGCGGCGGGCGCCTCGGCGAACATGTCGCCGGACGGCAGCGCGATCTTCCGCAGTTTGGCCTGACGCTCGACGAATTGCCGGCCGACGACTTCCTCGATCGTGCTCGAGGCGCTCTTGACGTCGATGCCGTGCTCCTTCTTGAGGAGCGCCGTGACGTCCTGGCTCGACATGCCGAGCAGTTCCGCGACCTTGTAAATCCGAACAGTGGCCAAGCTTTGTCCTCTTCGCTCTACGATTCTTTTTCTTCCGTCGCCGTCTCGCCGCGCACGGCCGCCAGGATCTTCTCAGCGGTCTTGCCGCCGATGCCCGGAATCTCCGACAGCTGCTCGGCCGTGGCGGCCGCGAGCGCTTCGATCGTCGCGAAGCCGCCGTCGACCAGCTTACGCACGGTCTTCTCGCCGATCCCCGTTAGCGAGTAGGGGAGCGGTGCCTCTGCGGCTTCCGCCTTCGCTGGCGCGCCGCCTGTCGATTCCGCGCCAGCTTCGGCGGATGACTCGGCCTTCGCCTCAGCGCCGGCTTCGGCAGGCGCTTCGCCGGCCTCCGCCGACCCTTCGGCCGGGACCTCGAGCTCGCCGAACTGCGCTTCGACCTCGCGGCGCTTTTCTTCCTCGCTCTTGATGTCGATGCGCCAGCCGGTCAGCTTCGCCGCGAGCCGCACGTTCTGGCCCTTCTTGCCGATGGCGAGCGACAGCTGCTTGTCCTCGACGATGACTTCCATCACGCGCTCGCGGTCGTCGACGATCGACACGCGCTGCACCTTCGCCGGGCTCAGCGCGTTGGTGACGAACGCGATCGGATCCTCGTTGAACTCGACGATGTCGATCTTCTCGCCGCGGAGCTCGCGGATGATCGACTGCACGCGCGTGCCTTTCATGCCGACGCACGCGCCGACCGGATCGACGTCGCGCTCGCGCGAGAAGACGGCGACCTTCGCGCGGTCGCCCGCTTCGCGCACGGCGCCGCGGATGTTCACGGTGCCGTCGTAAATCTCGGGCACTTCCTGCTCGAAGAGCTTGATGAGGAGCGCCGGATCCGTGCGCGAGAGCACGATCTGCGGGCCCTTCGCGCTGCGGTTCACGCCCTTGATCACGGTCCGCACGCGGTCGCCCGGCGAGTAGCTTTCGGCGCGCGACTGTTCCTTGCGCGGCAGCACGGCTTCGATGCGGCCGACCTCGAGGATGATGTCGCCGTTCTCGAAGCGCTTCACGATGCCGTTGACGACGTCGCCGACGCGCTGGTTGTACTCGGCGAAGATGTTCTCGCGCTCGGCCTCGCGGACCTTCTGGAAAATGACCTGCTTGGCGGTCTGGGCGGCGATGCGGCCGAGCACTTCGGTCGGCTTCGGGAACTCCATCTCGTCGCCGAGCTCGATGCTGTTGGCGACTTCATCGCCGTACAGCCCGCGGTACATCTCGCGCGCTTCCGTGATCGAGATCTCCGTCGCGGCGTTGGTGACGTCCTCGACGACGGTCTTCAGCGCGAACAAATCCACCTGCCCGGTGTCCAGGTTGAAGCGCGTCTTCAGGTTCTCGCCCGTCTTGTAGTACTTGCGCGAGGCGGTCGCCACGGCTTCTTCGATGGCGCTGATGACGACATCGGGCTCGATGCCCTTTTCCTTGGCGAGCGCTTCGATGGTCTGCTGCAACGGATTCGACATATCTCAGCTTTCGGCTGTCAGCTCCCGGCTTTCAGCTAGAACTCCACTTCCAGATTCGCTCTCGTAATCAAATCGATCCGGACGCGATGCGCGCGCCCGTCGTCGCCGTCGATCAACACGTCCTGCCCGTCCATCCCGCCGAGCGTCCCCTTGAAGAACCCCTGGCCGTCCACCTTCTCGCGCATCACGACCTTCGCGCGCCGGCCCGCGAAACGCCGGTAGTCGTCGGCCTTCCGCAGCGGCCGATCCAGACCCGGGGACGAGACTTCCAGCGTGTACGCCGTCGGCACCACGTCCTCCACGTCGAGCAGCGCGCTCAAATCACGGCTGACGTGCGCGCAATCCTCGACGCTGACGCTCTCTTCCGCGCTGGCCGCCGGCCCCGGCCGGTCGATCTGGACCCGGAGGACCATGCCGCTGGCCTCGCGCCGGAACTGCACGTCCCAGATCTCGAGGCCGAACGTCCCCGCGACGCGCGCCGCGAGCGCCCGAACCTGCTCGACCACATCAGCCGGGGGCATTGCGAAGGGCCCTTAAACGAAAAAAGTGGGCACACGCCCACCTCAGCTCTACAGCCAGGCTTCGAACTCCAAATTGTAGCACACGGGTGAGGGTCCAGTGGTGTCCGCCTTTAGGCGGACTCAGACCGGGCGGGCGACGAGGTCGTACTCGCGGGCGTCCACAATCTCCACGTCGACGAATGCGCCGGTGCGATAAGTGGACGGATCGCACTCGGTCAGGTACACACAGGCGTCGATGTCCGGGGCCTGCGTGGCCAGGCGCGCCCGGAGGATGAGCTCGTGCTCCGAGGACGGGCCGTCGACGATCACCCGCGTCCGCTCGCCGACGCGCGCCCGCAGCCGCTCCCGCGCGAGCCGCTTCTGCAGGCCCATGACGCGAGCACGGCGCGACGCCTTCGCCGCGGCCGGCACATCGTCGTCGACTGCATACGCCGACGTGCCTTCCTCGTGCGAATACGTGAAGACGCCCACGTGATCGAACGCGTGGTCCTTGATGAACGCCGACAGCTCCGCCACGTCCGCGTCCGTCTCGCCGGGGAAGCCGACGATGAACGTGGTGCGGAGGGCGACGCCGGGCACGCGTTCACGAATGCGCGACAGCAGCGCGTCGTAGCCCTGCCGTGTGCCGGGCCGCTTCATCTTCTTCAGGATCGGATTCGACGCGTGCTGCAGCGGCAGGTCGATGTACTTGCAGACCTTGTCGCATTCCGCCATCGCCGCCAGCGTGTCGTCGTCGATCGTCGTCGGGTACAGATAAAGGAGGCGGATCCACTCCAGGCCGTCGACCGTGTTCAGCTCGCGCAGCAGACGGGCGAGTGCGCCGCGCTCGTTCCGATCGATCCCGTAGAACGTCGTGTCCTGCGAAATCAGCAGCAGCTCCTTGACGCCGCGCGCCGCGAGCGCCCGCGCTTCGCGGACGATCGACTCGCTGGGCCGGCTGCGGTACTCGCCGCGCAGCTTCGGGATGATGCAGAACGCGCACTTGTAGTCGCAGCCTTCCGCGATCTTCACGTAGGCGTAGTGCTTCGGCGTCGCGAGAAGTCGGGGAGTGTCTGCGTCGTAAAGATACGTTGGTAGGACGGGTGCTGGGTGCTGAGTGCCGGGTGCTGGGTGCCGTGCGTGGTGCTGGGTGCCGGGTGCTGAGCGGTGAAACGCCAACGGCGCGGCGCTCGCACTCTGCACCGCACCAGGCACCACGCACCCAGCACCTATGGCACCTACGATCTCCGGCACTTCACCGGTTCCCAGCACCGCGTCAATCTCCGGAATCTGCGCCTTGAGCTCGTCGCGGTAGCGCTCGGCCATGCAGCCGGTGACGATCAGCCGCCGGCACGCGCCGCTGGTCTTCAGTTGCGCCATCTCGAGGATCGTGTCGATCGACTCCTGCTTGGCCTTGTCGATGAACGCGCACGTGTTGACGACGAGGACGTCGGCGCTCGCCGCGTCCTGGGTCAGCTCGTGCCCCGCCTGTTGCGCGAGCCCGAGCATGACCTCGGAGTCGACGAGGTTCTTGGGACAGCCGAGAGAAATCAATCCTATTTTCATCGGCGAGTTTCGAGTTCGTTACCACGGAGGACACTGAGGACACGGAGGGGTAACCCATGAAGTTCCTTCCTCTGTGTCCTCCGTGTCCTCCGTGGTGAATACCTCTTCGTCATGGATACAACCGATACAGCATGCGCGGATAGGGAATGGTTTCCCGCACGTGTTCCAGCTTGCAGATCCACGAGACGACGCGCTCGATGCCCATGCCGAAGCCGCCGTGCGGGACGGTGCCGTAGCGGCGCAGATCGAGATACCACTCGAAGGCTTCCTGCGGCAGGTTGTGCTCCTTGATCCGCTGCAGCAGCAGATCGAGATCCGCCAGACGCTCGCCGCCGCCGATGATCTCGCCGTAGCCTTCGGGCGCCAGCACGTCGACGCCGAGCGCGAGCTCCGGCCGATCGGGATCGGGCTTCATGTAGAAGGCCTTCACGGCCGCCGGATAGCGATGCACCATCACCGGCCGATCGAATTCCTCCGAGAGCGCCGTCTCGTCGGGGCCGCCGAAGTCGCCGCCCCATTCGATCGGCAAGCCCTTCGCCTGGAGTTTCTTCACCGCGTCGTCGTACGACATGCGCGGGAACGGTTTCTTGACGGCTTCGAGCTTCGTGACGTCGCGCTCGATGATCGTCAGCTCGCGCCGCCGCTTGTCGAGCACGCGGCCGACGACGGAGACGACGAGATCTTCGGCCAGCTCCATGACGTCGTCGAGGTTGGCGTACGCGACCTCGGGCTCCACCATCCAGAACTCGGTGAGATGCCGCCGCGTCTTCGACTTCTCGGCGCGGAACGTCGGGCCGAAGCAGTACACGCGGCCGAGCGCCATCGCGTTGGCTTCGTTGTAGAGCTGGCCGCTCTGCGTCAGGTACGCCGTCTGATCCTCGAAGTACTGCGCGGGGAACAGCGTCGTCGTGCCCTCGCACGCGGCCGGCGTGAAGATCGGCGTGTCGGCGAGAATGAAGCCGCGGCCGTTGAAGAAGTCGCGGACGGCGTTGATGATCTCGTGGCGGATCCGGAGGATCGCCTGCTGGCGCTCGCTTCTGATCCAGAGGTGACGGCGGTCGAGCAGGTAGTCGACGCCGTGCTCCTTCGGCGTGATGGGGAAGTCGTGCGACTCGCCGACGACCTCGAAGCTCTTGACGTCGATCTCGTACCCGCTCGGCGCGCGCGTGTCGGCTCTCGCCGTGCCCGTGACGATGATCGAGGTCTCCTGCGACAGATGATCGGCGGACTTGAACGCCTCTTCGCCGACCGCCGCCTTCGACATCACGGCCTGGATGAAGCCGCTGCCGTCGCGCAGGATCAGGAAGTGGATCTTGCCGCTCGACCGGCGATTGTGCAGCCACCCTTTGATGGTGACCTCTTCGCCCTCGTGCTTGCCGATGTCTTCTATGTAGACGTGAGCCATCGTTCCATCTTCTCACGCGCGGCCTTCGCGCGCGCGAGCGTCTCCTTCGTGGAGCCTCGCGCCAGTCCGTCGAACATCAGCGCGCCGTCGTAGCCGACCTTCTGGATCGTCGTCAGCGCGGACGGCCAGTCGATGCCTCCAGCCGCGCTCTCGACCGGGATCCGCACGGCCTTCAGGTGCTCCGCGACCATCTCGATCGCGTCGACGAGATCGCCGCCCTTCTGGGCTTCGGCCGCGTCGAGGCAGACGCCGATTGCGGCGTCCACGCCGGCGTCGACGAAGTGCGCGACCGAGCCGATGGGCGGCATCGATGCCGAGTCGATCGCGATCGTCACGCCGAGCGGCTGCGCGAGCGCCGCGAGCTTCTCCACGGCCTTCGCGGTTTCCCGCGGCGTCGTCGCCTGCACGATCAGCACGTTCAGCGGAATCCGCCGCGCGATGAACAGCGCCTTCGCGGTCTCGTCGGCCGCGGCCGGTGCCGGAACCGCGACGTTGTGCAGTTCGAGGCCGCCCTCCGCGAGCCATTGCTGCAGATCCGCGACCGCCGCCTCGTTGTGAAAGTCGAAGTGGGCCCGCGCAGCGATGACCTCGACCGCTTCGAATCCGTACGCCGCGATTTCGAGCAGATGCTCCCGGCGCAGGCGCCGCGAGCCGTACAGACGCGTCGACATCCCGAACGGACGCTTAGTCAAAAGGACATTCTATCTGGTCATTGAGTCATCTGGTTATGTGGTGATGTGAATTGATCGAATTGATCGAGCAGTGACTCGATAACCAGATGACTCGATGAGCACACTCAGCAACGTCAGCGTCAGCGCAGCTCGTCTACGTGCGCGGCGAGCAGCTCTCTGAGCCGCGAGAATCGCGGGTACTTCTCGAGGTTGGTCCGCGCGTAGCGCAGCGTCCGCGGCATGTACTGGATGTAGACGCCGTTGCGCCGCGCCATCGTCTGATAGCCGAACGTCCCGAGCGCCTTGAGGTTTCGCTGCAGCGCCATCAGATCGAAACGCCGCCGGAAATCCTGGGGACGGGAGTCGGCGTGACGCCCTCCGACTCCCGTCCCCAGCGCCAGGAAGTACGCGATCAGGTCGTCGAGCTCGCGGTCGGTGATGTCCACGTAGGAGTCGCGCAGCAGCGACACGAGGTCGTAGGTGTCCGGCCCCATCCGAGCGTCCTGGAAATCGATGATGTAGAGGCTGCCGTCGTGCAGCATGAGATTGCGGCTGTGATAGTCGCGATGGCACAGCACGCGCGGCTCGGCGGCCAGCTCGGTGACGATCGCCGCCCATTCCTCGCCGAGGGCCGTCCGCTGCGCCGCGGACAGGACGACGCCGCGATAGCCTTCCAGGAAATGCTTGACGAAGTACTCGAGCTCCCACGTCAGCTTCTCGACGTCGAACGCGATCCGGTACGGGACGTACCGGGCGGATTGAAACTCGGCGCCGCGCCGCTGAAGTTGTTCGATGAGCGTGACGGCCTGTCGGTAGAGCGCCGCGTGCTCGCTGGGCGACGCCGCGCCCAGGTGCGCCTGTAGGGTGACGTCGCCGAGATCCTCGAGCGCGAGGATCCCGCCCTCGTCCGAGTGTCCGAGGATCGCGGGGACGGGCAGCGGAATCCGCTGCAGCAGCTGCGCGACGTTGGCGAAGGGGAGCGACGCGAACTCGATCGGCCCGGTGTGCAGCGCCAGAACGAACGACGGGCGGCCCGCCGGAAGAATCCTGAAGTAGCGCCGGTCCGAGGCGTCGCCGGTCAGCGGCACGACGCGCGCCGCCGGATCGGCGAGCTGGCTGTCGCGAAGAAATCGTTCGATGCGATCGCGATGTTCGGTCATCAGATGCGGGCCGGCCTACAGATTCAATGGCGTCGCGACGATCGCGTCCTCGCGCGCGATGAGAATCGATCGCCGGTAGGACGCGCCGGCCGGGACGCGCACGCGGTCGGTCACGATGCACTCGTCGATCACCGCGCCGGCGCCCACCTCCACATCGTCCCACAAAATCGATCGCGTGATGCGGGCCGACGGATCGGTGCGAGCGTTTCGGCCAGTGGGAGAGCCCGCGCCCGGGTCCGCGAGAAACGCCTGCGACGTCCGCCAGTAATCCGCCGGCGTGCCGACGTCCCAGAACTTCGCGTCGCAGACGAAGCCGCGCACGGCGCCCGGCCGCGCGGCGATCAGCGCGTCGTAGGCGCCGCCGATCGACGAGGCGGGCTCACCCGGAATCAGCGCGGCGAACGCGGACGCGTGGACGACCTGGACGCCGATGAAATGATGCGACCCCTTGGCCGCGGGACCACGGCGGGGAAAGCTCGTGACGCGCTGCCGATCGTCGAGGGCGACGCCGCCGTAGCGATCGAACTCGCGGTTCGGCACGAGCGCGAGCGTCACCAGCGCGCCGGACGCGGCGTGCGCCTCGATCATGGGCGCCAGCGCGAGGTCGGTCAGCGTGTCGCCGTTCACGATCAGAAACGTGTCGGCGCCGATGAGCGGCAGCGCGAGACGCGGTCCGCCCGCGCTTCCGAGCACGCGCGGCTGCTCCCACGAATAGCGCACGCGCGCGTCGAGATCGGCCCCGTCGCCGACGACCGCGGCGATCGTTTCCGGCAGGTGGTGCAGGTTGAGGACGAGGTCGCGCACGCCCTGCGCGGCGAGCCAGGCGATGATGCGGCGGATCAGGGGCTCGCCCGCCACGGGCAGGGCGGGCTTCGCGCGAACGTCGGTGAGCGGACGGAGGCGGGTGCCCAGTCCCGCCGTCAGCACCAGCGCGTGATTAATCAGAGGATCTACTCGTCATCGAAGAGCATGTCCGTCACCGGCACGCCGCGCCGCTCGCACTCGATCACCCAGAGCCAGCGGTACGAATCGCGCAGGTAGTCGGCGGTTCCGCGGCCGAGCGCTTCGGCCATGTCGGTGATGCCGCGGTCGCCGCCTTCGATCTCCACGAAGACGCCCGCCGGCGTCTCGTCGACGGCGACGATCACATCGTCGAGCGCGAACTCTTCGCGGTACTTCTGATAGCGGAACCAGACCGTGAAGCCCAGCTCCTCGAGCACGCGCAGCATGGTCGTCCCGTCGCCCACGACCGTTTCGAGCTCGTCGCGGAGCTTCATCGCCGACGGCTGCACGGGTCCCTTGAACGTCAGGATGCTCTTGCCGGACTCCACGCGCAGGCGCAGCACGCAGCGGCGGCGGTGGAGCATTTCGTCGGCCGTGTCGAGCAGGCAGTCTTCCTGCAGCCGGCGTCCGCGGACCGGCGTCGCGCCGGTGGCCAGGACCGCGGCGCGCGCCGCATCCGCGTTCTCGAACCGGAGTTTGATCTCGCGCTCGAGGATGGCCGTCATGAAGGGCCTATTTAAGTCCCGCGCCGGGCAAATTACAACGCAATCGTGCGCCCGGCATTCGGAGTCGTGGTGTCCGGCTTCCCCCCGTACAGGGTGTCCGGCTTCCTCCCGTACGTGGTGTCCGGCTTTAGCCGGACGTAAAGGACTCGAACGAACACATACATCGTGAAGCACTCGAGCGCGAACGCCGGGAACCCGAAGTAGCCGGGCAGCGGCATCTCAAAAATCTTCACGCGCTCCATGATCGGCACCGTGTAGTGCCATTTCGTGCGCGACCAGTAGTTCCAGAATTCCCAGAGGCCGCCGCACAGGAAGCCGCTGAGGATGAGGTTGACCAGCCGGTCCGCGCGCCCGTGGCGCCAGTCGCCGGACAACGACGCGCCACCGAGGCGAGCATTGATCGGATCGAGGAGGAGGATGAAGCCAAGCCAGATCGGCGCCGCCAGGTAGCGCGCAATCGCCGGCGAGACGAAGAACGGACAGGCCAGCATGAGCGCGCCGGCGAGCACGGGCGCGAGGGCAAGGGGGACGGGAGTCGGTGTCCTGTCACTCGCCGACTCCCGTCCCCGCTGACCACGCGCGACGGCGACGAGTTCCGCGCCTTCGAAGATCGCGGGCCAGATCGTCGCGAACGACCACGCGTAGCCGAAGTACCGCAGCGCGGCGTTCTCCGGCAGGCCGACGTAGTTCCAGTTGTCGATGATCTGGTTGTAGCCCTCGAACACGAGCCAGAGCGGGATCGAGACGAGCGCGAGCGCCGCGAACTCGCGCGGCGCGGATCGGATCCACGAATTCCCGCGCGCGCGCCACACGATCGCGTCGGCGAAGATGATGAATCCCGTCCACGCGATCGGCGTGTTCCACGACCAGAAGGGTTCGATGTGCAGGAGCGTCGCGGCTTCGGAGACGACCATGATCAAGAGACCGACGTACAGGCGAACCACGGAGGACACGGAGGACACGGAGGTAGAGCCCGATTGGTGTTCTCCTCCGTGCCCTCCGTGTCCTCCGTGGTGGATCTCTCTCACGTGACTCTCATGCTGAACGAACACCCGCGCAACGCGGGCGCGCCGACGTTCTTGCCCAGTATCAGTACCTTGTGCGTGCTGCCGAGTCCGCC
>JAIQFX010000162.1 GCA_020073005.1 Terriglobia bacterium | reverse complement strand
CGCCTACGATCGTGTGGTACGGAGCGTTTGGATTGAACCGCACGCGGTGGCCGAGCGCCGGCGCACCCGGCCAGTACTTCTTCGCCATCGTGTCGTTGATGATGATCGCCTTCGGCGCGTCAGCCGCATCGCGGTCGTCGAAGAACCGTCCCTGCACCAGCACCGCGCCAAGTGTCTGGAGATACGCGTTCGTTCCCGCGCGCAGCAGCGCGTCGGTGGGATTCGCCCGATCGAGCGGCACGCCCTCGACCTGGTACCACGTCGTGTCGCCCTTGGCTTGAAACGGCAGATCCGCTCCGTAGGCTGCGGATGCGACGCCCGGCAGCGCGCGCGTTCGTTCGACGACGCGATCGTAGAACGCCTGGCGCAACGCGCCGGTCGAATACTTCGTCGTCGGCAGGACGGTTCGCACGGTCAAGAGATGATCTGGTCGGAAGCCGACGTCGATTGCGCGGAGGTTGGCGAGCGTGCGCAGCATCAATCCTGCGCCCACGAGGAGCGCGTCGCGCGTCAGGCGAGCGCGGCCGCCGACCGACGATCGGCCGCCGTGCTGCAGCGCGTCGCGCAGCGATCCGCGCGCTGCCTGAATGGCGGGCACGAGACTGAACAGCAGTCCGGTCAGGATCGAAGCGCCGAGCGTGAACGCGATGAGCCGGCCCTCGAGTATCGTCGCGCCGCCATCGGCGAATCCCATCGGCGTCAATTGTGCGACGACTGACACGCCGATTCGCGCGACAGCAAGGCCCGCGATCGCGCCGGCGAGCGACAGCACCATTGCCTCGACGATCATCTGACGGACCAGTCGCGCGCGCGTGGCGCCCAGCGCCGAGCGCACCGCAAGCTCGCTGCGGCGGCCAACCGCGCGCGAGAGCAGCAGGCTCGCGAGGTTCGCGCACGCGATCAACAACACTGCGGCGGCGGCGCCCATCAACACGAGCAGTTCGATCCGCGTGTTGCCGAGCAGATCATCCTTGATTGGCACGACGACCGCGCTGACGGGGCCGTTCGAGTCGGGATACCGCCGCTTCAATTCTTCGGCGACGCGTTTCATGTCGGCGTCCGCCGCTTCCGCGGTGACGCCGGGCTTGAGGCGCGCGACGACGTTCAGGAAATGCGATCCGTGATCGACGGCTTGCGCCGGCGTGAAGTGGATCGGGATCCAGTAGTCGATGTTGCGGTTGCGGAAGACGAAGGTGCGCGGCAGGACGCCGATGACTTCGTACTTGTTGTCGTTGAGCAGCAGCGTGCGGCCGAGGATCGCGCGGTCGCCCGCGTAGCGCCGCTGCCAGAGACCGTAACTGATGAGCACGACCGGCGCGCCGGTCTGATTCTCCTGATCGGAAAACATGCGGCCGGCGACCGGCCGCACGCCGAGCACGTCGAGGAAATTCGGCGTGACCGCGCGTCCGACGAGCGCCTCCGGCGATCCATCGGACGTCAGGGCCGCCGCGGCGCCGCGCGTGGCGGCAATCCCGGAGAACGACTGATTCATGCGCGCCCAGTCGTTGTAGTTGCCCGGCGCGGGCGTGTTGCGCGGGAAGCCCATCGACGACACGTCTTCCCAGACCATGACGACGCGATCGGGGTCGGCGTACGGCAGGGCGCGAATCATGACGGCGTCGATCGTCGAGAAAATGGCGCTGTTCGCCCCGATGCCGAGCGCCAGGGTCGCGATGGCGACCGCGGTGAAGCCGGGGGCTTTCCGGAGCAGGCGGAGGGCGTACTTCAGGTCAGTGAGGAGAGCGTCCATGGGACGTCAGACGGGGGAAGGCGTCGAAGGGTTGTCAGTAGTCGTTAGTCCTTAGTCGTTAGTCCTTAGTCGTTAGTCCTTAGTCGTGGCTGGTGGCTGGTGAGCCGTCACCTAGCGTTTCAGGTCTTCGGCGATCGTTGCGAACTGCTCGAGAGCGGCTTCCAGATCTTCAGCGATTTCGGCGGCGATGACGTCCGGGTCCGGCAGATTCGCGGACTCTTCGAGCGACTCGTCCTTCAGCCAGAAGATGTCCAGGTTCAGCTTGTCGCGCTTCAGGAGCTCGTCGTACGTGAAGCTCTTGAAGCGTTCGCTTTCCTTCCGCGTGTGCCGGTTCTTCGGGTTGTAGCACTTCACGAAGTCGTCCAGATCGGCGCGCTTCAGCGGATTCTCTTTCAGCGTGAAGTGCAGGTTCGTCCGGAGGTCGTAGATCCACAGACGTTCGGTCCACGGTTTCTCCCGCGCCGGCTTCCGGTCGAAGAACAGCACGTTGGCCTTTACGCCCTGCGCGTAGAAGATGCCGGTCGGCAGGCGCAGGAGCGTGTGGACGTCCGCCTGCTTCAGCAGTTCGCGACGAATCGTCTCGCCCGCGCCGCCTTCGAACAGCACGTTGTCCGGAAGCACGACGGCCGCGCGACCGTGCTGTTTCAGAATCGTGAAGAAGTGCTGCAGGAAGTTGAGCTGCTTGTTGCTCGTCGTCGCCCAGAAATCGTCGCGGTTGATGACGAGCGATTCCTTCTGCTGCTCGCCCGCCTCGTTGACGATGGTCACGCTGCTCTTCTTTCCGAAGGGCGGATTGGCGAGGACCATGTCGTACTCGCCGTGCTTGCTGGCGAGCGCGTCGCGGGTCTCGACGGGCAGGTTCTTGTCGGAATCGCCGCCGATGCCGTGCAGCAGCAGGTTCATCGCGCACAGGCGCGTGACGCCGTCCACCAGCTCGATCCCGAACAGCGTGCCGCTCTTGAGTTTCTTCTTCTGTTCTTTGTCGAGGCGCGGATTCGCGGCCAAGTAGTTGTGCGCGGCGAGAAGGAATCCACCCGTTCCGCACGCGGGATCGCAAATCGTCTGGCCAGGCTGCGGCGCCATGACGTCCACGATCGCGGCGATCAACGCGCGCGGCGTGAAGTACTGGCCGGCGCCACCCTTCACGTCCTCGGCGTTCTTCTGCAGCAGGCCTTCGTACGCGTCGCCTTTCACATCGGCGGAGAGACTTGACCATTGCTCTTTGTCGATGAGCTCGACGATGAGACGCTGCAGCTTGGCGGGATCCTGAATCTTGTTCTGCGCCTTGCGGAAGATGACGCCGAGCATCCCACTGCGCTTACCGAGCTCTTCGAGCGTGTGGCGGTAGTGCGTTTCGAGATCGTCGCCCGCGAGCTTGACGAGCGCGCTCCAGCTGAATCCCTTGGGAATGGGCGACGGCTTGTTGAACGGCGGCCGGCTCTGCTCGTCGGCCATTTTGAGGAACAGCAGGTACGTGAGCTGCTCCACGTAGTCGCCGTACGACAGCCCGTCGTCGCGGAGGACGTTGCAGTAGTTCCAGAGTTTCTGGACGAGTGCGGACGGGCTCATTGAAGCCGTGATCTCCAGTACCCGGGCCGCCGGTGTCCGTGCGCAACGGCCACGATCAGAATGCGCGTGGATTCGATGCGGTAGACGACCGCGAATGGATACCGTCGCAGGAGGTAGCGGCGTGTGCCGTGATCGAATAGAGGCCACGCATCGGGGAAGGCGGTGATGGCGATCTCGGCGGCGTCGAGTTCCGCGGTGAATCCAGCGCTTGCCTAGGCGCTTCGGGCCGCGTACCAGCGTGCAGCCCCTTCGGCTTCCTCGACGGCTTCCTCGAGATACTCAAGCGCCGCTGCCACGGCCAGCCGCTGCGTGGATGCGTCGTCGCGCTTCAGCCCAGGACACCGTCTTTGCCGTGCCGGCGTCTACCCGGTCGAGCCTGGCCCGGATCTCGGCCGACCACGCCGACTCCGCGTCAGCGTCGACTTCGGTCTCGAGGCTCTGGATCAGCTCGCCGGCGAGGGCTGCGCGCTCTTCATCGGACAACCGAAGCGCTTCCGCGAGAAGCTGTCTGGAGTCCATGTTGGAAGATTACCACGGCACTGGACGATCGATTGGCGCAGCCGCGTGGAGCTGACGTTCAGCCGCGGGCTGTGCGAGAACGCTGTTTCGATGGGGTCCTCCGCCGCTCGCGGCTCGATG
>JAIQFX010000094.1 GCA_020073005.1 Terriglobia bacterium | reverse complement strand
TTCTATCGCGAAGCCCTGGATCGGCCGCGTACCGCGGCAATGCGGGACGTGCTGCTGCAGCGCGCGATCAGTTGGACGGCGGCGGCCGTGTACTTCGGCGGCTATGCCGGCTGGCCGATCGTCCTCTCCTGGATCGGCGCGTGAGCGCGCGGACGCTCGCGATCGGCGCACTGCTCCTCGTCTCCATCGTCGCCGGCACGGTGTCCGACCGGCCGCGCGTCGACTCGCCGATCATCCTCGGCGGCTTCCGCGTGATCGCCGCCGACTTTCACGTGCACCCCGCGATCGTCAGCGCGGCGGGACTGACGCCGTGGGATCTGGTTCTCGAGGCGCAACGGCAGGGGATCGACGCGTTCGCCATCACGCCGCACAACAACGTCTTTCCGGCGCCGATCGGCCGCTGGTTCTCGCGTCTCATCGGCGGTCCGACCGTCATCGTCGGCGAAGAAGTCCGCGCCGCGGGCTATCACGTGATCGCGATCGGGATCGAGCGGACCGTGAGTCCGCATCACACCGCGGCGGCCGCGATCGACGAAATCCATCGTCAGGGCGGCGTCGCGATCGCGGCGCATCCGGCGGCCGATTACTGGCCGGCGTACGACGCAGCGGCGATGGCCGCGCTCGACGGCAGCGAGGTGATGCACCCGGGCGCGCTGAGCGTCGAGCGCGACCGCGCCGACTTCGAAGCGTTCTATCGCCGCACGCCGCTGACGGCGATCGGATCGTCCGACTATCACGGCCTCGGCCGACTCGGGATGTGCCGGACGTACGTGTTCGCGGCAGACGCGAGCGCGCCGGCGATTCTCGACGCGCTCCGCGCGAGGCGGACCGTGGTGTACGGCGTCGATGGCCGCGTGTACGGCGACCCCGCGCTCATCCGTCTCGCCGACGCGGACGGGCGCCTCCGCGAACGCGGCGCCGAGCGCGCGAACGGCAACGCGCTCGTCTGGCTGAGCCGTCTCACCGGTGTTGCCGGGCTGGCCGGAGTCGCGCTGCTCTGAGTCCGGCTGGAGCCGGACGCCACGACGCCGCGCACGCGCGGCTACGAGTCGCGGAGGGCGACCGTCGGCTCGATGCGTGTCGCGCGGCGCGCGGGCAGATAGCACGCGGCCATCGCGACGGCGAACAGCACGGCCGTCACGCCGGCATAGACCGGCAGGTCGTGCGCGCCCACGCCGAAGAGCAGGCTCTGCAGGTAGCGTGTGAGCGCGATCGAACCGGCGAGGCCGAGCACGATGCCGGCGCCGGCGGTCTTCATCCCCTGCGCCAGCACGAGCGAGAGAATCGCGCGCGGGTCGGCGCCCAGCGCCTGGCGGATGCCGAACTCGCGTGACCGCTGCGCCACGCCGAACGCGAGCACGCCGTAGATGCCGACCGCCGACAGCGTCAGCGCGACGGCGCCGAACAGCGCGAGCAGGAGCATCGGGGATCGGCGGCCTTCGAGCGACCGCGCCATCCACTCCCCCATCGTCCGCACGTCCGCGATCGGCTGCTCGGTGTCGATCGACGCGACCGCCGCGCGCACCTGCAACACGAGCGACTGCTCGTTCGCCGCGGCCTTCACGACGATCGCCATGCCCGGGTTCGGTTGCTGCGACACCGGATAGTAGAGGCGCTCCTTGGTCACGGGCTCGCCGAGATCGATGCTGTTGATCGTGCCAACGACGCCGACGATGGTGAAGGCCGGGCTCGTCGGGCCGCCGCGGCGAATCTGCTGGCCGATGGGACTGCGATCCTTGAAGTAGCGCTTCACGAGAAACTGATCGATGACGACGACGGGCGGGCTGTCGGCGGTGTCGGCGTCGGTGAAGAGCCGGCCTTCGATGAGCGGAATGCCCATCGCGCGGAAGTAATCGCCGCCGACGATTTCCTGGCGGCCGTGCGGCTGCGCGTCGTTCTGCGGCGGCGTGTAACCGACGATCGAGTACGACCCGGAGCTGACCATCCCGTTGAACGGCACGTTCGACGTCAGGCCGACCGCCGTCACGCCCGGAATCTCGCGCGCGCGATCGAGGAGGCGCGCCCAGAACGCGCGGCGCGCGCCTGGATCCGGATAGCGCGACGCGGGCAGCGCAAGTTGCGCCGTCAGGACGCGCTCGGGCGAAAAGCCGGGGTCCACGCCCTGCAGGCGCGCGAAGCTCTTGATCAGGAGTCCGGCGCCGACGAGCAGCACGAGCGCGAGCGCCGTCTCGACGATGACCAGCGTCGCGCGCGTGACGCCGGTGCGCGCGCCGGCCGAGCCGCGCGCCGTGTCGTCCTTCAGCAGCGTGTTCATGTTGCCGCGCATCACCGCGATGCCGGGCACGAGGCCGAACACGATGCCTGTGGCGAGCGCGAGCAGCATCGTGAACGCGAGGACGGCCGGATTGAGCGACGCGCCCTCCATGCCGGGAATCTGCTGATAGCTGAGCGCGATCAGTCCGCGGATGCCGGCGAAGCCGAGCGCGAGACCGCCGGCCGCGCCGAACGAAGACAGGACCACGCCTTCAATCAGCAGCTGGCGCACGAGCCGCCACTGTCCCGCGCCCAGCGTGGCGCGGATCGCGAGCTCGCGCGCGCGTCCGGTCGCGCGCATCAGCAGGAGGCTCGCCACGTTGGCGCACGCGATGAGCAGCACGGCCAGCACGCCGACCTGCAGCACGTACAGCGGGGCGCGCGCGTCGCCGACGAGCTGCTCGCGCAGCGCGACCGCGCGGCCGCCGAATCCGGCCGCGATGGCGAACTGGCGCCGCTCAGGCAGCCGCTCGAGGTTGCGGTCGACGATCGTTTTCATCTGCGCGTTGACCAGCTCGATCGTCGCGCCGGGACGCAGCCGCGCGATCATCGAGCTGAACTCGTTGCCGCGCGCGTTGTCCGACATCTGCGCCGGCGTGAACGAGAACGGCACCAGCAGCGCGATGTCGTTCCCCGGCAGCTCGACATCCGACGGCAGGACGCCGGTCACGCGATAGGGCTCGCCGTTCAGCCGGATGTCGCGGCCGACGATCGAGGGATCGCCGCCGAAGCGCGTCGCCCACGTGCCGTGGGTCAGGACGACGAACTTGTCCGCGCCCGGCTTCGCCTCATCGTCCGCGAACGCGCGTCCCATCGCCGGCTGGCGTCCCAATGTCGTGAAGAACGACGGCGTGACGGCGAGACCGCGGAGCCGCTCGGGCTGGCCCTGTCCCTGTGCCGACGCATAGTTGAGCGGGCGCAGCGTGAAGAGCGTCGCGTCCTCGATCGCGGGTGCCTGAGTTTTCCGGTCCAGGTAGTCCGGAATCGAGACGCCGGCCTGCGGCAGCCCCATCAGCGGGTACGTGTTCCAGATGAAGACGAGGCGATCGGCGTCCGCGTACGGCAGCGGCCGCAGCAGGATCTGATACAGCAGGCTGAAGATCGCGGTATTGGCGCCGATCCCGAGCGTCAGCGTCAGGACCGCGACGAGCGTGAAGATCGGCTGCTTGCGGAGCGATCGGAGCGCGTAGCGAAGGTCCTGCATGGCAGGTTGGACGGAGATGCCAAAGGAAAAGTTGAAGCTATCGCCACATCGTGACGGCGATGGCGGCCATCCCGAGCAGTGTTGCGAGCACGACGCCGCCGGCGACAAACCGAATCCATTTCTGAAACGGCACGCCGGCCGCGAGCAGCACGGCCATCAGCGCGCCATTGGTCGGCGTCAGCAGCTCCATCAGGCCGGCGCCGGTCTGATACGCGAGCACCGGCACCTGTCGTGACACGCCGAGCAGATCCGCCAGCGGCACGACGAGCGGCATCGTGAGGACCGCTTGCCCGCTGACGCTCGGCACGGCGACGTGCACGAGGGCCTGCACCGGAATCTGCATCAGCGCGGCGATCACGGGCGGCATGTGCGAGAGCGGCGCCACGAGACCGTTCAGGATCGTATCGACGACGTGGCCGTCCTCGAGCACGAGCGAGATGCTGCGCGCGGCGCCGATCATCAGCGCGGCCGGCAGCAGACGCTGCGCGCCCTCGAGATACGCGGTCAGCGTGCCGGTCGGACCGAGACCGCCGATGAGTCCGGCCGCGAGACCCGCGACGAGAAACGCGCCGGACAGCTCGTTGAATCCCCAGTCCAGCCGCAGCGCGCCGTAGACGTATGCCGCCATCGGCGCGATCGCGACCGCCAGCACCAGCGCGTGCTTCGCCGGCAGCGCGCTCTCCCCTGTCGCGCTCGCGGCGTTGTCGACGTTGTCCACATTGCCCACGGGGGCCGTCACACGATTTCTTCGCGCGTAGGCGATCGTCCAGACAATCCACACCGTGAGGCCGATGATGAACATCGCCAGCCGCAGTCCGCCGCCCGCGAGCGGCGGCAGCTGCGCGAGCTTCATCGCGATGCCCGCTTGAAACGGATTCGTCGGTCCGAACGCGCTGCCGATCATCGCCGCGCCGGCGCTCATCGCCACGACGACGACGGCGTCGACGCCGAGACCGAGGCCAAGGACGAGCAGCACGGGCACGAGCGGAATGATTTCCTCCTGCATGTTCTCGAGCGCGCCCATCGTCGCGAAGAACAGCGAGACCACGGGAATCGCCCAGAGGCCGCGGCGGCGGAAGCGTCCGACGAGCATCGCGACGAGCGCGGGCAGCGACCCGATCCGATCGACGACGACCCACGCGCCGCCCACGAACAGCACGACGGCAATCACGTCGGCGCCCGCGACGAAGCCGCGCGGAACGGCGATCGCGGCCGCGAGCGGCCCGACCGGCGCGCGTGCGACCGAATGATACGTGCCGGAGACGACGACGCGGCGGCCCGTTGCAGGGTCGTCGCGCCGATCGAACGCGCCCGGCGGCAGGATCCACGTCAGCGCGGCGGCGACGACGACGCCGAGGAGCAGCAGGATCAGCGGATGCGGAAGGCCCTTCACCTTCGACGGCGACATCGGGACAAACAATGCTATCGTTTCGCCGCTGGCGCAACCACTACTGCCGGAGGAGCTTCTGCCATGCGGAGAACCCTGAGCGCGGCGGCGATGATCCTGATGGTCAGCTTCCTCGCGCTTCCAGCCGTGCCGCACGGACAAGGCCACGGCGACGCGATGTACGCGTCCATCGACGGCAAGCATCTCAAGGGCTACGTCGACGAGCTGACGGCGATGTCGCGGCGCTATCGCGACAACGGCCATCCGCAGTTCTGGGGCCGCATCATCGGCACCGACGCCGACGCGGAGAACGCGCGCTGGCTGCTCGGCAAGTTCAAGGCCATCGGCCTGTCGGACGTTCACGAGCAGCCGTTCGATCTCCCGCCGCAGTGGATGCCGCAATCGTGGAATGTGAGCATGACGGCGAGCGGCGCGAAGACGCTCGCGTTAAGTTCCGCGCAGCCGACGTATCGCGGCGTCGCGACGCCGGCCGACGGTCTCGATCTCGAAGCGGCCGACGTCGGATTCGCGACGGATGCCGATCTTGCCGGCCGCGACCTCAGAGGCAAAGCGGTCTTCTTCTACAGCATGGACTATCAATCGCGGCACAGCACGATCTCGCACGGCGCCGTCAAGCGCATCGGCGACAAGGGCGCCGCCGCGATCTTCATCACACTGCTGATTCCGGGCAACATGCATTTCCAGTTCTATCCGGTGGCCAGCGAGGTGCCGACGTTCGCGCTCGGATACGAGGACGGGATGAGCGCGCGCGAGGCGATCGGTCAGGCGCGAGCCGCGGGAACGACGGCGCGCGTGCGGCTGAAGCTCGACGTCGCGATGACGCCGAACCTGAAGACCGCGACGATCTGGGGCACGCTGCCCGGCGCAACCGACGAGACCGTCGTCATCGTCGCGCATCGGGACGGGTGGTTCGAAGCTGCGAACGACAACGGCACGGGCGTCGCGACGATGGCCGGCCTCGCCGAGTACTTCGCGAAGATCCCGCAGGCGCAGCGCAGGCGGACGATCGTGTTCCTCGGCACGACCGGCCACCACGACGGCACGGCGGAGAGCGGCACGTGGCTGTCGCAGCACAAGGAGGTCTTCGCGAAGACCGCGCTGCTGATCAACTGCGAGCACACGGCGGCCAATCAGCTGATTGCGTCGAACAACGCGGTCGTGCGGAAGGCGAACGTCGAATCGCCGCTGTCGTGGTACGTCGGCGGCAGTCCGACGCTGGAGCAGATTGCCGCGCGCGCGTATCAGACGTTCGACGTGAAGCTGCTCGACGGGCGCGCCGCCGCTGCCGCGGGCGAGATCGGCCGCATCCAGAACCTCGCGCCGTCACTGCAGCTGATCGACACCGGGCTGTACTGGCACTCGGACAAGGAGACGTCGGACATCGTTCCCGAGAACGGACTCGCGGCCGTCACGCGCGCGTACGCCAAGATCATCGCGGACACTGGCGGGGTCGCGATCAAAGATCTAATGAAGAATTAGGAATTGAGAATTGAGAATTGGAAGCGTCACTTCTTGATTCTTAATTCCTAATTCCTCATTTCTCATACTGTCGTCTATTCGCTTCCGTCCACGCCGCAAGCCGCTGGCGCAGGCGGGCGCAGCGGTCCGACTGCACGCGTGCGACGTTCTTCTGCTCGCTCGCGTCGTGCTCGAGGTCGTACAGTTCCTCGACTCCTGTCCGCAGATCGAGGATGTACTTCCAGCTGCCCTCTCGCACGCCGAGCTTGAATTCGTCCTGCGCCACGTAGAAGTACGCGCGCGGCGCGCGCGCGGGATCGAGGAGGCTGCGCCCCTGCCAGTCGGCCGCGGCGGGCGCGCCCGCGAGATCGGCGATCGTCGGCGCCAGATCGATAAGACCGCCGATCGCCGATGACTCCACCGGCGTCGCGTACCGGCGCGGATACCAGATCAGCAGCGGCACGCGCACGTCCTCTTCGTACACCGTCCGGCCCTGCAGGTAGCTGTCGTGCGGGAACCCGAACGCCTGCCCGTGATCGCCGATGACGGCGACCAGCGTGTCGTCGGCGAGGCCGGCGGCGCGAATCGACTCGAACAGCCGCGCGAGCTGGCGATCCGTTTCGTGCAGGACGTTGAGGTAACGGCCCAGATCGTACTCATCGGGAATGTTCGGCTCGCGGACGAGCTCGAGCAGCGGCACGCCCGGCGTCGGCTCGTACGGATGATGCGTCTGCTGCGTCCACGCCATGACGAAGAACGGACGCGTCCGATCCTGCGTGATGAACTGCGTGATGCCGTCGACGACGCACGCGTCGGCGAGGCCCCATGACGTGACGCGCGTGTCGCACGGCAGGCTCCGATCGTCGCGCACCTCGCTGAAGCCGTGCGCCGGGACGAACGTGTCCCAGCCGGCCCAGCGCATGTTGCTCGACGTCATGAACGCCGTGCGGTACCCGCGGTCGCGCAGGATGGCGGCCAGCGACGTCTGCGTCGCGCGCGGAAATTCCTCGGTGTAGTCCTGGAAGTCGAGCTTCGGGTAGACCGACAGCAGCATCGACGCGAGCGAGTTGGAGCTGCGGCCGACGTGCGCGTAGACGCGATCGAAGACGACGCCGTGCGCCGCCTCAGCCTTGAGCGTCGGCGTCGAGGCGTACTCACCGCCGCTCACGCCCGTCCATCGCGCCGCGACAGACTCCAGCACGATGAGGATCACGTTCGGCGGCCGCCGCGACGTCCACGTCGTTGCCAGGGGCAACGCCGCCGCCGGCCGTCGCGATCCGATCGCATTGAAGTCAGCGAGATCGGTGTCCGGAAACGCCGCGGACAGCCGCGCCGTCGGCCCGCCGCTCACGGCCTGCCACAGCGACGACACGAGCACCCACGGCGGATTCTCCGCGATGCGCCAGTCGTAGTGCGTCGCCCAGTCGGTCGCATAGACGTACTGTCCGACGCCGGCCCACAAGGCGATCGCCGTCCAGAGCGCGACGCCGGTGCGCGCGCGGCGCGCGCCCGCCGCCGGCGCGAGCCACACGGTCGCCGAGACGACGCCGATGTACGCGGCCGGCACGACGACGAGCCCGAACACGGCGCGCGGCGTCAGGTAGGCCGAGACGGACGAGCTCATCATGCGGACGCTGCCGACGAGCTGAAGCAGCGGATACGTCAGGAATCCGCCGAGCGGACTGAACGCGATCGCGCTGGCGACGGCGTACAGGCAGATGAGCGCGGAGAACGCGACGAATCCGATCGACACGAGGCGGGACATGATCGGTCGATCGCGGGCGAGCGCGAGCGCGGCTCGACCGAACGTCCAGACACTCGCGGCAAACAGGACGTCGCGATAGCTGATCGCCGCCAGCGATCGCAGGTAGCCCGCGACGTCGCCCGCCTGGGGAATCCCCAGGTGCGACGCCTTGATAATGATGAGCGCGAACCCCAGCCAGGCGGCGGCCCAGAAGAGGCGTCGTGACGCCATAACGACATTGTAAAGGCGGCGTCACGCGCGCGTGAAGATCTAGCACGTGTCGCCGAGGAACCCGGAGCCGCCGCAGTACTTCGTATCCTGGAGCTGGATCAGCAGGCCGTCGGGATCGGTGAAGTACAGCTCCGGCGTGCCTTCCTTGGCGCCGCCGCGATTCTCCATCCGCATGCTGATGTAGTGCCGCATCGGACCGACGGGGCCCTGCGCGCTCTCGCGCGGCTTGATGCCGTAGCTCTCCAGCGTCTTGATCACCTGATCCGGATTGAACGCGTTCGTGTTCAAGCAGACGTGATTGATGCTGGCCGGCCGGGGCGCCGCGTTGCCGCGCGGCGCGCCGCCGCCGGTGAACATGAGGAACTGCACGGTCGGACCGATGGCGAGCGTCGGCGCCGTCGGGCCCTGATACGAGCGGATCCCGACGCCGAACAGATCCTGATAGAACTTGTTCGACCGCTGCGCGTCGGTCGAGAAGACCGTGAAGTGACTCAGATCGCGCACCGCGAGCAGCCCCTTCGACGGCGACGCCTCCGGCGCGCCGCACACGTCTCCCAGCGCGCCCGCGCCGCCGCAGTACTTCGGATCCTGCAGCTGCACGACGATGCCGTCCGCGTCGCCGACGTAGATTTCCGGCGTGCCGTCCTTCGCGCCGCCCGCTTCGGGACCGCGCACGCGGACGCGCACCTTCATCGGCCCGCCACTGAGGCCGCCGCCGGTTCCTTCAGCCTTCGTCACGCCGTGATCGGCGAGTACCTTGAGAATCCGGTCGACGTTGAAATCCTCGAGCGTGACGCACAGATGATCGATGCGCGGCGTCCCGCTCGCGCCGGCGGGCGCCACCGCCATGAACTGCGGTCCGGCGCCGATGCGCAGCATCGTCGTCGTGCCCTGCCGCGTCTGCACGGGCATGCCGAACAGGCCCTGGTAGAAGTCGATCGTCCGTTTCGGATCGGACACCGACAGCAGGAAGTGATTGAACCCCCTGATGCGCAGCTGCGACGGCGAGGCCTGCGCCAGCACGCGGCGGGCGACGGCGAGGGCGGGCAGCGACAGCAACAGACTTCGACGCGTCATCTGTGAGTTCATCGGATTCCCCATGTTCTATTTGCCGCCCTGCTCCGCCCAGACCTGGTTGAAGACGCCCTGCGCGATGTCGATCTCCGCCTTATAGCCCGCGGGATCGATGAACGGATTCGGTCCCTTGCCGAGCTTCGGAAATTTCTCCGCGAGGTTGTACATCGCCGGGTGCGACGCGAGCGGGATGTCGCACGGCAGCGACCGCAGGATCTGGAACGTCCGCCGGAATTCGTCCGCGATCTGCGGCGTGTCCTTGTTGTTCACGAGCACGAACCCGGGATTGACGCCGGCGCTGCCGATGATGACGACGTCCAGCGTCCGCCCGCCGTCCTGTACCTTCATCGTCCACGTCGTGCAGCCGCGCGTGTGGCCCGGCGTCAGGTGCGCGTGGAGTACCGTCCCGCCGAGTGTCACCTCGTCGCCGTCGTGGATCACACGATCGATCGGATGCGGCTTGTCGCCGGGACGCATCTTCTCGAGCGCCGGGACGTCTTCAGCCATCGCGACGACGGTCGCGCCGGTCTGTTGCTTCACGGCGGCGTCGCCTTCCATGTGGTCGCCGTGCGCGTGACTGCCGAGCAGGATCTTCACGTCGGTCCACTTGAAGCCGAGCTTCTCGACCGAGCTCTTGAGGACCGGGACGTTCGCTTCGTAGGAGCTATTAATAAGGATGTGGCCCTGCGGCGTCGTGACGAGAAACGACGCCAGGCTCTGCGTGCCGACGTAGTAGATGTTCGCGACGACCTTGTGCGGCGTGAACGCCGTCGTCTGCTCCTCGCGCGAGCCGACGTTGCGGCGGAAGACTTCCTGCTGCGTCCACGCGTGGCCGGCCGGCTGCTGCGCGACCGCGGCGGCAATGCCGAGCGTCGCCCACGACGCACACATTGAGACGAACGCGGTTCTGGCGATCTTCAACATGCGGGCGATTATACAGAGCGGGGACGGGTCTCGCAGCCCGAGATTGTGTCAGCGGGGACGGGTCTCGCGTCCAACACGCGTTGCGAGACCCGTCCCCTCCGTCAGTACGCCCAGTACGGGCCCGTGCCGCCCGGCGTGGATTGGCCTTCGATGGCCGTGAAGATCGTGCGGCCGAAGAAGAACGACAGGCCCCAGTCGAAGCTGCCGGCGTTGGGGCCGGCGACTTCGCTGAACGCGTTGAAGCTGCCGTTGAGGGCGTCGACGTTGCCGACGTTGAAGGTCACGGCGCTCGTCGCCGCGTTCACGCCGCGATGGGTCGCGGAGAACGCGCGAAGCGTCGGCGGGCAGTAGAAGTCCGTCGACTGCTGGCATAGCGGAAGACTCGTGGTCGCCGAATCGAGGAAGAAGATCCCGTTCGATCCGGAATCGATGAAGCTCGAGCTGTACGACTGATTGTTGAACACGGTCGTGAAGTTGCCGACCTGATCGACGGTCAGCACTCGGGCTGAGCCGAGCGCGTTGTCCGACTGCGTTCCGATCCCGAAGATCAACGACCCGGTGACGGTCAACGCGCCGCCGGTCGGCACCGGCGGCAGCTGAACGACGACGCCGTTGTTGTCAACTGGAAACAGCCAGACCGGATTCTGCACCTGCCGCGTGAGCGCCTGCGTCGTCACGAGGCAGCCGGACGCGGGGCACGCGTAGTAGACGCCGGGATTCGCGCCGCCGGCGATCGTGCAGCCGGATCCGCAGTCCTGCCGGAAGACGCTGACGCCGAGGATCCCGTTGGCGCCGAGCGCGGTCAACGTGTCCTCGGTAGGCCCGACGCTCGAACAGGCCTTCGGAATCGTCGAGAAGTTCGGCGCGCCGATCACCTGAATCGGCACGGAACTGGCCGTCTCGCCGGCGAGCTTGATGTCGGCGGTCTGCACCGGTCCCCACGTGATGCCGTCGACGAACTCGTTGCACTCGACGATCGGCGCGCCGGTCGCGTCCGCCTGCTGCGGCAGCGACAGCGTCAGCGCGCTCGACAGGATGCGCAGGCCGCTCGATCCCGTGTCCACGAGCACGCCGTCGATCACCTGGCACGCGGATTGGCCGGGCACGCAGATCATCACGCTCGTGAAGGCGCCGTTGAAGTAGCTGTGGGCGGGGCCGTCGTTCACGACGATCGACAGCATGTTCAGCGTCGAGGCCGTGGTGGTGGAGGTCGTCGTCGTACCGGTGGTCCCTGACGTGCCGCACGCTCCGGCGGTCGCTTGAGCGACGACAAACGCGAGCGCGAATGTTCGCAGCATGAGACGGCGCTACCGCAGCGCGTCCGCCTGGACGCCGGGCGGAATGTCGTTGGCGAGATACGCGCGTCCGGTGAACGCGCGCTGGTGTCCGCTCATCTGCACGACGAGATCGCCGTCGCGGATCCGCAGCAGCCCGCGCGTGCGGCGCTGTCGCAACGCGGCCTGCGCGCCCTGCTGATAGCGGGCGAAGTATGCGCCGAGGACCTGCTCCATGTCCGGGTGCCACTGCCCTTCCCACGCCACGGCAAACACCTTGCCTGCCGGCGAGATGAACTCGCGGACGGTCGTCCCGGATTCGGATCGGATTTCGTGCAGCGTGTAGGCGTCGCTCCGGACGATGCGCAGCAGCGACCCCTTCATGCGGACGCGATCGGCGTCGACGGTCGACGCGTCGCCGCCGAGCGCGGCGAAGGCGGGAACGGCAGACAGCCACAGCGCCGTCGCGGCGATCCAGATTACAAAATAGCGCCGCGCGATCACGCGTGTGAACGTCATTACGTGAAGAATAGCCGGGAATACCGTCAAGAATCCGTTTGCCAACCTTCTTTCACACCCTCCGTCCAAGCGGCATGCCAAGTCTCGTTCAAGACCTGAGATTCGCCGTGCGCACGCTGCGCAAGTCGTGGGGCTTCACGCTTCTCACGGTCGCGGTCATCGCGATCGGCATCGGCGCCAACAGCGTCATGTTCAGCCTCGTGGATGCGGCGCTCGTGCGCCCCCTGCCCTTCGCGCACCCCGATCAACTGCTGATGCTGTGGGAGCACCCGCCGAGCTACGCGCACAACCGCGTGTCGCCGCTCACCTTTCTCGACTGGAACGACCAGAACACGGTGTTCACGTCGATGGCGGCGGTGTCGGGAGGGAGCCGCACGCTGACCGGCGCGGGCGGCGCGGCCGAAAAGATCCCCGGACAGGCCGTGACGGCGTCGTTCTTCGACGTGCTGGGCGTGACACCCGTCGCCGGCAGGACATTCAACGCCGCCGACGCGGCCGATCGGGCGCCGGTCGTCGTGCTGAGCGAGCGCTTCTGGAGGCGCCGCTTCGGCGCGGATCCGTCGATCGTCGGCAAACCGATCACGCTCGACGGTTCTCCGTGGACGGTGATCGGCGTGGCGCCGGGCTCGTTTCAGATCCTGTACCCCAGCGACTTCTGGTCGCTCTACGTCCTCCACCGCAGCCCGGAGCAGCGCCGCATGCACTACCTCCAGGTCCTGGCGCGCACCAGGCCCGGCGTCGACATCGATCAGGCGCGCGGCAACATGAACGTCGTCGCGGCCGACATCGCGCGACTCTCGCCGGAGACGAACAAGGACTGGACGGTGACCATCGAGCCGCTGCGCGAAGCGCTCGTCGGCGGCGAGCTGCGAATCACGTCGATCGTCCTGGCGGGCACGGTCGGCTTCGTGCTGCTGATGGCGTGCGCGAACGTGGCGAACCTGTTGCTCGCGCGCGGCCTCGGGCGCGCGCGCGAAATCGCGATCCGCGCCGCGCTCGGCGGCAGCCGCGGCCGCATCCTGCGCCAGCTCCTGACCGAAAGCGTCCTGCTCTCGTGCCTGGGCGGCAGCGCCGGCCTCGCGCTCGCCTGGGCGCTCCTGCGCGTCGCGCCCACAGTGATTCCGCCGCGGACGCTGCCGCAATCGGTAACGCTGGCGTTCGACGCGCGGCTGATCGCGTTCACGAGCGTACTGACGCTCGCGACCGGCGTGCTCTTCGGTCTCGCGCCGGCGTGGCAGGCCTCACGGCTCTCGCTGTCCGCCGCGCTCGGTTCCGGCAGCCGCGGATCGTCCGGCGGCAGCGGCTGGCTGCGCACGTCGCTCGCGACAAGTCAGATCGCCGTCGCCGTGCTGCTTGTGTCAGGCGCGACGCTGTTGGTGCGAACGCTCGTCTCGCTCTCGGAAGTGGATCCGGGTTATCGCGCTACGCGAGTCCTCACGATGAACGTCGGGCTACCCCTCGGCCGTTATCAGAACGAGGCGCAGATTGTGCGCTTCTATCAGAACATCGAGCGCGAGCTGAATGCGCTGCCCGGCGTGCGCGTCGCGTCGGTCGGCGGGAATCTGCCGCTGGACGGCTGGGACATCGGACAGGGCTTTCACGTGATCGGCGAACCGGAGCCGGACAAAGCGAACACGCCGTCGGCGCACTACCAGATGATCGGCTCGCGCTATTTCGAGACGCTTGGCATTCCGCTCGTCCGCGGCCGCGCATTCACCGAGCGTGACACCGCGGCGACGACGCCCGTCTGCATCGTCAACGAGGAATTCGTGCGCCGGCATCTGAGGAACACGGAGCCGATTGGCGCGCGCGTGAGCGTGCAGTCGATGGACCTGCGCGGCCCGACGCCCGTCGTGCGCGAAATCGTCGGCGTGATTCATCAGGTGAAGGTGGAAGGTCCGGGCGAGAAGGAAAACAACGTCGAGATCTACGTGCCGATCGCGCAGAACGCCTGGTTCTCCGCGTCCATCGCCGTGCAGACGGCCGGCGATCCGATGGCGCTGCTGCCCGCGGTCAAGGCGGCGATCGCGAAGATCGATCCGGATCAGCCGCTCACGCAGGTCCGCACGATGGAGGACGTCGCGTCGGAAGCCGTCGCGCGGCCGCGTTTTCGCGCGCAGTTGATCGGCGCGTTCGCGGTCCTCGCGCTGGCGCTGGCGGCGGCAGGAGTGTGCGGCGTCCTGGCATGCGCGGTCGGGCAGCGCGTGCGCGAGTTCGGCATCCGGCGCGCGCTCGGCGCGCAGGTGTCGGATATTCTCGGTCTGGTGCTTGCGGGCGGCGCGCGGATGCTGACGGTGGGAGTCGTCGTCGGTCTTGCGGCCGCGGCGGGCCTGACGCGATCGCTGGCGTCGCTGCTCTACGGCGTGCAGCCGCTCGATCCGATCTCGTTCGTCACGGCGCCCGCGATCCTGTCCGTGGTCGCGCTGATCGCGTGCGCCGCGCCGGCGTGGCGCGCGGCGCGCGTGGATCCGTCAGTCGCGTTGCGTCAGGATTGACCGCTACTTCTCATTCACACCGCAGCGCGATCATCGGATCCACACGCGACGCGCGGCGCGCGGGGATCGAGCACGCCGCAAGCGCCGTCAGCGTGAGCACCGCGGCGACGGCGCCGAACGTCAGCGGATCGCGGACCGGAATCCCGAAGACAAGGCTCTCCAGTCCGCGGCTGAGCGCGAGCGCGCCGGCGAGGCCTGCGCCGATGCCGATCAGCCCGACCGTCATCCCTTCGCGCACGATCAGGACGAGGACGCGCCCGCGCGGCGCGCCGAGCGCCATGCGCAATCCAATCTCGCGCGTCCGCTGCGTCACCGAGTACGCGAGCACGCCGTAGATGCCGATGGCGGCGATCAGCAGCGCGACGAACGCGAACGCGCCGAGCAGCACCGCGTTCAGCCGCGGCTGCGCCGCGCTGCCGGCCACCCACTCCTCGAGCGGCCGGACATTCGAGATGGCGAGCTCGGAGTCGAGCGCGTGGACTTTCGCGCGGACGCCCGTGGCCGCGGACTCAGGCCTCCCCGCCGTCCGCACGACGACGTCCATCAGTGGCCATACGCGCGTGGGGCTCGGGTAGTACAGCGATGGCGTGTCCAGATTCAGCGCCTGGTTCTTCACGTCGCCCACGACGCCGACGATCGTGAAGTCCTTCTTGTCCGCGACGCGGCGGATCGTCCGGCCGACCGGATCCGCGTCGCCGAAGAACTTCCGCCCGGTTTCCTCGCTGATGATCATGACGGGCGCCGCCAATGAGGCGTCCGCGTCGGTGAAGTCGCGTCCGCGCAGCAGCGGCACCGCCATGACGCGGAAGAACCCCGGGCTCACGATCCGCCAGTCGATCGGGATCGCCGTGCCCGCCGGCTGTATCGACTGGCTGACGGTCGTCATGGGGCTCGTCGTGTAGTTGCCCACGCCGAACGGAATCCCGCTCGAGATCGCCGCGCCCTGCACGCCGGGCAGCGTCCGCAGCGACTCGAGCAGCTCGCGATAGAACAGCGGCGCCTTGCTGTCGAGCGGGTACTTCGCGACAGGCGGCGCGACTTGAAACGTCAGCAGGTGATCCGGCGCGAAGCCGAGCCGCACGCGCTGCAGCTGCAGCAGGCTCTGCATGAGCAACCCGGCGCCGATCAGCAGCATCGTCGCAAGCGCGAGCTCCGCGCCGGCGAGACCGTTGCGGAGCAGCGAGCGCGCGCCGATCGCCGAGCGCGCCGCCTGCTTGAGGTCCGCGTTCACATCGGCCTTCGCCGCGTGCCACGCCGGCGCGATGCCGAACAGCAGCCCCGTCGCCACCGTGACGAGCGCCGCGAACGCGAGCACCGCGCGATCGAGCTCCACGCGCGGGACCGGCAGGAGATTGGGCGGCAGCGCCGTATTAATAAGGTTGATCGCGCCGACGGCGCCGGCGAGGCCGAGCGCGCCGCCGACGGTCGAGAGCGTGAGGCTTTCGACGAGGAGCTGGCGCAGCAGCCGCGAGCGGCTCGCGCCCATCGCCACCCGGACCGCGATTTCCTTCTGACGCGCCGCGGCCCGCGAGAGCAGCAGGTTCGCGACGTTCGCGCACGCGATCAGGAGGACGCACGCGACCGACGCCAGCAGGACGAGCAATGCGGTCTGCAGCTGATCGCTCACGATCCAGTGGTAGAAGCTGACGAGGCGGATGCCCCAGTCGCGCACCTCCGGATACTGCTCGCCGACGCGCGTCGCGACGGCGTCCATCTCGGCCTGCGCGCGCTCCTGCGAGACGCCGGGTTTCAAACGGCCGACGGCGATGATCACGTGGTTCAGCCGGATCTCGCGCGCGGGATCGATCGTCTGCGGAATAAAGATGTCGCCGCTGGTGAGCGTGTGGAGCGCGAGCGGTCCGACGCCGACGACCGTGCGCGCGATGCCGTTCAGCATCAACGTCTGGCCGATCAGCGACGGGTCGCCACCGAACCGCCGCTTCCACAGGCCCTCGCTGATCATCACGACCGGCGTGCTGCCCGGCTTCTCTTCCTCGGGAAGAAACGCGCGGCCGGCGATCGGCGTCAGCCCGAGCAGCGGCAGCAGCGAGGGGCTGATCGGCGCGCCGGTGAACTGCTCCGGCTCGCCACGGCCGGAGAAGTTGAAGCTCGCGAATCCAATCGTCCCCATCGACTCGAACGACTGCTGCCGTTCGCCCCACGACAGGTAATTAAGGATGGACGCCGTGAACGTCGGCAGGTGCAGCTTGTCGTTGCGTTCGGCGATCCAGAACAGCCGGTCCGGCTGCGCGTATGGCAGCGGGCGCAGGATGACCGCGTTGACGACGCTGAAGATCGCCGTGTTGGCGCCGACCGCGAGCGCCACGGTCAGCACGACCGCGAGCGTGAAGACGGGCGACTTCCGCAGCAGGCGGACGGTGTAGCGCAGATCGTTCAGCAGCACGT
>JAIQFX010000093.1 GCA_020073005.1 Terriglobia bacterium | reverse complement strand
ATCGGCGGCACGCTGACTGCCACCGGTCACTGGATCACAACCATCACCGCAGTGGATTCGCACGGCGCGGCCACGACAATCACCATCGATTGGCTCGTCCTCGAAAATCATCAGGTCGATCTGAGCGTCACCGGGTCGGTGGACGGGCAGACCACGTCGGCCGAGGCCACGGTGCAATTCGAGATTCGCATCGAGAATCGTGGACCGGCGGGCGTGGCTCACGCCCCGGCCTTCTCGATGACGATTCCGGGCAACATCGTCAGTCCGTACGCGGACGGCACGATCTATTGGCGCTGCTCAGTCGAGTCGGGAGGCGCGGTGACCATGGTGGGGACGTCAAACCATCTTGAAGCTTCGCTGCCGTCGCACATCGCCACGCTGCAGGCGGGCGCCTCGATCGTCTGCGATACGCTGCCTCTGCGGGCAGCGAACAGGCTCGTGAAGCCGTACACATTCACCGGCGACTCGGTGACGTTGTCGGCCACGGTCACGGCGTCGAACGATGGATTCGCGGACGACAACACGGCGGTGCTGGTGCGGAACAGGTAGGAGCGAGGCGAGATCGCGAAGGCGAGGTAACCACAGAGGACACGGAGGTCACGGAGGTCACGGAGGAAGGACCCAAATGCTGGGTTCCCCGTGTCCTCCGTGTCCTCCGTGGTTTATTTCTTTAGAATCCGACGACCAATCCAACTCGCGCGATCCGCGGGCTGAGGTTCTGCACGAGGGCGTTGAAGTTCGTCGCCGCCACGTTGTTGCTCCGCAGCAGCGCCGTGTTCGCGTTGAACGCGTTGAACAGATCGAAGATCCCGCGGATCGTGACGCCGCCGTTCACCTTGAACGTCCGCGCCGCGCGCAGGTCCGTGTTCCACAGATTCGGATACCGGAAGTAGTCGATCTGCGGCGTCACCAGCACCGACAGCGTCGAGTCGGCACCGAGCGCGGCCGACGTGCCCTGCCGGAACATCGGGTACGGATACCCCTGACGGCCGAACACGTTGCCGCTGATCTCGATGCCGTACGGCGCCTCGTACATGCCGTTCACGTTGAACTGCCACTTCGCGTTGATGTAGATGCTGCCGGCGCCGCTGCCGCCGCTCTGCGGTGCGAACTGGCCGCCGTCCTTCAGCGGCTCGCTGAGCGTCGGCGTCGGGTTGCCGTTGGTGTCGTAGACGCCCGACGTCGAATCGAAGTGCTCGCGCGCGTTGTTGTACGACAACGCCACGCGGCCCATCCACTTGTTCGACAGCCGCTTGATGAGGCCCAGCTCGATCCCGTTGTAGTCGGTGAAGTAGCCGGGGATGTTCGTCGTCACGAAGCCGTTGCCGCCCGCCGCGATCTTCGCCGCGTTGGGAATATAGGTCGGGATGTTGTACGTCGTCCCGTCCATCAGCGTGCCCGTGAAGCCCGCCCCCGGCGTGTAGTCGGCGAGCGTCACGCCGGTCCGCGGCGTGATGCGGCCCGTGAAGTTGCCGAAGAGATCCGTCGTCCGCGTGTAGCTGTAGTTGGCCTGCAGCGCGAGGTTCGGCCGCAGCTCGCGCTCGACGCCGGCGACGACGCTGTTGGTGATCGGCGCCTTGAGATTCGGGTCGAGCACGTTGGCGGAGGTGACGGCCGTCGGCGCCGCTGGATTGAAGCCGCCGGCCGCCGTGATGAACTGATTGGTCAGGACTTCGTTGGCCTGGGCGAAGTGATCGCCGTTGGTGTCCACCCAGCGGTACGTCGCCGACCCGGCGGTCGAGCTCGGGTTGGTGGCGCCCACCGTGCCGGTTTCGAGCTGGCCCGAGTAGCGGCTGTAGCTGACGCGCGCGATGGTCTTGCGCGACTCATCGAGCGCGTAGGTCAGGCCGGCGCGCGGCGAGATGTTGTTCCAGGTGAACGGCGTGTCGTAGCCCGCGAAGCTCAGACCGGGCACGAGGGTCGCGAACGCCGGGTTGGCCGACGTCGTGGCCGGCAGCGCCTTGCCCCACTGACGGTCGTAGCGGACGCCGACGTCGACGGTGAGCTGCTTGTGCGCGATCGTGTCGCCCACGTAGAGGCTCACGTACTCGGCGCGGTTGCCGCCGTAGCCCTGGCGGAACACCTGCGCGCGCAGGTCGGTCGGCGAGTTTTCGATCGCGAGGATGCCGTTGCCCGGCCAGATCGTGCCGCTGACCGCATCGACGCGCCGGTAGCCGGCGCCGTACTTGAGGTCGTGCGTGCTGCCCATCGCGTTCAGGAAGTTGTCGACGTCCACGTTCGCGATCTTCTGCGGCCGGACGTTGAGCCCCTGGCTGTACGAGCCGAACGACTGTCCCAGCGTGAAGCTGCGTCCGGACTGCATGTCGAGCCCGCCCTCGGGATCGAGCACGAACCCGGTGTTGAAGTACGCGTACTTCGCCGACACGAACATGTTCGAGTTGACGACGCGATCGTCGGCCCACTTCCACAATCCGTGGAGGAGGAAGTCCGTGTACGCGTTGTCCTGATGCCACGTCGCCGTGGGGGCGTCGAAGTTGATGCCCGAGATGCCGGGGCTGCGGCCGTCCTTGATCTTGAAGCCGTCGAAGTAGAGGAAGTTGATCATGTCCTTCTTCGTGGCCTGCCAGTTCAGCTTGACGTCCGGGTTCTTCAGCTTCGTCTCGTCCACCAGCGAGCCCGAGCGGCGCACCAGCTGCACGTCCTGCAGCGAGTACGAGTTGTAGAACCAGGCCTTGTCCTTCAGGATCGGGCCGCCGATGTCGTAGCCGACGTCGTAGATGCTCTTGTTGTGATCGGACGTGTCGTGGGTCACGCCGACCGCGGCCAGCTCGGCCGGCACGTTGCTCGACTCCATCGACGCGCCGTCGTAGTAGCCGCGGAAGCCGCCGTGGAACTGATTCGTCCCGCGCTTCACGACGAGGTTGAGGCCCATGCCGCCGGTCGGCTGCTTGATGTCCTGGCCGGCCGTGGACACCGCGATCTCCTCGAAGTTGTCGTAGTTGTAGTACGAGGGCGACGCGCCCGTCGCGGCCATGTCGGTGACGTTGATGCCGTCCATCATCCAGACCGCGTCCTGCGGGCGCGTGCCCTTCGACGCGAAGTTGGACTGCTGGCCGGTCTCGTTGCCGCCGATGTTCACGCGGTCGACGAGGACGCCTGGCACCGAGCGCATCAGCGCGAACGGATCGCGCGACGTCGGAATCTTCGTCAGCTCGTCGGATGTGAAGTTGGTCGCCGTGCCGGTTTCCTTCGTGTCGACGATCGGCGACGCGCCGCTGACCGTCACGGTCTCGGCGACGGTCGCGATCTTCAGCGAGAGCGGGAGCTCGACGTTCCGCCCGACCGCGATGATGACGTTTTCACGGACGAGCGTCGTGAAGCCCTGCAGCGACGCGGTCACTTTATAAGGACCGGGCGCCAGGTTGAGAAACCGGAATTCGCCGGTGGCGTCGGTGACGAACGTCTGCGTCGCGTCGACGCCCTGCGCCGTCACGGTGACGCCGGGCAGCACGCCGCCCTGTTCGTCCTTGATGGTGCCGTTGAGACTGCCGCTCTGAATCTGCGCGAACGCGGGCAGCGCGAACGCGATCATCAGAACGAGCGTGGTGATCACTTTCTTCATGTCGGACATTCCTCCTGTGAGCTCCTGTGGTCCGCGTGGCAGAAGGCCACGCGCGTCACACACACGTGCACGTGTTAGACGGATCAAACACAGCACGCGATGTGCCACCGTCCGGTCACTGATCCGGACACTGTCCGAGTTGTTCACGCGCGGGAATGATCAGCGCTTAGGATGGACGTTGTGACAACGCGCGCGCGCGCGTTGACGAGATCTTGAATGCTGCGATCCAACGAACGCCAACGATGTCTGATCGCACACACCGTTCGAAAATGGAACCCCTCGACTGCGTTCGGGGCCCCTCGACGACGCGGCTCGGGGCAGGCAGATCACGGCAATGAGGTAAAGTGTGCGCCGTGTCGACGCTCGAGGGCCTGCTGAACAAGCTCGCGACGTTTTACGGCGCGCTGCCGACGCCGCCGCGCGATCCGTTCACGCTCTTCGTGTGGGAAGTGTTGTCGGTGCACTCGACGCCGTACAAACGCGATGCCGCGCTCGCGGCCTTGAAGCGCATCCGCGCGCTGACGCCGGACGCGATGTGGCGGGCGCCGCAGAAGAAGCTCGAGCAGGCCGTCGGGCTGGCCGGTCCGTACAACGAGCAGCGGCTGCGGGCGCTGCGCACGGGCGTCGACATGTTCCGGCGGTCGCCGAGGCTGCCTGAAATGGGCGAGGGCGGCGCGTACCGCATGCTGCTGTTCGCGGCCGATCATCCCGTGCTGCCCGTCGACGCCCGGGTCAGCCGCGTCGCGCGGCGCCTGGGGTTCGGCGATCAGCAGGGCAGCTTCACGAAGACGGCCCGCTCGGTGCGCGAGGCGATCGCGAAGCAGCTGCGCGGGTCACCGGACGCCTACCGCCACGCGTTCCTGTATCTCGCGCACCACGGCGGCGCGACGTGCACGGAAGGCGATCCGCACTGCGCGGTGTGCCCGTTGCTGGAAAACTGCCCGGAAGGAAAAAAACGCCAGCACGTCTAACCGCGGAGCACGCAGAAACCGCGGAGCGCTTGGTGGGAATTCCCAGGACGAACTCTGCGTTCTCCGCGCTCTCCGCGGTAAGACGTCTGTTCGTCAGTTGAGCGAAGCGACTCTGCGTCTGAGCGCTTTCACGTGCTCCCAGATCTTCGCGTGCTCCTTGCGCTCCTCGTCGTCGAGCGACGCCGCGTTCGAGAGCTGCAGGTAGGCCTGCAGATCGCGCAGGGCGGCGGAGAAGTCCCGCAGGTTGTAGGCCAGCAGTCCCCGATCGCGCAGCTCGTTGATCGCCGACGGATTGACCGCCAGCAATAACTCCGTGATGTCGCGCGCCTGCGGATACGAGTGCATGCGCACGTACACACCCTTCAGATTCAGCAGCATCCGCGCGAGAATCTGCGGCTTGCTCGCGTGCGCCGCCAGCCGCGACTCGAGCAGCGCGTCATCGTCGTCGTCGACGCCAAGGCCGTCGTGCAAACCGCGCAGCAACTCGCGGCAATCGTCCCTGGAGAGCAGCGCGCCGCCGCGGAAGGCGTCGATGATCAGATCGTCGCAGTACGGCAGCCCGCGCCGGGCCGGGCAGCGCAAGAGGAAATGGCCCGGGAAATTGATGCCTTCGACACGCAGGCCGGCGCGCCGGGCCACTTCCATGTACAGCAGCGCGAGCGTGATCGGAATGCCCGTCCGCCGGTCGAGGACTTCGTTCAAGAAGCTGTTGCGCGGATCCTCGTACTGGACCTGGTTGCCGGCGAAGCGCAGCTCGCCGAACAGGTACGCGTTGAGCGCCCGCACGCGGGCGTAGGTATCGGGACCCGCCGCGGCGACGCGCCGTTCGGCTTCGCGGCCGAGCGCGTCGAGCCGATCGAGGTACGGGCCGGCGTCGAGCTTCGGGTACTCCACGCGCGCAATCATCAATGCGGCGACGGCGAGGTCGGGGTCGGGACTGAGCGCGGCGTGGGTGAAGCTGTGGATGAGTTGCTGGCGGGACATTGGTGAATGCTCCGGCCGCAGGCGCTGTCCTGAGCGCCTGCCGCAGACGCCAGCATCAGCATAGCGCAAAAAAAGGGCGGGGCCGCGGCCCCGCCCTTGAATCGACGGCCGACAGCCGAGAGCTGACAGCCGATAGCTGAGAGCTAGCTTACCAAGTCACCTTCACGCCGACCCGCAGGATGCGCGGAGCGGTCAGCGCGCTGATGTTGTTCGCAATCGTCGAGTTCTGCTGACGCTGCATCGCCTGCACCGTGTTGCCGTTGAACACGTTGAAGACGTCGAGCGCCGGCAGAATTCGCGCCTGGCCGATCTTGATCGGACGGTCGATGTGGAAGTCCAGGTTGTAGTAATCGGGCAAGCGGTTCTCACCGACCGGATCCAGCAGCACGCTCGCCTGGCCGCCGTTGTTCGGACGGGTCGGCGAAAGAATGAACGGCTCGAACGGATACCCCTGCCGCGCGTTGAAGAACCCCGACACGTTGACGTCGTACGGCAGCTGGTACAGACCGCCCAGCTTGTAGAGCCACTTCGCGTTCACGTAGACGTTGCCCAGGCCGCTGCCGGAGGTGAGGTAGTCGTACTGGTAGCCGTTGCGGTTCGCGATGTTGGTCGGGTCCTGGTAGGAGCCCGAGCTGTCGTAGTTCTGAATCGCGCTGTTGTAGCCGAAGCTGGTGTTCATCAGCCAGTGATTCGCCATCCGCTTCCGGGCCGTCACTTCGACGCCGTTGTACGAACGATTGAACGCCTGGTTCGTTTCCACGTTGGCCGATGGGAGGAAGAAGTTCGGCGTGTAGTAGGTCACCTGCGGGCAGCGCGCGTTCTGCGCGGCCGGGCAGGACGCCACCGGCGCCGTGTAGTTCACGGCCGAGTAGTCCGAGCCCGTCTGAGACACGCCGATGAGCGGGAACCACGTGATCCCGCTGTATCTGCGCCAGATGTAGTTCGCCCCCATCGCGAAGCCCGCGCCGAGCTCATGGTCGACGCCGAAGATCACTTCGTGCGTCTGGTCGTTCTTGAAGTTCGGATCGATCGTGTTGGTCGTGCCGAGCAGCGTCGGGTTGTTCGGATCCCAGTTGCCCGTGACCCCCGCGATCGTCTGCGTGACCAGCGCCGGAGCGCCCGTCGGGCCGACGACCTCGTTGCTCTGCACGAACTTGTCGTGGTTGGCGTCGATCCAGTTGTAACGCGCGCTGACGCGCGTCACCGGGTTGACCTGGCCCGACACGCCGCCGGTGCCGACCTGGCCCCAGTACAGCGCGTAGTTGCCGCGCACGATCGTCTTGCCGCCTTCCTGGAGGGCGTAGGTGAACCCGGCGCGCGGCGAGAAGTTGTTGAACACGATCCCCGGATCGACGCCGGCGAAAGTCGCCGCCGGCAGCCACGTCGGCTGCAGCGGGTTGGCCGTCACAGTCGACGACTGCGTCAGATCGTGGTTGCGGTCGTACCGGACGCCGGCCTGGATCGTCAGGCGGTTGTGCGTAATCGTGTCCTGCACGTAGGCGGTGACGTTCAGCAGGTCGTACACCGTCTGGCCGTCGCGGGTGAGCTGCAGCTGGCAGCCGGCCGCGACCGTCGCGCAGTCATTCGGATCCGTCGAGGCCGCGATCGTCGGGAAGCGCGCGACCGCGTTGCCCGGCGTATGCGTCGAGTTGTAGCTGTTCGCGTCCTTCCAGTAGCCACCGACCCTGAACGCGTGGTCGCCGCCCAGGGAGCCCGGCATGAAATAGTTCATGTTCACGGTCACCTGGTTGACCGGCCGGATGTTCACCGACTGGTTGCCGTCCGGCGTCGACCGGCCATTGATGCTGCCGGCGATGATCAGGAGGGGCTGCACGTCCGCAAGGGACGGGTCGTGGTAGTCGAGAATGAAGTTGTTGCCCACGTGCGCGTACTGCACGTCGATGAGCATGCGGTCGTTGACGACGTACTGATCGCCGAACTTGTACGTCGGGCTCGGGCCGGTCCTCCAGCCCCACTGGCCGTAGAGGCTCGGCACCGCGGCCTGCGTCACGGTCGATTCGATCGGCGTCGTGTCGCTGGCGTTGCGCGCGTTGCGGACCTTCTTCGAGAACAAGTTGTACAGACTCAGCTTGTTGCCCTTGAACAGCTGCACCTCAGCCTTCAGGTTCGTCGTCTCGAGCAGCGTCTCGTCGGTGTTCAAGCAGTCGTTCACGTCGGCAATCGCGTACCCGAGCGGGTTCGCCTTGATCGCCTGGCAGGCCGCCGACGGCTGGAAGAAGCCCAGCACGCCGATGTCCACCACCTGCTTGCCGAACGCGCCCCAGATCCAGGCCTTGCCCCGCTTGATCGGACCGCCGGCCTCGATGCCGTAGTCCTGAATGTCCTGAATCGGCGCGCCCGACGACGCGCCCTGGGTGCGCTGCGCGTCGGTGACGTTCTGCGACTCGACCCTCTTGTTCGTGTCGTAGTAGCGCGACGACCCGCGGAACTTGTCGCTGCCGGCCTTGGTGACGAGGTTGATGCCGACGCCGCCGGTCTGCTGCATCACGTCGACGCCGCCGGTGTTGACGGTCATTTCCTCGAACATGTCGAAGTCGAAGTAGGTCGGTGACCCGCCGGTGGCCGCCATATCGGTGATGTCGACGCCGTCCAGCGACCACTTGTTGTTGAAGGGGCTGCCGCCGCGCGACACGTAGTTGGACTGCTGGCCCGACATGTTGCCGCCGATGTTCTCGCGGTCCATGGCGATGCCGGCGGTCTGCTGAAGGATGACCCACGGGTCGCGGGCCGACGGGATGCTCTGCAGCAGCTCGTTGGTGAATGTCTGCTTGGTCCCGGTGTCCTTCGTGTCGACGATGGGGCTCTGCCCCGTGACGGTGATCGTCTCCTGCACGGTCGACACGCCGAGCTGCGCGTTGATCTGCGCGCTGAAGCCGACCGTGACGATGACGTCCGGGTTGATTTGCGTCTTGAAGCCGGTCAATTCGAACTTGACCGTGTAGGTGCCGATCTCCAGGCGCGGGAACTGGTAGGTCCCCGTCTCGCTGGTCACGGCGGTGAGCGGCTCGAGCAGATGCGGAGCGGTCAGCGTCACGGTGACGCCGGGCAGCACGGCTCCCGACTGATCCGTGGCCTTGCCGAAGATCTCGCCGGTCTGCTGCTGCGCCTGGACCGCTCCTGCGAAAATGAGCAGGAGCACGAGCGACAACGCGTAACGTTTCATAGCCATCTCCTCATCCTCATCCTCAGGACAAACCAGAAGATGCGCGGGGAGAAACAGGATCCGTGCCAAGTCGAACCGGCTCCGACTCAGGTACTTACGGGCAATGGCGTAAGGCACTGCCGGGAGTCCGGCAGACGACGCGGGGGCGGGTGACGGGTCGCCGGAAGCAAAAAAAGGGCGGGGCCGTTGAGCCCCGCCCTTGAGTAGCTATCAGCTGTCAGCTGTCAGCTCGAGACGTCTACCAGGTCACGCGGACGCCGAACCGCAGGACGCGCGGCGCGACGATCGCCTGGATGTAGTTCGCGTTCGAGCTGTTCTGCGCGCCGCGAATCGCCTGCTCCGTGCCCGAGTTGAACACGTTGAAGACGTCGATACCCGGCACGATCCGAACCGTTCCCGTCTTGATCGGCCGCTCGACGTGGAAGTCGAGGTTCTGGTAGGTCGGCAGCCGGCTGTCGCCGATGTTGTCGAGCAGCAGGCTGGCGGTGCCGGCGCCGTTGGCGCGCGACGGGGTCGTGATCGTCCGTTCGAACGGATACCCCTGCCGCGTGTTGTAGAACGCCGAGACGTTGACGTCAGCCGGCAGCTGATACATGCCGCTGATCTTGTAGAGCCACTTGGCGTTCACGAACACGTTGCCGATACCGCTGCCGCTCGTCAGGTAGTCGTACTGATACCCGTTGCGCTGCGCGATGTTGGTCGGATCCTGGTACGAACCGGTGTCGTAGTTCATGATCGTGCTGTTGTAGCTGAAGCTCGTGTTCATCAGCCAGTGGTTCGACAGCCGCTTGCGGCCGGTCAGTTCGATGCCGTTGAACACGCGGCTGAAGCCGTCGATGTTGGTCTCGGTCGAGATGGTCCCGAGCTGGATGTTCGGCTGGTAGTACGTCAGCGCCGGGCAGCTCGCACCCGCCGGACACGAAGAAGCCGGCGCGGTGTACTGAACGGCCGTGTAGCTCGAGCCGTCCGTCGCGATGCCGTTCAGCGGCGCCCAGCCGGGGCACGCGTTGCTGAAGCAGTTGACGTAACGGCGCCAGATGTAATTGCCGCCGACGGCGAAGCCGGCGCCAATCTGACGATCCATTCCGATGATGAACTCGTCGGTCCGATCGTTTCTGAGATTCGGATCGATGGTGTTCAGCGTCGTCGGCGATCCGGGATTTGCGGGATTCCAGTTTCCGGATTCCAGGAGGAAGTTCGCCGGGTTGCCACCTGCGAGCAGCAGGGCGCCCTTGCTGTCGTAGATTTCGTTCGGCTGCACGACGGTGTCGTGGTTCGCGTCGACCCACGCGTATCGAGCGGTGACGGCGGTCACGGGATTCAGCTGGCTGGAAATGCCGCCATCGCCGACCTGGCCCCAGTAGATGGCGTAGTTGCTGCGGAACAGCGTCTTGCCATCACCAGTGATGTCGTACGTGAAGCCGACGCGCGGCGAGAAGTTGTGGAACACGATTCCCGGATCCACGCCCGCGAAGGTGACCGCCGGCAGGATGGTCGGCAGGATCATGCTGGCCGGAACCGACGAGGCCAGCGCCTGATCGTGATTCTGATCGTAGCGGATGCCAAGCTGCAAGGTGACCCGGTTGTGCGTGATCGTGTCCTGCACGTACGCCGCAATGTTCTTCAGGTCATAGATGGACTGGCCCCAGCGGCGCGTATCCGCCTGGCAGCCGGCGGCGAGTGTGGAGCAGTCGGCCGCGCTGGCGAACTCCGTCGCGGTCGGGAAGCGGGCAGTGGCGTCGCCGCCGACGCGCGAGTTCGAGTAGCTGTAGTTGTCGCGCCAGTAGCCGCCGAACTTGAACGAGTGATCGCCGCCCATCTTGCCCGGCGCGAAGTAGTTCATGTTGACGTTCACGACCTGCGATGGACGCAGGAAGATGCTCTGCGTGCCCGAGCGGCCGTTCAGGCCCGCCGGGCTGTTGATGATGAACGTCGGCTGCACGGTCGCCAGCGACGGATCGTGGAAGTCGAGCGTGAAGTTGTTCCCCACGTGCGCCCACTGAACGTCGAGCAGCAGCTTGTCGCTGAGCACCCACTGGTCGGCCGCCTTGTAGGTGGCGTTCCCGGGTCCGATCGACCACCACCGCGAGCCGACGCCGTAGACGGACGACACGGCGTCCTGCGGCGTCGTCGTTTCGATCGGATGCAGGTCGTCGGCGCCGCGCGCGTTGCGCACCTTCTTCGAGAAGTTGTTGAAGACCGACAGCTTGTTGCCCTTGAACAGCTGAACCTCGGCCTTCAGGTTGGTGTTCTGCAGCAGCGTCTCGTCGGTGTTCAAGCAGTCGTTGACATCGCTGATCGATGCGGCCAACGCCGTCGCCGAGTTCTTGAACGCCTGGCACGCCGCGGTCGGCTGATAGAAGCCGAGGACGCCGACGTCGATGAGGTTCTTGCCGAACGCACCCCAGATCCACGCCTTGCCCTTTTTGAGCGGACCACCGATTTCAACGCCGTAGTCCTGCACATCCTGAATCGGGTTGCCCGACGTCGCGCCCTGCGTGCGCTGCGCGTCGGTGATGTTGTTGCTCTCGACCCGGTGGTTCGTATCGAAGAGGCGCGTGGAGCCGCGGAACTTGTCGCTGCCGCTCTTGGTGACGAGGTTGATGCCGACGCCGCCGGTCTGCTGCGTCACGTCGACGCCGCCGGTGGTGATCGTCATTTCCTCGAACGAGTCGAAGTCGTAGTAGTTCGGCGACGAGAGGGACGCCAGATCGGTCACATCCACGCCGTCGAGCGACCATTTGGCGTTGAAGCCCGCGGCGCCGCGCGACACGAAGCTCGACTGCTGGCCCGACATGTTGCCGCCGATGTTCTCGCGGTCCATGGTGATGCCGGCGGTCTGCTGGAGGATGACCCACGGATCGCGGGCCGACGGGATGCTCTGCAGCAGCTCGTTGGTGAACGTCTGCTTGGTGCCCGTGTCCTTGGTGTCGACGATCGGGCTCGCGCCGGTGACCGTGATGGTCTCCTGCACGGTCGAGACGCCCAGCTGCGCGTTGATCTGCGCGCTGAAGCCGACGTTCACAAGGACGTCCTGATTGACGACCGTTTTGAAGCCGGTCAACTCGAACTTGACGGTGTAGGTGCCGATTTCCAGACGCGGGAACTGGTAGGTGCCGGTTCCGCTGGTGACGGCGGTCAGCGGCTGCAGCAAGTTCGGTGCGGTCAGCGTGACGGTCACGCCGGGCAGCACGGCCCCCGACTGGTCCGTCACCTTGCCGAAGATCTCGCCGACTTGCGACTGCGCGCTCGCCATGGCGCTGGTGGCCAATAGGGCCACGAGCGCAAGGACGATAGCTTTCAATCTCATCCTGCCTCCTAAGAAGAAATTTCAAACGAACACGTCCCGGATGCGCACGCTGTATCGGATGGTCCACTGTCCGGGATAAGCCAGTATCACCGGCGCTGGGACGCCGGCCAACCCGAAACGGAAGTGAAGAAATCGAAAAACAGGCCTGAATCCAAGGACTTGGATAAACCCGCGGGATCTGTGCTATTTGGTGCAGAGTTTGACCAGACGTTCAATATCTAGTATTTCGATGTTGGCGATCACCAGGTCCGCCCCCGCCAGTTCCGACGCCGGATACGTCTGCGCGACCCCCACAGTTTTCAGCCCCGCCGCCCGGGCGGACTCCAGTCCCCAGCGCGAATCCTCGATCGCGACGCACTCCGCGGCCGTCACCGGGTCGCCGTCGGCCCGGTCTGCAATGTGCGCGAGCAGCGCCACCGCGTGGAGATACGGATCGGGCGCCGGCTTGCTCGACGGCGTGTCCTCGGCGGCGACGATGACGGTGAAGTATTCCGCGAGCCGTTCGCGATCCAGGACGCGGCGAATCTCGGCGCCGATCGCGCCCGACGCGATCGCGAGCGGCGCGGCGGCGGCCGCCCGCTTGACGGCGTCGGCGGCGCCGGGAAACAACACCGACCTGCCCTGCTCGAGGGCCTCGAGCCGTACGGCCTTGCGCGCCGCCAGTTCGCGGACGCGCGCCGCGGTCCAGCCGGCGCCGCGCTCGCCGCTGACCGCCCTGAACACGCCGATGTCGTCGAACCCGAGGAGGCGCCCGTAGTAGTCGTCCTCCGTCAGAGGGATGCCTTCGCCGGCCAGCACCTCGCGAAACGCCTGAAAGTGGAGCGGCTCGCTGTTGGCGATCACGCCGTCGAAGTCGAAGACGATCGCTTTGAGCATGAAAGTCAAAACTGAAAAGTGAAAACAGAAAAGTGAAACTGGAAAGTGGAAATTCGCGGTCCGAAGTTTTCTCTTTTCACTTTTCAGTTTTGACTTTCTCGCCGGCAGTGACTGCCACCTTCAGCCGGCTCTCGGGTGGCGGTATCGGACACTCGTACGTCGCGTTGAAGTAGCAATACGGGTTATAGGCGCGGTTGAAGTCGAGGTCGTACAGGTTGGTCGCCGTGCGATCGAGATCGAGGTACCGGCCGCCCCCATACGTCTCCGTCCCGGCCGTCGCGTCCTTGAACGGCACGAACAGGCGATTCAAATCCGTCGCGCCGACTTCGACGAAGGCCGTGAGCGTCAGCGGCTGGCCCTTCAGCGTGAACTCGAGCGTGCCGACGCGACGCATGTCGCGCTGCGTCCCGGTCGACGTCGGCATCTTCATCGGCGCGCTGCTCTCGGCGGGCTTGAGCGCGGCGGGCACGTCGTAATCAGGATCGATCGGGAAGTACGCGAGTGGCAGCAGCTCCGCGTGCCGGTTCCCGGGTATTGGATCGTCGCTCGCGGCGAACGCCGCATCCTTGGCCGCGCGATCGGCGGTCAGCTTTGCGGCGTAGTCCCTGGCGTCGGGGGGTGTCGCGGTTGAGCAGGCGCTGAAGATCAGGGCGAGTAAGGCGGGTAGGGCGGGTAAGGAAAAACGCCGCGCACGATTTGTCGTCGTCCCCACCAGGCTCATCATCTCTTCTTCCCTGCCTGCCCCACCCGGCCCACCAGCCCTACCCGCCCCTATGCGAACGGATACGCCCCGCGTGTCACCGTTTCGTCCGCGAGCCGGCGCCTCAACGCCACAGTATTGATCGGGGTCACTTTGATCACGCGCCGCAGGGCCGCCAGCATCGTGCGGAGCGTGTCGCCCTCGGTCATCGCCGCGAGCGCCTGTCGCGCCGAGGCCTCGATGCGCAGGGCCGCGTCGTTCACGAACACGCGCGCGGCGTCGATATGCAAGGGGACGGGAGTCGGCCGCGGCCCACTCCGACTCCCGTCCCCTTGGCCTTTCCACGCGGCGAAGGCGCGCAGCATCGCGCTTTCCGCGCTGTACACGTCGATCGCGATGTCGGCGAGATGCATCAGCACTTCCTGCTCGTCGGTGAGCTTGGCACCGTAGGTCTGCATCGCGACGCCGAACACCATGAGCGCCGTCTTCCTGAACGCGTCGACCGCCCGCCGCTCGTCCGCAAGCACGCCATCGTCTGTCGAGGGCATCGCCGCGGGCGAGAGCAGCTCGTCCTGCAGCGCTTTCGCCGCCGGGATGAGCCCGAGGTCGCCCTTGACCGCGCGGCGGATCAACATCCCCGGGATCAGCAGACGATTGATTTCGTTGGTGCCCTCGAAGATGCGATTCACGCGCGCGTCGCGGAAGTGCCGCTCGGCCGGATAATCGCGCACGTAGCCGTTGCCGCCGTGGATCTGGATGTTCTCGTCGAGGACGAAGTTCAGCGCCTCGCTGCCTGCGACCTTCGCGATCGACGCTTCGACCGCGTACTCCTCGAACGCGGCGAGCGCCGCGGATCCGTCCTGCGGATCGTGCGGCGTGGCCGCGATGCGCTCGTCAACCAGGCCGGCGATCCGGTACAGCAGGCTCTCGATCGCGTACGTGCGCACGACCATCTCGCCGATCTTGTGCTTGATGGCGCCGAAGGACGCGATCGGCTGGCCGAACTGCTTCCGCGCCGCCGCGTACTTCGCGCTCTCGGCGATCGCGCCCTGCGCGCCGCCGCCGCACATCGCGCCCAGCTTGAAGCGCGCGAAGTTCAGCACGTTGAACGCGACCTTGTGTCCCTTGCCGACTTCGCCGAGCACGTTCTCGGCCGGCACGCGCACGTCCTGGAAGATCAGCGGACAGGTGGACGAGCCGTGGAGGCCCATCTTGTGCTCTTCCTTGCCGCTCTTCACGCCCCAGGCGCGCTCGACGAGGAAGGCGGTGAAGGCGTCGCCGTCCGCCTTCGCGAACACGACGAACAGATCGGCGAAGCCGCCGTTCGTGATCCACATCTTCTCGCCGTTGAGCAGGAAGCTGCCGTCGGCCTGCTTCGTCGCCTTCGTGCGCGCGCCCATCGCGTCGGACCCCGAGCCCGACTCGCTCAGGCCGTACGCGCCGAGGATCTCGCCGCTCAACAGCTTCGGCAGGTACTTCTGCTTCTGCGCTTCGCTGCCGAAGAGCACCAGCGGCACGATCGTGAGATTCGCGTGCGCGCCGAACGTGGCGCCGAACGACGCCGATCGCGCGAGCGTCTCGCTGACGACGAGCGACGTGGCCTTGTCGAGGGCGAGGCCGCCGTACGCTTCGGGCACGTCGACGCCCAGCAGGCCGAGGTCGGCGGCGCGGCGCACCAGCGTCCGCGCAAGCGCCCAGTCCTTCGTTTCGAGTTGATCGAGGACCGGCAGGACCTCGGTGTCCACGAACTCGCGCGCGGTCTTCGCGATGAGCCGGTGCTCGTCGGTGAGCCGCTCGGGCGTGAAGACGCGGCCGGCGTCGGTCGGCTGCAGCAGCCACTCGCCGCCGCGCTGAATGGTGGTCGCGTTCGGAGCAGTCGTTGTCGCCATAGCTACATCCTCTCAAAGATTCCGGCAGCGCCCATACCGCCACCGACACACATGCTGACCATGCCGTAACGCGCACGCCGCCGCTTCATTTCATAGAGCAGCGTGGTCGTCAGTTTCGCGCCCGTGCACCCGAGGGGATGGCCCAGGGCAATGGCGCCGCCGTTCACGTTCAACCGATCCGGATCGATGGGCAGCGCCTGCAGGCACGCGAGGACTTGCACTGCAAACGCTTCGTTGAGCTCGATGAGATCGATCTGATCCAGCGTCAGTCCCGCGAGCTTGAGCGCCTTCTGGATCGCCGGCACGGGACCGACGCCGAAGCGCTCCGGCTCGACGCCGGCCGTCGCGAACGTGACGAACCGGCCCATCGGCGTCAGGCCGCACGCGCGCGCCTTGTCACTGGACATGACGATGACCGCCGCCGCGCCGTCGCTCGTCTGCGACGAATTGCCGGCGGTGACGGTGCCGGCGGCGTGAAATGCGGGCCGCAGTTTCGCGAGCGCGTCCGCCGACGTGTCGCGCCGCGGCCCTTCGTCGATCGCGAACGTGAAGGGGACGGGAATTGGAGGGACGGGAGTCCCCCGACGATCCCTGGGACTCCCGTCCCTCCTGTCCCCGTCCCCTTTGTCCAGCCGCATCCCCGTCACGGGCACGATCTCGTCGGCGAAGCGGCCCGCATCGATCGCGGCAATCGCCCGCTGGTGGCTGCGCAGCGCGAACTGATCCTGTGCCTCGCGCGAGATCTTCGACTCGCGCGCGTGGTTCTCGGCGACGAGCCCCGTGCTCAGGTAGACGTCGGGGTAGCGATCCACGAGCGTCGGGTTCGGCGCGATCTTGTGGCCGCCCATCGGCACGAGGCTCATCGACTCGGTGCCGCCCGCGACGATCGCCGACGCGAAGCCGCACATCACGCGCTCGGCGGCGTAGGCGATCGCCTGGAGCCCGGACGAGCAGAAACGATTCACGGTCACGGCCGACGCGCTGACCGGGATGCCGGCGCGCAGGCTCGCAATGCGCGCGACGTTCATGCCCTGCTCGGCCTCCGGCATGGCGCACCCGAGAATCACGTCGTCTATTTCAGCCGGATCGAAGCCCGGCGCGCGCTTGAGCGCTTCGCCGATGGCGGTCGCCGCAAGCTCATCCGGCCGCGTCCCGCGCAGCGTCCCGCCCGGCGCCTTGCCGGCGGCCGTTCTTGCTGCTGAAACAATCACTGCGTCAGTCATGGCTATCCGTTCCAGTCTTCCAGTAGATCTTCAATCACGTCCGCGACTTCGCTCACCTGCGCATCGAACAGATGATTCGCGCCGTCGATGACGGCGAGCTCTTTTGGTTCGGCCGCGCGTGCGTAAAACGCGCGCATGTCCTTCAACGGACAGATCTCGTCGTGGGACCCCTGGATGAAGAACTTCGGCTTCGTGCTCCGCGCGATCGGCTCGAAGTCGTAGCGCGAGATCGGCGGCGCGATGCCGATGAGCGTCGACACGCCGGGGTCGGCGGCGCCGACCGTCATCGCGATCCACGATCCGAACGACATGCCGCCGGCCCAGAGCTTCGCATCCGGATACTGCTGACGCATGAAGTCGAGCGCCGCGCGAAAGTCGTCCATCTCCCCCGGTCCATCCGTGAAGCGACCCGCGCTCGCGCCCGCGCCCCTGAAATTGAACCGCAGCACGGCGCATCCGATCCGGCTCAACGCCTTTGCCGCCTGATACACGACTTTCGTGTGCATCGTGCCGCCGTACTCCGTGTGCGGATGCGCGAACACGACCGCGGCGCGAAGGCCGTTGGCGGATCCGATGGCGGCCCGGCCATGCGCATCGATCGTTCCCGCTGCGGCCGGCTCCTCGAGCAGCGCCTCGAGCCTGCCGGCCGGCCCGGCAATCTCACGCAGCGGCATGACGCGTCCCTTCGACGAAGCGGCTGACCAGTGCAACGAACGCGTCCGGTCGCGTCACCGATCCGATGTGGCCGGTGCTGGCGATGACTTCCGCGCGAGCCCCCCGAATCAGTCGAACGAATTCTCGCGAGCTGTCGACGGGGACCACGTGATCCAGCGCGGGCTCGCCCGTGACGAGGAGCGTCGGTGCGTCGATGCGCGCGCAGTCCGACCGCAGATCGGTCTCGTCGATCAGCCGCGCGCGCGCGGCCATGCGGCCGAGCGAAATCGGCGCGCTCAGAAGGGTCCGCAGGACGGACGCCTTGAACGCGCGTCGCGTGCGTCCGTCCGGAAACGCCGCGTGCAGCTCCGCGCGCATGCGCCACGGTGACTCGACGAGAAACAGCGGTCCGAGCAGCCACGGCAGCCGCGCGTACAGCCGATGCCGCCGCGGCAATCGCCATCCGGGCGCGGGCGTCGACACCAGCACGAGCGCGCGCGTGCGCTCAGGGTAGATCGCCGCGAAGCGCGCCGCGACGACGCCGCCGAACGAGACGCCGCAAATCACGGCGCGATCGACGCCTCTTCCGGCGAGCGCCGCGTGCACTTCGCGCACGTGACCATCGAGGTCATCCGACTTCAGCGAGAACGTGAGCACGCGGAAGGCGCGCGACAGCGCATCGACGGCCGGGCGCATGTACTCCCACCGGCCCTGAATGCCGGGAACGAGCACGAGCGCCGGTCCGGTGCCGCGGTCGACGATGGTCAATTTCGCAGCGGCTTTCCTGTTTTCAGCGTGTACTGAATCCGCTCGAGCGTCTTCGGTTCGCCGCACAGCTTCAGGAACGCTTCGCGCTCGAGATCCAATAAGTACTGTTCGCTCACCGTCGTCTGGTGCGGCAGGCTGCCGCCGGCCAGCACCTTCGCCAGCGCCCGGCCGACGACCGCGTCGTGATCGCCGATCCGTCCCGCGCGCCATGCGAGGTGGACGCCGAGCTTGAGCGCGGCGAGCACGCCTTCGCCGCCGACGGGAATCGCCGTGCGCGGCGAGGGCCGCTGATAGCCTTCGCTGACGCGCTCGAGCGCGAGCGCCTTCGCGTCCGCCATCAGGCGCTCGCGGTTCATCGTCACGCGATCCGCTTCATCCAGGAAGCCCAGCCGCCTCGCGTCCGCCGCGCTCGTCGAGACCTTCGCGAAGCCAATCGTCTCGAACACGCGCTGCATGAACGGCAGCAGATCGATCTGCGCCGACGGCAGATGCTCGACGGCGCGCGCGATCATTTCTTTCGTGCCGCCGCCGCCGGGAATCAGGCCGACGCCGACCTCGACGAGGCCGATGTAGCTCTCGGCCGCCGCCTGCACGCGATCGGCGTGCAGCGCGATCTCGCAGCCGCCGCCGAGCGTGAGGCCGGCGGGGGCGACGACGACGGGGACGTCGGCGAAGCGGAGCGCCTGCGTGGCGTTCTGAAACGCGCGGATCATCAGGTCGATCTCGTCCCAGTTGCCTTCCTGCGCCTCGAGCAGCAGGAGCATCAGGTTCGCGCCGGCGGAGAAATTGGGCGCGTCGTTACCGACGACGAGCGCGGAGAAATTCGCGGCGGCTTCCTTCACGCCGGCCTGGATCATCTGCACCGTGTCGGCGCCGATCGAATTCATCTTCGAGTGGAACTCGAGGGCGAGGACGCCGTCGCCGAGGTCGACGAGGCTCGCGCCGGCATTGCGCTTCACGACGCGCTCGCGATCCTTCGCCGAACGGAGAATCTGCAGGTCGGAGGCGGCCGGCGGCACGCGGCCGTCGCGGAAGCGCGTGCGCCCCTTCGGGAAGACGTCGCCCAGCGCCTCGGGCGTCCCGATCGCGTCCATGATCTCGAACGGACCGAGCTCCCAGCCGAAGCCCCACTGCATCACGCGATCGACGTCGTCGATCGAATGCGCGATCTGCGGCGCGACGCGCGCGGCGTAGCGCAGCGTCGGTCCGAGCGTGTCGCGCAGGAACTGTCCGACCTTGTCGGAGCCGAGAAAGAGCGCCTTGATGCGCGCGGCCGGGTCGTCGATCGATCGCGCGGCCTCGAGCGCCGGCAGCCGCGCCGGTTGTTTCGCGCGATACGTCAGCGTCTGCGGATCGAGCGTGAGGATGTCTTTCTTCTCGCGCTTGTAGAAACCCTGTCCGGCCTTCTCGCCGATCCAGCCGCGCTCGATGAGCGCCGCGACGAGCGGCGGCAGCGTGAACGCGCGGCGCGCGTCTTCGTCCGGAAGACGCTCAGCCAGATTGCGCGCGACGTGCCCGAGCACGTCGATGCCCGCGATGTCCATCGTGCGGAACGTCGCGCTCTTCGGCCGGCCGATCGCGGGTCCCGTCATCGCATCGATCTCTTCAATCGTGTAGGCGCCGGATTCCAGCGCGCGCAGCACCTGGATGACGCCGAAGAGGCCGAGATGATTGCCGATGAAGTTCGGCGTGTCCTTCGCGACGACGACGCCCTTGCCGAGGCGGTGATCCGCGAAGCGCGTCACGCGCGCGAGGACCGCGGGATCCGTGTCGGGCGTGGGAATCACTTCGAGCAGGCGCAGGTAGCGCGGCGGATTGAAGAAATGCGTGCCGAGCCAGTGGCGGCGGAAATCCTCGCTGCGCCCTTCAGCCAGCGACGCGATCGGAATGCCGGACGTGTTCGAGGAGACGATCGTGCCGGGCCGGCGCGCCGCGTCGACGCGCGCGAGCAGCGCGCGCTTGATGTCGAGCTGTTCGACGATCGCTTCGATGATCCAGTCCGTGGCTGCGAGCGACGCGAGATCGCCGTCAAGTCCGCCCGTGGTGATCAACGCCGCCGCGTCTGGCGTGAAGAACGGATCCGGTTTCAGCGCGCGCGCTCGCTTGAGGCCGTCGCGCGCGGCGTCGGCCGTGACGTCGAGCAGCGCGACGGGCACGCCCGCGTTGGCGACGTGCGCGGCGATCTGGGCGCCCATCGTGCCTGCGCCGAGCACGGTCACCGATCGAAACGGCGTCATGGAGGTCATCGGTCTACCGTGCGCGCGCGCCGTCGATGAAGAGATCGACGACGGCGTCGGCGTCGGCTTCGAGCGAGTAGCGGCGAGTGCTGAGGATCCAGTTGGTGGCCATCTCGTCGAGCGCGCCGAAGAGCATCTTCGCCGCGACGGTCGCCTTGATGTCGGTGCGGAACGTGCCGTCCTGCTGGCCGTCGGCGATCGCGGCGCGAATCAAACCGAGGTAGTCGCGCAGCAGGGTCGCGGAGAAGCGTTCCATGAATTTCGTCGACTGACGCAACTCGACCTGAAACACGATCGCGAGGTTGCGGTCGTTGCCGAGCCGCGCGAGGTGGCCGCGCGCCAGGCGGCGCAGCCGCTCGCGCGGATCGCGGAGCTCCGCGACGGCGGCGCGGCTCTCGGCGAGGCCGTCGCGCATGCTGCGCTCGAAGATCGAGACGAGCAGGTGGTCCTTGTTGTGGAAGTAGAGGTAGACGGTGCCGGCGGCGACGCCCGCGGCGCGCGCGACGTCGGCGACCTGCGCGTTGAAGTAGCCGCGCTCGGCGAAGACGTCAATCGCCGCGCGCAGGATGGCGTCGCGCTTGGCGCCGACCGGAGCATCGGTCTGGATCAAACGTGAGCGACGAGCGGTGACAGAGGAAGCAGCCACAAGTGAATGAATGTTCATTCATTGTGTTGTTGAGAGTCAAGAAACGACGGGTGCTGCGTGCTACGTGCTGGGTGCTTGGTGCCGTGCGGGGTGCAGGAGTGCGAGGTGCCAGGCATCGTGCTGAGCGCGGGCGGAGTCGCGAAGGCGCTAGCGCAAACCTCCGATGAAGGCGTCAATCTCCATATTCGTGTCTTGCGGGTTCGCCAAGAAGAAGTAGTGCCCGCCCTCGAGTAATCTGGTTTCTTCATGCCGGCCAGAATTTCACGCGAAACGGCCGGAGGCGGCGGAGGTCAACTCGAATTCGTTGTAGAATCTGCGATTGTGTTTGGCAGGTGTGCGGTCAATAAGTGCGTACACTTCCTGCTTAAGCTGATTCGCGAGCTGCCAGGCAACGAGATCTGTGTAGCGACGAACGACCACATCTGTGTAGCGACGAACGACCACGCGACGGCGCGGTGCAATGAGCGCGCCATCGCACCCAGCACCCTGCACGGCACCCAGCACCCAGCACCACGCACCCGACGTCAGTACCGGGCCGTCTCTCGAATGGCTTTCAGTACGTCTGAAGATTGGGGAAGAATCGCTTCTTCCAGATCGGGACAATAGGCAACGGGCGTATTGAGCGCCCCGACTCTTCTCACCGGCGCGTCGAGATGCTCGAACAGTTCGCCGCCGATGCGCGCGGCGATCTCGGCGCCGAACCCGCACATCAGCTGATCCTCGTGCGCGACGACGACGCGGTTCGTGCGCT
>JAIQFX010000013.1 GCA_020073005.1 Terriglobia bacterium | reverse complement strand
GCGGACGTCGCCGACATTCTCCAGATCCCCGCGTTCCTGTGCCGGCAGACCGATCTGCTCGTCGCCGCGGCGCGGACCGGACGCATCGTCAACATCAAGAAGGGGCAGTTTCTCGCGCCCGACGACGTGAAGCACGCGGTTGCGAAGGTCGTCGGCGCGGGCAATCCGCGCGTGCTCGTCACCGAGCGCGGCGCCAGCTTCGGCTACCACAACCTCGTCGTCGACATGCGGGCGTTTCCCATCATCCGCGCGCAGGGCGTGCCGGTCGTGTTCGACGTGACGCACAGCCTGCAACTCCCGGGCGGCGGCGACGGCGTGACCGCGGGACAGGCCGGGTTCATCGAACCGCTCGCGGCGGCCGGCGTGGCCGCCGGCGTCGACGGCGTCTTTCTCGAAGTGCACGAAGAACCCGCGCGCGCGAAGAGCGACGCGCAGAACGCGCTGCGATTGGACGCGCTGGAACCGCTGCTCCGCCGTCTGACGGCGATCGACGCGATCGTCAAGGACGCCAAACCGGTCCATGGCTGATCGCTCGCTGGCCCGCAACGTCCTGCAGACAGAAGCCGCCGCGATCCTGGCGCTGATCGACCGGCTCGATGCGCGCTTCGACGCCGCCGTCCAGTTTCTCCGCCACTGCACGGGCCGCGTGATCCTGACGGGCATGGGCAAGTCGGGCATCATCGCGCACAAGATCGCCGCGACGCTGTCCAGCACGGGCACGCCCGCGTTCTTCCTGCATCCGGCCGAAGCGATTCACGGCGATCTCGGCGTCATCCAGGCCGACGACGTCGTCGTGGCGCTCTCGAACACGGGGGAGACGGCCGAACTGCTCCACCTGCTCGAGACGATCCGCCGCCTCGGCGCCAAGCTCATCGCGATCACCGGCGATCCGACGTCGTCGCTGGCGCAGGCGGCCGACGTCGCGCTCGACTGCAGCGTCGCCGAAGAAGCGTGTCCGATGAATCTTGCGCCGACCGCCAGCACGACCGCGGCGCTGGCCATCGGCGACGCGCTCGCGATGACGGTGATGGTCGAGAAGGGATTTCGGCAGGAAGATTTCGCGAACCTGCATCCCGGCGGCAAGCTCGGCAAGCGGCTGATGCGCGTCGAAGCCTTGATGCACGCGGGCGCGCTCTGCCCCATCGTCCGCGCCGACGCGAAGATGCGCGACGTCATCTACGAGATGTCGAGCAAGGGTCTCGGCATGACGTGCGTCATCGATCGCGATGACGAAACGCTGCTCGGCATCATCACCGACGGCGACCTCCGGCGGCGCATGGAGCGCGGCGGCGAGATTCTCGATCTGCGGGCCGCCGACGTCATGACGCGCAATCCGGTGTCGGTCCAGCGGACCACGCTCGCCGCCGCAGCGCTCAACATCATGGAACAGCGGAAGATCACGTCCATCGTCGTCGCCGACGGCGATCAGCCGAAGCGGGTGGCGGGCGTCGTGCACCTGCACGACCTGTGGCGCATGGACCTGTTCTAGACGGGTTCAGGGGTTCAGGGTTCAAGGTTCATGGTTCACGCGGCCGCCCGCATCAAGGTGATTTTGTTCGACGTCGACGGTGTGCTCACCGACGGCAAGGTGCTGCTGCACGCGGACGGCACGGAGAGCAAAGTGTTCGACATCAAGGACGGGACGGCGATCGTCTGGGCCCAGCGCGCCGGACTGACCGTCGGCTTCCTGTCGGCGCGCCTGTCAGCTGCGACGGCCCAGCGAGCCGCGCAACTCGGCGTCACGCTGGTGCGGCAGGGCGTTGCCGGCAAACTGGACGAGTATCTGAAGATCGTCGACGAGCTCGCGATCGCGAACGAGCAGATCGCCTATATGGGCGACGACCTGCTCGATCTGCCGGTCCTCGGTCGAGTCGGCCTCTCCGCGGCGCCGGCCGACGCCGCCGAGGACGTGCGCGCGCGCGCCGATTGGGTCAGCACGCGCCGCGGCGGCGACGGGGCCGCGCGCGAGCTCGTCGAGCTGATTCTCCGCGCACAGAATGCCTGGGATCCACTGCTGGCCTCCTACCTCACCGAGCCTGCGAGTCGGCGCGGATGAGTTACTACTCGCCGCTGCTCGTCGCCCTGCTGTTCCTGCTCATCGGCCTGACGGTCGGCAAGGCGTGGGAGCGGTACAAGCTGCGCGACGGCACGTGGATCGATCGCCGGCGCGCCCGGGACTCGCCGCACTACATCCTCGGGCTCAATTTTCTCGTGGCGAACCAGATCGATCAGGCCATCGACGAGCTGACGCGCGCCGCAAGCGTCGACGCCGACGCGCTCGAAGTGCACATGATTCTCGGCAATCTGTTCCGGGAAAAAGGACAGGTCGGCAAGGCGATCACCGTGCACCAGCAACTGCTGCAGCGTCCGCGGCTGAGCCGCCTCGAGCACGCGCACGTGTTGCTGTGCCTCGGCCTCGACTACAAACGCGGCGGGTTCGTGGAGCGCGCACTCGAGGCGTTCACCGAAGTGCTGCGCCTCGATCCGAAGAACGAGTACGCGCTCGTCAACCTGCAGAAGCTCCACGAGGAACAGCATCAGTGGACGGAGGCGTACGACACGCGCCGCCGCCTGGCGAAACTGACCGACGCGGATGCCCGCCCGCAGAGCCAGGCGATTCTCGCGTTCCTCGAGAACGAGATCGGACTCGAAGCGCTCCGGCGCAAGGACTACCCGGAAGCCATCCGCCGTTTCGAGGCCGCGATCGATCTCGACGCGCGCGCCGTGCCGGCGTACCTGAATCTGGGCGACGTGCGCATCGCACAGGGCAACGAACGCGAGGCCGCCGCCATCTGGGAGCGGATGGTCGACGTCGCGCCGGATCGCGCGTATCTCGCGTTCGACCGGCTCGAGGCGCTCGCCATCCGCGCCGGCAACCCCGAGCGGTTCACGCGCGTCTGCCGCCGGCTCATCGACGAGAACGCGCAGGACTGGCGCGCCAGACTCGCGCTGTCACGCCACCTCGCGGCCGGCGGCCATCATCTCGAGGCGCTCGACCTGCTGTTCGCCGCGCTGGTGCAGAACCCGCACGCGCTGATCATTCATCAAGCCATCTGGCGCGCGCTCGGCGAGCTGCACCACCCGGCGTCGCTCGTCGACCGCTACCGTGAACTGACGCAGCATGCCGTCTTCTACCTCGACCCGCACGTCTGCATGCGGTGCCGCTATCGCAGCACGGAGCTGCTCTGGCAGTGTCCGCACTGTCACGACTGGAACACGTTCGTCGAGGAGCGGATCGCGCCGGCGCAGGACGCCACTGAAGTGGAAGTGTGAAGGAAGAAGGCAGAAGGCAGAAGGCAGAAGCGAAGTGCTACAGGCTTGAAGACGTGAGGCGCTGGAGAATCTCCTCAACCTGACGTTCCGTGTCCGCGAAGCTTCCGTCGGTCCGCACGACGTAATCCGCCTTCGCCGCCTTCTCTTCCGTCGGCCACTGCGCCGACAATCGCGCCCGGGCGTCGGACTCGCTCATTCCCCGGTCGATGAGCCGCGCGACCTGCATCTCGGGCGGACAGCTGGTCACGATGACGCGATCGAATGTCTGCTCCGCTCCCGTTTCAAACAGCAGCGGCACGTCGACGATCGCGAGCGGCGGCTGGCTGATCAGCTCGAAGGCGCGGAGTCCAGCGGCGATCGCGCGAAACACGGCCGGGTGCACGATGGCCTCGAGATCCCGCCGCGCGGCCGTGTCGGCGAAGACGACGCGCCCGAGTTTGGCGCGATCGACGCTGCCGTCCGCCGCCAGCATCTCGGATCCGAACCGCGCGGCGATCGCCGCGGTCGCCTCCGTCCCCGGCGCCATCACGCCGTGGGCCAGGCTGTCGGCGTCGAGGCACGGCACGCCGCGCTGGCGGAGCAGATCGAGCACGTGGCTCTTGCCCGTCGCGATGCCGCCAGTGAGCGCAACTTTCAGCATGGTCGGACGCTCGCCTGAAAGGCTCGCGCTACAGTCTTTCCCCTCCCGCCCCTCCCGCCTCTCCTGCCCATCCTGCCCTGGCCTCGGCGGCACGCACTGTGTTCTTCAGCAGCATCGCGATCGTCAGCGGCCCGACCCCGCCCGGCACGGGCGACAGCGCGCCCGCGACCTCGGCGACTTCCGGATGCACGTCACCTATCACGAGCGATCCGCGTCGAAGAAACGCCTCATGACGCTTCGATCCCGGCGCGAACAGCCGCTCGACCAGCGCGCGATCGCGGACCTGCGTCGTCCCGATGTCGACGACGGCGGCGCCCGGCTTGATGAACGCGCGCGTCACGAACGCCGGCCGGCCGAGCGCGGCCACGAGGATGTCGGCCTCGGCCGCGACCTGCGGAAGATTCACCGTGCGCGAGTGGCAGATCGTCACCGTCGCGTTGCGATGCAGCAGCAACAACGCCATTGGTTTCCCGACGATGTCGCTCCGCCCGATGACGACCGCGCGCGCGCCGGCAATGGTGACGTTCGAGCGCTCGAGGAGCTCGACGACGCCGGCCGGCGTGCACGGCGCGAGCACGGCGCGATTCTGGACCAGCCGTCCGACGTTCGCCGGATGGAAACAGTCGACGTCCTTGGCCGGATTCATGGCATCGAACACGCGCTGCTCCGCGTCCGCGCCCAGCGCCGACGGCAGCGGCGACTGAACGAGGATGCCGTCGTGCACGTCGCTGCGGTTCAGCCGCTCCACGACCGCGAGGACCTCACTCAGCGATGCGGTCGCGGGGAGCCGATCGAGATCGGCGCGAAGACCGACTTCGGCCGCTGACTTGAGCTTGCCGCGCACATAGATCTCTGACGCGGGATCGTCGCCGACCAGCACGATGCCGAGGCCGGGCGGACGGCCGGCGCGCGCGGTGAACGCCGCGACCGCGGGCGCCGCTTCGCTACGAATCGCGGCCGCGACGGCCGCGCCATCCAGCACCCGTGCCGTCATGAGCGCGCGGCCTCCGCCTCGAGACCGCGGAGCGAGTCGGGCCGCCCCAGGACGACGAGCTTGTCGCCGGCGTGAATCGCCGTCTCCGGCTCCGGGTTGAACTCCATCCGCCCCGCCTGCCGCTGAATCCCGACGACGATCACGCCGTAGCGCTGCCGCAGATTCGCGTCCAGGATCGACCGGTCGGCGAGCGCGGAGCGCGGGGCGATCGCGATTTCCTCCATCGCGAGCTCGAGGTTGTCGGAGCTCGTCGCCAGTTCGACGAAATCGACGACGGCCGGCCGCAGCGCCGTCTGGGCGATCTGCATGCCGCCGATCTGATACGGCGAGATGACGCGGTCCGCGCCCGCGCGCTTGAGCTTGATCGTCGCGTCCTCCGTCTCCGCGCGGCCGACGATGAACAGTTCGGGCCGCATCACGCGCGCGCTCAGCACCGCGTACACGTTCTCCGCGTCGGTGCCCACGGCGGCGATCAGGCCGCGCGCGCGCTCGATCCCGACGCGCTTCAGCACGTCCTCGCGGCTGGCGTCCGCCTCGACCGCCAGCGCGCCTTCGTCCATCGCCGTGTGCACGCGATCCGGATCGCGCTCGATGACGAGGAACGGCACGTTCTGCCGCCGGAACTGCTGCGCCACGATCCGGCCGATCCGGCCGTAACCGCAGATGATGAAATGATCCTTGATGGATTCGAGCATACGTTGATGGCGGCGCCGCTGGAGGCGCCCGGGTAGCCCGCCTTCGACGACGACCGTGGCGAGCAGGGTGAACGTGTAGAGGGCCGCGCCGACGCCGCCGATGAGCAGGACGACGGTGAACAGCTGGCCGGTGAACGAGAGGTCGTGGACTTCCCGGTAGCCGACCGTCGTGATCGTGATGATCGTCATGTAGAACGCGTCCCACGCGCTCCACCGTTCGATCAGCATGTAGCCGGCGGTGCCGCCGGCCACGATCAAAACAAGAAGGGCGACCGCCAGGCCCGGGCCCTGGGCCCGGAACAGGCGGTCGCCCCGCTGTGCGTCTTTCACAGAAGCGACATCGGCACGCCTACCGGCCAGCGGCACCGATCCGGCTGTGCTTGATCCCGTACGAGAAGTAGAACACCAATCCGATCACCAGCCACACGCCGAGCCGGAGCCAGTTGGTCCAGCCCAGCCCGTAGATCATCGCGCCGCACACGACGATGCCGAGGACCGCGACGACCGGCAGCGCGGGCACCGTGAAACCTCGAACGAGCTCAGGCCGGCGCACGCGCATGATCCAGACGCCCGCGCAGACGAGCATGAAGGCGAACAGCGTGCCGATGCTGGTCATCTCACCGACGATGTTCTCCGGAAGGAACCCGGCGAACGCGGCGGTGAACACGAAGAACAGCATATTGGACTTCCACGGCGTCTGGTACCTCGGGTGCACGTCCGAAAAGATCTTCGGCACCAGGCCGTCGTGGCTCATCGAGTAGAACACGCGCGACTGGCCCATGAGCATGACGAGGATGACCGAGGAGAATCCCGCGAGGATCGCGACCGTCACGAAGTTGGCCATCCATCCGTAGCCGGTCATGTACTTCGTGATCGCGAAGGCGACCGACGCTTCCTTGCCCGCGGTCCGGAAGTCTTCGACCGTGGCCACGCCGCTCAGCACGTGCGAGAACAGGACGTACAGAATCGTGCAGACCACGAGCGACCCGAGAATGCCGATCGGCATGTCGCGCTTGGGGTTCTTCGCCTCCTGCGCCGCGGTCGACACCGCGTCGAATCCGATGAAGGCAAAGAACACGACGCCGGCCGCGCCCAGAATCCCCATCACACCGCCGTAGGGGTGCGTGATGCCCTGGGCGGTCGTGTAGGTGGTGGGAGTGGGAATGTACGGCGTGTGATTCGCCGGGTTCATGAAGCCCCAGCCGATTGTGATCACCATCAACACGATGGCGACCTTCGTGATCACGATGATCGTGTTCACGAAGGCGGACTCCTGCATCCCGCGGATCAGCAGCGCGGAGAGGATCAGGAGAATCACCACGGCGGGGATGTTCATGATGCCGTGCACGCCGGTCCCTTCCATCGCCTCGAGCGGCGAATGGCACCATTCGTAGGGCACGTGCATGCCGAAGTACTCGAGGATCTTGTTGAAGTACTCGCTCCAGGCGATCGCGACCGTGGCGGCGCCCACGGCGTACTCGAGACACAAGTCCCAGCCGATGATCCAGGCGACCAGCTCGCCCATCGTCGCGTAGGAGTAGGTGTAGGCGCTCCCCGCGATCGGAATCATCGAGGCGAATTCGGCGTAGCAGAGACCGGCGAACGCGCAGCCGAGGCCCGCCACGAGGAACGCGAGGGTCACCGACGGGCCGGCGCGCTCGGCGATCGCTGCCGCCGTCCGCACGAACAGGCCCGCCCCGATGATCGCCCCGATGCCGAGGGCCACCAGGGACGCCGGGCCCAGCGTTCGCTTCAGCGTCAATTCACCGCTGCCCGACACTTCCTGCATCAGGCCGTCGATTGACTTGGTTCGAAACAGTGCGCCAGCCACCATGTCCCTCTCAGTCCGTCGAGTGAACTTCGATCCCGCGGCCCGGCCCGCGATGGCGTGGCCGGGCGCGTCAGGAAGACACGGGGATTATACGCGGCAGCCCGCCTAGCGCGAGAGGCGCTCCGTATATGCTCGAACGCGCGCCTCGGGTTCGCCGCCGTCGAGCAGGTCGCTGATGACGGCGACCGACGCCGCGCCTGCCTCGATCACCGCCGGCGCCCGATCGAGCGTGATGCCGCCGATCGCGACCAGCGGCAGCCCGCGCGCGCGGCCCCGGCGCGCCGCCTCCGCGACGCGATCCAGACCAATCGGATCGTACCCGGTCGCCTTGGTCGCCGTGCCGAAGACGGGACCAATCGCAAAGTAGCTGATGGGCTCGTCGAGCGCGAGGTCCACGTGCTCGAGCGTGTGCGTGGACAGGCCGACGATCGCGGTGTCTCCCACGACGCGTCTCACGTGTCGCGGCGAAAGATCGTCCTGACCGACGTGAACGCCGTCGGCGCCGGCGAGCGCCGCGATGTCAGCGCGATCGTTCACGATGAACGTCGCGCCGGCCGCGCGCGCCAGCGCGGCGATCGCGCTCGCCACGTCGAGCAGCTCCGCGCCGGACATCGTCTTCGCGCGCAGTTGGAGAAAGCGCGCGCCGCCATTCAGAAAGGCCGCCGCCAGATCCGCAATCGTCCAGCCGGCACGGCTCGCCAGGTCGGCGTCGAGAATCGCGTTCAGTCGGGGAAGGATCAGACCGCTTCGGCGAGACGGCCGCTCGCCTCTCTCCGTTTGAGGAAGCGCTCCATGAACGACGTGCTGAGCTTCCCGGCGACGAAGTCCGGATCGTTGAGGATGCGCAGGTGCATCGGGATCGAGGTCTTGATGCCCTCGACGACCGTCATTTCGAGCGTCCGCCGCATGCGGGCGATCGCTTCCGGCCGGTCGCGTCCGTGCACGATGATCTTCGCGATGAGCGAATCGTAGTACGGCGAGATCGTGCAGTCGGAATGCGCCATCGTCTCGACGCGGACGCCCGGTCCGCCGGGCACGCTGAAGACGTGAATCACGCCGGGCGACGGCACGAAGGTGTCGGGATCCTCGGCGTTGATGCGGCACTCGATCGAATGTCCGGTGAAGGTGACCTCGCTCTGCTTGAACGAGAGCCGCTCGCCCGCCGCAATCCGGATCTGCTCCTTCACGATGTCGACGCCGGTGACCATCTCCGTGACCGGATGCTCGACCTGGAGCCGCGTGTTCGCTTCCATGAAATAGAAGCGGCCGTCGGCGTCCATGAGGAACTCGAACGTGCCGGCATTGGTGTACTGCACGGCCTTCGCCGCATCGATCACGATGCCGCCCATCTTCCGGCGGACTTTTTCGCTCAGCGCGACCGACGGCGATTCCTCGACGAGCTTCTGGTGCCGTCGCTGAATCGAGCACTCGCGTTCGCCGAGGTGGACGACGTTGCCGTGGTGATCGCCGAGCACCTGGAACTCGATGTGCCGCGGCGACTCGACGTACTTCTCGATGTACACGTCGGCGACGCCGAACGCCGCTTCGGCTTCGCGCTGCGCCGTCTTGACGGCGTGGGACAGTTCCGCCGGCGCCCGCACGACGCGCATGCCTCGCCCGCCGCCGCCCGCCGTCGCCTTCACGATCACCGGATAGCCGATGTCCTTCGCGAGCTTGAGCGCGCGATCCTCGTTGTCGATCGGGCCGTCGCTGCCCGGCAGAATCGGAACGCCGGCTTTGCGCATCACGCGCCGCGCGCGGGCCTTGTCGCCCATCAGCCGGATGACCTGCGGATCGGGACCGATGAACCGGATGTGGCAGGCTTCACAGACTTCGGCGAGGTACGCGCTCTCGGAGAGAAATCCGTACCCGGGATGAATGGCGTCCGCGCCGGTAATCTCGGCGGCGCTGATGACGGCGGGCACGTTGAGATAGCTGTCGGCGCTGCGCGGCGGGCCGATGCAGACGTCCTCGTCGGCGAACCGGACGTGGAGCGAGTTCTCGTCGGCCTCGGAATAGACGGCGACGGTCTTGATGCCGAGCTCGCGGCAGGCGAAGATGACCCGCAAGGCCACCTCCCCGCGGTTGGCGATCAGGATTTTCTTGAACATCTACCTGGTGCGGATGGCGAACAGCCGCTCGCCGTACTGGACGGGCTGCCCGTTCTCCACATAGATGTTCACGATTTCGCCGTCGTGCTCGGAGTCGATTTCGTTCATCAGCTTCATCGCCTCGATGATGCAGAGCACCTGGCCCTTCTTCACCGTCGAACCGACTTCCACAAACGACGCGGCGCCCGGCTCCGGGGATCGATAGAACGTGCCGACAATGGGCGACTTCACGACGGCGAGCTCCATGTCGGCGACGGCCGCCTCCTGCGCCTCCGCGGCGGATCCCGGCGCCGCCACGGGAGTCGCGGCCGGCACGGCGGCCGCCGCAACTGGAGGAATGATCACGGCGGACACCGGCGCCGGCAGCGTGGCGACGTGCGCGCCATTCGCATCTTTCCGCACCTTCAGCCGAAGCCCTTCGTGTTCGATCTCGAATTCCGACAGCTCGTGCTCGCGCACGAGGTCGAGAATCTGTTTGATTTGGTCTAGGTCCATCAGATTTCGATCAGATCCGTGCTGACATCGGTCAGCACTTCAACGCCGTCCTCGGTGACGAGCACATCGTCTTCGATTCGCACACCGCCCCACCCGGGCAGGTACGCGCCGGGCTCAATCGTGAACACCATCCCGGCCGCGACCGCGTCCTCGCGGGGGTCCACGTCCGGCCGGCGCTGCGCGATTCTGGGATTCTCATGCACTTCGATCCCCAGGCCGTGTCCCGTGCCGTGCCCAAAGGCCTCGCCCAGGCCTGAGTCGATCAACGACTGGCGCGCCGCCGCGTCGATGTCGAAGCGGGACCGCCCCGGCGCCACCGCGGCAATCGCCCGCCCGTGCGCCCGGCGGACGGCTTCGTAGACTTCACGCACCCGGGCGCTCGCTGGTCCGAGCGACACGGTCCGGGTGAGGTCGACGCAGTATGAGCGGTAGACGCCGCCGAAGTCCAGCACGACCAGGTCACCTTCGCTCAATATTCGCTCGCCTGGCCTCGCGTGTGGGAGGGCGCTGTTCGGACCGCTGGCCACAATCGTATCAAACGCCGTCCGGCTGAAGCCGGCCTGATGGATACGGGTATCCACGGCGAACGCGAACTCCGCCTCGCTCAGGCCCGGCCGGGCGTCCTCGATGACGCGCTTCGCCACGTCGGACAGCCGGCGGGCCGCCTCTCGCAACGTCGCGATCTCGTGATCGTCCTTGCGGACCCGGAGTGATTCGACGATGCCCTCCGTGGCCACGAATTCGGTCGTGACTCCGCGCCGCACCAGCTGCTCGACCAGCCACGCGTGCCGCGCGACGGTCAGATCCGCGGCTTCGAAACCGGCCCGGCCGAACGCCTGCGACGCGAGGAGATCCGCCAGCGCGCCATCGTACGAGCCCGCAACCTTGATCACTTCCAGGTCCGGACACGCGCGCGCCGTGCGGCTCGCTTCCGCCAGCGCCGTCAGGTACCTGAAGTCCGTCAGGACGTACACGCGCGCGGCCGTGACCACCACGATGGCGGCGCTGCCGGTGAAGTTCGTCAGGTACAGCACGTTCGGCAGCGACGTCACGACGAGCGCGTCGAGCGAGCGGGCCGCCATCGCCCGCCGGACGGCGCGATGCCGCGCGCTAAGCGCGGCGCTCGGAGCGTGCGACATGGATGGCGCCGAGGAATTGCTCGAGCGCCGCAAGGACCGCTAGGGAACGGCGATCGGGCTCCGCCGGCACTGGCTCCGGCTCTGTGACCGGCACGACGGCGGGCGCGGGCGCGACGACGGGCGCGGGCGCAACGACGCGCTCGGGCGCAATGACGGACGCGGACGCGGCAACCGGCGCGGCAGCCACGGGCGCCGCGGCAACGGCCGGAGCGGGCGGCGGTTGACGTCGAGGTGGAGGCGGCGGCGCGTTCCGCAGGAACTCGTCCTGCATCTGCTCGAAGGACAGGCCGGTCGACGACGCGGTCGGCACGGGCGGTTCGACGAGCTTGGCGAGATCGTTGACGGTCTGTTCGAGATCCGGATCGTTGCGCGCGAGCGCGAGGGCCGCGCGGTAACGGGCCAGGGCCTCGGGCAGCTCGCCGCGGTGATGAAGAATCTCGGCGAGCCCTCGCAGGGCCGCGAGGTTCTCCGGGGCGCTCGCCAGCACGAGCTCGAGCTCATGCTGGGCTTCGTCGCGTTGGCCGAGTTCGATGAGGGCGCGGCCGAGCGTGACGCGCGCCGACAGATATCCGGGATGGATCTGGAGGCCGGCGTGGCAGACGTCGACCGCTTCCTGATACTGGGCGGCCCGTCTGTACTCTTCCGCAAGCTGCGCAAACGCAATCGACGCCGGGTCCTTCTGGACCCGGCGTCGAAGATCTTCGATCCGCTGGTTGTCGGCCATCGAGCTGGCTTACTTCAGGACGACACTCACTGAGGCCTGTCCCCTTCGGCCAACGCTGTCGACCACCGTCAGCGTGACCGTCACGGAGCGTGCGAGACCGCCGTACGTGTGTGTCGTGACCGGCCCATTCGTGTCGGTGGTGTTGTCGCCGAAGTCCCACGAGTAGGCCTGAATCGTCACGTTGGTCCCGAAGACCTGCGTGGAACTGGCGTCGAACGTCACCAGCGTGCCGATCGACGGCGAAACCGGCAGAACCGAGAACGCGGGGAGCGGGTTCCCGGTGCCGACGATCACGTTATGGGATTTCGAGTCGGACGTCCGGCCCGCGCTGTCGGTCACCACGAGATTGACCACGAAGGTCGCTGACCTCGAGAAGACGTGTGTCGTGATCCGGCCGTGGGTCGTGACGATCGGTGTGTCGTCGCCGAAGTTCCAGGCGTAGTCGGTAATGGTCTGCCCCTGGACGGTGAGGTGAACTCCGCCGTCGGCTTGGGCGTGCCTGCCCCGACCGCAATGACCTGCGTCGCGGGCGGGCTCTTCTGTCCGGCTTCGTCGACCACGACGAGCGTGACCGTGAAGCTGCCCTGCTTCAGGAACTTGTACGTCGGCGTCATGCCAGTGCCCACGTTTCCGTCACCGCTCGACCATTGATAGGAGGCGATCGTGTGCCCCGCGCCGGGCGTGGAGGCGGCGGCGTTGAAGTACACCGTGTCGCCGACACCGGGGGCCGCAGGCGAGAACGTGAAGCTCGCCGTCGGGAGAAGCCCTGGGCCGACGACGACGCTCTGCGACCTGAACATCGACACGCCCTTGTCGTTCGTGACGGTCAGCGTGACGCTGTAGGTCTGCTGCAGCGGGAACGCGTGCGTGACGACGGGACCGCTCCCCGTCGTACCGTCGCCGAAGTCCCAGGCCCACTTCACGACCAGGCTCGACAGGGTGCACGCACCACCGGCGTCCGTGCTGCCGCAACTCGACGTCCCGTCGAGCGTGGCGGGGCTGTTCGCGTTCGGCGCGGCCGGCGTCACGACAAACCTCGGGAGCGGCGCCCCGATGACCGGCACAACCACGCCCGGAGGTGAGAGACGAATGGAAACCGCATGGGGAACCGCGGCCTGATAGTCCGTGCCGATCGGCGTGACGACAATCGAGACGCTGGTCGGCCCTGCTCCCGGCGCCGCCGCCGGCGCCGTGTAGACCGTGCTCGCCTTGCCGTCGGCGCCCGTGACCATGGTGTTCGCGGACAGCTGACCGTAGCCCGAGCCGATGTCGGCGCGCAGCGAGACGCCCGCCTTCGGTTGACCGGAGGCGTCGTGCACGGAGGCGACGATCGCCGACTGCGACGCGCCGTCCTGATTGATGCTGTCGGGAATTGCCGACACGTTGACCGAGAGGCCGAATTCCGACGGTCCCGTCAGCGTGGGCGTCTCGGACTTATGGACCGTGCACGCCCCCGCGAGCAGGGCCGCGGCCACGGCGACGGATGATCGGCGGAGAAAGGTCGACATGGGTTTACGTGTCCCCGAAATTGCCGAAGTCAATCTGAACGCTGCCGGTCACGCTGACGTCGTTCCCGACCTGATCTTTTCCGTAGAACGTCACGTCAGCGATCATGGTGATGAAGACGCCGTTGCTGGCCAGTTGCACCAAAGGCGCTTCCTGCTTCGCCGTGACCCGGACGAGCTCAAAGCTGAGCGCCAACGCGGCGCCGGGCAGAATCGTCCCCGTCGCCGCCCCGTCGAACCCAAACGGCACGTCCACGCCCGGCGTGTTGCGTCCATCCGCACGGCGGTACTGCACGTGGTACCGGGTAATCGTGACGCCGTTGTTGCTGGTCGGCGAGTTCGGCGAGGCCGCGCTCCCGATGTTCTTCAACGAGGCGCTGAGCACCACCTGTCCGACGTCGTTGAACACGGTCGGACACGGCGTCGCCGGCGAGCACGGGGCCGGAGTGGTGACCAGCGTGAGAACGTCCGACGTCAGGCTGCCAACGAACGTCTGCGCATGGTTCCCTTGCGCGGCCAGCAGCGTGTTGATGACCAGGAACACGGGCGACTGGCTGTCGCGCGACGCGGTGCCACAGGAAGCCGCGGCCACGATCAGGGTCGCGAGTCCGATCAGTCTAGTAATGTGACGCATACCTCTCGGTCCCTCCCCCGTCAGCCTTTGATGATCCGCGGGGTAATGAACACGAGCAGCTCCGTGTTCTGCTCGGTCAAGTTGTCCCTCTTGAACAGCCACTTGAGGAGCGGCACCTGACCCAGTCCGGGCGTGCGATCCGTCGCCGCCTGCTCCTGGCTCGTGTAGATGCCGCCGATGACCGTCGTCTGCCCGTCGTTCACCAGGACTTGTGTCACCGCCCGCTGCGTGTTGATCGGCGGAATGTTGTTCACGGCCCTGCTGAAGTCGGGCGACGAGTTCTCGAGGAAGATGTTCATGATGACGGTGTTCGCCGCCGAGATCTGCGGCGTCACCTTGAGCTGGAGCGCGGCGTCCTTGAACGACACCGTCACCGTGTTGTTCGACACGGTCTGGATCGGAATCTGGATGCCCTGCGTCATCTCCGCGGCCATGTTGTTCTGCGTCGTGACGCGCGGCGTCGAGAGCAGGCGGCCGTTGCCGCTGCTTTCGAGGGCGCTCAGCGCGGCGTCCAGGTTGAACGCGCCGTTGATCGAGCCCAGCGCGAGCCCGACGGCGCTCGTCGCGCCGGCCACCGGCAGGTTCACCGCCGTCGGTTGGCCTCCGTTGGGTGTTCCGGCCGTCCCGCCGCCCTGCGCGCCGCCGGTGCGGCCGCCGAGGCTGCCGTTGTTCGGGAAGGTCAGGTTCGTGGTATTGCCCAGCGCGGGATCCACGCGCCCGTTGAAGCCCCATTGCACGCCGAGCGCGCGCGCGTAGTTCTTGTTCGTCTGCACGATGCGCGCTTCGATCTCGACCTGCGGCTGCGGGCGATCGAGCTTGGAAATCAGGTCGCCGACGCCGTTCAATCGCTCGGCGAGATCGGTGACGATCAAGGTGTTCGTCCGTTCGTCGACGAACGCCTGACCGCGATTCGACAGAATGCTCGCCGCCTTCAGCAGCGCGACGATCGCGTCGCCCTTGGCGTAGCTGAGTTGCTGCGTGATCGTCGTGATCTGCCCCGCCTCGGCCTTGGCTTTCTCGAGGTCGCTGATCTTCTTCTGCTCGGCCTCGAGCGCGTCGATGGGGGCGATGCGGACGATGGTGCCGTCGACCGAATAGCTCAGCCCGTTGGATCGCAGGATGATGTCGAGCGCCTGATCCCACGGCACGTCCTTCAGCGCGACGTCGACGGTGCCGTTCACGCGGGGATCGATCACGATGTTGAGGCCGCTGATCTCCGCGAAGGTGCGCAGCACGGCGCGCAGATCGACGCCTGAGAAATCCAGGCTGACGGGCGATCCTGTGTACTGCCTCTGGCCGCCCTGTGTTGCGGCAGTCTGCTGAGCCATCGGCGCAGGTGGAGGCGGCGCGATCGGCGGAGCCTGCGCGGGCACGGCCGGCGCCGCGGCGGTTGGTCCGCCCGCAGCCAGATTCGCGTTCAGCGCCGCGATCGGATCGACGGACGCCGGATCGACCTGGAGCGCGCTGATCGGATCGAGGCCGCGCGACTGCATCGACGCGCCTGGTGCCGGCGGCTGCTCGAAGTCGACGACCACGTTGTTCCGGTCGCTGCGCACGCGGTGCGCGACGGGCTGCACGAGGACGATGCGCACGCGGGCGGCCGGCGTGCCCATCGAGTCGACGCTCTCGACGGTGACGCCGGCGATGACGCCGCGTCCCGCCGCGACGGAGTTGGCGATGCCCTCCACCGTCGCGTGGCGGAATTCCAGCACCACGGTGAACGGGTCGGGCCGTGTGGCGACGTACGGAACGGGCTCGCTCGCCTCGATGACGAGCGACGAGCCGCTGGACGTCGCGCGCGCGCTGATCGCTTTCAGCCGCACGTTGGCGGTGGACGTCGCGGAACCGGCGCCTGAGGCGTTCAGGAGCGCGCCGGCCGCGGCGACGGTGAGAAACAGGGCAAAGCCCCTCGTGCCAGTCATTCCTTGGCGCCCTCGAGCGATCGCAACAGTTTCGTAACCTCCCGCTGCTTGACGAGCGACAGCGGATCGTTGACTTCCTGCATGACGACAAGTCCCTGCGGCGTGATGGTTTTGATCGTGCCGTCGGCGAGCTTGTCGCCCTGATGCACGCCGTCGCCGCGCCGCGCGTTGGACCGGGAATCGCCGCCAGTGCCGACGAGCGACAGAAACGGATCGCGGCGCCCTTCCGGCTGATACGTGTAGACCTCCGCCTGCGGCGGCTGCGACGCCGTTCCGGACGCGGGTGCCTGCGTCGCCGTCCCGGACGCGGGCGGCTTCGGAGCGGCGGGCTGAGGCTGGGACGGGGCCGCTTGAAGCCCGGTCACGGCCGCCAGCAGCGCGATCATCAGAGAGGCCATGACTACTTGCCGCCTCTGCCCGCCGCCGGCGCGCCGGCTTTCGGGGCGGTCTTCGGCGGCGTCGGCTTGTCGAGGAGCACGAACGTCGTCGCCGTGCACGTGGCGGTGATCGTCGCGTTCGGGGCCGGCCTGTCCTTGCCCTTCACGTCGAGCCCGGTGATGTTCACGATCCGTGTGAACTTGCCCACGCGGTCGAAGAAGATCGCCAGGTTGTGATACGTGCCCTCGAGTTCGAGCGTGATGGGCCACTCGGCATGGAGCTGCTTGGTGACCGTCGTATTCGGCTTGAAGCTCTTGATTTCCAGATTCGACTGCGTGGCGACCGTCTGCATCCGGCGCAGGAGATCGGCCGCGTCCTTTTCTTCCGGCAACACTTGTCGGAGGTTGCTGAGCCGGCCTTCCAGGTCGGTCACCTGCGATTGAAACTGCGGCAGCTGCTTCGCGGTGGTCTGGCCCTTCGCTATGTCCTGGCGCAGCGCGACGAGCTGCGATCGGCGCGAGGTCAGATCCGCGCGCACGGGCAGCTCGTAGTAGTAGACAAAGGTCCCGCACGCCGCCACTGCGAGCGCGACGAACGCCCCGACCTGTGCATACCACGGCAGTTTTGTGAGACTGAGTTCCATCTGCGTCTAGCTACTGAGCCGTATCGGGGTCAGCCCCAACCGGCTTTAGTGGGCGGCCCCTCTGCCTCGCCCGCCCGGCGCGACCGGAACCACCGGCGCGCCCGGCGTCGCCGCCTTCGCCGCGCCCGGTTGCTGGAACGCCGCTTTGATCGTGAACTTGATCAACTCGCCCGGCGGTTGCGGGAGCGCTTCGGTCGTCGTGTTCACGATCTCGATCGACTTCTTGAAGTACCCGGTCCCTTCGAGGTTCGCGACGAAGTCCGACAGGCTGGTGAGCGACGTGCACCGGCCTTCCACCGTCACGTCGGAGCCGGTCTGCTTCAGCTGCGTGAGCCACAACATGGGCGGAAGGGCGCGGCTGAGCTGATCGAGCATGTGCACCGGGCCGGTCTGACCGCGGCGCAGCTCCTCGATGAGCGCCACGCGCTGCTGCAGCTGCGCCCGGCGCTGTTCGAACTGCTGGACCTGCTGAATCACCGAATGCAGACGCGTCGTCTCCTGCTGCGCGGCGGCGATGTCCGCGTCGAGCCGGCTCGATTCGCGCGACAGCGCCCAGTACCGCCAGCCGACGAACCCCGCGGCCAGCACCAGAATCAGCGAACACCCGATCGTCAGCTTCTGCGCGGTGCTGCCGAGGCCGGCCGCCGCCTTCTTCTTGGCCTTGTCGCGATCGGTCGTGAGAAGGTTGATGCGAATCATCGGTCGCCCACTTTTCTGAGGGCGAGGCCCACCGCCACCGCGGCCGCCGGGCTCAGGTTCTCCGCATCGGTGATGCCGAGCTTCTGCGGCTCGAACGCGATCTTCTTGAACGGATCGAACAACTCGACGCCCGCGCCGAAGTGCTCCTGCAGCGCCTGGATGAACCCGTCCACGCGCGAGGCGCCGCCGCTCACGACGATGCGATCGATGCGGTCGGAGGTCGCGCTGGCCTTGAAGAAGTCGAACGTCTTCTGGATCTCGAGGAGCACGTTCTCCGTCATCGCGTGCAGCACTGGCTGCACGTCCTCGAACGTCACGCCCTCGACCGACTGGCCGCGCTTCAACTGCTCGGCGCTGTCGAACGGCAGGTTGAGTTCTTTCTGCACGGCTTCGGTGTAGGAGTTGCCGCCGATGGACACGTCGCGCGTGAACGTGGACTGATCGCCGGTCAGAATATTGATGTTGATGGCGCTCGCGCCGGCGTTGAGAAGGACGACGACATTGTCGGGCTCGCAGCCGTAGTTGACCTCGTAGGCGTTCTGCAGCGCGAACGCATCGATGTCGACGATGACGGGCGTGCGGCCCGCCTGCGTGATCACACCGGTGTAGTCCGCGATCTTCTCTTTCTTGGCCGCCACCAGCAGCACGTCCATCGTGCCCTTGGAGTCGGGGCCCGTGCCCGCGTCGAGGATCTGGTAGTCGAGGTTGACGTCCTGGATGTCGAACGGGATGTACTGCTCCGCTTCCCAGTAGATCGACTCCGCGAGCTCCGCTTCCGTCATGACGGGCAGGCTGATCTTCTTGACGATCACGGCGTTGCCCGACAGCGACGCGGCGACTTCCTTCGTCTTGAAGGCCTTGTTCTCGAAGACGCGGCGGATCGCGTCCGTCACGGCCGCGCCGTCGATGATGGCGCCGTCGACGATGCTGTCCGGCGGGACGGGCTCGGTGCCGAACGCGACGACCTTGAAGCCTTTGCCGGCCGGCTTCAGTTCCACCGCCTTGACGGCGCTCGAGCCGATGTCGAGTCCGACGACCGCTTTCGTTTTGCCGAAGCCAAACACGTGTTAGTCCTCTCCAGAACTGGTCACTAAGGCAAGCCCAATACCAGCCGTCGCGTGCAAAATCTGGGCAGTCGAAACCGCGCCCCCTCCATGATCGCGCCAAAATCGTCAGCGGATCACGGAATCGGTAGGAACCTCCCGAGTCGCGAGGGTCCCCTTCCGGTCGAATCTGACCTTGCGGTCACCTTTATCGGCCGGAGCCGGTGCCGGCTGCAGCGAGGCCGGTCCAGTCTTGACAGCCCCCAGAAACGTGCGTATGATTTGAGTTTACCGTTGCCTGGACCTGCCCGACTGATGTGTGTCCGGGCGGGAAATCCCCTACATCGGTTCGGCGCTGCGGGCGGCTCCAAGGTCCGCCGTTCACGCGCGGGCTCGAGTGTCCGCGGTTCAGGGAAAGATGAGGCGTTTACAAGGGATGTCTACGTTCATGGCGAGCGGCACGCAGACCGCCGCGGGCAGCCGCTGGCACATCATCGACGCGGACGGCCAAGTCCTGGGACGCGTGGCGACGGTCGTCGCCCGTCTGCTGCAGGGCAAGCACAAGGCCACCTACACGCCGTTCATCGACACCGGCGATCACGTCGTCGTCGTCAACGCCGCGAAGGTGAAGCTCACGGGCCGCAAGGAAGATCAGAAGATCTACCGTCAGCACAGCGGGTATGAAGGCGGGTTGCGCGAGGAGCGCGCTCGTCTGGTTCGCCAGCGCAAGCCCGAGCGCCTGATCGAAGAGGCGGTGCACGGAATGTTGCCGAAAACGACGCTCGGCGCGGCAATGTATCGCAAACTCAAGGTATACGCCGGTCCGGATCACCCGCACACGGCGCAGAAACCGTCCAAGCTCGAGGTCGCATAGCGTGACAGCAGTCCAGTATTACGGCACGGGCCGCCGCAAGACGTCGACCGCCCGCGTGTTCCTCCGCCCCGGCACCGGGGCCATCAGCGTCAACCACCGCGCGTTTGAAGCGTTCTTCCCCAGAGCGGCCCTCCGTACGCAGATTCAATCCCCCCTGGCCCTGACCGAAACCGCCGACAAGTTCGACATTGTGGCGACGGTCGCCGGCGGCGGCGTGTCGGGACAGGCGGGCGCCGTGCGGCTGGGCATCGCGCGCGCGCTGGTGCAGTACAACCTGGAGCTGCGTAAGCCGCTGAAGACTGAAGGACTCCTGACGCGCGACGCGCGCGCCAAAGAGCGCAAGAAGTACGGCATGGCGGGAGCGCGCAAACGCTTCCAGTTCAGTAAACGGTAAGGGGAGGACATTTGGCCGCGATCGCGATGAAGGATCTGCTGGAGGCGGGGGTTCACTTCGGCCACCAGACCAAGCGCTGGAATCCGAAGATGAAAGAGTACATCTTCGGCGAACGCAACGGCATCTACATCATCGACCTGGGCAAGACGGTGAAGCTGTTCCGCGCCGCCGAGGATTTCGTCAGCCGCCTCGCCTCCGAAGGCCGCACGATCCTGTTCGTCGGGACCAAGCGGCAGGCGCAGGACGTCATTGCGGAAGAAGCGCAGCGCTGCGGGATGTTCCACGTGAACGAACGCTGGCTCGGCGGTCTCCTCACGAACTTCGCGACGATTCAGCGCAGTCTCGGCCGGCTCCGCGATCTGGAGGCGATGGCGACCGACGGCCGCTTCGACACGCTGTCGAAGAAGGAAATCGCCCGGAACGAGAAGGAGCGCCGCAAGCTGGCCAAGAACCTCGACGGCATCCGCGGCATGTCGCGGCTGCCGGACGCCGTCTTCGTGGTCGACACGAAGAAGGAACAGATCGCGGTCGACGAAGCGCGCAAGCTGAAGATTCCCGTCATCGGCATCGTGGACACCAACTGCGATCCCGACGAAGTGGACTTCGTGATTCCCGGCAACGACGACGCGCTGCGCGCGATCCGGCTCTTCGCGTCGCGCATCGCCGAGGCCGTCATCGCGGGTCGCGACATGAAGCAGTCGGTGGACGCCGAGTCCGCGCGTGAGAGCGAGGAAGAACCCGGCGGCGCCGGCGGCGATGACGCCAGCCGGCGGCAGGCGGCGCGTCCCGCGCGCCGCCCTCGTGAAGCGGCGCCGGCGTCGGCGTAAGCGGACTCCGCGGTCTTCTTTCAGGCGCCGGCCTGCAGTCTGGGGCCGGCGTTTTTTCGTACAGTCACGGTTCGTTCATCCAAGGTAGACAAGACATGGCGACGATTACGGCAGACATGGTGAAGAAACTGCGCGACCAGACGGGCGCGGGCATGATGGAGTGCAAGACGGCCCTGAGCGAGGCCAAGGGCGATTTCGAGGAGGCCAACACGATCCTCCGCAAGCGCGGCCTGGCGAGCGCGGCCAAGAAGGCCGGCCGGACCGCGAGCGAGGGGCTGATCGCGTATCGCGTCGCGGCGGACCACGCGTCCGGCACGCTGGCCGAAGTGAACTGCGAGTCGGACTTCGTGGCGCGGACGCCCGACTTCCAGCAGCTGATGCAGAACGTGCTGGCCGAGATCGAAAAGGCGGGCGCGGCGGCCAGCGACGCGTGGCTGAAAGACCCGAACGGTCCGATCCAGAAGCTCGCGGCCGCGGCGATCGCGAAGCTCGGCGAGAACATGGCGGTTCCCCGCTTCGTGCGCTACGCCAACCAGGGCTACGTCGGGCAGTACATCCACCTGGGCGGCAAGATCGGCGTGCTCGTGGAGTTCGGCGGCGTCACGCCCGCGATCAGCGCGCGCGACGAGTTCACGACGCTCGTGAAGGAGATCGCGATGCAGATCGCGGCCGCGAGCCCGTCCTACGCCTCGCGCGACGCCATCGCGGCGGACGTCCTGGACAAGGAGCGCGCGATCTACCGCGCGCAGATGGAGAATTCCGGCAAACCGGCCAACGTCATCGACAAGATCGTCGAGGGCAAGCTGGGCGCCTTCTACGGCCAGGTGGTCCTGGTCGATCAGCCGTCGATTCGCGACCCGAAGATGACGGTGAAGGATGTCCTGGCCGCCGCGGCCAAGACGCTCGGCGCGCCGGTCACCGTCACACGCTTCGCTCGACTGAAGGTCGGCGAAGCGGCGCAGTAAGAAGAAGGGCAAGGGTCGAGGGCAGAGGGCAACGTGCCTCCGCCCTTTGCCCTTTGCAGTCCGCCGTATCTATAATCGCTGTTCGTGACCTCCTCCCCCGTCCCCGCCTACAAGCGCGTCCTCCTCAAGCTCTCCGGCGAAGCCCTCATGGGGAGCCAGACCTACGGGATCGATCCGGCGGTCGCCACGCAGATCGCCAAGGACATCGCCGAAATCCAGAGCATGGGCGTCGAAACCGCCATCGTGATCGGCGGCGGCAACATCTTCCGCGGCGTCGCGGCCAGCGCGCGCGGGATGGATCGCGCGACGGCGGACTACATGGGGATGCTGGCCACGGTCATCAACGCGCTCGCCCTGCAGGATGCTCTGGAACAACAAAACATTGTCACGCGCGTCGTCACCGCGATCGAGATGCGCGCGGTCGCGGAGCCCTTCATTCGCCGGCGCGCCATTCGCCATCTCGAGAAGGGCCGCGTCGTCGTGTTCGGCGCGGGCACGGGCAATCCGTTCTTCAGTACGGACACGGCGGCGGCGTTGCGGGCGATGGAGATCAAGGCCGACGTGATTCTCAAGGCCACGAAGGTCGACGGGATCTTCAACGCCGACCCGATGATCCAACCCGACGCGATACGCTTCGACAAGATCTCCTACCTGCAAGTGCTCGAGCAGCGCCTCAACGTGATGGACGCGACGGCCATTTCCCTCTGCATGGACAACAAGCTGCCGATCGTCGTCTTCAACCTGCGCACGCCGGGCAACATCAAGCGCGCGATTGTCGGCGAGCCGATCGGATCGCTCGTGACCGCGTGACTCTGTTCAACGGGGAGCATCGCCATGGACGTCAATGACCTCAAGGGCCTGTACGCCGAAGTGAACAAGCGGATGAGCACCGCCCTTCAGCACCTTCAGCACGAGTTCGCGGGCGTGCGGACGGGCCGCGCGTCGGTCAACATCCTCGACGGCGTGATGGTCGACGCCTATGGATCGAAGATGCCGCTCAATCAGCTCGCGGGGCTCTCGGTCCCGGAGCCGACGCTCATCGTCGCGCAGCCGTTCGATCATTCGCAGCTCGGCGCGATCGAAAAGGCGATCCGCGCGGCGGGGCTCGGGCTGAATCCGGCCAACGACGGCAAGATCGTCCGCATCCCGCTGCCGGCGCTGACGGAAGAGCGGCGCAAGGAGCTCTCGAAGCTCGTCCACAAGCTGAGCGAGGAAGCGCGCAACAGCGTGCGGCAGGTGCGCCGCGACGCCAACGATCGGCTGAAGAAGATCCTCAAGGATCACAAAATCTCCGAGGACGACGAGAAGAAGGGCCTCGACGAAGTGCAACGGCTCACCGACAGTCACATCAAGCAGATTGACGACCTGCAGAAGAAGAAGGACGGGGAGTTACTCGGGAAGTGAGAAGGCTGAAGGCGAAAGGCTGAAGTGTCTTACTTCACTCATCTAGAGTGCTCCGTGCCATGCGGAGCGCCGACGCTCGACCCGCGCGGCCGTCATCACCTCTGCACGTGCGGCGCTCCCCTGCTCGCCCGCTACGATCTCGGCCGCGCGCGCGCGTGGTCGCGCGAGAGTCTCGCCGGACGCGAGCCGAACATGTGGCGGTATCGCGAGCTGCTGCCGCTCTTCGACGGCGAAGCGCCCGTCACGCTCGGTGAAGGCTTCACGCCCCTGTTCCACGCCCGCTCGCTCGGCGCGTCCATCGGACTCGATCGGCTCTTCATCAAAGACGAGTCGCTCAACCCGACCAACTCATTCAAGGCGCGCGGACAGTCCGCGGCGATCACGCGCGCGAAGTATCTCGGCGCGACGACGATCGCGCTGCCGACGGCGGGCAATGCCGGCAACGCCGCGTCGGCGTACTCCGCGGCGGCGGGTCTCGCCTGCGAAGTGTTCATCCCGAAAGACGCGAAGCGGCCGTTCGTCGACGAGTGCCGTCTCTACGGCGCGAACGTCACGCTCGTCGACGGGTTGATCACCGACGCCGGCCGGATGGCGGCGGAGCGCGGCGGTCCGCTCGGCTGGTACGACGTCTCCACGCTGAAGGAGCCGTATCGCATCGAAGGCAAGAAGACGATGGCCTACGAGCTGGCCGAGCAGCTGCAGTGGACGTGGCCCGACTGGATCGTCTATCCGACCGGCGGCGGCACCGGGATGGTCGGCATGTGGAAGGCCTTCGACGAGCTCGAGCGCATCGGCTGGATGAACGGACGCCGGCCGCGCATGGTGTCCGTCCAGGCCGAGCACTGCGCGCCCATCGTCCGCGCGTTTCAGCAGGGGACGGAAAAAGCGGAGCCCTGGGAAGGCGCGACGACGATCGCCGACGGCCTTCGCGTGCCGCGGGCGATCGGCGATTTTCTGATCCTGCGCGCCGTGCGCGAGAGCGGCGGCACCGCGCTCGCCGTGTCGGATCGATCGATGGTCGACGGCATGCTCGCGATCGGCGCGCACGAAGGCGTCAGCGCCGCGCCCGAAGGCGGCGCCGCGCTCGTCGCGATTCAGCGGCTCGTCGCCGATGGCGTGATGAAGCGGCAGGAGTCCGTGGTGCTGTTCAACACGGGCGGCGCGCTGAAGTACCTCGACGTCCTGCGCTAATCGCCGAACGCCACGCCGAGCGCTTTGGCGGTCGCCAGCAGATCCGAATCCTTCGGCACGGTCTTCGTCTTCCCCACCACGTCCTCGAGGCGGCGCGCGATGATGTCCGGCGGCGCGAAGGCGACCATCGTGCCGAATTCGCCGCGCTTGAGCAGCTCGACCGCCTTGCCGCCGAACCGCGTGGCCAGCACGCGGTCGAAGCTCGTCGGCGCGCCGCCGCGCTGCAGGTGACCGAGCACGACCGATCGCGTTTCCTTCCCCGTTTCTTTCGCCAGGGCGTCCGCGACCTGCGCGCCCATCCCGCCGAGACGCTCGACGTGGCCGCCGCCGGCGGCGGCGATGAGCGACGTCCTGCCGCCCGCCGGAAACGCGCCCTCGGCCACGACGACGATGCTGAACTTCGCGCCCCATTTGTCGCGCTCGCGCAGCCGCGCCGCGACGCGGGACAGATCGAACGGGATCTCGGGGATCAGGATGGCGTCGGCGCCGCCGGCCACGCCCGCGTAGAGCGCGATCCATCCGGCGTTGCGGCCCATCACCTCGACGACCATGATCCGCTTGTGCGCCTCGGCCGTGGTGTGCAGCCGGTCGATGGCGTCGGTCGCGAACGCGACGGCGGTGTCGAATCCGAAACAATTCGTCGTCCCGACGATGTCGTTGTCGATCGTTTTCGGCACGCCGACGATCGGGATCCCGAGGGCGCTGAACCGGTGCGCGATGGCGAGCGTGCCGTCGCCGCCGATGACGACCAGGGCGCCGAGGCCCATCTTGTTGAACATCTCGACGACGCGATCGGAGTAGTCGCGCACGCCCTCGGAGGTCGAGACCGGATACGCGAACGGATTGCCGCGATTGGTCGTGCCGAGGATCGTGCCGCCGAGGCGCAGGATGCCGGTCACGTCGCGCGGCGTCAGCGGACGCGCGCGATCGGGTTCGATCAGTCCGTCGAAGCTGTCTTCGAGGCCGACGCATTCGATGCCGCTGTTGGCGGACGCCTTGACGACCGCCCGGATCACGGCGTTGAGGCCGGGTGCGTCGCCGCCGCCCGTCAAGACGCCGATGCGTTTGATCGCCGACATCCGTGCGAGTGTACCGCAGCAGGACCCCGGGCGCATTGCGGCCGCGGAAAACGGCATGGTACAATGGCCGTTCACGCCGTGGGCGGCTAGCTCAGCTGGGAGAGCGCCGCGTTCGCAACGCGGAGGTCGGGAGTTCGAGCCTCCTGCCGTCCACCACAATCTCTCAGCAACTCAGCAATTTCAGACGCCGTTGACGAGTCATCGTCAGCGGCGTTCTGATTTGGTGACCTGTTTGTGACCACGCGCGGCAGATTCAGCGCGCCGATCCGCCGTTCTTCCGTCGGATGCGTGTACCGCGCGAGCATCCGCGTCGAGGAGTGACCCGAGATGGCCATCACCGTGGAGTCGTGGTACTCGGTCACGGCCTCAGGCGGTAGAGCGCCGCGCACCCGTAGATTCCGTAGAAATCGAAGAGGTCTCCGGGTAGCCCATCCATGACGGCCTGGTACACGGCGTAGCCTCCGTCGCCGGCGTTCCTATTCCGGGGGTCGTTGAAGTCGTGGAAGAGGACGAAGCTTCCTGGTAGGAGGACCTGATGGACGCTCTTGCAAACCTCGAGCACCGGCTCGTACGCGTGGGAATGGTCGACGAACGTGAAGCCGAACTTCCTCGACTCCGAAGCGAGCCTCTTGATCGCACGACCCGCCTCGTCACAAGCGACGTCCACGTGCTCGGCGAGCCCGTTCAGCGCGAGGTTCGCGACCGCCTGCTCGGTGCAGCTCGAGTCGAGATCGACCGTGTGGATGCGAATGCTCCGCCGCGCTTCCTGGACCGCCATCGACATGATCATGGCGCTGAGCCCGTGGAACGAGCCCAGCTCGAGGATGTCCCCCGCCGAGAAATAGGCCAACTCGTACAGCTTCAGCGCGTCCGCCCGCTGGAGCCATCCCGGGACGGGAGCACCGTTGGGGCCGTTCGGAAGCTGGATGAGAAGGCCGTTCAGGAGAGGATGGCTCGCGATGCGTGCGTGCGCCTGGTCGATGAACTCTCCTTCGAATTCGAAGTTCGCCCTGTACGGCAGCGCCCGGGACCCGATCTCCTTCAGGCCGAGAAACGTGTTGTCGTGTCGGTGCATGTTCGTGGGTGGGCCTCACCCTTATTTGAATTATCACAACACATCAAGACGTATGCAGCACCATCCGTTCTTCTTCCGCCCACTGCACAGCGAGCGCGCGCGTGTCGACCGCCTTCTAGGCTTCCAGCCCTCACCCGCCACCCCGTGCGCCGCATATTTCATTCTGCCCGCCTTTCTGCCCATCGGTCCTGCAGGACTATGCAGTTCAGTGCGTGTTGATGCGGGTTTCCGTGATGGGCAGATCAGCGAGCCTTACGTCGCCGATGTCGTGATGGGCCAACGACATCGCTCGGCTTTCCGCTCGCGTTCGCAACGCGGAGGTCGGGAGTTCGAGCCTCCTGCCGTCCACCACACTCTTTAGAAATTTCGCCGCATCCGAGGCCGCTGATGATTCGTCGTCAGCGGCTTCGTCGCGTTTACTGCTGATTCAGTGACGGCACGCAGCGGGCGACAAAGGTCGCCGGTGTCGCCTCGCACCACGCCGGGCGGTAGAACGTCAGCAGCCGGCCGAATACGATCACGCCAAGCCACGCGAGCAGCGAGATCACCGCGAAGAGCTTCGCCGCACGCGGCGCCACGTCCCGAGTGCCGCTCGTGACGGCTCGCCCGTAGCCCGTCAGGTAGAACGCCGCCGCGTTCAGCCCCGCGATCGCGAGACACGCCATCTTGAAATGAAACGACGGGTTGTAGACGTACTCCGTCGGCTCGGTCATCAGGAACATCACGCCGCTTCCGGCGCTCAACGCGAAGCCGATTCCCGTCCATCGGAGCAACGCATGCAACGCCGCGAACGGGATACGCCTGCCGACGCCGAGCAGCCGCAGATCCCACACGACGATGGTGCCGAAGAGCAACGAGAGCCCGATGAAATGGACGCTCTCCGCCGCCGGCCATCCCCAGTGCGTGCGCATGAACGCGGCCGCCAGCGTCCCGCGCGCGAACGTGCGAACCAGCCACGACTGCCACGTCACGAGCGTCATCGCCAGCTCGCCAACAACTGCGTATAGGTGTACGCGAGGAGCCGGCCGGCAATGATCGCACCGGCCCAGCACGTCAGCGACGCGACGGCCAGCCGCCGAACCCTTGCTCCGGGCGGCGTGGGCACGGCGTCGAGCGCCTGCGGCGCGCGGAACACGCGACGATCAAGCGCGCGCACGGTCACCAGCGCGAGCGCGATGAACGTCAGCTTGAGATAGAAGTCGGGATTGGTGAGGGCCTTGGTCGGATACGCGATCAGCAGCGCGACGCCGGACGCGGCGTTCATCCAGAATCCCGCCCACATGACGCGGAGGAACGGCCGCATCCCGCCGAGCGGGACGCCAGGCGCGACGCCGAGGATGCGCAACGCGATCGCGCCGTTGATCCCGGCCGCGAGCCCCATGCCGATGGCATGGAGCGACAGCATGAGCGGAAACGCGAGCAGCGAGGGTGACTCCCGCAGCCACGTCGAAAACGCCGACGACTCAATCGACCCCAGAACCGCGAATATGGCCGCCATCGGGCGGCGACCATTGTAGACGCGGAGGCCGCGACGGTTCCGACGCGGTCAGGAAATCGTCAGGACGTTGTTGCTGAATCTCGCGGTGAATCCGCGCAGCGGCGCAGTGGCCGGGCCCTGGACGACGCTGCCGCTCGTGGAGTACCGCGATCCATGGCACGGGCAGACGTACGTCGAGTTCTGGAATCCGCTGACCGTGCACGCTTGGTGCGTGCACACGGCCGTCAGCGCCGTGAAGGCGTCCTGCGCGATGCGCGAGACGAGGAAATTCCCCGCCGGCGCCTGCACGAGCGCGGCGCCGCCGACGGACGCCAGCGGCGATGCCGCATCGACGCTGAACGTCACCGCGCCATTGACCACGCCCGCGCTGATGACCGGAAGCGCCGGCGCGGAGTCGGGACTCGTCGAGCTGCCGCCGCACGCTTGAAACAACGATCCCATCGTCCCGATTGAAACGATCTGCAGCGCCTGACTGCAGAACTGACGTCGATCCACTCGCCCTCCTATGGGGAAATGCCAGACGCTGTGCAACAGGGATGCCGGGGCGTAGCCCGCAGGAGAAGGAAAGGTGCGTCCTCATCGCCAGACAGTCGAGCCAGGGATGTGCTCGGGCGATGACGACTAAGGGGGTTGCGGCGCGTTAGTAGGCCTGGAGCAGTCGTCGAAGCTTGCGTTCTGCGGCGTCGTCAGCAGCACCGCGCGTCTCCGCCGTCGCCTCGATGCCGACAGGCACGCTCTGGCCGTCGTCCTTGGCCTCGGTGACGCTCGCCTTCCAGCCGCTACCGTGCGGCTCCGAGAGAATCCAGTAGTGCCGACCCTTGAGTTCCAGTTGCTTGGCCATCGGTTCCCTCTGCTGGGCATCTTACAGAAACGCGAGTCGCTGGGCCGAATCTGTTCAATTCTGGAACATCCAGCCTGGGCTCTTCGCCCTGAATCCCACCCTCGCTGCACTCACTTATCGGCCGCGAACGTCAAGTTCCATCGGCCCCGTGCCGATGTCTTAGAAGAAATAGCTCGACGTCGGCATCCCTCTTGCCATAGGGTAACTACCCCACTGTGAGGGCTGCGAGGAACTGAGGCGTGTGATGTGGAAATGGCTCAACTGCTACCTCTCCGGTCGTCATGAATTCGGCGTCTGGTGCGAGCCCGGCGCGATATTCCTGCGCTGCGTCCACTGTGGCAAACGCTCGGCGGGCATTTCGCTCGACAAGCCGCCGCACACGACCGCCTCTGTCGCGCACGCGCCGACGAGCGGCGCCTCGACCTCGACCCGACGCGCGCTTCCGTTCAGTCGCGCCGCCGCGCGCTAGGCGCTGAAGTTGACAGTCCGCGCGCGCCGCGATCACAATACGATTCCGTGCCCGTCCCTCGCATCACCAAAGAAGAATTGAAGGCGCGCCTCGACAGCGGCACCCCGCCCGTTGTGGTCGACGCCAGGCTCAAATATCCGTACGAACACAGCACCGTGAAGCTGCCGGCCTCGCTGCGCTACGCCCACGACGCGCGCGCGCTGTCGATCCCGCGCGACCGCGAGGTCGTCGTCTACGATTCGGATCCGAACGAGCTGGCGAGCTCCGACGTCGCGGCGGAATTGATCCGTCTGGGGTACCAGGCGGTCGCGCTCAAGGGCGGTATCAGCGACTGGCTCGCGGCGAACCTGCCGATCGAAACGAAGGAGGCGCCGAAACAGGCGCCGCCCGAGCCCGGCGCACTGAAAGGCTAGCCCGTCCATTCCGGACGATTCCCGCACCACGACCGGCGCTCCCCTTCAGCGCACGCTCGATCAGCTCGCCCTGCTGGCGATGATCCGCGGCGACGCGGCCGAAGAGGCCTTTTTGGCGCGCACCCGGGAACTGGCGAGCCTGCGGCATCTCGAATCCGACGCCGAGCTCGGATCGCTCTTCGAGACACCGCCTCCCGACATCGACCCGGAGATTCTCAAGCGACTGCGTCAGATGTACGAGACCGGCGGCTGGGTGCTCGTCGAGTCGACGATCGCCGATCTGCCGGCTGACCTGCGCTGGCTGTTCGAATCCGGCGCCGTCACGCTCGAGCAGCTGGCCTCCATTCACAAGGCGCTGGGCATCACGTCGAACGCGGACCTCGCGGCCGCCGTCGGCGAGCGCACGCTGCAGGAACTGCCCGGCATCGGCGTCGGCGTCGAGGCGGCGATCAGCGCCGCGCTGCCCGCCCTCCGCGCGCTGGTCCCGCGCATTCCGCTCGGCCGCGCCACCGCCCTCGCCGAGCCGTTCCTCGAGCGGCTGCGCGCGCTCTCCGGCGTCGTCTGGGCGCACGCAGCCGGATCGTTGCGCCGCGGACAGGACATGGTGGGCGACATCGAGATCGTGGCGGCCGCCGACCAGCCGCGCGACGTCATCGAGGAGGCGCTGCGCGTCGTCGAGGCGCCGCGCTGCCTGCATCGGAGCGAGCGGCGCCTCTATCTGCTCGACGAGCGCGTGCAAGTCGGGCTCCGTGTACCCGAACCCGCGAACGCCGGCGCGACGTTGCTCTACCTGACGGGATCGGTGCGGCACTTCGATGCGCTGCGCGCGCGCGCAGCCGCGACGGGCTGGCTGCTCACACCCGGCGGTCTCTACACGAGCGATGGCACGCTCCGCCCGGCGGCGAGCGAAGACGAAATCTACGCGGCGATCGGCCTTCAGCCCGTGCCCCCGGAGATCCGCAACGGCGACGACGAGATCGCCGCCGCCGCCCGCGGCGAGCTTCCCGCGCTCGTGTCGGTGCAGGACATCCGCGGCGACCTGCACATGCACTCGACGTACAGCGATGGCCGCGATTCGATCGAGGCGATGGTACAGGAGTGCCGGACGCTCGGGTATCAGTACCTCGCGATCACCGATCACTCGCCGCACTCGGCCGCGACGCGGACTCTCACTGTCGAGGGCGTCGGGAAGCAGGCCGAGGACATTCAGCAGCTGCGTGAGCGCTATCCGGACATCACCATCCTGCACGGCTGCGAAGTGGACATCCTGCCCGACGGCCGTCTCGACTTTCCGGACAAGGTCCTCGAGCGATTCGATCTGGCCCTCGCGTCGCTGCACGAGGGCATGGGTCACTCCCCTGATCAGCTGATGAAGCGGTACGCCTCGGCGATGAAGCATCCGCTCGTGACGATGATCACGCACCCGACCAATCGCCTCGTTCCGCACCGGCCCGGCTACGACCTCGACTACGACCGTCTCTTCGCGATGGCGGTCGAGACGCGCACGCTGGTCGAGGTCGACGGCGCGCCCGCGCATCTCGACATGGACGGAGAGCTCGCGCGCCGAGCGGTTGCGGCCGGACTGACGATCGCGATCAGCAGCGACAGCCACCGCGCGACGCTGTTGCGCCGCCAGATGCAGCTCGGCGTCCTCACGGCGCGACGCGGCTGGGTGGAGCCGCGGCACGTCGTCAACACGCGATCGATCGAGGACGTGCGGACCATCCTCGCGGCCAAGCGCGCCGCGCGCTGACCGCTGCCGGGTGGTATGGTTAGGACATGGCAGCTGCCCGTGCGGCGCTGGCGATCGTCGTCGCGGGTGGAATGCTGGTCGCAGCCGCGCCGTCCGCGCGCCTGACGGCTGCCGCGGATCCCACCGCGCCCGAGTTCGCTCAGGCGCTCCAGCGAAAGTACGACGGTATCAAGGACTTCTCAGCGGACTTCGTCCACGCGTACGAAGGCGGCGTCCTGCGCAAACTCATCACGGAGCGCGGACGTCTGCTCATCAAGAAGCCCGGCAAGATGCGATGGGAATACTCCGCGCCCGAGGAAAAGACGTTCGTCTCCGACGGCGTGAAGATGTACTCGTACATCCCGGAAGATAAGCAAGTCATCGTCGCCACGATCCCGCCGGAAGACGATGCGACGACGCCGACGCTGTTTCTGGCGGGCAAGGGCAACCTGACGCGCGATTTCACGCCGACGCTGGTCGAGTTGCCGGCCGGGATGCCCGCCGGCAGCCGGTCGCTGAAGCTGGTGCCCAAGTCGCCGCAGCGGGAGTACGATTGGCTGGTCCTCGTCGTCGACCCGGCGTCGCTGGGGCTGCGAGGCCTCGTGACCGTAGACGCGCAGGGCGGAAAATCGAGCTTTTCCTTCAAAAACCTGAAGGAAAACGTCGGTCTGACCGATAAGGACTTCGCGTTCAAGATACCGCGTGGTGTTGATGTTGTCACAGCCTCCTCTCGCCCGTAATCGTCGTTCGACGCCCCGCCGCCGCGCGCCATGGCTGGCGCTGGCATTGGCCGGCATCTGTCTCAGTGTCGGCGCCTGCGCCGCGTCGAGCGCGCTCCGTCGCGGCGAGACGGCCGAGCGGACCCGGGACTACGACCTCGCCGTCGTCGAGTACACCAAGGCCCTGCGGCTGAAGCCGGGCGACAACGGTCTCCGCCTGGCGCTGCAGCGCGCGAAGGTCCGCGCGTCGGAGGAGCACTTCACGCACGCGCGGCGTCTCGCGGCCACGGGCAAGCTGGATCAGGCGCTCGCCGAGTACGAGCTGGCGGCCGAACTGAATCCGGGCAACGGCGACATCGATCAGGAACTGCGGTCGACACGCAACAAGCTCCGCGCCAAAGTCGCGGTCGCGCGCGAAGGCAAGACCGAGCTGCAGACGCTGATCGAGCGGTCGCGCGATCTCGCGCCGCCCGGACTCGATCTGCCGAAGGACGTCAAGATGCCGGCGACCCTCACCTTCCGTGAGGCCAGCAGCCGCGACGTCTTCACCGCGATCGCGCGCTTCGCCAACATCGGCCTGATCTTCGATCAATCGTTCCGCGAGACGCCGGTCACGGTCGACCTGCGCAACGCGACGCTCGAGGACGCGCTCAACACGCTGTCCGGCGCGACGCGCACGTTCTTCCACGTCACGGCCGCGAAAACGATCGTCGTCATCCCTGATAACCCCGCGAAGCGGCGTGAGTACGAAGAAGAGATCGTCCGCACGTTCTATCTGAGCAACGCGGATCTCAAGGAAACGATGGACATGCTGCGCATGGTGCTCGACGCGCGGCGCATCTCGCCGACGACCGCCGCGAACGCGCTGACCGTGAAGGACACGCCCGAGCGCATCGCCGCGGTCGGGCGCGTGCTCTCCGCGATCGACAAGGCGCGGCCCGAGCTCATCATCGACGTCGAACTGCTCGAAGTGAACCGCACCAAGCTCGCGGAATACGGTCTGCAGATCGCTTCGGCGGGTTCGTCCGGCGTCAACGGCTCAACGTCGATCCGCGCGACGGATTCCAACGTCACGCTGCAGACGCTGCGGAACCTCTCGCAGTCCGATATTCTCTTCGCGAATCTGCCGACGCTGTACTACCGGCTGCTGAAGAACGACGCGAACACGCGCACGCTGGCGAATCCTCAGCTGCGGACGACGGACGGTTCCAAGGCGACGGCCAAGTTCGGCGAGAACGTGCCCGTCCCTGTGACGACTTTCGCGCCCATCGCCACCGGCGGCACGCCGCAGCAGCCGATCACGTCGTACAACTATCAGACCATCGGCGTGAACATCGACATCACGCCGCGTACGCACCACGACGACTCAGTGACGCTGGATCTGAACATCGGCGTGACCAACGTCTCCGGCACCGGGTTCGGCGGATTGCCGACGTTCGGCAACCGCGAGATCAAGACGCTGATCAGCCTGCACGATGGCGAGACGAACATGCTGGCGGGGCTGATTCGAGACGATGAGCGACAGACGCTCGAGGGCATCCCCGGCTTGAGCGACATTCCCGGCATCGGCCGGCTGTTCGCCCATACGACGAAGTCCACCGATCAGACGGACATCATTCTGACGCTGACGCCGCACATTATCCGGTTGCTGGATTTGACCGAGGCCGATCTGAGGCCGTTCCGCGTGGGACGCGACTCGCTCGCGCCGCTCTCCGATATCGGACTGCCGGTCCTCGTGGAGCCGCCCAAGCCGCCCGAGCCGCCGAAGGCCGACGAGCCGGTGAAGAAGCCCGACGGCCGCGGCGGCCATCGCTGACGCTCGCCTGAAAGGCTCGCGCTACAAGCGCGAGACCTGCGCGCCCAGTCCCTGCAGCCGCTCGACGAGCCTGGCGTAGCCGCGCTCGACCGTCTCGAGCGGCGACAGTCTGCTCTGCCCTTCCGCCGCGAGCCCCGCGGCGATCAACGCCATTCCTGAACGCAGATCGCGGCTGTCCAGCGGACGGCCGCGCAGCCGCTTCGGTCCAGTCACGATGATGCGGTGCGGGTCGCAGAGGAACAGATCCGCGCTCATCCCGCTGAGCTGCTCGAGCGCGAACAGCCGCAGCTCGTACATCCAGTCGTGGACCAGCGTCTGCCCTTCCGCCTGCGTCGCCAGTACCGTGACGAGACTGACGAGGTCGCTCGGGAATCCCGGCCAGAGTCCAGTGGTAATGCGGCCTGCCGCCTTCAAGCGCGACGCCTCCACGCGGAAAACGTCGGCGTCGAACGTGCACGCGACCTGCATCCGCGTCAGCACGGCCGCGACGACTTCCATGTCCTCGGCGCGCGCGCCTTTCACTTCGATCTCGCCGCCCGTGACCGCGGCGACCACACCCCAGCTTCCGGCCTCGATGTAATCGCCCCACAAGCGATGCTCGGCGCCGTGCAACTTGGCGCCACCCTCGATGCGAATCGTGCTCGTCCCGGCGCCGCTGATGCCGGCGCCGAGCTGCGACAGGAAGATGCACAGCTCGACGACGTGCGGCTCGCACGCCGCGTTTCGGATCTCGGTGATGCCGGGCGCGGCAGCCGCCGCCAGCAGCGCCGTCTCCGTTCCGGTCACCGACGCTTCGTAGAGGTACATCGACGTCGGGTGCAGGCCGTCCGGCGTCTCGAGCACGTGGCCGGCGCCTTCGAGTTGTCGCGCGCCCATCGCCGCCAGCGCCTCGAGATGCGTCGAGATCGTCCGGCGCGCCGGAAAATCACCGCCGGGCGGCGCGAGCTGCGCGCGTCCGCGGCGCGCCAGCAGCGGGCCGAGCAACAGAACGGATCCGCGCAGCCGGCCGACGAGCGTGGCGTCCGGCTCGTCCTTGACGACCTTCGGGCAGCGAATTCGCAGCGTCGTGCTCCCGATGCCTTCGACCTCGGCGCCGAGATCGAGCAGCAGGCGCGCCATCACCTCGACGTCGCTGATCCGCGGCACATTGGTCAGCACGCACTCTTCCGTCGTCAGAAGACACGCGGCCAGCAGCGGCAACGCGGCGTTCTTGTTGCCTTCGACGTCGACGGAGCCCGAGAGGCGGTGACGTCCTTCGATCAGTAACGTAGACATAAATAGTCGTTGGTCGTTAGTCGTTGGTCGTTAGTCGTTAGTCGTTGGTCATTAGTCGTTGGTCGTTTCGTCGTCGTCAGTCGAAGCGCCCCAGGTAGACGATTTCTTCTCTCAACTCGACGCCGAACCGCTCGCGGACCGCGGCCTGGCATCGTCGAATCAACTGCCGGATCTCGGCCGCCGTCGCACGGCCTTCGTTGACGATGAAGTTGCCGTGCGCCGGTGACACGCGGGCTCCGCCGATCGCGGTTCCCTTCAATCCGGCGCGATCGACCAGCGCGCCAGCCGACCACGGGATGCCGTCAGGGACGACGTCGCGGCCGGGCTGTGGATTCTGAAAAATACAGCCGGCGCTCGGCGATTCGAGCGGCTGCGTCCGCTTGCGAAAGGCCAGCGATGCCTTCGCCGTCGCGCGAAGCGCGGCCGGATCACCCGGCGTGACGCGGAACACCGCGGACAGCAGGACCTCGCCCGAGTCCTGCAGCCGGCTCCGATCGTATCCGAAGGCCATCGCCGACACCGGAACATCCGTCGTCGCGCCCGTTCGGCTCGCGAGCCGGACGTCAATGACAAGCTCGCCGATCAATCGGCCGCCGAAGTGCGCGTTGCCGAAGATGGCGCCACCCACGGTGCCCGGCGTTCCGGCCCAGGCTTCGAGCCCGGCCGCGCCGTGAATGACGGTCCATCGCACGAGACCGTTGATCGTCACCGCCGCATCGGCGCGCACGCGCGTCTGCTCCACGCGCTGAATGTGTCCGCCGCGCGGACGAACAACAAGGCCGCGTACGCCGGAGTCGGCGACGAGCACATTGGATCCACCGCCGAGGATCGTGACCGGAACGCCGAGCTCGTGCGCCAGCTTCAGCGCCGTCACGATCTCGTCGCTGTTTCTGGTTTCGATGAGCCACTCGGCCGGCCCGCCGACGCTGAACGTCGTCAATGGCGCGAGCGGCACGTTCGCCTGAAGCCGATCGGGCCCCAGGCGATCGCGAAAGGCCTCGACGATGGTCATGCGCCGAGTGCCATGAGCGCCCGCTCCTGCGCGATGAGCGCGGACATCGCCTCACGCGGTGTGCACGCGGCGAACGTGATCCTGTCGCCGGGGCCGAGCTGCCCCGCCATGGACATGTCCGCCGAGATCACCGTCGCGACGATCGGATAGCCGCCGGTCGTCTGGCGATCCGCCATTAGTAAAATCGGCAAGCCCGACGCCGGCACCTGCAGCACGCCGAGTGGCGTCGCGTCGGAAATGATGTCGGCGCCGCGCGCGTGCGTGAGCCGTGGGCCGTCCAGGCGAAAGCCCATGCGATCGGAGTTCGCGCCGACGACGTACGGCGCCGATTGCAGGACGTCGAGCGCGTCGGGCGCGAAGTAGTCGTCCTGCGGTCCCGGCAGCACGCGAAGCGTCGCGCCGCCTTCAGGGAGCGCCACGACGGGCTCTTCGAGCGCGTGCGCGCTTGTAGCGCCAGCGGCGGACTGGCCCAGCGTCACGCGATCGCCGGCCCTGAGCGCGCGGCCCTCGTACCCGCCCATGGCGCTCACGAGGTGTGTGGCGCGACTGCCAAGCACAACCGGCGTCGCGACGCCTCCCGAGATGGCGAGGTACGCGCGCGTGCCCTTCTTCCTGGCGAGAAACTGCAGATGCGATCCCGACGCGACCAGGAACGGCGCGTTGATCCGCGCAGGCTTGCCGTCGAGCGCCAGATCGAATTCCGCGCCCGTCACGGCGACGACGCGCTCGCTTTCGAATTCCAGTTCAGGACCAAGCAGCGTGATCTCGAGCGTCGCCGCGGCGCGATCGTTGCCCACGAGCGCGTTCCCGACGCGGTGCGACAGCAGATCCATCGGTCCCGCGACGGGCACGCCGCGCGCCTGGTAACCCCACCGGCCGGCATCCTGAACCGTCGTCAGCATGCCCGGCTTGACTACGCGGATGGCCACTGCTCGAACTCCTCGCGGCTGATCGCGTAGAACTGCACGGTGTCGCCGGCCTGCAGGAGGAACGGCTCCGGCCGCTGGGGATCGAACGGCTTCACGGGCGTGCGGCCGATCAGTTGCCAGCCGCCGGGCGTCTCGGCGGGATAGATGCCGGTCTGCACGCCGGCGATCCCGACCGATCCGAGCGGCACGCGCACGCGCGGCGTGGCGTGCCTCGGCATCGCGATGCGAGAATCGACGGTGCCCATATAGGCAAACCCGGGCACGAAGCCGAGCATGAACACGCGATACGTGCCCGCGCTGTGCGCGCGGATCACGTCCTCTTCGCTCACACCGGCGAACGCCGCCACGCCGGGAAGATCCGGACCGCACGCGCCGCCGTAGCAGACGGGGACGCGAATCGGGGCGCGAGCGGAGCTGGGCTCCTTCTGTGGCGCCAGCGCTTCGTGTTCGACGCGCTTCACCAGCGTGTCGTAGTCGGTGCGCAGCGGGTCGAAGTACACGGCGACCGATCTGTACGTGGGAACGACGTCGCGGACGCCCTCGAGCGCGGCGGACTGGATCGCGTCCGCCAGCGCGATGGCGCGGGCGTTGATGGCGGGATCGATGCGCGCCTCGAACTCCACGACGAGCGCGGCATCCCCCGCGGCGACGATACGCGGGACACTTACGCCAGACACGCCTGTCACGCCAGCGCCCGCAGCAGTTTCTGATGAATGCCGCCGAAGCCGCCGTTCGACATCAGGACGACGAGGTCGCCGGCGCGATGGTCCTGCACGATCGTCTCGACGATCGCGTCGATCGACTCGGCAGCCGCCGCATCCTGTCCGCGCCCCTGCAGGTCGTCGATGAGCTGCGGCACGGACAGGCGCTCGGCCTCTGGCAACTTCGACCGGAAGATGGGCGCGATCAGCACGCGATCGGCGCCGGCGAACGCGCGCCCGAAATCGTCCTGGAACACGCGCCGGCACGACGACGCCGAGCGCGGCTCGAACACCGCCCAGATGCGCGCGTCAGGATGCGCGGCACGCAGCCCCGCCAGCGTTTCGGCGACGGCGGTCGGATGGTGCGCGAAATCGTCGTAGACCGTCACGCCGCCCGCGACGCCGACGATCTCCAGCCGTCGCTTCACGCCTTTGAAGGTCCGAAGCCCGTCCGCGATTTCATCCGGCGCCAGCCCGACCTCGGTCGCGATCGCGATCGCCGCGCTCGCGTTCCGCACGTTGTGCGCGCCGACGAGCGGCGCTTCGAAACTGCCGAACAGCGTGCCTCGACGCAGCAGCTTGAACCGCGTCGCGCTGCCGGCGGCCTCGAGGTCGTGCGCCTGCCAGTCGGCGCCCTCGGCGAGCCCGAACGTCTCGACACGTGACACGGCGACGCCAGCCAGCGCGCCCGCGTTCGCGCTGTCGGCGCCGAGCAGAAGAAGTCCGCGCCGCGGCACGAGCGCGACCAGCCGGCGGAACGCCAGCTTCACCGCGTCGAGATCCGCGTAGATGTCCGCGTGATCGAACTCGATGTTGTTGATGACGGCGATGTCGGGCAGGTACTTCAGGAACTTCGCCGTCTTATCGAAGTACGCGCTGTCGTACTCGTCGCCCTCGATCACGAAGTCGCGGCCGCTCCCCAGCCGATAGCTCGATCCGTTTTCGCCGAAGTTCCTCACGATGCCGCCGACAAGCACGCTCGGATCGACGCCGCCGTGCGTCAGCAACCAGCCGGTGAGCGCCGTCGTCGTCGTCTTGCCGTGCGTGCCGGCGATCACGATCGAGCGCGCGCCCCAGAGAAAATGCTCGCGAATCGCCTCGGGCAGCGAGCAGTACCGGATCTTTCGATCGAGCACTTCCTCGAGTTCAGGATTGCCGCGCGAGATCGCGTTGCCGACGATGACGAGGTCGAGATCGGCCGTGATGTGCCCGGCGTCGTAACCGGCGAACGCCGGAATCTGTTCCGCGGTTAGAAAGTCGCTCATCGGCGGATAGACGTCCTGATCCGAGCCGCGCACGTCGAACCCTTTCCGCTTCAGCATGGCCGCGAGCGTCGCCATCGCCGTGCCGCAGATGCCGATGAAGTGAATGTTGTCAGACATTACTCAACGGCGCTCTCTTCGATTACCAGACGCGGCGCGCCCCCGCCGATCACGCGCGCGGCGACGCCGAAGGGCAATGTCATCGCCGCGCCGTTCGTATGCCCGGAGGGGAAACCGATCAGGACAGGCCCGCGAAACTCCGCGAACAGGTCGGCCATGACCGACCGCGCGGTCGGCTGGCCGCCTGGCTCGTCGCACTTCGGCAACTCGCCGATCACGACGGCCGACGCGCGCGCGAACAGCCCCGTCTGTTTGAGCTGCGTGACCATGCGATCCAGGCGGTAAGGCCGCTCGCCCACTTCGTCGAGAAACAGCACGTACCCTGATGGCGGATCGAAAGCGAACGGCGTGCCGAGCGACGCCAGCAGCTGCGTGAGCGTGCCGCCCAGGAGACGGCCGGCGCCTTCGCCGGGGCGGATCGACTCGAGACCGGCGGGCGCAAGCTCGCCCATCGGTTCGCGCCGGCAGAGTGCCTTGGAGAACGAGTCCGCGTCGTACCCGTCGGCGCCGAGGCTCAAGCGTCCGGCGAGCATCGGTCCGTGAAACGCGACGACCTCGCACACCTGCGTCAGAAACGTCAGCATCGCCGTCAGATCGCTGTAGCCGATGAACGGTTTGCGCGCCCGCCGCGCGTCTTCGGGGTCGAGCAGCGGCAGCACCTGCGCGCTGCCGTATCCGCCCCGCACGCCGATCAGACCCGCAATCGCCGGGTCGAGCCACGCGGCTTTGATCGCGGCCGCGCGGACCTCCGGCGCGCCCGACACGTAGCCCCTGCGCGCGAACACGGAGTCGTCGTAGACCGGCACGAAGCCCAGCTTCCGGATTTCCGCGAGCCCGAGATCGAATTCCTCCCGCGTGAACGGGCTCGCCGGCGAGACGACCGCCAGGCGGTCGCCCGGCGCGAGAGCGCGTGGCTTGAGCATCACAGAAATCGCGCCATCTCTTCGGCGATGGCGCGATGCTCGTCGCGCCCGAGCGCCTCGCGGAGCGCTTTCCGCGCCGGCGGTGTCGCGGCGACCGGCGATGCCAGGAACCGTTCCTTGGCGCGCCGCTGCCGCGTGAGCGCGTCCTCGACGCGCGCGAGTCTCAACGTGCCGTCTTCGACCGCGTGCACGAGCGCTTCGAGCGCGGCCCACTGCGTTTCGTGATCGCCGCTGCAGATGAGCGCGCCGTCGCAGCCCGCGTCGATCGCCAGCACGGCGGCTGCAGGCACGGCGTAGGTGGCGGCGATGGCTTTCATCTCGAGGTCGTCGCTCAGAATCACGCCCTCGTACTTCAGTTCGTTGCGCAGGAGTTCGGTCACGACGCGCTTCGAGAGCGTCGCCGGCTTCTTGTCGTCCACCGACGGGACGAAGACGTGCGCGGTCATGATCGTCGCGACGCCCGCGTCGATCGCCGCCTTGAACGGCAGGAACTCGACCTCGCGGAGCCGCTCGGGCGGATGCTCGACGAGCGGCAGCTCGTGATGCGAGTCAGCGACCGTGTCGCCGTGTCCGGGAAAGTGCTTGCCGCACGCGGCGATTCCCTCGTGCTGCAGTCCTCTGACGATCGCGGCGCCCAGTCGCGCCACCTCGTCGGCTTGCTGCGCCAGCGCGCGGTCGCCGATGACGGTGTTCTTCGGATTCGTGAAGACGTCGAGCACGGGCGCGTAGTCCAGCGTGATGCCGACGGCTTTGAGCTCGGCCGCGAGCGCGCGGGCAAATCGCTCCGCCAGCCGCGCGTCGCCGCTTCGCCCGAGCGTCGCCATGGGCGGCCATTCGGTGAACGGCGCCTTCAGGCGCGCCACGCGTCCGCCCTCTTGATCGACGGACACCCACGCCGGCATTTCCGGAACCAGCCGCGCCGCCTCGAAGCTGACCTCGGCGACCTGCTCGGGCTCGACGATGTTCCGGGCGAAGAGGATGACGCCGCCGAGCCCGAACTCCCTGGCCAGCGAGCGCAGCTCGACGGGAATCTGGGGGCCGTTGAACCCGGCGATCAGCAACTGTCCGATCTGGCGGCGGAGCGCGAGCGGCGACATGGGCGGTCAAGATTGTACCGCTGAAAGCGACCCGCTATAATTCCCGCCAGTGAACCGGCCCGTGAAAAGCATTGTGTCGTCCGCCCCCACGCGCATCGACCTGGCCGGCGGCACGCTCGACATCTGGCCGGTCTATTTATTACATGATGGTGCGCTGACGCTGAACGCCGCCATCAGCCTGCGCGCGCACGCGGAGCTCCAGTCGCGCATCGACGGCCGCATCGAGTTGCGCTCCATCGACACCGACCGCACCGTCGTCGCCTCGACGTGGTCGACGCTCGACGCCTCCGGCGATCTGTCGCTCCTCGCCCGCATCGCCCGGCACTATCAACTTGAAAACGTGACAGTGATCACGCGCGGCGAATCGCCCGCCGGCGCGGGCATCGCCGGGTCGTCCGCGCTGACGATCGCCGTCTGCGGCGCGGCCGCGCGATGGACGAAATCGTCCGAGGATCCAGATCGGCTGCTGCAGGTCGCGATGAACGTCGAGTGCCAGACGATCCGCGTGCCGACCGGCGTGCAGGATTATCGGCCGGCGCTGTACGGCGGCGTCGCCGCTGTCGAGCTTGGCGTCGCCGGCATCAGGCGCGTCGGCCTCGACGTCGACGCCGCCGAGCTCGAGCGGCGCATCGTCCTCGCCTACACCGGCGCGCCGCGCAACTCCGGCACGAACAACTGGGAGATCACCAAGCGTCACACGGACGGCGATCCGCGCATCTTCCAGTGCTTCGAGCGCATTCGCGACACAGCGGTCGCCATGCGTTCGGCGCTTCAACGCGGCGACTGGGATGAGGTCGGGCGGCAGATCGCGGTCGAGTGGGAGAATCGCAAACGCCTCTCGCCTGGCGTCTCGACCCCGACCATCGACGACTTGATCGCTCGCGCCGACCGCGCCGGCGCGACCGCGGCCAAGGTGTGCGGCGCCGGCGGCGGCGGGTGCCTCTTCTGTTACGGTCCGCCGGCGGCGCGATCCGCGATCGCCGACGCGCTCACGGCCGGCGGCGCGCGCGTGCTCGACTATCGCATCGAGACCGAAGGGTTGCGGCTGAGCTCCGGCGTGGGGACGCCGGATTGAACATGGATAATCTCGCTATCTCCCGAATCCTTCAGGAGATCGCCGACCTTCTCGAGATCAAAGGCGAGAACCCGTTCAAGATCCGCGCGTACCGCAACGCCGCCGACATCGCCGGCAATCATCCGCACGAACTCGCGCTGCTCGACGTGAGCGGGCTCCGCGAGATTCCTGGCATCGGCAAGGATCTCGCCGCGCGCATCCGCGACATCGCCGAGACCGGCGACACGCCGTATCACCAGGAGCTGCTCGCCGAATTTCCCTCGACGATTCTCGACGTGCTGCATCTGCAGGGCGTCGGACCGAAGACCGTCGCCACCCTCTATCGCGAGCTCGGCGTGAAGACCGTCGACGACCTCGAGGCGGCGGCGAAGAGCGGCCGCATTCGATCGATGAAGGGAATGGGCCCCAAGAAAGAGGCGCTGATTCTCAAGGCGATCGAGGAGCGGAAGACGTTCGCCGGCCGCCATCTCCTGGCCGACTCCTGCGAGGCCGCTGACGCGGTCCTCGCCTACCTGCGTGCACTCGCGCCTGGCGCCGTCGTCGAGGCGGTCGGCAGCGTGCGGCGCGGATGCGAGACGTGCGGCGATCTCGATCTGCTCGCGTCGGGCGCGCCGCCGTCGATCATGGACGGCTTCGTCGAGTATCCGCCGGTCGAGCGCGTGCTCGGGCACGGCGACACGAAGTCCAGCATTCTCGTCCGCGACGGGTTCCAGATCGACTTGCGGCTGGTCGCGCCGGACAGCCGCGGCGCGGCGATGCAGTACTTCACCGGATCGAAGGCGCACAACATCGCGCTTCGCGATCGCGCGATGAGCCGCGGGCTGAAGCTGAACGAGTACGGGCTGTTTCGGTCCGACGATGACACGCGGATCGCGAGCGAGCGCGAGGAGGACATCTACGCCGCGCTCGACCTGGATTGGGTGCCGCCCGAGCTGCGCGAGATGCATGGCGAGATCGACGCCGCGCAGACGCACGCGTTGCCGACGCTGATCGAGCGTGCGCACCTGCGCGGCGATCTGCACATGCACACGACCGAGACCGACGGCAAGCAGGACATCCGCACGATGGCCGCCGCCGCGCGCGAGGCCGGCCTCGAGTACATCGCGATCACCGAGCACAGTCAGGCGCTGGCGATGGCCAACGGCCTCGACGAAAAGCGGGCGCTCGCGCATGCCGCGCGCATCCGCGCGATCGACGCCGAGGGCGTTGGCGTACGTCTGCTCGCCGGCATCGAGTGCGACATCAAGCCCGACGGCTCGCTCGATCTTTCAGACGAGTGCCTCGCCGCGCTCGACATCGTCATCGTCTCCGTGCACTCGGCGTTCAACATGGAGCGCCAGCAGATGACCGACCGGATCCTGCGCGCGATCGAGAATCCGAACGTCGATATCCTCGGCCACCCGACCGGCCGGCGGCTGCTGACGCGACAGGCGTATCCTCTCGATATGGAGGCCGTGCTCGACTCGGCGAAGCATCATCGGATCGCCGTCGAGATCAACTGTCAAGTGGAACGGCTGGACCTGAGCGACGCGCACGCGCAGCTGGCGCGCGAGCGCGGCGTGCCGATCGTCATCTCGACCGACGCGCACGCGATCAAGGAATTCAGCCGCCTGCGCTGGGGCGTCGCCGTCGCGCGCCGCGCCTGGCTCGAACCCGTCCACGTGCTCAACACGCGTCCCTTCGACGCCTTTCGCGCCGCGCTGAGACGAAGTCAACGGAATCAATCATGAAGCTGACGATGCTCTCCACCGAAGAGAAGGTCGCCGAGATCAAACGCCTCTACTACAAGACCACGAAGGCGACGATCCAGGAAGACCTTGCGAAGGCGCTGGACCTCCTCAAGTCGATGAACTCGGAAGAAGAACGCGAGCGCGTCGCAGTCTACATGGACGGAATGTCGCAGATGCGTTCCGATTGGGGAATCAGAAGTGAGAAGGAAGAAGGAAGAAGGAAGAAGGAAAAGCACCGAAAGCGGAAGTGACGAGAAATCAGTTCTTGTAAGCCCTCAGTCCTATAGACGAGCAGCTCAATCGTCCTATTCTCACGCGCCCGCGCGCGCTCGAATGGAAAGTGTGCAGGCGTTTCCCAACCCACCTCTGGCGCATCAGCGAATGCGTGCTCGCATTTTGTGTTCCGGTCATGAACCGAGACGCTCTTCAGCAGATCTCAAGACAAAGAAAGCGGGAGGCATCCGCTCTCTTGCGGGCACGTCTCTTCCCTGGCGCATATTACTTGGCCGGCTATTCAATCGAGTGTGCGCTCAAGGCCTGCATCGCCAGACAAACGAACAGACACGATTTCCCAGACAAGCGATTGGCGGACGCGGCTTGGACGCATGACTTGCAGAAGCTCGCGCAGTTGGCAGGAGTCTGGCCCGATCTTGAACGAGATATGCAGACAAGTCCGGCCTTGCAACTCAACTGGACGATCGTGAAGGATTGGTCAGAAGGCGTTCGCTATGACATAACAATCACGCGCGCCCAAGCTAGGGACTTATACTCTGCTTGTACCAGACGTCGAACCGGCGTTTTGCCTTGGATCCGAGAGCGATGGTAGAAACCCAACTCACCCCTGAACTGATTCAAGAGGGAGCGGCACTTATTGAGGGCCTCGACAGGGCTGGTGTGTCTCCCGATGCGGCCCTCTGGTTCTATTTCCCCGACATCAGCGCTTGGAAGCTAGTCCTCGCCGAGGTCAAGGTCGGCCCAGAGGGGCCGCGTGAGGTCTATCGCTCCGTGCAGAAGACGCTCCAGACTCTACGCAATCAAGTGACCCACATGTCACTCGACGATGTGGCCTTAGCGAAGCCGGATGCGCCATTCATCCGGCTTCTGGCCCAGACAATCGCTACAGGGCCCGGTATTAGTGGCATCCGTTTCACTGGAAATGTGATCAACGGAACGCTAATTGAAGATGCGTACATCTACCGGCTGAGGCAGCCTGCCGCTTAGCCGCCTGGTCTCGAAATCTTCCTAGCCTTTGCCGCTAGTGGCCTGGACGACTTTCTTTCGAGCCGCAATTCGCAGCGCTTCGGGCACGTTGCGATCGACCGACAACTGCGCCATGTCACGCTGATTCAATCGGCCCATCAGGTTCAACGACAGGCCGAGCGGCGTCTTTGGATTCTTGGTCAGCCCCAGCACGATGTTGTAGTTCTTCAGGTACGCCCGGTTGTGGCCGATCGCTCGCAGCACGTCTTCGGGAATGGTCGCCATGCGCGAGAACGCTTCGACTTCCTGCCCGGTCAGCTTTGGACTGCTCATCACGGCCGCTGAGATCATCTTGTTGGGGTCGCGGATGAGAATCGCCCGCATCTCCTTGGTGCCCTTCATCGCCGCCCGCAGCCGGTCGGTGAACCCCATCTTCGCCAGCTTCTGGTACGACGACTCGCGGTCCTCGTCATGGCCGACCGCCAGCAGGTCCCCGAACTCGTCTTCCTCGACGGGCGCCGCCGTGTCCAGCAGCGGCTCCTCGAACTCGACCTCGGCTTCGATCGTCGGGATCTCGTCCGGGAAGATGCCGCGGTCCGCGAAGAACTCGCGCATCCCGATGGGGATGTCGGACCGCGCCAGAAACGTCTGCAGCGCTTCGAGCGGAAGGTTGGTCAGCGTCTCCTCGGCGGTCTCGCGGATCTCCTTGTCGGGATCCTCGACGAGGATGATCAGCATCGCGAGCTGCTCGTAGGCGCGCGGCGCCAGCCCGCCCTGCGCCGCCAGCAGCCGGACGTCGCGTTCGACCTCACCGCGTTTGAAGAAATCGAGGAGCGGAGTGGGACCAATCACCGGGATTGCAGGAAGTCTTTGAAGTTCGCGGTCGTGAAGCGCGTGGTCACCACTTCGCCGGACTTGCCGAGCGGCTTCGCGTCCGCGCCGTTGAGCGTAACAGCGATCGCGCCCGCGTCGCCCGCCGTGAGCACCAGCTCGCGTTTGACGTCGAGCGTCTGCTGCGTGCCCGCCGCCAGCAATCGTTCGATCACGCGCTGACCGTCGACGCTGGCCGAGACCCAGCAGGGCCGCTTGACGGACAGGCCGACCGTCAGTCGATCCTCGATCGCGACCGCCGGAGCCGGAACATCGGCGGGCGGCGCCGGCGGCGGAACCGTGTCCGTCGCCGCGCCCGGTGCCGCGGCCGGCGTCGTTTCGGCCGCAGCGGCGGCGACCGGTGGCGGCTCCGCGGGCTTCGACTCCGCCGCGCGCGCCTCCGCGGCAGGCGGCTTCGCGACAGCCACCGGACGGCGGCCGACGAAGCTGAAGTACAGCACGCCGGCGGCGATGGGCACGCTGACGCCCAGCAGCCAGAGGAACGTGCCGGCCATCCGCCGATCGCTTTCGAGCGCTTCGTTGTCCTCGTTCTGCTCCGACGTCGGATGACCGGCGGTGACGGCTTCGTCGTGCGAAAAGTGCGCGATGAAATCCTGGATCGCCTTCTCGGGATCGAGGCCCACTTCGGTCGCGTACGACCGGACGATGCCCCGGCTGAAGATGCCGCCGGGCAGCCGCGCGATGTCGTTGCGCTCGAGCGCCTCGAGCTGGCTCACCGACAACTTCGTCGAGTTGGCGATCTGGCGCAGCGTCACACCACGGCGCTCGCGCGCTTCACGCAGCGTCTTGCCGAAATCACCGGTTACTCGTTCTGCGGGCATGCGGACGACGAACCGACGCTTATGTTAGGGAGCCGCTCTGAGGCTGTCAAACCGCCGATGCACGCGGCTGACCAGATCTTCGAGCGAAGATCCCCCGCGCGAGGCGTCTCCGGCCGGCTGGAACATGCCGATCGCGGCGATGCCGGCCGCGCCGGTGGCCGCGATCTCGGCCAGTCGATCGACGGTCACGCCGCCGATCGCCAGGACCGGCACGCCCGCCGACCGCACGATCGCCCGCAACCCGTCGAGACCGAGCCATCGGGTCGTCTCCGGCTTCGACGCGGTCGCGAAGACGGCGCCGGCGATCAGATAGTCGGCGCCGGCCGCATCCTTCGCCTCGTTCGGTGTGTGCACCGAGCGGCCGACGAGAAATCCCGCGGGCGCCAGTCGGCGCGCGTCCGCGGGCGCGATCGAATCGCCGCGCAGGTGGACCCCGCCGGCGCCGCACGCCAGCGCGACGTCCAGCCGATCGTTGACGACGAGCCGCGTCGCCGAACCCCGCGTCATGGCGAGGAGATCGGTGACGAGCGTCGCCAGGTCGGCGGCCGCCAGATCGCGTTCGCGGACCTGAATCAGATCGACTCCTGCCTGGACCGCGTCATGAACCTGCGACGCCAGACGGCGACGCGCCTCGGCCGGCGGTGCGTCGGCGCCGGCCAGACGCCGCCGGTCGGTGACGAGACAGACCTTCACGACTGGCTGGCCCCGTCCGGGTACGACGAGTCGTGATGATCGTGCGCGGCGAACAGCAGCGCGAGATCGGCGAAGCCCGCGACGAGATTGACGACGCCGAGGCCGGTCACGGCGCCCCTGAGATAGTTGTTGGACAGCAGCGCCTGCAGCGGCGGCCACGCGGCGGCGAAGTAGTTCCGCTCCCAGAACCCGGACCACGGCAGGACCACGAGCAGCAGGCCGACTTCGAGGAAGAACGCGATGTAGACGAAGCGGCGGATCAGGGCCTACCCCCCCGCCTGGACTTTGGACAGCCGGTCGACGCGCGCCGCGACGTCCTTGAAATCGCCGGCGTCCGCCTGCAGTTCGAGACAGACCGCGAGCGCGCGCGCGACTTCTCCCATCTTCTCGAGACCGTCGGCGAGATCCAGCATCACCTGGCGCGCATCGTCCTCGGTCGGCGCGGGCGCCTGCGTGGCGCGCTCGAGCCAGCTGACCATCTGCGGCAGGTCGTTCTTGTCGCGATAGAGCCGCGCGATCAGCCGCGCCGTGCCGAATCGCAGCTTCGGCGCGCGCGAGGCCTTCTCGAGCGCCTGAATGCAGCCGTCGATGTCGCCGGCGTCGCGCAGGGCCAGGCCGCGCTTGTATTCCTTCTCCGCCTCGTCCAGCCCGGACCGCTTCTGCGCCTTGTCGCGGATGGTGCTGAACGCGCTGTCCAGATCGACGCTCTCGGCCTTGGCCGCGGGCTTGGGCGCGGCGGCCTTGCCGCCGTCGAGCACGACGCTCAGATCGACCTCGACGTCCGACGACTTCGCGTGCGCCTTTGCGGGCTTCGCGGCCGGCGCGTCGATCTCGTCGGCGCCGCCGAGGATGCTCTCGAGGTCGATCGCGTTGGCGCTCAACGCGAACTGTTTGCCTTCGCCGGCGCGCCTGGGCGCGGGAGCCACCGCCGCTCCCGCCGCCTCCATCGCCTGGATCACCTCCGGATCGAACGCCGAGATCACCTCGGGCTCCGGGAGCGCGGACGTCGTATCCACGGCCGGCTCGTCGGGCGTGTTGAGATCGCCGAGTCCCTGCGACAGGTCCGTGCTGGTGAACGGCGACTCGCCGCTCAGCCGCGCCGCAATCAGCGCGTCCGGATCGGGCTCGCCGAGCAGCTCGAGCGATCGGCGGAAGCGCTCGATGTTCGCCTTGTCCCACGGCTCGCGCGCGACGAGATCCTCGGCGATGAACCGCGCTTCCGTCGCGGCGCCGGCCGCGATGTACGCGTCGGCCAGATGCGCCTGCGCGCTGTACATCGTCGCTTCGAGCCCGCCGTCGACGCAGATCTCGACCAGCCGCATCAGCGCCGGAATGTGGTTCGGCACGCGCGTCACGAATTCCTGCAGGACCGCCGCCGCCGCCGGCCAATCGGCGTGCGCCACGGAGTCGTCGGCCACCATCTGCACGACGCCGAAGCCGGCCTCGGGCTTCTGCTCGGCGACGGTCCAGCCGAGGAGCGCGATCTGATCGTGACGCGACGGATCTTTTTCGAAGACCTGCCGCACGATCGCCAGCCCCTCGTCCGGCCGCTCGCCGCGGAGCTGGATGTCGGCGACGGTCATCAGGAGCTCCGTGTCGTCGCCGGCCGTCTCGCGCGTGAGGTACTGCGCGGCGGTCGCGACGTCGCCCTTCGCCATGAAGGCGCGCGCGAGCTGCGCCGCCAGGTCCGTGTCGCCGGGGTTGACCGCCGCCGCCTGGCGCAGCGTCTCGAGCGCCTCGTCCGGCTGCCCCTGCGCCTCGTGCGCGGCGGCGATCATCCGGAACTGCTCGACGGTCGTGGCGCACTCGCGGGCGCGCGCCAGGTCGCCGGACGCCAGGTAGACGTCCATCAGCTTCTCGCGAATCTCCTCGTCTTCGGCGTTGAGCTTGGCGGCTTCGCGCAGCGCTTCGATCGCGTCCGCGTGTCGGCCCTTCTCGGCCAGCTCGCTCGCGATCTCCTTCAGATCGCTCATCGCGCCGCCGACGTCGCCGATCTCGATGCGCGCGCTGACCGCCATCATCCGCCCCTCGTAGTCGTCCGGATCGAGCGATCCGAGACGGATACGGGCCTGCGCGGCGCCGCGGACGTCGCCGCGGCTCTGCCGGATGTCGTGGAGCGTGTTCAGGTGGGCGCGGGCGTCCGCGTAGAGCTTCTGGCTGCCCAGGATGTCGGCGAGCTGCACGAGCGTGTGCTCGTGGTCCGGCTTCAGCTTGAGGATCTTCTTGAAGATCGCGCCGGCCTTCTGGATCGAGCCTTCTTCATTCAGGCTGTTCGCGATCTCGATGTACTGCTCGATGGCCTGATCGATCTTGCCCGCGCGCGAGTACAGGTCGCCGAGCGTGTTCTTGATGTTCCAGTCGTGCGGCGCGTCCTCGACGAGGCGAACGTATTCCGCGATGCCGGCGTCCAGCTTGCCCTGCCGGATCAGCTTCTCCGCGTTGCGCAGCACCTCGGCGCGGTCAATAGGCACGTGTACTAGTCAATCGTATCAAACAGCGTCGGAGGGCGGAACGAGCGGCGGTGAATCTCCGAGTACCCGAAACGCGCGACGGCGGCGAGATGCTCCGCCGTGGCATACCCCTTATGGCGATCGAATCCGTAGCGCGGATCGCGTTCGTGCAGCGCGATCATCAGGCGATCGCGCGTCACTTTGGCCATGATGGACGCCGCCGCAATCGCGGCGCACCGCCGGTCGCCGTGGATGACGCCGCGCTGCGCCATCGGGAGATCCGGCACGCGGAACGCGTCGACGAGGACGATGTCCGGGAGCGGCGCCAGCTGGAGAATCGCGCGCTGCATCGCGCGCAGCGACGCCTGGTGAATGTTGATGCGATCGATTTCGGACGGATCCGCCGCGGCCACGGCCCACGCCACGGCGTCGCGCGCGATCTCGTCGTAGAGACGCTCGCGCTCCGCGGCCGGCACGAGCTTCGAGTCGCAGACGCCGGGAATGTGCCGGTCCGGGTGCAGGATGACGGCGCCCGCCACCACCGGACCAGCCAGACAGCCCCGACCCACTTCGTCCACGCCGGCCACGTGCACGAACCCGACGCGGCGCAGCGCGTTCTCCAGCGTGCGCATCGCCGACACGCGCATAAAAGAACGGAGAAGTTATTCTGCCTTTTGACCTTCCCGCATCCTTGCGGCCTTGCCCTTGAGGTCGCGCAGGTAGTACAGCTTCGCGCGCCGGACCTTGGCCGATCGGGTGACCTCGACCTTCTGGATCGTCGGCGAGTGCAGCGGGAAGATGCGCTCGACCCCCTGGCCGAACGACACCTTGCGCACCGTGAACGAGGCGCGCGTGCCGCCCCGGTGCACGCCGATCACGACGCCCTCGAAGACCTGAATGCGTTCCTTGTCGCCCTCGCGCACCTTCACGTGCACGCGGACCGTGTCGCCCGACCGCATCGCCGGCCGTTCGGCCAGCTGTGATTGTTCCACCAGCTCAATCGCGCCCATCACTCCCCCACTTTCTGCGTTCCGGCCATTCGGTCATCCTGCAGTGCGCGCAGGATCTCGACTTCTTCTTCGTCCAGTTTCGCGCCGGCCAATAGATCCGGCCGCCGCTCGAGCGTTCGTCTCAGCGCCTCGCGTTTCCGCCAGCGCCGGATCTCCGCGTGGTTGCCGGACAGCAAGACGTCCGGAACCGTCAGCTCCCGCTCGCTGTCAGGCTCGGCTGAAAGCCTCGCGCTACGAATCACCGGCGGCCGCGTGAACTGCGGGAAATCCAGCAGCCCGCGGCTGAACGAATCGTGCGTCACCGAGTCTTCGTCGCCGACCACCCCCGGCACGTACCGCGCGACCGCGTCCAGAATCACCAGCGCCGGCAGTTCGCCGCCCGTCAGCACGTAGTCGCCGATCGAGACTTCTTCAGTCACCCGCTCGCGCACCCGCTCGTCCACGCCCTCGTAGCGCCCGCACAGCACGACGATCGTCTCCACGCGGCTCAACCGCTTCGCGTCCGCCTGCGTGAACCGCGCGCCCTGCGGCGACGTCAGAATCACGGCCGACGGCCGTCCGCGTTCCGCTTCGATCGCGTCGAGCGCGCGGAAGATCGGATCGGGCTTCAGCACCATCCCCGGTCCGCCGCCGTACGGCACATCGTCGACCACCCGGTGCCGGTCCGTCGTGAAGTCGCGCAGATCGCGGACCTTCACGGTCAGAAGCCCACGCTCGATCGCGCGCCCCAGCACGCCCGCGGCCAGCGGCTGCTCGATCATCGCCGGAAAGATCGTGACGATGTCGAACGTCACGCGTTCAGCTCCAGCAGACCCTCCGGCGGCTCGATGACGATGCGCTGCCCGGCGATGTCGATCGCCCTGCAAATCTCGGCAGCCAGCGGAATCAGGATCTCGCCGCGCGATCCGCCGTCCACGATCAACCGGCTGCCGCCAACCGTGCCTTCGACATCCTTCACGACGCCGACCGCCGCGCCCGATCCTGTTTCCACGCGGCACCCAATCAGTTCGTGCCGGTAGAACGTGCCCGCCGGCAGCGCCGCCAGCCGATCGACCGGCACGCGCAGTTCAAATCCCGCCAGCGCTTCGGCGTCGTTCATCGTCTCGACGCCTTCGATCGCGAGCACCGGCCGTTCGTGCTGAAACCTGACCCTCGCCAGCCGCAGCGCTTCGACCACGCCGCGCCGCTCGATGAACACTTCGGCGCCGGGCCGAAATCTGTCCTGCGGGAAATCGGTCTCGAGGTTGACGATCACCTCGCCGCGATTGCCGTGTGCGCGGGCGATCCGCCCGACCACGGCCATCGCGTCCCAATTCACCGGCTCTCCCGAATCTCCAGCGTCACGGTCTTCCCTTCGCGCTCGCCCGCCGTCGACGCCAGCGTGCGCAGCGCCGCCACCGTGCGGCCCTGCCGCCCGACCAGCTTGCCGACGTCGTCGCGCGAGACGAACAGCTCGATGAGCGTCACGTCCTTGTGCTTCGACTCGGTGACTCGCACGACGTCCGGGCGATCGGTGAGGGCCTTGGCCAGCACCTCGACGACGGCACACACGCCGGTCGCGGCGCCCTCAGGACTCACTTGGCCTCGACGGCCGCGGCCGCCGAGGCGACCGGCGCGGGCGTCAGATGCCGGGCGATCAGCGTGCGGACCGAGTCCGACGGCTGCGCGCCCTTCTTCAGCCAGAAGTCCACGCGCTCCCGATCGACCTGGACGATCGCGGGCTTGGTGCGCGGGTTGTAGTGGCCGAGGATTTCGACGAAGGAGCTGTCGCGGGCCGCACGCGAATCGGTCACCACGACGCGGAAGAACGGACGTTTCTTGGAACCTGCGCGGCGCAAACGGATCGCGACCATCTGACTCTCCTGATCAGCCTCCAGGGCTCGAACCCGGACGCCTGTTTCGCTGCGCGATGTCTTCGAGCCCGCCGTCTAACGGCGGTTGCGCAGCATCTGCATTGCCTGACGGCGCGCGTTCTTGCCGCCGCCGGCCAGCCCGGCCATGCCGCCGAGCTGCTTCATCATCTTCTGCATCTGCACGAACTGCTTCAGCAGCCGATTCACTTCTTCCACCGACGTCCCGCTGCCCTTCGCGATGCGCTTGCGCCGGCTGCCGTTGATGATGTGCTGCTTCCGCCGCTCCTCGGGCGTCATCGACCCGATGATCGCTTCCACGCGCCCGAGTTGTTTCTCGTCCGGCTTGTTCTCCGCCAGCGCCTTGAGGTTGCCCATGCCGGGCAGCATCCCCATGATCTGCTCGAGCGGTCCCATCTTCCGGATCGTCCGCAGCTGATCGCGAAAATCCTCGAGCGTGAATTCGTTCGCCCGAAGCTTCTGCTCGAGCCGCTGCGCGTCCTCGACGTCGACGACCGCTTCGGCCCGCTCGATGAGCGACAGCACGTCGCCCATCCCCAGCACGCGCGAGACGACGCGCTCGGGATGGAACGGCTCCAGATCCTCGAGCCGCTCGCCGCTGCCCACGAACGCGATCGGCACGCCGACGACCGACACCACCGAAAGCGCCGCGCCGCCGCGCGCGTCGCCGTCGAGCTTCGTCAGCACGACGCCGGTCACGCCCACGCGCCGGTTGAACTCGCCGGCGCTCTTGATCGCGTCCTGCCCCGTCATCGCGTCGGCGACGTAGAGCAGATCGGACGGCTGCGTCACGCCCTTGATCGCGACCAGCTCGTCCATCAGGTCGTCGTCGATGTGCAGGCGGCCTGCCGTATCGACGATGACCGTGTCGAACCCGAGGGTCGCCGCTTCGGCGACCGCGCCCTTCGCGCGCGCGACGGGATCCATTTGGCCCGCCGGATCGTGCACGCGAATCGATGCCTTCTGGCCGACGACGTTCAGCTGCTGAATCGCCGCGGGCCGCTTGACGTCGGTCGACACCAGCAACGGGTGCCGGCCCTGCTTCACCAGCCACGTTCCGAGCTTCCCCGCCGTCGTCGTCTTGCCCGCGCCCTGCAGGCCCAGCAACAGGACCACGCGCGGGCGTTGATTCGTCGTCTGGAGACCGCCCTTCGCATCGCCGAAGAGGGCCACCATCTCGTCGCGGACGATCTTGACGACCTGCTGCGACGGCGACAGGCTGCGCAGGACCGACTGGTCCATCGCCTTGTCGCGCACGCGGTCGACGAACGCCTTGACGACCTTGAAATTGACGTCGGCTTCGAGCAACGCGAGGCGAATCTCGCGCAGCGCGGCTTCGATGTTCTCGGGCGTCAGCCGCGACTCGCCGCGGAGGGTCTTGAAGACGTCCTGCAGGCGTGTGCTGAGCGACTCGAACATGGACAGACCGCGCTAACGTGCTCTACCGCAAACCCTTATCGTATGGGATAGATCGGTGGACTGTCAATCGAACTGGCGCCGCGGGTGGCGCCTACTTCGTGGTCATTTCGGTCCGGAGGCTCTGCAGGCGACCGATCGCGTTGCGAATGGCGGAAACCACGGCCGTCGTCGCCGAGGTCTCGTCGTCGACTTCGCTGGAGGCCTTCGTCAGGACGCCCAGGGTGGTCTCGACATCGGACGGAGTGATCTTCTCGGACTGGCGGACCAGGGTTTCGACGAGATCCAGGCAGGCGCGCAGTACTTTGGTGGCGTCTTCGTTGCGCGTGCCACGCTCGGCCGCGCGCATACCGACCATCAGGAAATCGCGGCTTGCGCTGAGTTGACCTTTAACACTCATCAAACACTCGACAATTTATGGCCCAGTTTCTCTTTCTTTGTCTTCAGGTACCGCCGCGTCGACTCTGAGGCCGGAATTTCGAGCGGCAGCCACTCGCTGACCGAGAGGCCGTAGCCCTCGATGCCGACGAGCTTTCTAGGATTATTGCTCAGAAGTCGCATGGAGCGAATTCCGAGGTCGCGGAGGATCTGGACCCCCATTCCGTAGTCGCGCTGATCGGCCTTGAAGCCGAGCCGCTCGTTGGCCTCGACCGTGTCGAAGCCTTCGTCCTGCAGCTCGTAGGCGCGGACCTTGTTCGCCAGCCCGATGCCGCGGCCTTCCTGCTTCAAGTACAGCAGGACGCCCCGGCCTTCGGCCGCGATCCGCCGCATCGCGGCGTCGAGCTGCGGACCGCAGTCGCAGCGCGCGGAATGAAACACGTCGCCCGTCAGGCATTCGGAGTGGACGCGGACGAGGACGTCGCGGCCGTCCTTGATCTTGCCGCAGACCAGCGCCACGTGCGTGTGATGGTCGGCGCTGTTCTCGTACGCGTTCAGCTGGAAGTCGCCGTACTCGGTCGGCAGCTTCGCGGTCGCGACGCGCTTGACGAGGGATTCCGTCCGCATGCGGTACTTGATCAGATCCGCGATCGTGATCATCAGCAGCCTGTGCTTGCGGGCGAACTTCGTCAGCTGCGGCACGCGCGCCATCGTGCCGTCCTCGTTCATGATTTCGCAGATGACGCCGGCGGGATACAGCCCGCCGATGCGCGCGAGATCGACGGCGGCCTCGGTCTGGCCGGCGCGGACCATGACGCCGCCGGTCCGCGAGCGCAGCGGGAACATGTGGCCGGGACGCGCGAGATCGGACGGGCGCGTCGCCGGATCGATCGCGGCGAGGACTGTCGCCGCGCGATCGGCGGCGGAAATGCCCGTGCTCGTCCGGCCCTTCGCCTCGATTGACACACAGAACGCGGTGTTGAACCGCGAACTGTTCTCCGCCACCATCGGCGGCAGGTCCAGTTCGTCGACGCGCTCCGGCGTCAGCGACAGACAGATCAGCCCGCGGCCGTGGCGAGCCATGAAGTTGATGATGGCCGGCGTCACCTTCTCGGCCGCAATCGTCAGGTCGCCCTCGTTCTCACGATCTTCGTCATCGACGACGATCACCATCTCGCCGGCGCGGATGGCGGCGACGGCGTCTTCGATCGCCGCAAACGGCGACGACTTCGTCTTGCTCGCGCCCTTGGCGATTTCGATTCTGGGTTTCTGGTGCTTGGACATCGGATTCAATGTGTGACCTCGCCCGGACGCACGCTGGCCAGGTTCAGACCGGCCAGCTCCGCCGCGCGGACCACGTACTTGCCGACCATGTCGACTTCGAGGTTGACGCGATCGCGCACCTGCACGCGGCTCAGGTTCGTATGTTCCATCGTATAGGGTACTACCTGAACGTCGAAACGATCCGATCCGAGCCCCGCGACCGTCAGGCTGATGCCGTCCACGGCAATCGATCCCTTGTGCACGATGCACGGCGCGAGGTGCGGGGGAAAGCTGACCGTCAGCCAATGGAAGTCCGCGTCCCGCCGCAGGTCTTCGACGTGCCCGACCGCATCGACATGCCCCTGCACGAAATGCCCGCCGACGCGGCCGTCGGCGCGCAGCGGCCGCTCGAGGTTGACGCGGCTGCCCGGCGCCAGCCAGCCGAGCGTCGTCACGCGGACGGTCTCCGGACCGATGTCGGCGTGAATCTCCTGCTGCTCGGCGAGAATCACCGTCAGGCAGACGCCATTGACCGCGACGCTGTCGCCGGGCGCGAGCTCCGGCGCCAGCGACGAGCCGATGCGCAGACGAAAACCGCCGCTGGTCGGCTTGCGCTCGATCAATTCGCCGACGTATTCAACGAGGCCGGTGAACATAACCTTCAATCACGGTGTCTGGCCCCAGCGCGTACGCGCGCCGGTCGCGGAGTTCAGCGGAAGAAAACGTCCGGCCCGGCAGCAGCGGCACCCCGCCCTCGCCCAGCGTGTGGGGCGTCACGTACAGCCGCACGTAATCCACCAGATGATCGTCCCAGGCGGCCGCGTGAATCGCCGCCCCGCCTTCGAGGAGCAGCGAGCCCACCTGACGCTCGCCGAGCCGCCGCAGCGCCGACCGCAGCGTCCCGTCGGCCACTTCAATCTCCGCGCCACGCGCTTCGAGGGCTTTGAGAAGTTCCTTACGGCTGGCGGCAGCGGCCGTGGTCACGATGATGACAGGCCCGGCGTCGCGTGTCGAGAGTATCCGGGCGTCCGGCGGCGTGCGGAGCTGCCGGTCGAAGATGACCCGCGTCAGCGGACGCTCCCGGTACGCGCCGCGCGCGCTCAGCTCGGGATCGTCGATCAGGATCGTCCCCACGCCCACGGCGATCGCGTCGACTTCGGCCCGCACGCGATGCGCGTGGCGGTTGGCCGGCGCCGACGTGAGCCGCGTGCGCTGGCCAGGCGCCGCGGCGATCCGGCCGTCGAGGCTGGTCGCCGCTTTCAGGATCACGAACGGGCGCCGCTCGTGCATCAGCGTGAAGAACGGCTGGTTCAGCGCGGTCGCCGTCTCCGCCGCTTCTCCCACGTGAACCGTCACACCATGCTCGCGGAGATACGCGAACCCGCGTCCCTGCACGACCGGATTCGGATCCTCGACCGAGGCCACGACGCGCGCGATGCCCGCCTCGACGATGCGCGTCACGCAGGGACCGGTGCGGCCCTGGTGACAGCAGGGCTCGAGCGTGCAGTAGAGCGTCGCGCCGCGCGCGCGCGCGCCGGCGGCCGCGAGCGCGTGCGCTTCCGCGTGCGGCGCGCCCGCCTGCTCGTGATAGCCCTGCCCGACGATCACGCCGTCGGGCGACACGACGACCGCGCCCACGAGCGGATTCGGACTCGTGCGGCCGCGGCCCCGGGCCGCGTGGAACAGCGCGCGTTCCATGTAGTCGCGATCTACCACTTCTCCTCGAACAGCCCGTCGACGTACTCGTCGGCGGAGAACGGAACCAGATCGTCGATGCCTTCGCCGACACCCACGTAGCGGATCGGCAGCTTCAGATCGTGCGCAATCGCGACGGCGACGCCGCCCTTGGCGGTCCCGTCGAGCTTCGTCAGCACGATGCCGTTCACGCCGGCCGCGCTCATGAACTCGCGCGCCTGCGTCACGCCGTTCTGGCCGACGGTCGCGTCGAGCACGAGCAGCACTTCCTGCGGCGCGCCGGGCACTTCGCGCGCCGCGATGCGCCGGATCTTGTCGAGCTCGTTCATCAAGTTCACGCGCGTGTGCAGCCGGCCGGCCGTATCGACGAGGATCGGATCGCGGCCCTTCGCTTTGCCCGAGGAAATCGCGTCGAACACGACCGCCGCGGGATCCGCGCCTTCGCGCGCGCGTATGAGGTCGACGCCGGCGCGCGTCGCCCAGATCTCGAGCTGCTCCACCGCCGCCGCGCGAAACGTGTCGGCCGCGCAGACGAGCGGCGCGTGACCCTCTTTCTTGAGGAGATTCGCCAGCTTGCCGACGGTCGTCGTCTTGCCGGTCCCGTTGACGCCGACGATGAGCGTCACCTTCGGATGCTGCGCGACGACGATCGGCCGGTCGACCGCGGCGAAGACATCGCGGATCTCCTGCTTCACCAGATCGCGCAGGCTCGCGCCGTTGCGCGAGCGCATCCTCACGGCCGCGATGATGCGATCGGTCGCGCCGACGCCGATGTCAGCCGAGATGAGCAGCTCTTCAAGCGCGTCGAGCGTCGCGGCCTCGACGGGGCGCGAGCGCTGCTCGGGCGCGTCGACGCGCCGCGCGATGTCGTCGAAGCGCGCGACAATCTGCTGCGTGGTGCGCGAGAGACCGTCGCGGATGCGGCCGAAGAAACCCACAGGAAGAATCTGGTAATTGAGTAGTTGGGTAGTTGGGTAGTTGGGTAATTGGTAATCGAGCGAACCGCTCCGTGTTGAACCGGACGATTACCAGATTACCAGATTACCCACTTGCCCAATTCACCCTGCGCTGTCGGCTTCGGAGCGCTGGCGCCGCAGCATGAGCGCCTCGAGCGCCGTGCGGACGTCGGATCGCCCGTCGAGGACTTCCGCCATCTGCGTGGCGATCGGGAGCTCCACACCGTAGCGCGCGCCCAGGGCGAGCGCCGCGCCGGTCGTCCGCACCCCTTCCGCCACCATTTTCATCCCGGCCAGAATCTCCAGCAGCGCGCGGCCGCGCGCCAGTTCGACGCCGACGCGGCGATTGCGGCTCAGGTCACCCGTGCACGTGAGCACGAGATCGCCGAGCCCGCTCAGCCCGGCCAGCGTTTCGCGCCGGCCGCCGGCGGCGCACGCCAGGCGTGTCAGTTCGGCGAGCCCGCGCGTGATGAGCGCGGCCAGCGCGTTGTGACCGAGCCCCAGCCCCTCCACGACGCCCGCGGCGATCGCGATGGTGTTCTTCAACGCTCCGCCGATCTCGACGCCAACGACATCGTCGCTGCCGTAGAGGCGCAGCGACGGGCCGCGGAATTCCGCCTGGACCAGTTCCATCGCCGCGACGTGCACGGACGCCGCCAGCACCGCGGTCGGTTGCTGCCGCGCGACCTCGAGCGCGAAGCTCGGCCCCGACAGCACGACGACCGGATGTCCGGATCCAGCTTCCTGCCCGATCACTTCCGACATCCGCAGCAGCGTTCCGCTCTCGAGACCCTTCGCCGCGCTCACCAGTACCGCCCCCGGCGTCACCGACGCCGCGGCCTCGCGGACGACCGCGCGCAGGCCGTGCGAAGGGATCGCCAGAACGACCAGGTCGCTGTCACGCAGCGCGTCGGACAACGCATGCGTCACGGTGACGGTGCGTGGAAGGACGATCTCCGGAAGGTAGGTCGCGTTGAACCTGCGGACGTTCATGTCGTCGACGAGCGCGCGATCGCGCGCCCACAGCTGGACGTCGTGGCCGACGCGACCCAGGTGCGCGGCGAGCGCCGTGCCCCAGCTTCCCGCACCGAGGACGCTGACGGCGCGCATCAGGCCCGCGCTCCGAGCCGCCGCTCGGTACGCGCGCGCAACCGGGCCAGATTGGATCGATGACGGAAGACGATGATCGCCGCTGCCGCCGTCGCGACCACGACGACCGGGTCGGAACTGCCGAGCGCGTACGCCAGGGGCGGCAGCGCGATCGACGCGAGCATCGATCCGAGCGAGATGTACTTCGTCAGCCAGACGACGCCGACAAACAGCGCGAGCGCCGGCATGACGGCCGCGGGCGCGAGCACCGCAAACGCGCCGCACGCGGTCGCCACGCCTTTGCCGCCGCGGAACCGCAGCCAGATCGGATAGATGTGACCGAGGATCGCCGCGAGCCCGGCGACGGCCGGCGCGGCCGGCTCTCCGCTCAGGCGCCCGGCGAGCCACACGCTCGCGGCGCCTTTCGCCATGTCGAGCGCCGCCACCACCGCGCCCGCGGTGATGCCTGTCGCGCGCATCACGTTCGCGGCGCCGAGATTGCCGCTGCCCATCTGACGCAGATCGATCGCGCCCCAGCGGCGCGCCGTGATCAGCGCGAACGGGATCGACCCGATGAGATAGGCGGCGATGATGATCGCGGTCATGTAACGGTCGCGCGGCCGGGCGCGGGCGGCCCTGTCGGCGACGGCCCGCGGGTCAGATTAGCATGCGCCAGCGCCGTGTAGGTCGGGCCGGCGTGCGGAGCCGATGGCAGCTCGCTGCGATACAGGGTCACGCGATCGACGCGGCACCGCGCCGCCGGCGTGTGCGAGGCCTGCGCCAGCACACGTCCGCGATCCGACGGCCGCGAGCGACGCCAGCGTCCCAGCGTCAGATGCGGGCGGAACGCGCCGCCTTCCTCCGCGAACCCGAGACGCCCGACACGCGCGGCCATCTCCTGCTGAACGGCGGTCAACTCGCTCGCGCCGGCGTCGACGCCGATCCACAGCGCGCGCGGCGCGCCGCGCGGCGGAAAGACGCCCACGCCGGCGAATGCCATGTCGAAGGGCCGGGCGTCGATGGGCCGGCCGCACGCATCAACCACTGCTGCGACCCGCGAGTCGTCGACGTCACCGAGGAAGACCAGAGTCATGTGCATGTGCTCCGGCCGCACCGGCCGGATCTGATCGGCGGCGTCGCCGAGCGCGGACAGGAGTCGCTTTTGTTCGGCGGCGATCGCCCGCCGCGCCTCGTCGTCCGGATCGACCGCGAGGAACAGCCGCACCGCCGGTCACGTCTCCGACTTCAACAGGATGAGCCGCAACATGTTCATCGCAGCCTGAGCGGCCTGGTACTTCACCATCTCGCGCGGGCCGACGAACTGGAACGTCCGCACGCGCGCTTCGCCGTCAACGATGACGGCCACGGCGACCGTTCCCACGGGCTTCTCCGGCGTGCCGCCGCCGGGGCCGGCGATTCCGGTGATGCCCACGCCGACGTTCGTGCCCGCGCGCTGCCGAATTCCCTCCGCCATCGCGCGCGCGACCGGCTCGCTGACCGCCCCGTGCCCGGCGATGAGCGACTCCGGCACGCCCGCCAGTTCAGTCTTCGCGCGATTGCTGTAGCAGACGACTCCGCGCTCGACGTACCGGGAACTGCCCGCCACATCGGTGAGGCGCGACATCAGCAACCCGCCCGTGCACGATTCGGCCACGGCGATGGTGAGCCCGCGATCGCTCAGCAGCGCGCCCACGACCGCTTCGAGCGGCCGGCCGTCCACGCAATACACCGCGGACCCGAGCACCTCGAGCAATTCACCGACGGCGGACTCGAGCACAGTCTCGGCGTCCGCGCGGCTCGGAGCATGCGCGGTCAGATGCAGTTCCGTCTGACCGAGCGCCGCGAGGATCGTAGTGTGGATGGGCACGGTCTGGGACGTCCAGCGGCTGTAGATCGGCTGCACGTTCGCATCCACGTCCGACTCCGATCGGCCGGTGATCTTCAGCACGCGCCGGAACAGTCCGCGCCCGGCCATCTTCGGCGCCAGCCGCTCGCGAACGACCGCGTCGAACATCGGCGTCATCTCGCGCGGCGGTCCGGGCAGGAGCACGATCGCGGTCCTGCCCCGCTCCAGCCACAATCCCGGCGCCGTGCCGTTCGCGTTCTCGAGGACGACCGCGCCGCGCGGCACCATCGCCTGCCGCCGGTTGATCGCGGCCATCGTCAGCCCGCGTTTCGCGAACCGTTCCTTGATGCGATCGACGATGCGCTCGTCGATCGCCAGCGGCGCATCGAGCACGCGCGCGACCGCGTCGCGCGTGATGTCATCTTCAGTTGGCCCGAGCCCGCCGGTGATCACGATGAGGTCCGCCCACGTGAGCGCGCCGTCGATCACGCGCGCCAGTTCGTCGACGTGATCCGCCACGACCGCCTTCAGCCGGACGTCGTACCCGATCGCGTTCAGCCGCTCGGTGATGGTCAGCGAGTTGGTGTCGACGCGAAACGGCGTGAGCATTTCGCTGCCGACGGCGAGGATGCAGGCGTTCATGAATCGGGGAATTGGGTGGTTGGGTAATTGAGTAATCGAACGGAGTCTTCGATACCAGATTACCCGAATACTCTATTACCCAATGCCAGCGCCAGGCGCAACGCCAGATTGGCGTAGACCGCGGCCATCGCATCGTCGGCCATGACACCGACGCCGCCCGGGAGGCGCTCCAGCTTGTTCGCCGGGAACGGCTTGATGATGTCCGCGATCCGGAACAGAAGGAATGCACCGAAGACGCCCCAGGCGCCGACAGGATTCATGAACAAGGTGATGAGCATGCCCATGACCTCGTCGAGGACGACTTGTCCAGGATCGGTCCGGCCGAAGTGACGCTCGGCGACGCTGCCGCTCCACGATCCGAGGACGAAGAGCGCCAGAATCGTGGCGAGTTGGACGAGCGGCGAGGCCGGAAGCACGGCCCACAGGAGCAATCCCGCGGCCGACCCGAACGTGCCGGGCGCGAACGGGATGTATCCCACGCCGAGCGCGGTCGCCAGGGCGAGCGGAATCAGAAGACGACGCCGCGACGGGCTACGCGGAGGCTCGGACGACACGAGTGCCGGCGAACCGGTCGTGGATCCCGCGATGGTCGCGACGGAAGAACGCGGTCGTGAACCCCAGGCCCGCGGGAACCGCCAGCACGAGCCACACGAGCGACCGCACGCACGCGCGGCCCACGTCGAGCGACGATCGCGACTCGTTGGGCACGACGCGGATGCCGGCCGCCATCTTGCCGAGCGTCTGGCCGCCGGCCGTGAACGCGATGAAGTAGCCGAAGTTCTGCGTGAACAGGAACGCGAACAGCGGACCCTTCGGCACGATGTTCAGATCGGCCAGGCTGATGCCGCAAATCTGCATCGTGAAGTAGATCACGAGCGCGTCGATGGCCGCGAGGATCGTGAGGTCGAGGGCCATCGCCACGGCGCGCGCGCCGACAGTGGCATCTTCGGCCGGCGGCTCCGGGGCGTCAGGCCAGGGCTGCCCGGTCGCGCGCGCGGCCGGGCTGACGGTGGCCGCGGGCGCCGCGCTCGCCATCTCGAGCGCGAGGTCGAGCGTCTGGACGCGCGGCTGTTCCGCGCGAAGGCGCGCCACTTCCGGCGTGGGCCTCCGGACGGCGAGCGGCGGCCGCGGCGGCGACGCTCTCTTGATGAGCGGCTCGTCGTCCGGGATCGGCGCGCCGAACAGCGTCGGTTCCCTCACGATGCGCACCGGCGGCGCGGGCGACGCGGGCTCGGGCGCGCCAAAGACGCGATCGAGATCGAGCTCGCCGCCGCCAGTCGTGCCCGGCACGGCCAGCGCCGCATCGATCAACGAAAGGTCGTCCATCGGCTCCGCCGCGGCGGACGTCGAACGCAGCGAGAGCTCCGGCCCGGGAGCGGAGGCCAGCGAGAAATCGTACCCGCAGTTCCGACACCGATCGGCGTGCTCGAATCCGAGGTAACCGCATTTCGCGCATTTCATGGGATGCGACGATCTCCTTTCTCCCGATCGGCCGGAAACGTGCCCGGCAGATCGGTGAGCGCCAGAAGTTGATGCTGGATCTCGGCCCGCAGGCGATCGGCGTCGGCCTTCTGCGGGTCCGTGGGCCGGACCGAATCGAGCTCGAGTAACGCGTCATGAAGATGTCCGCCGGCCGCCAGCGATCGCGCGCGCGCGAGGCTGATCTCGCCGCGGCGCGGCAGCGCCAGCACCGGCTCGCGCGTCACCGGCGCGGCGGCGGCCGCCGGCGCGTCGTCGCTTCCAGGGGCGCCGACCAGGGCGAGCAGCGATCGCCACTCGAAGCGCTCCGACGACGTCAGCGCCAGCACGCCGAAGACGACGACAACGAACGCCAGGCCAGCGCCCGCGATCGCCACGGTGACCGTCCAGCGGCGGCGGCCCGACACGCGCGCCGTGCGTCTCGCCGGACTCTCCTCCGGGCTGCGTGCGGGCATCGACGGCACGGACGCCGCCTCGAGCCGCGTGAGCCGGTCGAGCACGGCCAGCGCTTCCTCGGATGGCGCGCCGCCGTCGATCGCGGCTTGAAGCAGACGCCGCGCCTCCTCTCCCTCGCCGCGATCGAACGCCGCGACGCCGTGCTGCAGAAGCTCCTCGGACTCGCGCTGGCGCTCGGCGAGCGCGCTGCGCGCCCGCTCGATGTACGCGCGCGCCCGCGCGTGACCGCGATCGATGAACAGCGCGCGCGTCCACACGTTGATGGCGTGGTCGTAGCGCGCCGCGAAGTAGTGGTCGAGACCGACGAGGAGGAGCTGCTCGATTTTGGCGTGGCGATCCGCTTCCGACTCGACGTCGTTGCCTTGCGTACCGTCGGTGCGAAGTGGATCAGACATGGGAAAAACGAATCGGCGGCCAGCATAGCACAGCGTCTGGCAGAAGTACAGCGCCGAGAGATAGAATCGCTTCACCGCATGCTGATCGAATGCGTACCGAACGTGAGCGAGGGGCGCCGGCCCGAGATCATCGCGGCGATGTCGGACGCCATTCGCCGCGTTCCCGGCGCGCGCCTCCTCGACGTCTCCTCCGATCCATCGCACAACCGCTCGGTCTTCACGCTCGCCGGCGACGCGACGGCCGTCGAAAGCGCCGTGCTCGCGCTCGCCGGGCGCGCGGTCGCCGACATCGATCTGCGGACGCATCGCGGCGAGCATCCCCGGCTCGGCGCCGTGGACGTCGTGCCGTTCATCCCGATCGAAGGCGCGACGATGGCCGATTGCGTGGCGCTGGCGAAGAAGGTCGGCGCCGCGATCGCCGAGCGTCACGGCGTGCCGATCTATCTGTACGAGGACGCGTCGGCGAATCCCGCCAGGAAGAATCTCGAGGACATCCGCCGCGGCGAATTCGAAGGGCTCGCCGCGAAGATGGCGACGCCGGGCTGGGCGCCGGACTTCGGGCCCTCGACGCCCCATCCCAGCGCCGGCGCCACGGTCGTCGGCGCGCGGATGCCGCTCATCGCGTACAACATCAACCTCGCGACCGACCGCCTCGACGTGGCCAAGAAGATCGCCGCGGCGATTCGTCACAGCAGCGGCGGGTACCGCTACGTGAAGGCGATGGGAGTGGCGCTTGAGGATCGCGGCATCGTCCAGGTGTCGATGAACCTGACGAACTTCGAGAAGACGCCGATCTTCCGCGTCTTCGAAACCGTCAAGCACGAAGCCGCACGGTACGGCGTGGCGATCCTCGAAAGTGAAATCGTCGGGCTGGTGCCGTCGGCGGCGCTGACCGGCGCCGCGGAGTTCTATCTGCAGCTCGGGCGCTTCAGCCAGGATCAGATCCTGGAAACCAGACTCAGACGGGCCGATTGAGCGGACGCTCGGCGGGTGCCGAGAGCCGCGCGCCTTCCACTACCCGCCTTCCTCATCAGCGTCGGCACGGCGCGCCGGCGCGATGCCGAACGCCTTCATCTTCCGGTACAGGTTGCTGCGCTCGACGCCAAGGACCTCGGCCGTGCGCGACATGTTCCCCTGCTGTTCGGCGAGCGTTCGAAGAATGACGTCACGCTCGAACTGATCGCGCGCTTCGTGGAGCGTCTGCCGTTCGGCCGGCGGATCGGTGGAAGGCGTCCGCTGCAGCGCGCCCGGGTCGAGGAAGCTGAGGTCGGTGGTCGTGATCGTTTCGCCCGGCACCATGATCATCAGGCGCTCGATGACATTGCGCAGCTCGCGCACGTTGCCGGGCCACGGATAGCGCAGCAGCACGCCGCGCGCGCCCGCGTCGAGGCTCTTGATTCGCCGGCCGTATTCGCGCGCGAACTCCGCCATGAAATGATCCGCGAGCAGCGGGATATCCTCCTGCCGGTCGCGCAGCGGCGGAACGAAGATCGGAATGACGTTGAGACGGAAGTACAGATCCTCGCGGAACTGGCCCGCGCGGATTTCCGCCTGCAGATCCTTGTTCGTGGCCGCGAGCACGCGGACGTCCACCTTGATCCGCGCCGTGCCGCCGACCGCCTCCATCGTCTGCTCCTGAAGGGCGCGCAGCACTTTGGCCTGCGTCTTCAGGCTCATGTCGCCGATTTCGTCGAGGAACAGCGTGCCGCCGTCCGCGACCTCGAACTTGCCGCGGCGATCCGCCACGGCGCCCGTGAACGCGCCGCGCACATGGCCGAACAGCTCGCTTTCGATCAGCTCTTCGGGAATCGCGGCGCAGTTCACCTCGACGAACGCCGCCGACCGGCGCCGGCTCAACTGGTGGATGGTGCGCGCGACGAGCTCCTTGCCGGTGCCGTTCTCGCCGTAGATCAGCACGCGGCCGTTGGTCGGCGCCGCCATCGCCACCTGCTCGCGCAGCTGCCGCATCGCGTAGCTCTCGCCGACCATCGACTGCTGGCGGTCGACGCGCGCGCGCAGCGCGCGGTTCTCCGCCTCGAGCCGCCGCTGATTGAGCGCGTTGCGCACGACGAGCACGGTCTTGTCGAGCGACAGCGGCTTCTCGACGAAGTCGAACGCGCCCATCTTGATCGCGCGCACGGCCGATTCGATGTTGCCGTGCCCCGAGATCAGCACCACCTGCACGTCGACCTGCCGCTCGCGCAGGCGGGCGAGCGTCGCGAGGCCGTCCATCCCGGGCAGCCAGACGTCAAGCACGATGAGATCGACCGGGCCGCGCGTGAGGCGCTCGAGACAGGCCTCGCCGCTCGACACGGCCTCGACGGCGTACCCCTCGTCGCGCAGCACGCCGCTCAGCGCGCTCCGCACGCCGGGCTCGTCGTCGACGATCAGAATGGTGGGTTTCAACAGGGCAACTCGATCGTGAAGCGCGTGCCGCGCGGGGTGTTGTCACCGACGTCGATGCTGCCGCCGTGCTCCGCGATGATCCGGCGCACGATCGCCAGCCCGAGCCCGCTGCCCCGCCGCTTCGTGGAGTAGTACGGCAGGAACAATTTCTCACGCTCGGCCGGGGGAATCCCCGGACCATCGTCGGCGACGATGACGCGCACCACGCTGTTGGCCGCGTCCAGCTGAGTCTCGAGCACGATGTGACCGCGGCGCTCCATGGCTTCGATGGCGTTGTCGACGAGGTTGATGATCACGCGGCGGATCTGCTCGGCGTCGAGCTTCACGAGCGGCACGCCGGTCGCGTAGCGCTGGTCGATGCGCACGTCGGTGAAGATCCCATTGTACAAGGCGATCGTGTCCGTCAGAAGCTGGGCGAGATCGGTCGGCACGGTTCGCGGCGAGGGCATCCGCGCGAACTGCGAGAATTCGTCCACGAGGCCTTTCAGCGATTCCACTTCGCCGACGATCGTTTCGGTGCACTCGTCGACGAGCGCGCGCGTGTCGACGGGCGCGCCCGCGAAATGCCGGCGCAGGCGCTCCGCCGACAGCTGAATGGGCGTGAGCGGATTCTTGATCTCGTGCGCGAGACGCCGCGCCACTTCGCGCCAGGCCGCCACCTTCTGCGCGCGAATCAGCGGCGTGACGTCGTCGATGACGAGCACGACGCCCTCGGGGGCGCCGCTGTCGCCGACGAGCGCGGCGGCCACCGCCGCCAGATGGAGCTCCTGCCCCTCGCGCGCGAGCGCGATTTCCTGCGCGGTCGGCTCCGTGCCTTCGCGGGCCGTGCGAGCCAGCAGTCGGCCGAACGGTTCCAGGTCCTGCCGGTTGAATACCATCAGCGCCGGCTGCCCGACGATCTGCTGATCGAGCCCGAGGAGCCGCGCGGCCGCGTTGTTGATGGTGGTGATGACGCCCGCCCGATCGACCGAGACGACGCCCGTCGTGATGCGCTCGAGGATCGTCTCGATGTACCGGCGGCGGCCTTCGACTTCCAGGTGCTTGCGCTCGAGCTCGACCGTGCTGCGCTCGACCCTGCGGCGGCTGGTGGCCAGTTCGCTGGCCATGGTGTTGAACGCCTCGACAAGCGACCCGAATTCGTCGTGGCTCTGCGGCTCGACGCGCTGATCGAGACGGCCCGCACCGATCTCGCGCGCGGCGACGGCCAGTTGCTGGACAGGGCCCGTGATCCGCTTCGCCATGAACAGGCCCATCCACGTCGAGCCCACGAGAATCGTCAGCGTGACCATCAAGAAGAAGGACAGGTACACGCCGGCCAGCGGCCGCTTGAGGACGCGCAGTTGCGTGTAGTCCTCGAAGGCTTTCGTGAGACGACGCGAGCGAGCGGTCAGATCGGCCGTCAAGTGATCCGTCGCGACGACGACGCCAATCGGCTGGCCGTCCCTGGCGTGAATGACCGCGGCCGCGCGCAACAGATCGCCCTTGTTTCCCATCGACTCGCCCGCCGTTGTCGCGGACCCCTCGAGGGCCTGCGCGGCGAGTCGATCGGTGGCCGCCCGGCCATACCCTGGCGGCGGTTGGGCCGCGACCACCTCGACCACCGGCTCGAGACCCGGCGGCGTCTGCGTCGCGGGCGCGACGCGATACACCTGCACGACCTGCACGCGCGGCGAGACGACCTCCGGCGTCAGCAGGTCGCGCACAGCGCTCACGTCGGCGGCCGCGAGATCGACCTGTGACAGCGCGCGCGCCAGTCGAAGCGCGTAATCGCTCACCAGCGTCTGGCGCTCGTGGTAGTAGTCGCCCGCGATCTGGTTCGCCGACGACAGCACGTCGTCCATCGGCGCGTTGAACCATCGGTCGACGCTCGTGCTGATGAGATCGCTGCCGACGATCAGGACGACCACGGACGGCACGAACGTCAGCGTCAGCAGCAGGACGACGAGCTTGGCGCGGAATCGCGCGAACGGCAGCGCCTTCCGCCGCTCGACGACGAGCTTGATCATGGTGCGCGCCAGGACGAACACGAGCGCGACCAGCATCGTCAGGTCGGCCGCCGTCAGCGCGTACAGGACGAACTCGCTCAGGAAGTCGGGGGAAAAGCCGGACGTGCCGCGGGCGATGACGACGAGCGCGACGAACAGGACGACCAGCACGCCGATGCCGGCGAGAATCAGCCGCGGGTTGTCGCGGAACGGGCGTCGCGCGGCGGGGCGGGCCGGCCCCGATCCGCTGGCCCGTTTCGGCGTCATCGACGTCACTGTCGCGGGCATAGATGTCGTTGCTGGTCGTCGTCTGCGATCGGCGCGATCACTCTTTGACGTTGAGCAGATCCTTGAGCTCGCTCATGAATTCGCCCAGGTCGCGGAAATGCCGGTACACGGACGCGAATCGCACGTAGGCGACCTTGTCGAGCTTCTTGAGCTCCTCCATCACGAACGCGCCGATGTCGGCGGTCGCGATTTCCTTCTCGGGCCGCTCCTGCAGCGTGGCCTCGACGCGATCGGCGACGGCCTCGAGGTCCGAGACCTTGACCGGGCGCTTCTCGCACGCTTTCAGCAGACCCGTAATCAGCTTCTGCCGATCGAAGCGCTCGCGCGTGCCGTCCTTCTTCACCACCATGTACGGAATCTCGTCGATCCGCTCGTAGCTGGTGAATCGCTTGCCGCACTCCAGGCATTCGCGGCGGCGGCGAATGACGTCGCCCTCCTTCGACTCGCGCGAATCCACGACCTTGTCGCCGAGATGACTGCAGTACGGACACTTCATGAGCGGCTACGCCTGCCCCTGCTCGGCCTGTTCGGCGAGCCGTCGCATCCCGCTGAGATTCAGGCCTTCCTGCGCCGCGAACACGACGCCCAGCAGCAGCGACGGCCCGATCGAGAACAAGTGCAGAAGGATCGCGGCGCCGACGGCCGTGGCCTCCGGCGCGCCGAAGAACAGCGTGGCGCCGATGCGAAAGGCTTCGTGGAATCCTCCGACGGCGCCCGGCGTCGGCACGATCACGCCGAGCACGAGCATCGCGATCAGCACGAACGATCCGGTGAACGGCACAGTAAGGCGGAACGCCATCGCGACGGCCCAGATGCCGACGGCGATCGACAGCCACAACGGAATCGACCACGCCAGCGCCAGAAGCAGCGGCTCCGGCCGGCGAATGACGCCGAGTCCGCGGGCGAATCTCTCGGCCACGCGGGCCACAAGTCCGCCGAGGGACGCGGGCAGATGCTGCTCGAGCCGGCCGATCGCCAACCCCAGCCACGCGGGATGGCCCGCGAGCACAAACAGCACGACGAGGCCCGCGACGGCGACGGCGCCCGCGCTGGCGCCCGCCCACTTCACGACGCCGAACAGCGCCGGGTTGGCGGCCGCGAGGTCCCGGCCGAAGAAGAACACGTAGGACGCGAGCAGACACAGAACCGTCACGACATCCAGCAGCCGCTCGAGCACAATCGTGGCGAATGCGCCGGTCGCGCTCAGTCCCTCGGCATGGGCATGGCGGGTCTGACGGGCAAGAAAATAGGGGCGAATGAACTCGCCGGCGCGAGCCGGGAGGATGCTGCTCGCGGCAAAGCCCACGGCGGTCGCCCGAAACGCGCGGCCGAACGTCGTCGGCCCGAGCGGCTCGAGCAGGACCTGCCACCGAAGGGCTCGAATCGCCAGATTCACGATCATCGTCGCCAGCGACAACGCCAGCCACTCGGGACGTGCTTCGGCGATCTCGGCGGCCACGCGCCAGAGATCCACGTTGTGGAGAAACAGCGCGACCAGGGCGATGGCCAGCGCGAGAACAATCGCCGTCCGGAAAGAAGCTCGCATGTCGACTTGGGCGGCTTCTACTATACCGCCCCACCACATGTTGTTGTTGTCAGAGCGGCGCGCTCCTTGTAAGATGCCAGACTTCTCTGACCGAGGTTGCCGTTGCCGCTCGCCGCTCCCGTTCTCCACACCACACTCGCCGGCCGCCCGCCCGATCGCCAGGGCAAAGTACGTGACATCTACGAGTTCGGCGATCGTCTGATCCTGGTGGCGACCGATCGCATCTCCGCTTTCGACTACGTCCTCGGATCGGGCATCCCGGACAAGGGCAAGGTGCTCACGCAGATTTCGAGCTTCTGGTTCGATCGGACGCGCGCGCTCGTCGCGAATCACGTGTTGTCCACCGACCCGGCCGACTATCCGGCCGCGGCGCGCGGCGACGCCGAGATGCTGCGCGGACGATCGATGCTCGTCACGCGCACCGAGCCGCTGCCGATCGAATGCGTCGCGCGCGGATACTTGTCAGGGTCCGGATGGAAGGACTATCAGGCGAGCGGCGAGGTCTGCGGCATCCGGCTGCCCGCCGGCCTGCGCGAATCGGACCGTCTGCCGCAGCCGATCTTCACGCCGGCCACCAAGGCGCAGAGCGGGCACGACATCAACATCAGCGAACGGGACGCGGCCGGCATGATCGGCGCGCCGCTGCTGAACCGCGTCCGCGATCTCACGCTGCGGCTCTACGTGGAAGGCACGGCGTACGCCGAGTCCTGCGGCATCATCATCGCGGACACGAAATTCGAGTTCGGTCTTCTTCCTGCCGGCGACGGCGATCGCCGCCCGGCCGAGGAGCGGGTCATCCTGATCGACGAAATGCTCACGCCCGACTCGTCGCGGTTCTGGCCGCGCGACGGCTACAAGCCGGGCGGCGCCCAGCCCAGCTTCGACAAGCAGTTCGTGCGCGATTACCTCGAACGGATCCGCTGGAACAAACAACCGCCCGTCCCGTCGCTGCCCGACGACGTCGTCGCCCGCACGCGGGAGAAGTACGTCGAGGCCTATCAGCGCCTCACCGGTCGCGCCCTCGCATGATCAGCGAGCGCCTCGAGAAGCTCGTCGAAGAGATGGTGGACCGCGGCGTCCATTTCGACGATGCCGTCCACGAATTCGAGAAGCGGTTCATCTCGCGCATCCTGGGCCGGTGCGACGGCAGCCTGACCAAGAGCGCCGGCACCCTCGGCATCCACCGCAACACGCTCACGCGGAAAATGCGGCAGTACAAACTGAAACGCCGGGCCTGATCGCGGGCTCCAACGCTGGCAGTCCGGTCTTGACACTGCCAGTCCGTGACATATAATTGGCAGTCGCGCAGGGCGAGTGCTAACCTCCCTAGCGCCTCAGCTTCCAGAGGACTCGAAGGCATCTCCAACCTCACGCCAGACGGAGTAAAGAGCATGAACGTCAGACCGCTCCACGACCGCATCATTGTTCAGCGTATCGAAGAAGGCGAGCAGAAGATCGGCGGCATCATCATCCCGGATTCCGCCAAGGAAAAGCCCCAGCAGGGCAAGGTCATCGCCGCCGGCAACGGGAAGTCCAAGGACGACGGCAAGCGCATCCCCCTCGATGTCAAAGCCGGCGATCTCATCCTCTTCGGCAAGTACTCGGGCCAGGAAATCAAGCTCGACGGCGAGGAATACCTCATCATGCGCGAGGACGAAGTCCTGGCGGTGATCGAGGGCGGCGAGACCAAGAAATCCAAGAAGTAAGCCGAACGATTCTTTCGATTTAACGGAGAGCATTCATGGCAAAGCAGATTGTGTACGGCGAGCAGTCGCGGCAGGCGATCCTCCGCGGCGTCAACCAGCTGGCCGACGCGGTGAAAGTGACGCTGGGCCCCAAGGGCCGCAACGTCGTCCTCGACAAGAAATTCGGATCACCCACCATCACCAAGGACGGCGTGACGGTGGCGAAGGAAATCGACCTGAAGGATCCGCTCGAGAACATGGGCGCCCAGATGGTCCGGGAGGTCGCGAGCAAGACGTCGGACACGGCCGGCGACGGCACGACGACGGCCACCGTGCTGGCGCAGGCGATCTACCGCGAAGGCGCGAAGAACGTCGTGGCCGGCGCGAACCCGATGGACATCAAGCGCGGCATCGAGAAGGCCGTCGAGGCGCTCACCGGTGAACTGAAGAAGATGTCCAAGCCGGTCAGCGGCAACATGGTCGCGCAGGTCGGCACGATCTCGGCGAACAACGACGTCACGATCGGCAAGATCATCGCCGACGCGATGGACAAGGTCGGCAAGGACGGCGTCATCACCGTGGAAGAGGCCCGCACGCTCGAGACCTCGCTGGAGGTCGTCGAAGGCATGCAGTTCGACCGCGGGTATCTCTCGCCCTACTTCGTCACCGATCCCGAGCGCATGGAGTGCGTGCTCGAGAATCCGGTCATCCTGATTCACGAGAAGAAGATCAGCTCGATGAAGGACCTCCTGCCGGTGCTCGAGCAGGTCGCGCGGCTCGGCCGCCCGCTGCTCATCATCGCGGAGGACATCGAGGGCGAGGCGCTGGCCACGCTCGTGGTCAACAAGCTGCGCGGCACGCTGCAGGCCGCGGCGGTCAAGGCGCCGGGCTTCGGCGATCGCCGCAAGGCGATGCTCGAGGACATCGCGATCCTGACCCACGGCCGCGCGATCACCGAGGATCTCGGCATCAAGATCGAGTCGATCAAGATGGAGGATCTCGGCAAGGCCAAGAAGGTCACGATCGACAAGGACAACACAACCATCGTCGAGGGCGCCGGCGCGTCGAAAGACATCGAGGGCCGCGTGAAGCAGATTCGCGCGCAGATCGAGGACACGACCTCGGACTACGACCGCGAGAAGCTGCAGGAGCGGCTGGCGAAGCTCGTCGGCGGCGTCGCGGTCATCAAGGTCGGCGCGGCGACCGAGACCGAGATGAAAGAGAAGAAGGCGCGCGTCGAGGACGCGATGCACGCGACCAAGGCGGCCGTCGAAGAAGGCATCGTCCCCGGCGGCGGCGTCGCGCTCATCCGCGCGTCGAAGGTGCTGGCGGGCCTCAAGCTCGGCGGCGACCAGCAGATCGGCGTCAATATCGTCGCGCGGGCGATCGAAGAGCCGATGCGCTGGATCGCGACCAACGCGGGCCACGAGGGCTCCATCGTCGTGCAGAAGGTGCGCGAGATGAAGGACGAGGAAGGCTTCAACGCGCTGACCGACACCTACGAGAACCTGGTGAAGGCCGGCGTGATCGATCCCGCCAAGGTCGTCCGCTCGGCGCTGCAGAACTCGTCGTCGATCGCGTCGCTGCTTCTGACGACGGAAGCGCTGATCTGCGAGATCCCCGAAGAGAAGAAGGAAGCGCCGGCCGGACCTGGCGGCGGCGGAATGGGCGGGATGTACTAAGGAGTCGAAATTAAGAATGGAGAATTGAGAGTGAAGAATTCTTAATTCCTAATTCTCAATTCCCAATTCAAGAGGCCCGGTGAGCTCACGCTCGCCGGGCCTTTCTGTTTGCCGCTTTGACCCACCTGCCCCACCTGGCTTACGCGCCGCACCCGCCTATCGCAGCGTGAACGTCAGTTCGATCGTGATGAGCACCGACACAGGTTCACCAAGGCGCGTGCCCGGCGCGAACCGCCACTGCTTCGCCGCTTTGATCGCTTCCTGATCGAGACCGAACGTCGGATCGAGTGAGCGCGCCACCTGCACGTCGCCAACCGACCCATCAGGTCTGACCACGCATTCGAGGAGCACCGTGCCCTGCACCTTCGCGCGCATCGCATCCGACGTGTACTGCGGGCGAACCTCGCGAAGCAGACGCGGCAGCTGGACGCCGTTGCCGGGCCGGTAGACTCCACCGCCCGTGCCGCCGCCACTGCCGGGCCCCAATCCTGATCCGGTGCCAGGGCCGACGCCGGAACCAGTGCCAGTACCCGCGCCGCCGCCGCTGCCCGATCCCTGCGACAACGTCGGAGGTCCAGGCGGCGCTTCAATCGCGCCGGGCAAAGAATCCTGCGCCGCTGCGAGACTCTTGGCCGGGATGTTCAGCTGCTCGACAGGATTCGGCTCGACCTTGGCCTGCTGCATTTCAAGTGTCGGCGGCTTCTGCACCGGCACGGTGATCTTGTCTTTCCCGGGGAGCTCCGCTTTGCGCGGCGGCTCCTTCATCCGATTGCCGCCGCCACCGCCGCCGCCGCCAGGACCCGGCTGGTTCAGCCAGATGATGTTGTTGTTCGGTTGCTCGGGCAGGATGGCCGAGGTCGCCGAGGGCCGCGCGCCGTAGCGCACGACGAGCAGGAAGAGCACGACCGCGAGCACATGCGAGCCGAGTGATGCGGCCGCGGCGGGCGCAATCCGTTTCTCCCGTTGCTCGAAGAGGAACGGGATCTCGACTGGATGCTCACCCTCAAAGTGGACCGCGAGATGCCCCGCGGAAACATTGACAGGTTCAGGGACCGTCGGGCTTGTGTCGCTCATTGCAAACGGAGTGGTTACATTTTCCCGCACGTCGTCCTTGCAGGCAAGCAAAAGAAGTGCCTCGCCGCGTATCGCCATTTTCGACGCCAAACGCCTGCGGCTGGTCTGCCCTGTCCTCCGCCAGCGTCAGCGCATTCAAACCGCGTAAGCGTCAGCCGATTCCTTTGAATGACGTACCGACAGACTGGCTGATCGTCCGGAAGCGCTGGTGGGACAGATTGGCGGGCGCGGACGGTCGCGTTTGCGGCCTAGACGCGTCCGGTCCAGGCGCCGATCGCGGCGTTGCCGCCGCCATACGAATGCAGGATCGCCAGGGCGTCGGCGGCACGCGGTTCGCTCAAGATCGCCACGAGGATTCCGCCGCGGCCGGCCAGCGCTTCGAAGATCCGTCCGTCGTGCGCCTGGAAGCCGATGCGCTGCATCGTGCCGGCGAGACCGCGCTTCGACAGGTCGCGCGCAGCGCCCTGGAGCGCATCCACCAGCGGTCCGTGGACGACGACGCCGCCAAGGGCGGCGACGTCCAGGCGAGTGCCGGCCGATCCGAACGTCTTCTCGATCAGCGCGGATGCCTCGGGGCTCTCCTTCGCAAGAATCGTCAGCGAGTCAGCAGGAAATCCCGCCTGCCTGAGCGCGTCCAGACCGTTCGTCGCCCAGGCCACGTCCTGGAAAACGCCCACGGTAAAGCGTCCGACTTCAGCTTCAATCATGGCCGTGTAATGTATCACGATGGACGTGGCGATCATCGGCGCCGGACCGGCGGGCTGCCGCGCGGCGCAGCGGCTCGCCGCCAGAGGCGCGCGCGTCACGCTTTTCGATCCGTCGCATCCGCGTGAGAAGCCCTGCGGCGGCGGCGTGACCGGGCGCGCGCTGGCGCTCGTCGCCGATACGGTCCGGGACGCGGGAGTGCCGGTGTCGGTGATCCGGACCGCACGCTTCACGGATTCGCGCCGCGGCGAATCCGCCGTCGTGCCGCTCGAAGATTGCGGGCCGACCTCGGCGAGCGCGTTGCTCGTCGCGAGCCGGGCGACGTTCGATGCGGCGCTGCTGGCCGCCGCCATTCGAGCCGGCGCCGTTCATGACGTGTCGCGCGTGACGACCGTCGACGTTGGCGGGAGCGGCGTCCGGATTTCGACGACGCGCGGCGTGCATCGCGCGGACTTCGCGATCGGAGCCGATGGCGCGAACAGTCTGCTGCGCCGCACGGTCGCGCAGCCGTTCCAGCGCGATCAGCTGTCCATCGCCACGGGTTTCTTCGCGGACGGCATCACGAGCGACGAGATCGTCATCGAGCTGCTCGCGGATCCGCCCGGCTACATCTGGTCGTTCCCGCGGCCGAATCATCTCGCGATCGGAGTTTGCGTGGAAGCGGATGCCGGCGTTACGTCCGCGGCGCTGCGCGCACGCACGGCGGACTGGATTCGCGCGACGCGGATCGCCGGGCATGCCACGCTCGCGCCCTATTCGTGGCCGATTCCGTCGTTGAAAGCGCAGGATCTGGACGCTCTGATTGTCTCCGGCCCACGGTGGTGCCTGCTCGGCGATGCCGCGGGTCTGGTCGATCCGATCACGCGTGAAGGCATCTATTTCGCGCTGGCGTCCGGCGAATGGGCGGCTGACGCGCTGTCGGGCGACGCGCCTGAGCAGGCGTTTGCGGCGCGCGTGCGCGACGAAGCGATCCCCGAGCTGTCGCGGGCGGCCCGGCTGAAGGCGGGATTCTTCCGGCCGGCGTTCGTCCGGCTCTTGATGCGAGCGCTGCAGCAGAGTGCCGCCGTGCGAGCCGTGATGGCGGACCTCGTCGCGGGACGCCAGAGCTACGCCACGCTCAAGTGGCGGCTGCTCCGCACGCTGGAATTGGGCCTGGCGTGGCGGGTTCTTCGGGAACGACGGCGGTCCGGGCTCCCCGGACATTAGTGGTACAATCTCTGCAGTTCCGACGTTTACACTTTCCTTGGAGCACGACATGTTTGGTTCACTTGGACTGCCCGAACTGCTGATCATTCTCGTGATCGTGATTCTGATCTTCGGCGCGAACCGCCTGCCCGGGCTCGCGCGCGGCATGGGCAGCGCGGTCAAGAACTTCAAGGAAGGCATGAAGGACGACACCGTCGACCGCAAGTCATAGAATCACGCGCGCGTCTCCGACGCGCCGCGTGACGCGCTCGCGATCCAGGTACTCGAGCAACGGGATCGCGAACTTGCGCGTCACGCCGAACCGCTCCTTGAAGGTGGCGACGTCGATGCGCGCTCCAGCGCCGGCCGCCGCCTTCAGCCCCGCCACTTCAGCCTTCAGCCGCTTGAGCGCCTCGTCGTGAAAGACGAGCGTGTCCACCCGCACCAGCAGCTTCTGTCGCGTGAGCAGCTTCAGAATCTTGTCCACGACGGCCGCTGACGCGCCGCTCGACGCCGCGATCGCGGCCGCGTCCGGCGGCGTGAGACCGCCGTCTCGCAGCGCCCGTTCGATCGCGAGCCGCGTGCGCTCCTCCTCCGCGGAAAGCGCGGGACGGTGCGTCGTCAGCGCGACGCGATCGCGGACCGCGACCTTCTGCGCGTCCACGAGATCGGCCAGCGCGCGATCGAAGACGGCGCTGTGACCGCGCCGGAACACGCGCTCGCGCAGCGCCTCGCGCGGGACGCCGTCCGACAGCGGCTCGGCGCGATGGTGCTCGGCGAGCGCCGCCACGATCGCGTCGCTCAGCGCCTTCAGAATGCGCGGCGCGACCAGCACGTCCGCGGCGCGCACGGCGTGTCCGGCGGCGACCAGCGCGTCGACGTGCGCATCGCGCTCACGCGGATCGATGCCCGCTCGCGACGTCAACGCGCTCACGGGAAGGGCGGCTGCGCCCGCGACGTCGATCATCACGCGCGCGGCCGCGCGCGCGGCCACGGCACGATCGTCGGTCGCCGGATCGAACGCCAGCGCCCGGCACCGCTCGAGCGTCGCCGCGCTGCGCAGCGCGGTCCGCGGCGGACGCGGATCGAGAATCAGGCCGCCGGCGATCGTGATCGGCGGCGAGTACGCGCGCAGGATGTAGCGATCGCCGCGCGCGAGCACCGCCGGCGCTTCGAGCCGGAGCCGCACGAACGCCCGCGATCCTGGCGCGACGACCGGCACCCCTCCCGACTCGCCCACCGGGCCGACGACGGCCACGCGCCCCATGAGTTCCACCGTGCCCTGGTGAAAGCGCACGCGCGCGCCATGCTTCAGTGGCTTCGCATCCGCCAGGAGCTCGACCGACGCGTCGACGATGCGCGTTTCCTCGAACACGCCGGGCGTGACCAGCGTCTGCCCGCGCTGCACGTCCTGCACGTCGACGCCGGCGAGATTGATCGCGGTGCGCTGGCCCGCGACGGCGCCGGCGTGTTTTTGCCCGTGAACCTGCACGCCGCGCACCGTCACACGGCGATCGCCCGGCGCCAGAAGAAGCGCATCGCCCGTCGCGATGCGGCCCGAGACGAGCGTGCCGGTGACGACCGTGCCGAATCCCTTCATCGAGAACACGCGATCGACGGGCAGGCGCGTAACGGCGTCGATGGGCCGGCCGCTGACGCGCCGGCTCGCCGCAACCAGGGCTTCGCGCAGCGCGTCGAGGCCTTCGCCGGTCTTCGACGAGACCGGGACGATCGGAGCGCCTTCGAGAAACGAGCCGGCGACGAGTTCCTGCACCTCGAGCCGCGCGATCGCGAGCGTGTCGGCGTCCACGAGGTCCGCCTTCGTCAGCGCCACGACGCCGGCCGGCACGCGCAGCAAACGGCAGATCGCGAAGTGCTCGCGCGTCTGCGGCATCACCGATTCATCGGCGGCGACGACGAGGACGACGAGATCGATCCCGCCGACGCCGGCGAGCATGTTCTTGACGAAGCGCTCGTGCCCCGGCACGTCGACGAACGCGACGTTGATGTCGGCGAGCGTCTGATGGGCGAAGCCCAGGTCGATCGTGATGCCGCGGGCTTTTTCTTCTTTGAGGCGGTCCGGATCGGTCCCGGTCAGCGCGAGGACCAGCGCGCTCTTCCCGTGATCGATGTGCCCGGCGGTGCCGACGACGACGCTCTTCACTTCTGCCTTCTGCCCTTTGCCTTCTGCCTTTCGTTCCGTCCGGGTCTTCCCTTGCGCCGCCGCTCGTGCTTGGGCCGGGCTTTCGTGTGCCTCGGCCCGCGCTCGCCGTCGCGCACGCGTTCGAGGATCTCGACCAGTCCGAGATCGACCTGGCGCGTGTCCATGTTGACCCGGATGACCTGCACCTTCACCTTGTCGCCGAGGCGATAGACCTTCTGCGTGTTCTCGCCGCGCAGCAGATGCGCGCCCTCGATGAACTTGTAGTAGTCGTCGGCCATCGTCGAGACGTGCACCATTCCCTCGACGAAGTGTTCGATGAGCTCGATGAACAAGCCGAACGCGGCAACCCCCGTGACGTAGCCCTCGAATTCATCGCCGACCTTGTCGGCCATGAACTTGACCTTCTTCCACTGCAGCAGCTCGCGCTCCGCTTCGTCCGCCCGCCGCTCCATCTCCGACGTGTGACGCGCGGTTTCGGGCAGCTCCTCGATCCACTCCTCGCGCGTCTCCGCCGTCAGCTGCGCATGCCGCGCGGCCCGCAGCGCGCGATGCACCACCAGGTCTGGGTAACGTCGGATCGGCGACGTGAAATGGGTGTAACTCGGCGACGCCAGGCCGAAGTGCCCGAGATTCTCCGGCGCGTACCGCGCTTTCTGCATCGTGCGGAGCATCAGGAACGCGATCGGCTTCTCTTCCGGCTTGCCGTGGATCCGCTCGATCAGTTTCTGAAAATGGTGCGGCTTCAGCGCGTTGACGGGCGCCGCAAGGCTGTACCCGAAGCCCGAGATGAACTCCTCGAACTTCGCGACCTTCATGATGTCCGGCTCTTCGTGAACACGGTAGAGCGCGGGCGCGTCGTGCGCCTCCAGGTACGAGGCCACGGTTTCGTTCGCCAGGAGCATGAACTCCTCGATCAGCCGGTGCGCCACGTTGCGCTGGAGCGCGATGATCGCCTCGACGACCCCGCCTTCGTCGATGATCACCTCGGCTTCGTTCAAATCGAAGTCGATCGACCCGCGGCGGCGCCGCGCGTCGTTGAGAATGCGAAACAGCTCGTGCATCTGCTCGAACATCGGCACGAGCGGCGCGTATTGCTCGAGCAGGGCCGGATCCCTCTCCGTCAGGATGCCGTTCACGGCCGTGTACGTCATCCGCTCGTTGCTGTTGATGACGCCGTCGTGGAACTCGTGCCGGACGACGGTGCCGTCGCGATCGATCTCCATCAGACAGGTCTGGACGAGGCGATCGACGCGCGGATTCAGGCTGCACAGGCCCGTCGCCAGCTCGGACGGAAACATGTGCACGGCGCGTTCGGGGAAGTACACCGACGTCCCGCGGTCGTAGGCGTCGCGATCGAGGGCGCTGCCTTCCTCGACGTAGTGCGAGACGTCCGCGATATGGACGCCCAGCCAGTAGTTGCCGTTCGGCAGCTTCTTGATCGTGATGGCATCGTCGAAGTCGCGGGCGTGCTCGCCGTCGATCGTCACCGTCGGAACGGTCCGGAAATCGGTGCGGCCGCGGATGTCACGCTCCGACACGGCGCCGCCCAGACGTACGGCCTCGGCAACGGACTCGGGCGAGTGCTCGTCCGGAATCCCCCACTTGCGAATGATGATCTCGGTGTCGACGCCGGGCGCATCGATGTCCCCGAGCACTTCCGCGACGCGACCGACGGCGCCGCGCGTGGCCGTCGGCCAGCGCGTCAGTTCGACGATCACCATCTCGCCGGGCGACGCGCCGCCTTCCTGGCCGGCCGGCACCGCGATGTCCATCAGCAGCCGCCGATCGAACGGCACGACGTGACCGGCGCCGCTCGACCTCGACTCGCCGCGGACCGCCTCGCGGTCGTAGCGCCCGACGATGCGCTCGTTGCCGCGCTCGAGAATGCGGATGACGCGCCCTTCGGCGCGCCCGCCTTCCTTGAGGCGCTCGATGCGCACGACGACGCGGTCGCCGTGCATCGCCTCGCTGAGATGGTGCGCCGGCACGTAGATGTCGCCGCCGGCGTCGAGCGCGCGCTCCGGCGTGACGAATCCGTAGCCGGCCGGATGCGTCTGCAACCGGCCGACGTAGAGGTCCATCTTTTCGGGCAAACCGAACCGATGGCCGCGGATGTGAATGAGATCGCCCGAGGCGACGAGCGCTTTGATGTGACGCTTGAACGTCGTGCGTTCGTCGCGGGGAACCTTGAGAACTTGAAGAAGCTCGCGCATGCCGGCCGGGTGATGCACCCGTTCCCGCATCAGCGCGAGTACAGAATCGCGTGAATACATTGTGTTGAAAAACTAGGCTAACAGAATTACCTGGAGGTCGCCGACGTTGGTGCCGGTCGGCCCCGTGTGAATGAGATCGCCCAGCGCGCTGAAAAACGCGTAGGCATTGTTGTCCGAAAGAAACCGATCGGGCCGGAGCCCTTCGCGCTCGGCGCGCGCGATCGTGGTCGAGTCGACCATCGCCCCGGCTGCGTCCGTCGGACCGTCGACGCCATCGGTGCCGACGCTGGCGAGGGCCATTGGGGACGGGTCTCGGCCTGGGGACGACCCGAGACCCGTCCCCAAGAGTTCCGCCGCCGCCAGCGCAAACTCCTGGTTGCGGCCGCCCTTCCCGTGCCCGGTCACGTTGACCGTCGTCTCGCCGCTGGAGACGATGCACAGCGGCCTCGGCCGATCCTGGGCCGACGCGACCGCAGCCCGAACGTGCGCGAGCGCCGAGACGCGCGCTTCGCCGATCACCGGCTCCTCAATCCGCACGACCTCGTAGCCCAGACCCAGCGCGCGTCCCTGCGCCCCAAGCATCGCGTCGCGCCGGCTGCCGATGACCTTGATGTCGGACCGCACCAGACGCGGATACATGGGCTTCGGCGTCTCGGGCACCTCGCCGCGCGCGCCCCGATCCAGCCGCGCGACGACGGCCGCCGGATACGCCGGCGCGCCGCCGTAACGATCGAGGAGCTGTCGCGCCTCCGCAAACGTCGATGGGTCCGGCACCGTCGGCCCGGACGCAATCACGCTCACGTCGTCGCCGACGACGTCGGAGATGACGAACGTTCGCACGGGACCGGCCGATCGGCTCGCGAGCCATCCGCCCTTGATCGCCGACAGGTGCTTGCGGACGGTGTTCAGCGCGTGGATGTCGGCGCCGGCCCTCAGGAGCTGGACCGTCGCGCGTTGCTTGTCGTCGAGCGACAGGCCGTCGGCCGGCACGGCGAGAAGCGCCGAGGCGCCGCCGGACAACAGCACGAGGAGCGTTTCGTCCGGCTGAAGCGAGGCCGCCATGTCCAGCGCCTGCCGCCCCGCGCGCTCGCTCCCCGCGTCAGGGACCGGATGCCCCGCCGGGATGGCGTCGAAACTGCCGAACGCCTCCGCCGCCGGCGCCGCGAGGAGGCCAGCGCGCAGCCGATTCTTGAGGACGCTCGCCGCGGCCTTGGCCATCGGCGCCGCGGCTTTTCCAGCGGCGATACAAACGTAGCGTTGGCGGTCGAGACCCGCGCTGCCCTCACGGCCCTGCGCCGCGTCGAGATCTGCCAGTCTGAAGCGAGTCATCTCGGCCGCGTCGCACGCGCGAATGCCGGCCCGGACAATGCCCAGGAGGTCAGTACGAAGATCGGAGAGCGAACGCGTCAGTGTGTCTGTCTTGGATCCGACCAGGCCGAAAGCCCGGTCACGACGTCGAATTTCTTGAGGAGTGAGCTGACCAATTGAGGGGCGTTATCTTGTGAGGAGAGTTGTTCGAGCTGTCCCATGATCTTCGTGAGCGCCGCCTCGACATCCGTAATCGCGCTCTCCGAATAGTACGGGCGCTGGTGCTGAAGGCACCGGCGGTGCCTGGCAAATTCTTCCCGGTAGAACTCTGCGATGGGGTGCTGCGCGCTAATCGGCCTTGATTCACGAACCAAGCGTGGCATGCAGGTCCTCAGGTGAATTGTCGAGCGCGATACGTCCAGTGTAGTGCCCCCGGAAAAGAAGTGTCAAGATTGTGAAAGGGGGTCGGCCGATTACGATTCCTGTCGGTCGTCAGCTCCTCCAGGCCGCGACCAGCCCGCCTAGACACCCGACGGCCATCCCACCCACCACCAGCAGCACGCAGACACTCGCCGGCAGAAAGTGGACTGAACTGAGGTTGATCGCGGACGCCAGCGGGATCAGGTACCGGCCGCGGAGCGCCAGGAAGGCGACCGCCAGGCCGATCAGAGCGGCCGCGGCCCCGATCCCGCCCTGGAGCATCCCTTCCATCACGAACGGCCCGCGGACATAGATCTGCGGCGCGCCGACCAGTTGCATGATGTCCAGCTCGTCACGGCGAGCATAGAGCGCGAGGCGGACGACATTCGCCACCGTCAGCGCCGCCGCGAACGTCAGCACCGATCCGAGGACCAGCCCGACGCCGCGCACGACGGCGATCGCGTCGAGCAGCCGGTCGAGCCACTGCCGATCGTACCGGACGTCGACGACGCCCGCGGTCTGCTGCAGGCGCCGGCCGAGCGCATCGAGCCCGTCCGTCGCGGCCGGTCCCGCGCGCAGGCGCACTTCAAATGACGCGGGCAGCGGATTGTCGCCGAGCGCGTCGATGGCCGTGGCCAGTTCGCCGAACGTCCGCTTGAACCGGGCGAGCGCGGCCGTCTTCGACACGTACTCGTGCGAGACGATGACGCCGCTCGGCGCCAGGGCCGCCTCAATCGCGCGCCGCTCCGCGTCCGTCACACCGTCCTTCAGGTACACGGACATTTCGGCGGCGCCGCTCCACTCCGCGCCGAGCCGCTCCAGGTTCGCCGTCACCAGCAGGAACGCGCCGAGCACGAAGAGCGCCAGCGCGATCGTGGCCGTGGACAACAATCCGGAGTGCCAGCCGCGGCCCAGGCTGGCGAGCGCTTCGTCGAACGCGTAGCGCAGCGCACGCATACGCTCAGGCCACCTCGACGACCTGGCCGTGATCGAGCGTGATCGATCGGCGGCCGACGCGGCGAATCAGCTCGCGGTCGTGCGTGGCGACGAGCACCGTCGTGCCGCGCGCGTTGATTTCGCGGAACAGGTTCATGATCTCGAGCGACAGATCCGGATCGAGGTTGCCCGTCGGCTCGTCGGCCAGGATCAGCTGCGGCTCGTTCACCAGCGCGCGGGCGATCGCGATCCGCTGCTGTTCGCCGCCCGACAGCTCCTCGGGATACGCATTCATCCGGTGCTGCAGCCCCACCCACTTCAGCACTTGAAAGGTCTTGCGCTGCTGTGTCACGAGCGGCAGCCCGAGCACGCGCATCACGAACGCGACGTTCTGAAACACCGTGAAGCGCGGGATGAGACGGAAGTCCTGAAACACGAAGCCGACGCTGCGGCGGTACGCCTGCACCTGCGACGGCCGGAGCGTTTTGAGATCGCGCCCGAGGACCGTCAGCTCGCCCTCGCTCGGCAGATCCTCGCGCAGCAGGAGCCGGAGAAACGTGGACTTGCCCGCGCCGCTCGGGCCGGTCAGGAACAGGAATTCGCCTTTGTCGACGGTGAGCGAGAGATTACGCAGCGCGTAGACGCCGCGGCTGTAGAACTTGGACAGGTGGGAAGTTTCAATCAACGGAGTCGAACTGTCCCCGACGGTGGGCACAGCATATCACGGCTCCAGCGCGCGCTTGAGGAGATCGTTCACGCGTTTCGGGTTGGCTTTGCCGCCGGCCGCCTTCATCACCTGTCCGACGAGGAAGCCGAACGTCGTCGTCTTGCCCGCCCGGTACTGCGCAACCGCGTCGGCATGCGTCGCGAGGACGTCCGCCACGAGCGCGGCGATCTGCGACTCGTCGCTGATCTGCGTCAAGCCCTCCGCGGCGACGATGTCGTCGGCGGAACGGCCGGTGGCGAACATCGTCTCGAAGACGCCTTTCGCAATCGATCCGCTGATCGTCCCCTTCTCCACCAGCGCGATCAGACCCGCGAGCTGCGCCGGCCCGAGCGGCGACGATCCGGCGTCGGCGCCCGCGTCCTTCAGCGCGCGCGCCAGCTCGCCCATCATCCAGTTGGCCGCCTGCTTGGGCGGCGCGCCGGCCGCGACCGTGCGCTCGAAGTACTCGGCGACGGCAGGCGATTGCGTCAGCTGGCTCGCGTCGTACTCCGGCAACCCGAACGCGGCGACGAAGCGCCGGCGCCGAGCGTCGGGGAGCTCGGGCATGGCCGACTGGATTCGCCGCACGCGCGCGGCGTCGACGGCGACGGCGGGGAGATCCGGATCGGGAAAGTAGCGATAATCGTGCGCTTCTTCCTTGCTGCGCATCGAGATCGTGCGCCCCGCCGCGGAGTCCCACAGGCGAGTCTCCTGCACGATGCGTCCGCCGTCGCGCAGCTCGGCGATCTGGCGGTCGATCTCGTACGCGAGCGCCTGTTCCAGGAACCGGAAGGAGTTCAGGTTCTTCACTTCCGCTTTCGTGCCGAGCGCGGAGGCGCCCGCGGGGCGCACCGACACGTTCGCGTCGCACCGCAGGCTGCCCTCTTCCATGTTGCCGTCGTTCACGCCGAGCCAGACGAGCAGCGCGCGCAGGCGCGTGAAGAATTCCGCGGCGTCGGCGGCCGACCGCAGATCGGGTTCCGTCACGATTTCGATGAGCGGCACGCCGCTCCGGTTGTAGTCGACGTAGGTCTTGCGATCGGAGTCGACGAAGCCCTCGTGCAGCGATTTGCCCGCGTCTTCTTCGAGGTGGACGCGCGTGATCCCGACGCGCCGCGTCTGCCCGTCGCGGGTGAGTTCCACCGCGCCGCGCGTGGCCAGCGGCAGCTCGTACTGCGAGATCTGGTACCCCTTCGGCAGGTCCGGATAGAAATAGTTCTTCCGCGCGAAGATCGATCGATCGTGAATCGTGCAGCCCAGCGCGAGCGCCGCGCGAATCGCGTGATCCACCGCGGCGCGGTTCAGCACGGGCAGCGCGCCGGGCAGTCCGAGGCAGACCGGACAGATATGCGTGTTCGGTTCGGCTCCGAACGCGGCGCTGCAGCCGCAGAAGATCTTCGTGGCCGTCAGCAGCTGCGCGTGGATCTCGAGCCCGATGACGGGTTCGTACTCAATCACGCGTGAGGACCCGCCGCGAGGACCTCGGCGGTCACGCCGCCTTCGAACGCCTTGAAGTTCTCGGCGAACATGCGCGCCAGTTGCCGCGCCTGCCGATCGTAGTCCGCGCCGTTCGCCCACGTGGACCGGGGCGTCAGCACGCCCGCGGGAACCTCCGGGCAGCTCCTCGGAATATCCAGGTTGAAGATCGGATCCTTTTCGTACGCGACCGCGTCGAGCGTCCCGGACACCGCGGCGCGAATCATCGCGCGCGTATGGGCGATCTTCATCCGCGAGCCCACCCCGTGCGGGCCGCCGGTCCACCCGGTATTCACCAGCCAGACGCGCGCCCCATGTCGCGCGATCTTCTCGCCGAGCATCCGCGCGTAGCGGCTCGGCGGCAGCGGAAGAAACGGCGCGCCGAAGCACGTGCTGAACGTCGCCTTGGGTTCCGTCAGGCCCTTCTCCGTCCCGGCGACTTTGGCCGTATAGCCCGAGAGGAAGTGATACATCGCGGCCGCCGGCGCCAGCCGCGCGATGGGCGGCAGCACGCCGAACGCGTCGGCCGTCAGCATGACGATGTTGCGCGGGTGACCGCCCTGTCCGGATGGCACGGCGTTGTCGATGAACGAGATCGGGTACGCGGCCCGCGTGTTTTCCGTCAGGCAATCGTCGTCCAGATTCAGCGCGCGCGTGTCGGGATCGACGACCACGTTCTCCAGCACCGTGCCGAAGCGACGCGTGGTCGCGTAGATCTGCGGCTCGGCCTCGGCGGACAGACGGATCGTCTTCGCGTAACAGCCGCCTTCGAAGTTGAAGACGCCCCGATCGCTCCAGCCGTGCTCGTCGTCGCCGATCAGCAGGCGATCCGGATCGCTCGAGAGCGTCGTCTTGCCCGTGCCCGAGAGGCCGAAGAACAGCGCGGTGTCGCCGCCCGTGCCGATGTTCGCCGAACAATGCATCGGCAGGACGCCTTTCAGCGGCAGCAGGTAGTTGAGGATCGTGAAGATGGACTTCTTGATCTCGCCCGCGTAGCTCGTCCCGCCGATGAGCACGAGCTTCTTGCCGAAATGCACGGCAATCACCGTGTCGCCGTTGGTGCCGTGACGCGCGGGGTCGGCCGTGAAGCTCGGGATGCTGATGACCGTGAACTCGGGCACGTGCGTGGATTCGGAGGGCGCCTCCGGATCGTCGATGAACATGTGCCGCGCGAACAGACTGTGCCACGCGTACTCGGTGATCACGCGAACCGGCAACCGATACGTGGCATCCGCGCCGGCGTAGCAGTCCTGGACGAACAGTTCCCGTCCCGCGAGTGCGTTCAGCAGATCCGTACGGAGCACGTCGAAGTGGGCCTCGGTCATCGGCCGGTTGACGTTGCCCCACGCCACGTGCGCCTCGCTCGACGGCTCGCGCACGACGAACTTGTCATTCGGCGACCGCCCGGTATGCTGCCCCGTCCGGCAAGCCAGCGGGCCCTCGGCGGCAATCTCGCCCTCGTTGCGCCGGACGGCTTCTTCGTAGAGCGCGGCCACCGACAAATTCCACCGGACCCGATCGGTCCGAATGCCCTCGCGCTCGAGCCCCCTTGCCCGGACGACCCCTCCGATGCCCATCAACGACTCCTAACGTATGCAGACCCAGCCAGATACACGGAATCCTCGAATCGTAACTGTGCGGGATCCGTCGAGTCAATAACGACCGCGCATCGGCTACACTGTAAACAACGTCGCGATCCCGTCGTAAGAACCTTATGAACAGCGATATGCGGACACTTCCCGACACCGCTTCGCCTCGCGTCGAGCCCGGCCCCGCCGCTCCTCTGCCTGATCGAACGGGGCGAGATGGAGGAGGCGCGGCAGCGGTTCGGCGAGCTCGTCGTGCTGCACCAGCGTCGCGCGGCGCGCATCGCGTACCAGTATCTCCGCGACTCCGCCGACGCCGACGAAGCGGTTCAAGACGCCTTCCTCAAGGTCTTCTCGCATCTTCCGTCGTACCGCGAAGCCTGGCCCTTCGAGGTGTGGTTCACGCGGATTCTGATCAACGGCTGTCTCGATCGACGCAAGGCTCGCACGCGGCGCGATCGATGGTTCGTCGCGGGCGAGGCGTCGAGCGCCGACGAGGCGCGGCTGGCGGCGGCCGACGGCGCGCCGGATCCGGAACGCCGGCTGCTCGCGCGCGAACGGCGCGCGCGCCTGGCGGCCGCGATCGAACGCCTCGACGGCCGGCAACGCACGGTGTTCACGCTCTGCCACTACGGCGACTGCACGCCGCGCGAAGTCAGCGCGATGACGGGGCTCAACGAATCGACGGTTCGCGTTCACTTGTTTCGCGCCGCGCGCAAGCTGCGCGGGCTCCTGGGAGGCAAGCTGTGATCGCTCGAGCACGCCACCTCCATGATGATCGTCTGGTCGACTGCTACGTGACCGAACGGCACGGCGAGGCCCTCGACCCGCCGGTCGCGGAGCACCTCAGCGACTGCCCGTCGTGCAGCGCGCGGTACCTCGAACTTGCGCAGTTCCTGGACGGGTTGCGCGAGGAGGGCGACGCGGAAGCCGACGCGTTGTTCACGCCGGAACGCCTGCGCGCGCAGCACCAGCAGATCGCGCGGCGGCTCGAAGCGATCGCGCGGCCGGCGCGCGTCATCAGCTTCCCGCGACGGCTGGTCCGCCGCACGATCAGCGCGTCGACGTCGCGCATGGCGCCGCGCTGGGTGGCCGCAACGGCCGCGGCCGGATTGTTCGTCGGCGTCGCGCTCGGCGCCGGCTACGAGTGGGGCGCGCACGCGCGCAGCGTGTCCGCCCGCAGCGCGCGGCCGAGCCTGGCCGCCGACGCCGGACGGTCGACGCGCGTCGCCCCCGTGACCGCGCGCGGCGACTCGGCGTCCGACCTCGCCGACGATGTCTTCCTGTCGGAGCTGGAAATCGCGCTGGAGCGTCCCCACACGCGGGAGCTCCAGGCCTTCGACGCGTTCACGCCGCACGTGCGCGAAGTCCGCGACCAGACCAGATAGAATCAGGGGTGTGCCGTCCCTGATCTTCCGTAAGGGTCTCGATCTCAAGCATGCCGTCGCCGGCATGCTCGCCGAGAGTTACCACAGCGCCATCGTCGAGCGCATCAAAGCCGAGGATTTCACCTATCGCGCCGGCCGTCTGACGGTGCATCTCGCGCGCGAGTTCGGATTCTGTTACGGCGTGGACCGCGCCGTCGACTACGCGTATCAGACCCGCGAGCGTTTCCCCGACCGGCAGGTGTTTCTCACCGGCGAGATCATTCACAACCCGCACGTGAACGACAAGCTGCGGGCCATGGGCATCCGGTTTCTCAGCGATCCCGGCGAGGACGTCGAGCGCCTCGACGCGGCCGACGTCGTGATCCTGCCGGCCTTCGGCGTCAGCGTCGCCGCGCTCCAGCAGTTGGAACGGCGCGGGTGCACGCTCATCGACACGACCTGCGGATCCGTGCTCAACGTGTGGAAGAACGTGCGGCGATACGCCGAGGGCGGGTACACGTCGGTGATCCACGGGAAGGTCTGGCACGAGGAGACACAGGCGACGGCGTCGCAAGCCGTCGAGTACGGCGGCAAGTACATCGTCGTCTTCGACCGCGCCGAGGCCGGCGTCATGTGCGACTTCATCAGGAACGGCGGCGACCGCGACGCCTTCGCGGAGCGGTTCGGGAAGGCGGCCTCGCCCGGCTTCGATCCCTCGCGCGATCTCGATCGCATCGGCCTGGCGAACCAGACGACGATGTTGATGGCCGAGTCGCTCGACATCGGAGAGATGGTCCGATCGGCCATGGTCGCGCGCTACGGCGAGGCCGGACTCGCCGATCGGTATCAGGCGTTCGACACGATTTGCAGCGCGACGCAGGATCGGCAGGATGCGGTCGTCGGGCTGCTGAAGCAGCACGCCGTCGACTTGATGATCGTCATCGGCGGGTACAACAGCAGCAACACGGCGAACCTCGCGCGGATTTGCGCCGCCTCGCGTCCCACGTATCACATCGCCGATCCCGAGTGCCTGGTGTCGGCCGACCAGATCCGGCATCGACCGGTCGGGATCAAGACCGAGGTCACCAGTTCCGGGTGGCTTCCGTCTGCGGGCCCGCTGACCATCGGTCTGACCTCCGGCGCGTCCACCCCGGACAACCTCGTGGGCGCCGCCATCGCCACCCTCACGACCCTGTGCGCCTGAGCTGAGGCGAAGGTAAAAAGTTGTCTCCCTCTAAATAGAGGCCGGACTTGCGTCGTATTCCTTCAAGTAACAGCTTTCCAGAGGTTTACGCATGACGTCCAAATGGCTGAGGCGGATCGGGCTGGCCGCGCTGCTGCTGGCGCTGGCGGCCCCGGTTCGCGCACAATCGTTCGGATTCCCGTGGTGGCGGGACGCGCAGTTCCAGCGGGAACTCGCGCTCACGGCCGAGCAGCGCACCCGGATCGACACGATCTTCCAGGACGCCCTCACCAAGCTTCGTCATCAGAATCAGGAGCTCACCCATCAGGAGGACGAGCTCTCGCGGATGATTGCGTCGAACGCCGACGAGAGCGTCATCGTGACGCAGGTCGACAAGGTCGAAGGCACGCGGGCGCACCTGAACAAGACGCGGACCCTCATGCTGCTGCACGAGCGTCAGGTGCTGACGCCGGATCAGCGGGTCAAATTGAACAAGCTCCACGAGCAGTGGGTGAAGGATCACCCGCCCACCACGAACACCAGGCCGCGCGGCGACGTGAAATAAAGCGACGTGAAATTAAGGAGATGGACTCGATGACACGGACTGGAACGATCTGGACACTGACGGCTGCGCTCGTGTGCGCGAGCCTCGCCACGACCGCCCGCGCGCAGCAGCTGTCGGAAGCGCGCATTCGCGAACTGATCAAGCAGGCCGCCGAGCGCACCGCGATCGGCGTGGCCGTCGACCCGCAGCAGCCCGCCGCCGCCACGCCGGGAGCCAATCGGCCCGTGGTGCGGATGACGCTCGACGACGCGGTCAAGTTGACGCTGGATCGCAACCTCGACATCGCGGTACAGCGGCTCAGTCCGGAAATCAACGACATCTCGGTCGCCAAAATCCGGTCGGTGTACCACCCGTCGCTGACTTCGACGCTCGCCACGCAGTCGACGACGACGCCGGCGAACAGCACGCTGGCCGGAAGCAATACCGCCGGCGCCGCCGTCGTCGCTGGACTGTCGACCTACAACGGCGGACTCACCCAAGCCGTGCCCTGGGGTGGAGGCAACTTCAACGTGCTGTTGAACAACAATCGAACCACGACGACCAGCCTCAACACTCTGTACGACCCGACGTACAACACCAACTGGTCGGGCCAGTACACGCAGCCGCTGTTGAGGAACAGACAGGTCGACTCGACACGGCAGCAGATCGCGGTCACCAGGATCAGTCGTGACATCTCGGACGTACAGCTCCGGGCGACCATCACGAACACGGTGTCCAACGTGCGCAACGCGTACTGGGACTACGTCTTCGCCGTCCAGTCGGTCGACGTGGCGCAGCGGTCCCTCGACCTGGCCGAACAGCTCGTGAAGGACAACCAGACCAGGGTCGAGGTCGGCACGATGGCGCCGATCGACGTCGTCCAGGCGCAATCGCAGTCCGCGGCACAGCGGCAGAACCTCGTCGTGGCGCAGGGTGCGATGCGGACCGCCGAGCTCGCCCTCAAGCGCCTCATCGTGTCCGGCACGGCGGACCCGAACTGGAACGTCCAAATCGACCCGGTCGACCGCCCGGATTTCCGGCCCGAGCCCATCGACGTCGAAGCCGCGGTCCGCCGCGCGTTGAGCGAGCGCACGGATCTGGAGATTGCGAAGAAGAACGTCTCGTCGAATGACGCAACGCTGAGCTACCTCAGGGACCAGCTGAAGCCGCAGGCGGATTTCGTGGCGACCTACGGTCTCGTGGGCCTCGGCGGCACGCAGCTCATCAAGAGCGGGACCAGCGTCAACAGCACCGTCAGCGGGACGGTCCCCGGGGGATACGGTGACGCGCTGTCAACGCTCGTGCACAACAATTTTCCACGGTGGACGGCGCAGGTGAACTTTTCGTACCCGCTCGGCCTGAGCTCGCAGGAAGCGTCCGTCGCGCGCGCGCGCGTGCAGTTGAATCAGGTGCAGGCGCAGATGAAGCAGATCGAGCTGCAGGTGGCGACCGACGTGACCAACGCGGCGATCACCGTGCAGAGCGGCGCCGAGCGGGTGCAGGCGGCGCAGGCCGCGCGGGAGCTCGCCCAGAAGCAACTCGAGGCCGAAACCAGCAAGTTCGAAGTCGGCATGTCGACGAACTACAACGTGATTCAGTCGCAGCGCGATCTGGCGACCGCGCAGAACAACGAGCTGCAGTCGATCCTCAATTACCGGAAGGCCCTGGTCGAGCTCGAGCGGCTGCAGCAGACCACGCTGCAGAACCTGAACATCTCGATCCTCAGCCCGCAGTAACCGGCGACACGGAGCATCATGAAGCGAGCTATCACCGTCCTCTTGATCATCGCCGCGATCGGCGCGGGCGCCGGCGCGTATTACATTCGGCGCGGCGGGCCGGAGATCTCGGTCAACACGTCTCCGATCACGCGCGGGGACATCATCGACACGGTCGGCGCGACCGGCACGCTGCAGGCCGTGACGACCGTCCAGGTCGGCAGCCAGGTCTCGGGCAACATCGCCTGGCTGGGCGCCGATTTCAATTCGATCGTCAAGAAGGATCAGGTCATCGCCAAACTCGACCCGTCGCTCTTCGACGCGCAGTTGCAGCAGGCGCGCGCGAACCTGAGCCAGGCGCGCGCGAACCAGACCAAGGCGCTGAGCGATCTCGAGCGCAGCAAGGTCATGCTGCTCGACGCGCAGCAGAAGTACACGCGGTCCAAGGAGCTGGCGGCCAGGAACCTCGTGCCGCAGAGCGACCTCGACGCCGCAAAGATCGCCGTGGATTCGGCGCAGGCGAGCCTCGCCTCCCAGCAGGCGACCGTCGCGCAGACGGCGGCCGCGGTCAGCCAGTCCGAGGCGTCGGTCAACCAGAATCAGGTCAACCTCGACCACACGATCATCACGGCGCCGATTGACGGCATCATCACGCAGCGCAGCGTCGACGTCGGGCAGACGGTCGCCGCCAGCATGCAGGCGCCCACGCTGTTCATCATCGCAGCGGACCTGACCAAGATGCAGGTGACGGCCAACATCGACGAGTCCGACGTCGGCCGCATCCGGCCCGGACAGCACGTCACGTTCCGCGTCGACGCGTACCCGACGGACACCTTCGAGGGCACGGTCTCGCAGATCCGGCTGCAGCCGCAGGTGATTCAGAACGTCACGACCTACGGCACCGTCATCGACGTGCCGAACGGCGAGCTCAAGCTCAAGCCCGGCATGACCGCGAACGTGAAGGTCGAGATCGCGAAGCGCACGGACGCGCTGCGGTTGCCGAACGCCGCTCTGCGCTTCCGTCCGACGGCGGAGATCTTCGCCGCGCTGAACCAGCCCATTCCGCCGGAAGTGCAGTTCACCGGCGGGCGCGGCGGACGCGGCGGTCAGGGTGGCGGCGGCCGCAACGGCGGCGGCCGCAATGCGGGCGCGGCGCCTGCCCCATCGGCGCCCGCGGCCTCGGCACAGCAAGGCGTGTCGCCCGGATCGCGCGCGGCGCCCGGCGGCGCGGGCGCGGCCTCCGGCGGCGGACGCTTCGGCGGACGCGGCGGGTTCGATCCGGCACGCCAGCTGGAGCGCTTCCAGGCGATGTCGCCAGACGAGCAGAAGCAGTTCATCGCGCGCATGAAGGACCGCGGGCAGGATACGAGCGCCTTCGAGAAAGCGGCCAAGTCGACGAGCGCGTCGTCGGCGCTCAAGTCGAAGTACGGCGCGCCGCAGTCGGCGCAGACGATCGACGCGTTGTTCGCTCCGCTTCCGCCGGTCGAAAGCCGCGGGCGCGCGTGGGTGTTCATGGACCATCAGTTGAAGTCCGTGAACCTCCGGCTCGGCATCACCGACGGGACCAACACGGAGCTGCTGAGCGACGAGCTGCAGCAGAACATGGAGGTCGTCACCAGCGTGACGGGCCTCGGCACGACGCGCAACATCGGCGGACAGCAGGGCACGGGCAATCCGCTGATCCCGCAGCGCGGCGGGCCGCCGGGAGGGCCCGGCGGGCGCGGCGGCGGACGCTAGCATGTCGACGGTCATCGGCGTCAAAGGCCTGGTTAAGACCTACGTGGTCGGCGAGGTGGAGGTCAAGGCGCTTCGCGGCGTGAACCTCGACGTGGAACGCGGCGAGTTTCTCGCCGTCACCGGGCCGTCGGGGTCCGGCAAGTCGACGTTCATGCACATCATCGGATGTCTCGATCGTCCGACGTCGGGCCAGTACTTTCTCGACGGGCAGGACGTGTCGCGCATGTCGAAGGACGCGCTGGCCGCCGTGCGCAACCGGAAGATCGGGTTCGTGTTCCAGGGGTTCAACCTGCTGTCGCGCACGTCGGCGCTGGACAACGTCGAGCTGCCGCTGCTCTACCAGGGCGGACTCAAGTCCTCCGAGCGTCACAAACGGGCGATCGAAGTGCTGACGGCCGTGGGGCTCGGCAACCGGACCGATCACCACCCGAATCAGCTGTCGGGCGGTCAGCAGCAGCGCGTCGCGATCGCGCGCGCGCTGATCAACAACCCGTCGATTCTGCTGGCCGACGAGCCGACTGGGAACCTCGACACGCGGACCAGCATCGAAGTGATGGGCATCTTCCAGCGTTTGAACAAGGAGCGCGGCATCACGGTGGTCCTCATCACGCACGAGCACGACATCGCGGAGTACGGCACGCGCATCGTATCGTTCCGCGACGGACTGGTCGTGGCGGACAAAGCCGTCACGCAGCGCCGCGTCGCCCTGGAAGAGCTGGCCGCGTTGCCGGCGGCCGAGGCCGTCTAAGGAGCGGGCATGTCAGTCTTCATGATCTTCCGCATCGCGCTCAAGGCGCTCGGTCGCAACAAGATGCGCACGGCGCTGACCATGCTCGGCATGATCATCGGCGTCGCGGCGGTCATCACCATGGTGGCGCTGGGCACCGGCGCGCAGACGTCGATCGAGTCGCAGATTCAATCGGCCGGCACCAACATGATCATGGTGTCGGCGGGCAACTTCTCCCAGGGCGGCGTGCGCCAGGGACAGGGCAACGCCAGCACGCTCATTCCCGACGACGCCGTGGCGATCACGCGCGTGCAGGGCGTGCAGTACGTCGCCGCCAGCTCGAACATGCGCGGGCAGATCATCGCCGGCAACCAGAACTGGAATACGCAGGTCCAGGGGACCGACGTCGACCTTCCGCTGATCCGGTCGTGGCCGGTCGCGCAGGGCGCGTTCTTCACGGCCCAGGACGTGACGACCGCGGCCAAAGTCGCCGTGCTCGGCAGCGTCGTCCGGGATCAGCTGTTCCCGTTGCCGGACACGAACCCCGTCGGCCAGGTCATCCGCATCACGCATCAGCCGTTCACGGTCGTCGGCGTGATGGCGAGCAAGGGCCAGTCCGGAATGGGCCAGGATCAGGACGACACGATCTTCGTCCCGTACACGACGGTGATGAAGAAGCTGCGCGGCGTCACGTTCATTCAGCAGGTGACGGTCTCGGCGGTCTCGGCGTCGGACACGACGGCCACGGCGGACCGCATCGCCGCGCTCCTGCGCACGCGCCACAAGATCCAGAACGGCGATCCGGACGACTTCATGGTGCGCACGATGGAAGAAATGGCGAGCGTCCGCGTCCAGGCGACGCAGACGATGACGGCGCTGCTCGCGAGCATCGCCGGAGTGTCGCTGCTCGTCGGCGGCATCGGCATCATGAACATCATGCTGGTGTCGGTGACCGAGCGGACGCGGGAGATCGGCCTGCGCATGGCGATCGGCGCGCGCGGGCGCGACGTGCTGCTGCAGTTCCTCGTCGAAGCCGTCGTGCTCAGCCTGTTCGGCGGCTCGATCGGCATCGCGCTCGGCTTCGCGTTATCGCAAGGCGTCACGTTCTGGATGCAATGGCCGACAGCCGTGTCGGCCAACGCCGTCGCGGTCGCGTTCGGCTTCGCGGCGCTGACGGGCGTGTTCTTCGGCTTCTACCCGGCGCGGAAAGCGGCGGCGCTCGATCCGATCGATGCGCTGCGATTTGAATAAATCCGCCGGCGCCGCGGGCGCCGGCATGGGAATGGTGCGGATGCGCGTTCACGCTCTCGGAATGGTCGGCGCCGCCCTGTGGGCGGCCATGATGGCAGTGGCCTGTACGGGCGGCGAAACCGTGCAGGGCGCCGCCGCGTCGGGCCGCGGCGGCGGCGCCGCCGCCGCCGTGCCGGTCACGACGGCCCTCGTCACGCAGAAACCGCTGCCGATCGAGATTGGGGTCATCGGCTCAGCCGAGCCCTACTCCACCGTCGCGGTGCACGCGCAGATCACCGGCCAGCTCACGTCGGTCACCTTCAAGGAAGGCGACGACGTGAAGAAGGGCGACGTGCTCTTCACGCTCGATCGGCGTCCGCTCGAGGCCGCGTTGCAGCAGGCGCAGGCGAACCTCGATCGCGACCTGGCCCAGGCCGCCAACGCGCGCGCGCAGGCCCGGCGCTACGAGGACCTCGCCAACCGCGGGATCGCCACGCGCGAGCAGCTCGACACGGCGCGCACGCAGGCCACCGCGCTCGACGCGACCGTCGGCGCCGACCGCGCCGCCGTCGAGAACGCCAAAGTCCAGTTGCAGTACGCGACGATCGAAGCGCCGCTCACCGGCCGCACGGGCGCGCTCATGGTGCACGAAGGCAATCTCGTCCGCGCCAACGACGTCACGCCGCTCGTGATCATCAACCAGGTGACGCCGATGAACGTCACCTTCGCGATTCCCGAAGCGCGGCTGCCGGAGCTGAAGCGGTACATGGCGCTCGGATCACTGAAGGTCGCGGCCCAGCCGCCTTCCGACAGCGGATCAGAGTCGACGGGCCGGATCAGCTTCGTGGATAACCAGGTCGATCCGACGACGGGCACCATCAAGATCAAAGGCACCTTCCCCAACGAGGACCGCCGCCTCTGGCCCGGGCAGTTCGTCAACGTCGTGGTGACGCTCACGACGGATCCGAACGCCATCGTCGTGCCGACGACGGCCGTGCAGACCGGCCAGCAGGGCCAGTACGTGTTCATCGTCAAGACCGACCAGACGGTGGATTTGCGGACCGTCACCGTGGCGCGCGCGTCGGGCACCGAGTCCGTCATCCAGGACGGGCTGAAGCCGGGCGAGACCGTCGTCACCGACGGCCAGCTGCGTCTCGTCCCGGGCACGCGCGTCAGCGTGAAGTCGGGTCCCGGAGCGAAGGCGACGCCATGAATATCGCCGAACTGTTCATCAAGCGGCCGATCACGACGACGCTCATCATGCTGGGCATCATCGTGTTCGGCGTGATGTCGTACCGGCAGCTGCCGGTGAGCGATCTGCCGACGGTGGACTACCCCACGATTCAGGTCAATGCCAGCCTGCCCGGCGCGAGCCCCGAGACGCTGGCCTCGGCCGTGGCGCTGCCGCTCGAGAAACAGTTCGCGACGATCGCCGGCCTGACCGCCATCAACTCGTCCAGCTCGCAGGGCGGCACGAACATCACCTTGCAGTTCGATCTGAGCCGGAACATCGACGCGGCGGCGCAGGACGTCCAGTCGATGATCGCGCGGGCCGGGCGCCAGCTGCCGCCGCAGATGCCGGTGCCGCCGTCGTATCAGAAGGTGAATCCCGGCGACCAGCCGGTGCTGTTCCTCGTCCTGCGCTCGGCGACGCTGCCGCTGCCGGTGATCGACGAATACGCCGAGTCGACGATCGCGCAGCGGATTTCGATGGTCAGCGGCGTCGCGCAGGTGCAGGTCTTCGGCGCGGCGAAGTACGCCGTGCGCGTGGATCTCGACCCGCGCCGGCTGTCGGCGCACGGCATCGGCATCGACGAGGTCGCCACGGCGATTCAGAACGCGAACGTGTCGCTGCCCACCGGTACGATATACGGAGCGCAGCAGACGTTCACGGTCCTCGCCAACGGACAGCTCTTCCGCGCCGCGGCGTACGGACCCGCGATCATCGCGTATCGCAACGGCAACCCCGTCCATCTCGACGAGGTGGCCCACGTCTACGACGGGATCGAGAACGACAAGAACGCGGCCTGGTACATGGGCCAGCGCACGATCTACCTGGCGATCCAGAAGCAGCCCGGCACCAACGTCGTGGCCGTCGTGGACGCGGTCAAGGCGCTCCTGCCGGCGTTCCGCGAGCAGATGCCGGCGGCCGTGTCGCTCGACATCCGCACGGACCGCTCGGTCGCCATCCGCGAGTCGATCCGCGAGTTCCTGCGCAACGTGTCGGCGACGATCATCCCGAGCCTGGCGCTGCCCGCGTCGATCGTCGCGACATTCGCGGTCATGTACCTGTTGGACTACAGCCTGGACAATCTCTCGCTGATGGCCCTCACGCTCTGCGTGGGCTTCGTCGTCGACGACGCCATCGTCATGCTCGAGAACATCGTCCGGCACATGGAGATGGGCAAGACGCCCATGGAAGCGGCGTTCGACGGATCGAAGGAAGTCGCGTTCACGATCGTGTCGATGACGCTCTCGCTCGCCGCCGTCTTCATCCCCGTGCTCTTCATGGGCGGCATCGTCGGGCGGCTCCTCCACGAGTTCGCCGTGACGATCGGCGTCGCCATTCTGGTCTCGGGCTTCGTCTCGATCAGCCTGACGCCGATGCTGTGCAGCCGCTTCCTGAAGCCGCCGCACAGCCAGAAGCACGGCTGGTTCTACAACGCGACGGAAAAGATGTTCGACGCGTGGCTGCGCTTCTACGACGTGACGCTGCGCGCGAGCCTCCGCTTTCACGCGGTGACGTTTGCGATCTCGATCGCCCTTCTCGTGGGCACCGTCTACCTGTTCGGCCGGGTCCCGAAGGGCTTCCTGCCGAGCGAGGATCAAGGCCGGTTCAACATCAGCACCGAGGCGATTCAGGGCATCAGCTTCGACGAGATGGTGCGCCATCAGTTGCAGGTGGCGGACATCGTCGCCAAGGATCCCAACGTCCAGGCGTTCAGCAACAACGCGGGCGGCGGTCCGCGCGGCGGCGCGCTCAACACCGGACAGATTACGGTCGACCTCAAGCCGCGCTCCGAGCGGAAGCTGAACGTCGATCAGATCATGGCGGAGCTAAGGCCGAAGCTCGCGCAGATCCCGGGCATTCGCGTGTTCATGGTGAACCAGCCGCCGATCAATCTCGGCGGTCAGGGCGGCGCGCGGTCGTTGTACCAGTTCACGCTGCAGGACACGGACACCGACGAGTTGTACCAGTGGGCGCCGGTTCTGGAAGCGAAACTGCGCGAGACGCCCGGGCTCGAGGACGTCAACAGCGACCTCCAGATCAAAAACCCGCAGGTGCACATCGACATGGACCGCGACAAGATTTCAGCGCTCGGCCTGTCCGTCAATCAGGTCGAAACCGCGCTGTACAACGCTTACGGCACGCGGCAGGTCTCGCAGATCTACGCGCCGAGCAATCAGTACCAGGTGGTCATGCAAGTGGCGCCGGAATTCCAGAACAATCCGGCGGCCCTGTCGATGCTCTACGTCCGATCGTCGAACGGCCCGCTCATCCCGCTCAACACCGTCGCCAGCGTCCGCACCAACGTCGGGCCCTCGGTCATCAGCCACACGGGTCAACTGCCGTCGGTCACGATCTCGTTCAACCTGAAGACGGGCTACGCCCTCGGTGACGCGGTCGAGGTCATCAAGCAGGTTGCGGCGGCGACGGTGCCCTCCACGATCACGACGACGTTCCAAGGCACCGCGCAGGCGTTCCAGGATTCGCTCAAGGGACTCGGCCTCATCCTGCTGATGGCGATCGTGGTCATCTACATCGTCCTCGGGATCCTGTACGAGAGCTTCACGCACCCGTTGACGATTCTCTCCGGCCTGCCGTCGGCCGGCTTCGGCGCCCTGCTGACGCTGCTGATCTTCAAGACCGAGCTGAGCCTGTACGCGTTTGTCGGCATCATCATGCTCGTCGGGATCGTGAAGAAGAACGGCATCATGATGGTGGACTTCGCCGTCGAAGCGCAGCGCCAGCACGGGAAGACGCCGCGCGAGGCGATTCACGAGGCCTGTCTGGTCCGCTTCCGCCCGATCATGATGACGACGATGTCGGCGCTCGTCGGCACGCTGCCGATCGCCCTCGGCTGGGGCGCGGGCGCGGAATCGCGGCGGCCGCTCGGTCTCGCGGTCGTCGGCGGCCTGCTGGTCTCGCAGCTCCTGACCCTCTACATCACGCCCGTTTACTACGTGTACATCGAAACCGCGCGCCAGAAACTGGCGCGCCGGCGCGCTCCCGCCACGTCGCCGCTGGACGTGCACGGCGTCGCAGCGGATTCAACCGGACGCGCGTAGTCCGAGACGAATTGCGGGAGCGAGTTCGTGCGATCATCGGATAAGGAAACACTAAGCACAGTTCATAAGGATCACGTGCAGACCTACCGCCTCCTCACCGTCATCATCGTCGCCGCCGCGCTCGCCGGCGCGTGCGAGAGACTCTCCTCCTCGTCGCCGAACGGCGGCGCTGCCGGCGCCGCCGCCGCCGCCGGCCGGGGGCGCGGCCGCGGCGGTCAGACCGTCGCGACGCAAACGACCACCGTGAGACGCATGTCCGTGCAGCGCCAGGTCGACCTGCAGGGCACGCTGCTCTCTCCGGATCAAGCGAAAGTCAGCAGCGAAGTCGCCGGCATCGTGCGCGACGTTCCGATTCAGCTCGGCACGGAAGTCAAGGCCGGCGACGTGCTGGTCCGACTCGAGCCGCGCGAGCTGCAGCTCGCGCTCGATCGCGCGGAGAGCGCGCTGCGCCAGGTCGAGGCGCAGCTCGGCATCTCGCGGTCGCAGGATCGCGAGCCGCCGTCCGACGAGGAGATCGCGTCGGTCCGCCAGGCGATCGCCAATCGCGACGATGCGCGCGCCGCCTTCGCGCGGGCGCAGCAGCTGAACAGCCGCGGCCTTCTGTCGCAGGTCGACCGCGACACGGCCGATACGCGGCTGAAGGTGACCGAGGCGAACTACCAGGCCGCTATCGACACGGTGCGGAGTCTGAAGGCGAGCCTGCAGGATCGCCGCGCGTCCTTCGAGCTCGCGCAGAAGAAGCTCGCCGACGCCGTCGTCCGCGCGCCGGTCGCCGGCTCCATCGCCGAGCGCCTCGTGCAGCCGGGCGAGTACATCCGCGAGAACACGCCGGTCGCGACGATCGTGCAGATGCACCCGCTCAAGCTGAAGACGGCGATCCAGGAGAAGCACGCGAGTCTGATCCGGGTCGGCCAGACGATCGAGTTCACGGTCGAGGCGTTCCCCGACCGCAGCTTCGCGGGGCGCGTGGCGTACGTGAGCCCGGCCGTCGATCAGGCGACGCGCACGTTCCCGGTCGAGGCGCTCGTGGAAAACGTCGATCGGCAGCTCAAGCCGGGCTTCTTCGCGAAAGGCACGGTCCAGACCAAGGTCGACAAGGATGTCCTGGCGGTTCCGGAGGACGCGATCTCCACGCTCGCCGGCGTCTCGACCGTGTACGTCATCGAGGACGGCAAGGCGCGCCAGCAGCAGGTGACGCTCGGCGCGCGCGCGAACAACCTGGTGGAAATCACCGGCGGACTGAAAGGCGAAGAATCGCTGGCCACGACCAATCTCAGCCAGCTCGCGACGGGCGTGCGCGTGGGCACCGCCGCTGACGAGAGCGCGGGACGCGGCCGCCGCGGCGGCGGCGGTGAGGGAGCACGCTAATGCAGCTCGCAGAGATCAGCGTCAAGCGTCCGGTCTTCGCCATCATGATGACGGCGGCCCTGATCGTCCTCGGGGCGGTCTCGTACGAGTCGCTGGGCCTCGACCTCATGCCGAAGACCGACGCGCCGGTCGTGTCGGTGTCGGCCAACCTGCCGGGCGCGAGCGCCGAAGAGATCGAGACGACGATCACGAAGCGCATCGAGGAGGCCGTCAACACGATCAGCGGCATCGACGAGCTGCGCGCCTCCTCCGACCAGGGCAACTCGCGCGTGACGATCACGTTCACGCTGGAGCGCGAGATCGAATCCGCGACGCAGGACGTGCGCGACAAGCTGGCGCAGATCGTCAACCAGTTCCCGCGCGACACGCGGCCGCTGCAGATCACCAAGATGGATCCGGACGCGCAGCCCATCTTCGGCTTCGCCGTCTACGGCCCGCGCGCGCCGAAGGAAATCACCGAGATTGCCGAGAAGCGCGTCAAGCAGGAGCTCGAGACCGTCAAGGACGTCGGCTCGGTCGGCTACAACGGCGAGCGCAAGCGCGAAATCCAATTGATGCTCAACGCCGACCGCCTCAACGCCTACGGGCTGACCGTCGACCAGGTCCGCACGGCGGTCGAGCGCCAGAACGTCGAGATTCCCGGCGGCCAGTTCACCAGCGGCGCGGCGGACGTCGCGTTGCGCACGATGGGCCGCATCAAGAACGTCGAGGACTTCAATCGCATCATCATTTCCTATCGCTCGGACGGCTCGGTCGTCACGTTCGGCGACATCGGCCGCGTCCAGGACAGCGTCCAGGAGATCCGCAGCGCGACGCGCCTGAGCGGGACGCCGGCGATCGGCGTGCAGATCCGCAAGCAGTCGGGCACGAACACGATCGAGGTCGTCGACCGCGTTCAGGAAAAGCTGCAGCGCGTGCAGACCCAGCTGCCGCAGGACATCCAGATCAGCATCGGCAACGACCAGTCCCGCTTCATTCGCCGGTCGTTCGAGGACATCAAGCTGCACCTCATCCTCGGCGGCCTGCTCGCCAGCGTCGTCGTGTTCCTCTTCATCCGCAACATCCGCGTCACGCTGATCGCCGCGCTGGCGATCCCGACGTCGATCATCGGCACGTTCACGTTCATGCGGCTGTTCGGCTTCACGCTGAACAACATGACGATGCTCGCGCTCTCGCTGGCCACCGGCATCGTCATCGACGACGCGATCGTCGTGCTCGAGAACATCTTCCGCTTCGTCGAGGAAAAGAACGTCACGCCGAAGGAGGCCGCGGCCGAGGCGACGAAGGAAATCGGCCTCGCGGTCATGGCGACCACGCTGTCGCTCGTCGTCATCTTCGTGCCCGTCGCGTTCATGACCGGCCAGATCGGCCGCTACTTCTACAGCTTCGGCCTGACATCGGCTGCGGCGATCCTGCTGTCGATGTTCGTGTCCTTCACGCTGACGCCGGCGCTGTGCTCGCTCTGGCTCAAGCGGGAGGACGTGAAATCCGATCACTCGACCACGAAGTCCAGCGGGTTCTACGCAAAGCTGGACGTGACCTACGGGCGGATGCTCCAGTGGTCGCTGCATCATCGCCCCGTCATGATCGGGATCGCGGGCGCGGTCGCCCTCTCCGCCGCGTTCCTGTATCCGTACGTCGGCAAGGAGCTCGTGCCCGACGACGATCAGGGCGAGTTCAGCGTCAACGTCCGCCTGCCGCGCGGCACGAGCTACCAGCGGACCGAGGAGTTCATCAAGCCGATCGAGAAGGACGTCCTGGCGCTGCCCGCGCTGCAGCGCGTGATGCAGAACATCAACGCCGGATCGGCCAACTTCAGCATCATGATGGTGCCGCTCGAGGAGCGGACGGTCACGCAGCAGGAGCTCATGATTCGCGCGCGGCAAATGCTGCGGAAGTACCAGGGCGCGCGCATCAGCGTCTCCGGGGGCACCGACATCTCGGGCGCCTCGAGCGGCGGCGGCCGCGGCGGCGGGGGCAGCTTCAACCGCCTCAACGTCCTGATCCAGGGACCGGACATCGAGGAGCTCCAGAAGTACACCGTGGAGCTCATGGACAAGGTGCGCACGATCCCCGGCGTCGTCGACGTCGACACCAACTTCGAGCCCACGCAGCCGGAGCTGCGGATCACGGTCGACCGCGCGCGCGCCGCGGACCTCGGCGTCAACATCGACTCGCTGGCGAACAACCTGCGCACGCTGGTGGGCGGCGAAGAGGTGTCGGAGTTCAAGGACGGCGACGATCAGTTCAAGGTGCTGCTGCGGCTCGACGAGCCGTACCGCAACGCCGACGTGCTCAGCAGTCTGCTGATCGGCGCGGGTCCGAACAAGACCGTGAAGGTCAGCGACGTGGCCGCGCTCAACCGCGACTTCGGCCCGGCGTCGATCGATCGCTACAACCGCCAGCGGCAGATTTCCGTCAACGCCAACATCCAGGGCGTGCCGCTCGGCGAGGTGCTCGCGGTGGCGCGGCAGCGCGTCGACGAGCTGCACTTGAAGCCCGGCTATCAAGCCGTCTTCGGCGGCAGCGCCAAGACGCTTGCCGAAGCGTCGAGCAACTTCACCATCGCCATGGTGCTGGCCGTCATCTTCATCTACATGGTGCTCGCGTCGCAGTTCAACAGCTTCATCCACCCGCTCACGATCATGACGTCGCTGCCGCTGAGCCTGCCGGCCGGCCTGCTCGCCCTGATGGCGTTCGGGATGACCGTCAACGTCTACAGCGCAATCGGCCTCATGATGCTGTTCGGGATCGTCAAGAAGAACTCGATCCTCCAGGTGGACTACACGAACACGCTGCGCGCGCAGGGCATGGAGCGCCACGACGCGCTGGTCGCGGCGAGCCACGTCCGCCTGCGCCCGATTCTGATGACGACCATCGCCATCGTCGCCGGCATGATTCCCATCGCGCTGGGCAAAGGCGCCGGCGCCGGCTCCCGCGCCTCGATGGCGGTGACCATCCTGGGCGGCCAGGTGCTGTGCCTGCTGCTGACGCTGCTCGTCACGCCGGTCGTCTATTCGTATTTCGACGACCTCCGCGAGTGGAGCCCGAAGAGGGCGCTCCGACGGCTCGTCGGCCGATCGGAAGGGCTAAGGGCTGAGGGCTAAGCCCTCAGCCCTCAGCTCTTTCAACCTTCTTCAACCCCTCTCCATCCAATCGGTTGAACGGTGGTACCGTGGCAACCGTAGCGATGGCGTTCAGCGGCGACACCTCGATCCAGACGAGAACCGGCGACCCGGACGTCGCCCTCGCGGCGGCTGGCGACGCGTCTGCCTTCGAGCGGCTTTACCAGACTCACGTGGTCCGGATTCACAACCTGACCCGCCGGATGCTGGGCGGCCAGGAAGCGGACGAGGTCACGCAGGACATCTTCGTGCGGACCTGGCAGAAGCTCGGACAGTTCCGCGGCGAGTCGGCCTTCTCGACCTGGCTCCACCGGCTCGCGATCAACGTCGTCATCGAGCGACGCCGGAGCTTCGCCATCCAGCGCGACCGGATGTCGGACGACGTCGGGGCGCTCGACAACGTGAGCGTCGCGCCGGCCCGGGCCGATCTCACCGTGGACATGGAACACGCCATCGATCAGTTGCCGCCGGGCGCGCGCGAGATCTTCGTGCTGCACGACGTGGAAGGCTACAAGCACCGCGAGATCGCGGCGATGCTCGACATCGCGACGGGGACATCGAAGCGGCAACTGCATCGGGCGCGGATGCTGCTGCGGGAATATCTGAGTGGGGGTTGACGTGCACGAGGAATGGACGGACCAGCTGTCGGACTATTTCGACGACGAGCTCGGCGGCGCCGAGCGCGAGGCGGTCGAACAGCACCTGCGCGGCTGCGCGGACTGCCGCGCCGTGCTCAACGATCTGAAGCGCGTCGTGGCGCAGGCGCAAAGCATGCCGCCCCGTCCTCCGCAGGCCGACCTGTGGGCCGGCATCGCCGCACAGTTTAGGGGGACGGGTGTCGACGGCACACATCACTCGACACGCGTCCCCTTCCGTCGGCCCGTCCCCGTTCGCTTCGCGTTCACGATGCCGCAACTCGCCGCCGCGGCCGTCGTCCTGATGGCGGTGTCGGCGGGCGTCGCGTGGCAGATCGCGGATCGGTCCGGCCGGAACACGAACAGCGCCGCGACGGCGGCCGCCGGCGCGCAGCCGAGCGACGGCGCGCGTGATGCGTCGGCGCCGGCGCTCCTGGCGGCGCCGGATCGCGACGCAGCGTCAGGAGCAGCGATCGCCCAGGTCGGCTATGCCGACGCGCAGTACGACGCGGCCGTCGCCGACCTCGAGAAGGCGCTCAAGCAGGGCCGCGGGCGGCTCGACGCGTCGACGATCGCCATCGTCGAGCACAACCTGCAGATCATCGATCAAGCGATCGCCCAGGCGCGTGAAGCCCTGGCGGGCGATCCGGCGAACAGTTACTTGAGCGGGCATCTCGTGGAGGCCCGCCGGCGGAAACTCGACCTGCTGCGCCGCGCGACCGCGCTGACGAGCGAATCGAACTAGCGACTACCGACTATCGACTACTGACTCTCGACTAATTTCGAAGGACACCATGCCAGCACATCTCATCCTCGCGCTTCTCCTGATGGCTCCCACCGATCAGACCGTGCAGGTCGCCAAGGGGACGAAGCTCGACGTCAACAACTTCGCCGGCGACGTGGTCATCAAGACGTGGGACAAGGACGCCGTGCGCGTCGAGGTCAATCACTCCGACCGCGAGACGATCGACATCAAGCAGAACGACCAGACGCTCACCGTCCGCGGGCGGTCGTCGCGCGGGCCCCTGCGATCGCTCGACTACAACATCACGGTGCCGGGCTGGATGGCGGTCAACGTCAGCGGCAACTACGCGGACGTGACGATGGAAGGCGTCGGCGGCGACGTCACGGTGGATACCACGCACGGCGACATCAAAGTCCGCGGCGGCTCCGGCTTCGTCTCGCTCAAGACGGTGATGGGCGAGATCACGCTCGAAAAAGCCAAGGGCCGGGTCGAAGTGCGCGACGTGAACGAGAGCATCCACCTCGCCGACATCAACGGCGATCTCTCGGCTGAATCGACCAACGGCAGCATCATCCTGGACCGCATCGATTCTGGCAACGTGGACCTGTACACGGTCAACGGCAACATTTCGTACGACGGTCCGGTCAGGGACAAGGGCGTCTATCGACTGACGACGCACAACGGGATGATTGCGATGCCCATCGCCGAGCGCGTCAACGCGACGCTGACGGCGCGGACGTACAACGGATCGATTCGATCCACGTTCACGCTGCCTGGCGACACGCCGGAGCGGCGCGGCAAGCGGCTGACGCTGACGCTGGGCAACGGCAGCGCCCACATCGAGCTGGAGTCCTTCGGCGGCGCGATCGCGCTGCGCCGGCCCGGCGAAGCGCGGCCGGAGACCGAACGGAAACGCACGCGCGATATGGTCAACAAGGTGCTCGAGAAGGCGATCGAGGACGCGAAAGAGAAGGACAAGAGTAAGGAGAAGGGCAAGGGCGACCAGTTCGGGCTCGCCGGGTTCGGCATCGACGTCGATGCTGTCGTCGCCGAAGCGCTCGCCGAGGCGCAGGCGGCGATTCCGGACGCGATCGCCGCCGCGCAGGATGCGCTGCGGCTCGCGATGCCCCGCGCCGTGCCGAGGCCGCGTCCGGACCCGCGCTAAGCGATCTTCAGCAGCTCCGCCACCGACTTGCCGGTCGCCGGATCGATCAGATCCGGCGCAATCTCGGCCAGCGGCTCGAGCACGAACTGGCGCGCGCGAAAGCGCGGGTGCGGGACGATCAGCCCGGCTTCGTCGATCATCGCGTCTCCAAACAGAATGAGATCGAGATCGAGCGTCCGCGGCGCGTTCGGATGCGGCCGCTGCCGCTGGCGCGCATCTTCCATGACGCGCAGCGCGTTCAGCAGATCGCGGGCTGACAGCGACGTCTCGCCCACGGCGGCCGCGTTCAGGAACAGCGGCTGGACGCCGGGCGTATCGACGGGTTCCGTTTCGTAATAGGCGGAAACACGGGCGCGGCTGAGGAGCGCGCGGAGTCCGGCGACGGCGAAGTCCAGATGCGCGCGTCGGTCGCCGAGGTTGCTCCCGAGCGAGATCGCAACGACGGCGGGCTTACCCAATTACCCAACTACCCCACTACTCAATCCATCGAGTGGACAGGACTGAACCCACTCGGACGCCGACCGCGTCGCCGCGGCGGCCGAGCAGGTCCATCCGGCCGGCCAGCGCCTGCTCGAAGAAGCGTTTCTGCTCGAGCGTCTCGCCGAGAATCACGCGCAGCATCTTCGCGTGGCGCGCGTTGGGCATCGCGTCGACGCGCGGCTTCCAGCGATCGACGAACGCCTGCGCGTCGCGGGCGTCTTCGCCGAAGATGGCCTGGGCCGCGGCCGTGCCCTTCCCCGCCCCGGACCGGTCCGGCTCGGTGGCGTCGTCGGGAATGTCGGCGTGCAGCTCCGTGAGCGCCACGGCCAGCCAGGACAGCTGCACCTCTTCGCGGTTGATGATGTACTGGTACGTGTTGTTCGCGTCGTATTGCGCGACCAGACGCGCGCCGGCCTGATGCCGCAGCAGCATCGCCAGCTTCTCGCGGTGGAATTCCTGAAGCAGCGGGACGAGATCGGTCACGCGTTCTGCTTTTCCTTGCAGCTGATGCAGACGCGCGTCCACGGGATCGCGTTGAGGCGCGCGGGCGCGATCGGCTCGCCGCAATCGCGGCAGACGCCGTAGGTACCCTTCTCGAGGCGCCACAGCGCCTCTTCGATTGCCTGGAGGATCTTCGCGTCCGTCTGTTTCAGCTTCAGCTGGATGTGGACTTCGTTGTTGCCGCTCGCCTGGTCGGCCATGTCGCCCTGGCGAGTGTTGTTTTCCATCGACGCCTGCAGCGGCTTGATTCCGCCCGTGCCGAGGATCTCCGTGCGCTTCTTGAGGAGGGCGTCCTTGTACGTCTGCTCTTCCATGGGATATGAGACTCCTGCCCCTGCAACGACCGAGCGGGCCCGCGTAACACTGGATCATAGCACTGTCACCGGAGGAACATGTAGCGGCCCAGGAAGAGCGCCGCGAACACGTACACCAGCGGGTGCACCTCCCGGCCGCGGCCCGCGCCGAGCTTCAGGACGGCGTGCGCGAGGAAGCCGAACGCGACGCCTTCCGTGATGCTGACGGCGAGCGGCATCATGATGAGCGTCAGAAACGCGGGAATCGACTCGGTCGGATCGTCCCACGTCACGTGCCGCAGTCCGCCGATCATCATCGTGCCGACGAGAATCAGCGGCGGCGCGATCACGGGATACAGCGTCGCCGCGCCGGACACGGTGCCTCCGCCGATCATCCGGACGAGCGGCGCGAACAGCAGCGAAAGCAGGAACAGCGCGGCCGTGACCAGGCTCGCCAGCCCCGTGCGTCCGCCGGCCGCGACGCCGGCGCCGCTCTCGATGTACGCGGTCACCGTCGACGTCCCCAGCGCCGCGCCCGCGACGGTCCCGATCGCATCGGCCAGCAGCGCCTCCCGCGCGCGCGGCAACGTGCCGTTCCGCATGAGCCCGGCCTGTTCGCCGACGCCAACCAGTGTCCCCACGGAATCGAACAGCGCGAGAAAGAAGAACACGAAGACGACGGCGATCATGCCGGGCGCGAACGCGCCGGTCACGTCGAGCTGCATGAACGTGGGCGCCAGCGACGGCGGCCGGCTCGCGACGCCGTGATACTGCACGAGGCCGAGCGGCAGGCCGGCGATCGTGCTGGCGAGGATGCCCCACAGAAACGCGCCCGGCACGCGGCGGACCATCAGGATCGACGTCAGCGTCAGCGCGCCAAGCGCCAGCAGGACGGGCGGACTATGAAGGTTGCCGAGCGTGACCAGCGTCCCGGGCGAAGCGACAACGAGACCGGCCCACTGCAGACCCACGGTCGCGATGAGCAAGCCGATGCCCGCGGCGATCGCATGCTTGAGCGACGCGGGAATCGCGGTGATCAAGCGTTCACGCAAGCCGATCCCGGCGGTCAACACGAAGATGATCCCGGCGATCGCCACGCCGCCGAGCGCGACCCGCCACGGCACCTTCATGCCGAGCACGACCGAATACGCGAAGAAGAAGTTGTGGCCCATCGCCGGCGCCACGGCGATCGGATAGTTGGCCATCAGCGCCATCAGCGCGGTCGCGAAGGCCGTCGCCAGGCACGTCGCCACGAGCACCGCGCCGAAGTCCATCCCGGCGGCGCTCAGCACCGCCGGCTGTACGAAGATGATGTACGCCATCGTCAGAAACGTCGTGACGCCGGCGAGGATTTCGGTGCTGACGGTGGTGCCGTTCGCGGTCAGCGCGAACCGGTCTTCGAGGATGCGCACGTCCGCGGGATTCTACTCCGCGCGCAGCGTGGCGAGCGGCTTGTTTCTGAGCACCTCGAGGCTGGACAGCACGCCGATGACGGCGACCAGCAGCGCCGTGAGCAGGACGCCGGCGGTGTGCTCGCTCGGGAAGATCCGCCAGGGAATCTCGAGCGCGTACTTGCTGACGCCCCACGTCAGCGCAACCGCGCCGAGCGAGCCGATCAGGCCCGCGAGCGACCCCAGCACGCCGTACTCGATCAACAGCATCTTCGCGATCGTGCGCGTGTTGGCGCCGAGCGTCTTGAAGACGGCGGCTTCGTAGACGCGCTGGAACTTCGTCATCGCCACGGCGCCGATCAGAATCAGCACGCCGCTCAGCAGAACGAGGCCGCCGACCACGGTGATCGCCAGCGTCACTTTCGACATGACGTCGCGAATGGTCTCGAGCACTTCGTGAAAGTCGATGACGGACACATTGGGAAACCGTTCGACCAGATCGTGCTGGAACCGCGCCCGCGCCGTGACGTCGTGCGGTCCCCGGAACGGCGCGACGAACGTCTGCGGCGCTTTGTCGAGCACGCCCGGCCGGAACACGAAGACGAAGCCGCCGTTGCGCGACTCGCGCCACTCGACATCGCGGATGCTCGTCACCTTCGGGCTGACCGTCTGGCCGAGAATGTCGAACCGCATCGTGTCGCCCACATGGATCTTCGCGCGCTCGGCGATCTGTTTTTCGATCGACACTTCCGGCTCCGTCGACGGCCCGTTCCAGAATGCGCCGTCGACGACCCGCTCGTTCGACTCCAGACGATCGCGGTACGTCAGCGTGAACTCCCGCCCAATCGAGTTGCCCCTCTGCCGGACCTCGTCGGCGCCCTCGAGGTTCGTCTCGCGGCCCGAGACGCCGACGACGCGGCCGCGCAGCACCGGAATCAGCTGAAAGTCGCCGATGTCCCGGGCCGGATCGGCGAGGAACGCCCGCACGCCGTCGGCCTGCGCGCGCTGCACGTCCAGCAGGAACATGTCCGGGCCGTCGGCCGCCACCTGCACCGAGAACTCGCTCAGGAGACTCCCCTGCAGCGATCGGACGCCGACGATGAAGAACGCGCCCAGACCGACGGCGAGCAGGATGACGCGTGTCTGGTTGCCCGGCCGCGACAGGTGCAGCACGGCGTGGCGCAGCGGAAACGATTTCGACATCGCGAGCGGCTTGACGAGCGTGATGAGGCCCTGTCCCGCCAGTTGCAGCACGAACGCGAGGCCGGCGAAGCCGGCGCAGACGACGAGGCCGGCCTTGAGCGAGGCGGCTTGCCACGCGGTCAGCGCGACCAGCGCGGCTGACACGGCGACGAGCACGCCCAGGCCCAGCCAGTCCATGCGGCGCCGGACCGTCTCGTCGCGCAGCAGCAGCGACGGTTTGATGAACCGCACGTGCAGCAGCGGCACGACGGAGAACAGCAGCGAGACGAGCACGCCGATGCCGACGCCCTGTGTCGCCGCGCTCCAGGTCACGCCGTAGTGCACGGTCGCGAGCAGCGACGTCGATCCGCCGAGCGCCATCGGGATCGCGGCGACGACGCCGCGCGCGAGCGCGACGCCGAGCAGGCTGCCCGCCAGGCCGAGCGTGACGACCTGCAGGAGGTAGACCGCCACGATTTGCGTGCTGCGCGCGCCGACGCACTTGAGAACGGCGATGCTCCGGATCTTCTGCAGGATGAAGACGCGGGTGACGCTCGAGACGGCGATCCCGCCGAGGATCACGATGATCAGTCCGACGAGGCTGAGATAGTTCTCCGCGCGATCGAAATCCCGTCCGACCTGATCCTCCGTCGAGCGGAACGACCGCGTGTTGATGAAGTCGTCCCTGAAGTCGTCGCGGAGCGTCGTCACCAGCGCCTCGATGCGCGATTCATCCGGCAGCTTCACGAGCACGACGCGCCGCGCGCGGCTGCCGAAGCTCAGCAGCCCGGTCGACGGCAGATCGTCGAAATCGATGATGACGCGCGGGCCGAGGCTGAACTCGCCCATCCCGCGTCCAGGCTCGCGCGCGATCACGCCGCGAATCGTGAACGCCGTTTGTCCGATGATGATCTGATCGCCGACGGCGACGCCGATGGACGTCAGCAGCTCGGGCCGGACGAGCGCGCCGTGGCCCTCGAGCAGCGCGTGCGAGTAGGTCTGACCGCCCTGCAGCTCGACCGCGCCGTAGAGCGGAAATCCCCGCTGGACGGCGCGCAACTCCGCCATCTTCGCGACCTGGCGAGTCCGGTCCGCCGGCCGCACCATGGTCGGCGTTTCCATCGTCTCGGTGCGATCCGTCACGCCGGCATCGGCCAGCCGCCGGTCGATCGTCTGCCGCGCCTCCGGCGTCCACTCGCGGTTGGTCGCAATCAGCAGATCGCCCGCGATCAGCGCCTTCGCTTCCGTGCCGAAGACCTGGCGCACGCTCTGGATCACCGAGCGCAGCGTCACGATCGCCGCGACGCCGACGGCGATGCAGATGAAGAAGAACAGGAGCCGCCGCCACGACGACCGCGTTTCGCGCGCCGCCATTCTCAGGACGAACATCATCAGCTTCGCTCCACGACGCGGCCGTCGCGCAGGACGAGACGCGCATCGGCCCGGGCCGCCAGTTCCGCATCGTGCGTGACGAGCACGACCGTCGTCCGCCGCGTGTCATGAATGTTCCGCAGCAGCTCCATGATGTGCCGGCCGTTCGTGCTGTCGAGATTTCCCGTCGGCTCGTCCGCGAGCACGAGCGGCGGATCGTTGGCCAGCGCCCGCGCCAGCGCCACGCGCTGCTGCTCGCCGCCGGACAACTGCGAGGGATAGTGGTGCGCGCGGCCCGTCAGGCCGACTTCCTCCAGCAGCGCCTCGGCGCGCGCGCGCGCGTCGGACGCGCCGGCGATCTCCATCGGGACGGCCACGTTCTCGTACGCGGTCAGCGACGGGATGAGATGGAAGAACTGGAACACGAAGCCGATCTTCTCGCCGCGCAGCTTCGCGAGCGCGTCCTCGTCGAGCCGCGTGATGTCCACGCCGTCGATCAGCACGCTGCCCGAGGACGGCGAGTCCAGGCCGGCGATGAGGCCGAGGAGCGTCGACTTCCCGCTGCCCGAGGGCCCCACGATCGCCGTGAACTGTCCGCGGGGAATGGTGAGCGTGAGCGGATGGAGGATCGTGAGGGGCTCGGTGCCGCTCACGACGGTCTTGGACACGTCGCGCAGTTCGATCATGTGCCGGAGCGTGTCTCCACGCGCTTCTCTTTCGCGATCGGCTCGAGGACCTTCCACACGTTGTCGGCGACGATGCGCGCGCCGGTCGCGGTCGGATGCATCCCGTCCGGCTGGTTGAGTGAATCGATGCCCGCGACGCCCGCCAGCAGGAACGGCACGAACGCCACGTGATACTTGGCGACGAGCGCCGGGTAGACCTGGTGAAAGGCGACGATGTAGTCGCGGCCGAAATTCGGCGGCGCCTCCATTCCCGCGAGGACGACGGTGACGCCGCGCGCCTGCGCGCGCTCGATGACGGTCGCGAGGTTGTCCCGCAGCTGATCCGTCGGCAGTGCGCGCAACGCATCGTTGCCGCCGAGCGCCACGATCAGGATCCGCACGTCGCCCTGCAGCGCCCAGTCCAGCCGCGCGAGCCCGCCGGCCGACGTGTCGCCGGACACGCCCGCATTCACCACTTCGTAGTTCAGCCCCTCGTCGTCGAGCCGCTGCTGGAGCAGCGTCGGGTACGCCTGACTCTGCCGAAGCCCGAGGCCCGCCGTCAGACTGTCGCCGAGGATCGCGATGCGCGGTCTGGGCCCGGCCTTCGCGCCCATCGTCGCGGGCGCGATCGACGATGATTTCGGTGGCGTCGACGCGGCCGCCGGCCCGCGTGCGCCGGCGCCGTCCCGTTCGTCCTCGCGCGCGGCGCGCGAACCGCACGCACCCGTCATCAGGACGACCGCGAGCGCTAGCAGTGCGACGTGCTCACGCCCGAAGCGCTTCATCACCTCTATGTTACGTCTTTCGCGCAAGCTGACTCTCCAGCGTGGCGATGGCGTCCGCGAGCATCTGGCGATGGGCGGGCGTGCGGGCCTTCTCGAGGTCGGCGCGCGCGCGGGCCAGCGAGAGCTCGACGGTCCGCCGTTTCGCGAGCGCGTCGCGCTCGTCCTTCGTCAGCGCGTGGCCGGCGGCCTTCTTCCGCTCGGCTTCGGCCTGCTGGAACTCGACGTCCTTGCTCTCGAAGCCTCTCGCCATCGCTGTCTACAGTATCCTACCGGGATGGACCGCACGCGAGACCTGATGACGCGCTGGCCGGCGATCGACATCGCCGCCCGGCGGGATCGGCTGCGCGGCTCGCTGCGGCTCGCGCCCGGCGCCCTCGCGGCCGCGCTGCGCGAGGCGAGCCCCGCGGCCATGCGCGCCGCCGAGCAACTCTGGCGCGCCGATCCGGCCGCGTGGAGCACGGACGCGGCCGTCCAGCAGAAGATCGCCAATCGCCTCGGGTGGATGAAATCGCCCGCGCTGATGGCCGGCCACGTCGATCGCATCGTCACGTTCGCCGATGGCGTGAAGCGCGACGGCTTCACCGACGTCGTTCTGCTCGGCATGGGCGGATCGAGTCTCGCGCCGGAAGTGCTGCGCGCCGTTCTCGGCGTCAGCGCCGGTTGGCCGCGCTTCCGCATGCTCGATTCGACGGATCCCGCCGCCGTCCGCGCCGCCGCGACGCCGCCACAGACCACGTTGTACCTGCTGTCCAGCAAATCCGGCACGACGATCGAGCCGAACTCCCTCGCCGCGCATTTCCGTCACCGGCTCGAGCAGGCAGGCGTCTCGCGCTGGGCCGGCCACTTTGTCGCGATCACGGATGCTGACACCGAGCTGTCACGCCGCGCGCGCGCCGAGGGCTTCCGCGACGTCTTCATCAACCCGTCGGATATCGGCGGCCGGTACTCGGCGCTGTCGTTCGTCGGACTCGTACCGGCCGCGCTGATGGGCCACGACGTCGCGGATCTCGTCGGCTGGGGCCTCGCGATGCTGTCGGCGTCCGAACCCGCCGCGGACGCGTCGACGCATCCGTCGATCGCGCTCGGACTGGCGATGGCCGTCGGCGCGCGCGCCGGCCGCGACAAGCTCACCCTGATCGTTCCGCCAAGACTCGAGCCGTTCGGATTGTGGGTGGAACAACTCGTCGCGGAGAGCACGGGCAAGAACGGCGTGGGCGTCGTGCCGATCGCGGGCGAGCCCGTCGGCGGCGCGGCCGCGTACGGAAGCGACCGATTGTTCGTCCGTGCGCGATTGGAGGGCGCCGATCGACCCGCGAGCGACAGCGGTCCGCTGCCCTCGAACGCGCCCGTCGTCGAGCTCGACATGCCGGCGCCGGCGGCGCTCGCCGCCGAGTTCATGCGCTGGGAGATCGCGACGGCCGTCGCGGGCGCGCTCCTGGGCATCAATCCGTTCGATGAGCCGAACGTGCAGCAGGCGAAGGACGCGACGCGAACGCTCCTCGATCAGTACAAGACGACGCATCAGCTGCCCGCCCCCGCGGCCGATCGTGCACGCGACGGCGAGATCCACTTGACGATGAGCCGCATGGCTCGTGCCCAGCTGGGAAATCGGGATCCCGAGGCCGTGCTGTCGTTGCTGCACGCGGGCGACTACGTCGCGCTGCTCGCCTATCTGGGTCCGGACGACGCGATCGAGCGATCGCTTCACGCATTCCGGAGCGGCGTGCGCGATCGCACGCGCGTGGCCACGATGTTCGGGTACGGTCCGCGCTATCTGCACTCGACCGGGCAATTGCATAAGGGCGGTCCGAATACGGGCGTCTTTGTCCTCATCTCCGCGACGCCGGTCGAGGATCTGCCGATCCCGGGCGAACAGTTTTCGTTCGGCACGCTCGAGCGCGCGCAGGCGCTCGGCGATTTCGCGTCGCTCGACCAGACGGGCCGCCGGGCGCTGCACATCCACCTGCCATCGCCGGATCCCCGCCTGCTCGACCGGATCCTGAACGCCGTATTGGAGAAGTCGTAGCGCGCTACAATTTCGCCCATGCGCTACCTGGTCACGGCCAGAGTGAAGCCCGGTCAAGCGGAGGCGCTCGCGCGCGCGATTGACGCCGGGACGCTCGGCCGCGGCTCCGTGGCCGGCGGCGAGTACCTCCGCGACATGGAGGCGGCGCGCCAGCTGGACGATGGCCGCGTGCAGTGGGTGGAAGTCTGCTACTGCCCGACGCCGCTCCAGGAGGAGCGCGAGTACTGGGCGCCGTACTTCGACCTGCTGAAAGTGCGCGACGCGCACGCGCGGAGCCGGTGCCGCGACCTGACGGGCGCCGAACCGTGGGCCTGCGGCCACTGCGACTGCTCGGCGCGGCTCGAAGCGCGGCTCGCAAGACGCGGCCGCCCGTTCCTGACGCCCTGACTCGACGCGCTCGCCGACTTCCAACTTCACTTCTGCCTTCTAACTTCTAAGTTCTATACTTCATTCGTGCCCTCGTCCTCTCTCCAGGGACTCCTCGCGCGCGCCGGCGCGGCGCTCGAGCGCGGACGCGGCGCCGAAGCGGCGCAGATGCTCGCGCCGGCCATGCGCTCGTCGGCGATGACGCGCGACGAAGAGCTCGCCGTGCGGTCGATGCTCGCCGAGGCCGCGCTGTTGCAGGACGACCTCGATCAGGCCGCGAGCGCGCTCGGGCGGCCGCCGGACACCTTCCGCGACACCGTGCCGCCCCGCCGCCTGTCCACGCTCTGGCGGCTGCACGGCCGGCTCGCCTCGGCGCGCGGCGATCAGTCGCGCGCCATCGCGCTGCACGGCCGCGCGCTGAAACAGGCCGAAGCCGCGCACGACTCGCTCGCGATCGGACTCGCGCACTACGAGCTCGGCCAGTGCTATCGCAAGGTCGGCGACATCGCGATCGTCCGCGAGCACATCGCCAAGGCCGCGTCGGCGCTGCACGCCGCCGGCGACCGGCGTCACCTCGCGCTGGTCCATTCGCTCTCGGGCATCGCGCTCGCGCAGCTCGGCCGGTACGACGAAGCGATGGCCGCGCTGCGGCAGGCCGAGCGCCTCGCGGCGATGGTCCACGCCGACGACGTGCTGGCGACGGTCTGCGGCAATCAGGCGAGCGTGATGATGCTGCAGCATCATTACGAACAGGCGCTCGCGCTCGCCGAACGCAGCGTGTCGCTGCACGAGGCGCACGGATCGGGCCACGGCCTCGCCGTGGCGCTCGCGACGCTGGGCCAGATCTGCGTCCGGCTCGGCGATCTCGTCCGCGCGGAGGACGCGCTGCACCGCGCGCTCGACGTGCGGAGCCCGATCCAGTTCCACGAGACGACGGGCGCGGTCTTCGACACGCTCGCGCAGATTCACATGATCCGCGGCCAGTACGAGACGGCCGCCGATTTTCTCGGCCGCGCCAGCGAGGCGTTCGGCGCCTACGGCCGGCAGACGAGCCAGTGGTACGAATGGTCGGTGCGCGTGCTCGGCGCCCGGCTCGCGCTGCGCGGCGGCTCGCTCGAGAAAGCCGTGGCGGGCGCGGACGAGATTCTCGAGGCCGGAGCCCCGCCGTTCGACGCGCTCCAGGCCACGCTCATCGCGGCTGAAGCCCTCACGGCCGGCAACTTTCTCGTCGATGCCGAGCAGCGCCTCGCGGCCGCGGCCGACCGGCTCGATCCGCGCGTCGCGCCGGCGACGTGGGGCGAGTTCCTGCGGCTGCGGGGCGCGCTGCACGCGAAGAGCGGCAACGCGGCCGACGCGTATCACGATTTCTCGCAGAGCGCGACGCTGCTCGATCTGCTCGGCGAGCGCTATCAATCGGGCCTGAGCCATCTCGCGCTGGGACGCCTCGTCGCCGAGACCGGCGCGCGGTCGGTGGCCGAGCGCCACTTGAACACCGCGCTCTCGCTCTTTCAGCAGCTGGGCGCGGAGCGCGATCTCGACGACACGCGCGCGGCGCAGGCGCTGCTCACCTCGGTCGGCACCGGCCAGTACGTCATCTCGCCGGCCGACGCCGACGATGCGATCGTCCGGCGCATCGTGGACGCGGCCGCGCTCCCGGAACTCCTCGGACGCGAGACCGCGGCCGCGCTGTTCGAGGCCGCGGCGGGCGACTGCGCCGTCGTCTACGTCGACATGCCGGGCGGCGACGTCCGCATCATCGCCGCCGCCGGATGCGAGCCGGCCGCCGCCAGGGCCCTCGTCCGCGCCGCCGTCCACGGCAATTCGTACGGCCGCGGCGCCGTCATCGTCGAGCCGCTCGGGCGCGATCCCGAGGGCCCGCGCTTCGCGGTCGTCGCGTCGCCGCGGCCGATCGGGCATCCGGTCATGCGCCGGCTGCGGATGATTGCCGCCGTCGCGCGGCAGGGCTTCGCGCTGTGCGCCGCGCGCGATCGCCCGGCGCCGTCGGCGGGCCTGCTGGTCGATCGATCGCTCGAGCCGCTCCTGCCCGGATTCCTGTCGGCGAGCGCGGCGATGACGCGCGTGGTCGATCAGATTCAGCGGCTGCAGGGCAACGACCTGACCGTGCTCATCACGGGCGAGAGCGGCACGGGCAAGGAGCTGGTCGCGCGCGCCATCCACGTCGGATCGCAGCGCAGCGCGGCGACGTTCCTGCCGTACAACTGCACGACGACGGGCCGCGAGCTGGCCGACAGTCAGTTGTTCGGGCACCGGCGCGGCAGCTTCACCGGCGCCGTCTCGGATCAGCCGGGCCTCGTGCGCACGGCGGCGGGCGGCACCCTCTTTCTGGACGAGATCGGCGATCTCTCGCTCGACGTGCAGCCGAAGCTCCTGCGCTTTCTCGAGCAGCAGGAGATCATGCCAATCGGCGAGACCAAGCCGCAGCGGGTCGACGTGCGCGTGCTCGCCGCGACCAACGCCGACCTCGAGCAGCGCGTGGCGGAAGGCAAGTTCCGCGAGGATTTGTACTATCGTCTCGCCGTCATCCGCATTCACGTCCCGCCGCTTCGCGAACGGCGCGAGGAGATTCCCCACCTCAGCACGTTCTTCCTTCGCGAAGCCATCGAACGGCTCGGCAAGCCGGACATCCATCTGAGCTCGGAGACGCTCGACGTCTTTTCGCAGTACTGGTGGCCGGGCAACGTCCGGCAGCTCAAGAACGAAATCCAGCGCGCCGTGGCGCTCTCCGCGCCAGGCGGCACCATCGAGCCGGCGCACCTCTCGCCCGAGCTCGGCTCGGCACAGGCGTCGTCAACGGCAATGGGCCCGTCACGGTCGCTGACCGCCGATCAGCACCTGGCGTCAGCGGTCGAGCACGTGGAACGCGAGATGATCCAGGCGGCGCTGGACCGCGCGAGCGGCAACATCTCCGAAACCGCGAGAGCGCTGGGCCTCACCCGGCGAGGCCTGTACTTGAAGATGAGGCGGCTGGGCCTGGACGTGAGAGTCGAGGCCGATACTCATTGACGTATACTAACTATCCAAAAACTGGCATAGTTGGATACTAAGTAATCGACTTGCACGATTACTGGTCCAACTGCACAGTTTCTTCAACTCTCTTAGATTCAGGATCTTACCTGCCGTACTGAGGCCCAGGACCGTCCCCGATCGGAGCAGGCGCGGACCTTGATACGTATACCGGCAGCTCCAACGCTGACTGGGGGGTCGGTGAAGAACATCCGTTTCAATGACACGCCGAAACGCACGGATCACGACAAGCGGAGCGCCGAGCGGCGCGCCGTCCAACTGCCCGCCCGCCTCACCTGGAAGGACCAGCGCGGGGCGACCCGATTCGCGTCGGTGATGACCCACAACGTCAGCGAGTTCGGCGTCTACGTGGAATGCCACTCGCCCGTCTCGATCCCCCTCTTCCGCCTCGTGCAATTGCAGCTCGAGCCCGACGTCCGCCAGACGGCGGCGCTCCCGCCCGCGCTTCAGCAGGGCCGCGTGCTCTCGGCCGTCTATCGAGTATCGCCGCCCGGGGCGTCGCAGCCGCAGGGGCTGGCGCTCCGACTGATGGTCGATCCGCGGCGCGCGGCCGTGGAGCAGACGCGAGCCAGCGCATAGTCGTT
>JAIQFX010000161.1 GCA_020073005.1 Terriglobia bacterium | reverse complement strand
GCTTGCACTTCTTCATCGCGACCTCGTTCGCGGCGGTCTACTACGCGGCCAGCCGCACGCTCGGCTTCCTGAAGGAGCACCCGCTGGTGTGCGGCTTGTTCTATGGCGCCGCGGTCGAAGAGGTCATGAACCTTGTCGTGTTGCCGCTCTCCGCGCTTCACGCACGGGGCCCGTTCAAGCTGTATGACCTGATCCTCGGGCTGACGGTCCACATGGTCGTCGTTGGACTGCCGATCGCTTACAGCGTCCGGCGATTCTCGGAATAGCGGCGCCGCATCGCGTCATTTGCCTGTTCCAGTGAGACCGACCGTCTGCGGACTTGTCGCCGCATCGTCGGTGAACGTCAACGCGCCTGTCACCGCGCCCGTCGCTGTCGGCGAAAACGTCACGCCGACGGAACAGCTCGCGCCGGCGGCGATGCTCGCGCCGCACGTGCTACTCGCGATCGCGAAGCTGGCGCTCGCGACGATGCTCGCGAACGAAAGCGGCACGTTGCCGCGATTCGTGAGCGTGACGGACTTGATCGAGCTGGTCGTGCCGACGGTCACGTATCCGAAGTTCAAGCTGCTGGAAGAGAACGTGACCGGCGCGCTGCCGGTCCCGCTGAGGTTCACTGTCTGAGGACTGGTCATCGCGCTGTCGGTGAACGTCAGCGTGCCGGTCGCGGATCCGATCGCCGTTGGCGAGAACGTCACGCCGACGGCGCAGCTGCCCCCGGCGGCAATGCCCGCGCCGCACGTGCTGCTCGCGACGGCGAAGCCCGCGCTTGTGGCGATGCTGGCGAACGTGAGCGCCACGTTCTGGCGGTTCGTAACGGTCACGGACTTCACTGAACTGGTGTTGCCGATCGCGACGGTTCCGAAACTCAAGCTGGTAGAGGAGAACGTGACCGGCGCGCTTCCAGTGCCCGAGAGGCTGACTGTCTGAGGACTGGTCAACGCGCTGTCGGTGAACGTCAGCGTGCCCGCGGCGGACCCGATCGCGCTCGGCGTGAACGTGACGCCAACGCTGCAGTTCGCGCCGGCGGCGATGCCCGCCCCGCACGTCGTGCTCGCGATCGCGAAGCCCGAGCTCGCGACGATGCTGGCGAAGCTGAGCGGTACGTTGAGGCGATTCGTCACCGTCACGCTTTTGATGGCGCTCGTGTTCCCGATCGCCACGGTCCCGAAATTCAGACTGCTCGACGAGAACGTCACCGGCGCGCTGCCGGTGCCCGCGAGCGTGACGGTCTGCGTTCCGGCATCGTCGACGATCGTGATCGTTCCCGAGGCGGCGCCGAGCGCCGTCGGCGTGAAGGCAACCGAGATCGTGCAAGACGCACCTGGCACGATGCTTCCGCTGCACGTGTTCGTCTGAGTGAACGGTGACGTCGCGGTCACGCTCGCGACGTGCATCGGGCCTGTGCCGATGTTCTGCAGCACGACGCTCTTGGTCCCGCTGGTCGTGCCGAGGACCTGTGAAGAGAACGTCAGCGATGCCGGAGTCACGGACGCGACCGGCGCCGTGCCCGTCCCGGTCAGCGTGACAGCTTGCATCGCGCCAAGATTGCCGGAGTCGTCGGTCACGATCAGCGCGCCGTCGATCGCGCCTGTGCTCGACGGTGCAAACGTGACCGAGATCGTGCAGCTCGTTCCGGCATCGAGCGTGCGCGGACAGCCGCTCGAGTCGACTGAGAAGTCACCGCTTGCGGAAATCGTCCCGAGGTTCAGCGGACCGCCACCGAAGTTGGCGACCGTCATCGACTGCGACGAGCTGGTACCGACGTTCTGGCTGAAGTCCAGCGTGTCGGGCGAGAAGCTGATCGCGGAAGGAATAGGAGTCGGCAGCGGGATCGCCGTCACGCCGAAGACGTAGTACGAGCCGACAGGGCCGATGGCTCCGGACGAAGGCAGCACGGCAGCCATGTCGTCGACGATTCTCGCGCCGCCGCCTCCCGCGAGAACGGATCCAAACGCGTCGATGGAGACGCTGTTCAGCCCCGAAGTGGCGCCCGTGTAGATGGCCGTCCAGTTGGCGCCCGTCATGTCGTCCACGCGGACGATCGCCGGCTGATAGTACTCATTGTCGGCGACGTAGATTCTGCCCGCGGCATCGACCGTAACGGCGGCCGGCGACTGGAACGAGTAGTAGCTGATGCCGTTGACCGGCGGCGACTGCGTCAACTCCGTCCAGTTGGTGCCGTCGAAGTCGTCGAAGCGGACCAGCCGCGCATTCCCGGTATCGGCGACGTAGATGCGCGCAGCGGAGTCCACCGCGACCGACGAGATGTATGGTGCGAACTGGCCGACGCCGCTGCCCGCCGAGCCGTACGAGACCCAGTTCGTGCCGGTCATGTCGTCCATGCGGACGATCCGCGAGTTGCCGGTGTCCATCACGTAGATCCGGCCGGCGGCGTCGATCGCGATGCCGGACGGATCGTAGAACTGTCCTGGATCGGAGCCGCACGTGCCGTACTCGGTCCAGTTCGTGCCGATCATGTCGTCGATGCGGACGATGCGGCAGTTGTAGGTGTCGGCGACGTAGATGCGGCCGGCGGCATCGAGCGCGATGCCGTACGCGCCGTAGAACTCGCCGACGCCGCTGCCCTGGGTGCCGAATGAAATCTGGTTGGTGCCCTGCAGATCGTCGGATCGGAGAATCTGTTCAGTGTCCGAGTAGTAAAACGGCGTGTAGGCGGCGTTGTAGGCCGTTGTGCCCGAAGCCGCCGCGCCGCCCGTTCCAAACACCTGACGAGTCACGCCGACGATCGCTTGCGTCGAGCCGTTGGCGGTCAACGTGCCGCTGATGTTGCCGCTGAACGTGTAGTAGCAGGTGACGTGGCCGCCTTTGCCGCCGCCGGCGCACGCTTCGCCGAACGCGCCGCTGCTGAAGCTCGCGTTGATGGCGACGGTTCCGTCATCTGCGGCAAAGCTGAAGCTGCCGCCGGCACAGATGCCCGTGCCGGTGGCGGGGCAGTCGAGCGTCAACGTGCCCGCCGGACTTGCGACACTTGATGTGATGAACACGCCGGAGCCGACCGACGTCGAGCCGCCGGAGTTGGTGAAGCTTCCTTGATCGGCGTATGCGGGTGGAGCCAATAGGAACGCAAGAATAGCGAACAGGGCGAGAGTGATCGTCCTCTTCATGTCAGTCAACCTCGCGCGGGGGCTCAGAATATTCGCACGGAATAATGCCGACGTGCGCGGCAGGTTCCTGCTCTCTGCACGCAGTCTCTGGCTTACAAAGATGTTACGAACTGCACTGCTGTCGATTTGAGGCGCCCTCGTTCGACGTGTCAGTAGGAGGGCACGACTATGCGCGGCAAGACCGTGGCGTTGTGGGTCATTCAGGGGTCATTGGCAGCGCTGTTTCTGTTCGCGGGCGGACTCAAGCTGGTCCTGCCGCTCGACAAGCTGGCCGGACCTGTGCCGCTGCCGGGCGCGTTTCTGCGGTTCATCGGCGTGGCGGAGGTCCTGGGCGCGGTCGGCCTGATCGTGCCCGGACTGCTGAACATCAGGCCGGTTCTGACGCCGGTCGCGGCCAGCGGTCTCACGATCATCATGATCGGCGCGACCGTCGTCACCGTCATGGGCGGCGCGCTGGCGCCGGCGCTGGTCCCGGTCGTCGTCGGCCTGCTGACGGCATCGGTCGCCTA
>JAIQFX010000092.1 GCA_020073005.1 Terriglobia bacterium | reverse complement strand
ATTTGCTCGTCGAATTCAATCGACCGATTGGCCTGTTCGAGTTCGTGCGCCTTCAGCGGCGCCTCGGCGAGCTCATCGGCCACCGCGTCGACCTCGTCACGCCAGCGGCGCTCAAGCCGCAACTCCGCGACCGGATCCTCCACGAGGCTGTTGTTGCCGCCTAGAGATTGGCGTCAAATTAGGACAACGAAGAACGAATCATTGTCATGAGCATAGCGGTTCTCATCAACATCCACGACGGCATTGTGCTGGCCGCCGACAGCGCTTCGACACTGACAGTGATGGTGCCGAATCAACCTGTTCCAGCCGTGCTCAACGTTTACAACAACGCCAATAAGATCGCGAATCTTCTCAAGGGCGAGCGTATCGGTTGTGTCGCGTTTGGTTCAGGCAGCATCGGCAGCGCGTCGATATCTACGCTTCTGAAGGACTTCCGGAGTCGTCTTGAGAACGGCGAAGAGAAGGCGTTCAAGCGCGATTCGTACTCCATGAAGGATGTTGCGAGATTCTTGTTAGCGTTTCTCGTGGCACGTATTAAGGATCTTCAGCCCGGGGAGGCCAAGCCGACGCTGGGCATCATCCTTGGCGGCTATTCGAAGCTCAGCAGCCTAGGTGAAGGCTGGCAACTAGCAATTGAGAATGGAGAGCCGAAGGAACTGGTCTTAATCCGAGCAGAGGGAAACGTGGGGATAAACTGGGGCGGTGAATATGAATCGCTCCACAGGTTGATTTTGGGCTTTAGTACGAGGCTCCTTCCCACTCTTGCGGCATCGATGCAGCCTCCGCCCACTCCGGATCAGTTAGCGCAGTTGAACACGATGCTGATGACCACGCTTCAAGCGCCTGTTGCATTCGCGCCCATGCCGATACAGGACGCAATCGACCTAGCGGAGTGGCTCGTATACACAGCAGAGATGTTCGCTCGCTTTGTTCCAGGGCCGACTTCCGTTGGCGGCCCAATAGAGGTTGCAACGATAACCAAGCACGAAGGATTCAAGTGGATTGAACGCAAACATTACTTCGGGCAGCAACTAAACCCAGAGGTCAAATAATGAAGGTTCCATTTACAAGCCTGAACGTAGAGGCTCATCGTCGCGAGACGTACCCGGAGCCATCGGCTGAGTCTGGCGGCGTATCGTTCAAGCCGGCAACACTGGCCGTGCCGTTTGTGGTAACGGCTACTGTTATGGGTACACCGTCCGTGACCGCGGCGGTCTCGATGCAGCCCCTGCAGAATGTGACTTTTGTCTTTCCCGGGCGCGCAACGTCGTCCGAAACTTTGGAGCGTTACGAGAAGCGACGGAAGGAAATGATTGCGTCGGGCATTCCGCTCTTGAGCGATGAGGAGATTCGTGCAGAGATTCGAGACCGCAAGGGAGTGGATGAATCACAGTCGTGAAACGAACATATGTTGACAGTGGTGTCCTGATCGCGGCCGCGCGAGGGAAGGGCAAACTTGCGGAGAGGGCCCTCAGTGTGATCTCGGACAGGGAAGGACGCGAATTCGTCTGTAGCGATTACGTAAGACTTGAACTATTACCGAAGCCGACGTACTTCAAACGACTCGCCGAGGTGAAGTTCTACGAGGATTTCTTCGCCACGGTTTCGACTTGGTTACCCTTTAACGCGAGTGACTTGGACGACGGTCTTCAGGAAGCTTGCAGTGTTGGCATGCAGGGAATGGACGCAGTTCATGTGGTAGTTGCGGCCGCCAGCGGATGCGAGGAAATCGTCACTTCTGAAAAACCGACGTCGGCATTGCATCGAACGAAGCGAATCCATGTCATCTCGATAGATCTGGATTAGCCGATGCCCAATGCGATCGCCAGGCTCAGGCTGTGGCGAAATCTCATCGACAACGGTGTTGTGCGGTAAGTCCAAACCTTTCTTAGCTAAAGACCCCAAACGTTCGGCTCATCCAGTTCCAGAAATGCTGCTCGTCCGCATCGCGCGCGGGAGCGCCGCGCGCGAGCTGGCGGGCGGAGTCCAGATCGCCCGCCAGGCACAGCGAATAAATAAGGAGCGGACGTACCGTCGGTCCCGGCATGCCGCGGCGCTCGGCTTCTGAAAAGTACGCGGCCGCGCGACGGTAGTCGCGCATGGAGAGCGCGCGCACGCCGCGCGCGTACTCGGTCGGGCCGGTGCGATCGCTGCTCGATTCCGCGATGCGCTGCTTCACGTCATCGCTGCCCAGCAGCCACAGCGGCAGCGTCTCGAGCGTCGTCTGCGTCAGCACGAGGTGGAGATCCTCGATCTGTTGCAGCGGCCGGCCGCCATCCCACAACACGCGGTTGATGATCCGCTGCGTCTCGAAGTACGGCAGCGTTTTCTCGATCACATCCGCCGGCCAGAGGCGCGCGATGAACGGCGATGCCGCGAACGCGCGCTGCGCGCGCACGGGATCGAGGACGCGCTGGAACAAATCGACGATGCGCGGATCGTCGCGGTAGCGCGGATCGGAGAGCGACGGCCGCGTCACCACCGGCACGATGCGATGCGGAAAGTCGTCGGTGAGCGGCGGCGCCGGCGCGGTCAGCGCGCGCAGGTAGCCCGCGTCGCCGAGAAACGTCGCGCCGATCTGTTCGGGCCGCTCGAAGCCCGCTTCGCGCAGCCGCGCCGCGAGACGCGGAACACTCCACGGCGCCGCAAATGCGTCCGCGGTCTGCCGCGCGGCGCGCCGCGTGCCGACGAGCATGAAGTCGAACGGCGTCGCGTTCCACAGCGAGCAGTCGTTGAACACGTCGCAGAACGCGCGCGCGATCGTGTCGACGTCGGCGCCCGGCTGCGGCCGCGCGACCGGCAGCCAGTACGTCGTCATGCCGCCGTCAGCCAGTCGGTCGTGGACGAGCTGGAAATACTCGCGGGTATAGATATTGACGGCCCCTGGTGTCCGCGGCGGCGGCGGCTCGCCCGTGATCAGATCGAAACGCGCCGTCGTCGTCTGCAGGAAATTGCGGCCGTCCTCGACATGCAGGCGGACGCGCGGATCGTGCAGCGGGTTCGTGGGGGCGGATCCACGTGTCCGCCCGTCGGGCGGATAGATGACGTCGCTCATCGCGACGATGTCGCGCGACAGCTCGACGACGTCAATCGATTGCGCCGAAGCGACGTCGACTGCCGCGCCCGCCGTCACACCGACGCCGTAACAGATGACGAGGATGCGTCGCAGCGGCGCCTGGTGGAGCAGCAGCGGCCAGTAGACGAAGTCGCGCATGTAGCGCTGGGCGGAGAGTGCGGTGCCCGACATCGAGAAGCCGTTCGTGACGAGCCGCGAGTAGACGGGCTGTCCCATCCATGTCTGCTGCATCAACAGAATCGATTCGGCCGGCCCTTCGCGCGTCGCGACGATCTCCGATCCGTCCGCCGCGTACGGCTCGACGACGCGCGCGAAGTACTTCGCCGCAAGCCCGAACGGGAAGAAGACGAGTGCCGCGGCAAGCGCGATCGCAGTCGCGCACAAACTGACTCGCTCGGCTGGACCGCCTCCGCCCGGGCTACGGCGGTCCGCCGAAGCCTTTTGCGAAGGCGGCAGCCTCGCGCTACGTCCGAACGTGAGTGGAGAGGCCAGCGCGCCGATCGCGCCGTAGACGATCGCGAGCGCGAAGAACGCGCGCTCCATGCCGAGCGTTGGCAGCAGCACGAAGGCGGCGATCAGCGGACCGCACATCGCGCCCGTCGTGTTGGCGAGCGTGAGCCACGCCGCGGCGCGCGTGGCGACGCCCATCTCGCGTTGCACGGCGTCGCCGAGCAGCGTGAACAGGACACCCGAGAGAAACGACGGGGGAAACGTCAGCGCGCACGCGAACCAGAGCACGCGCCGCCATTCGCCGATCTGCACGCCGCCGGTCAGCGCCTGGAACGCGGCGTACGCGACGATCACGCTGCAGCCGCCGGCCAGCGCGATTGCGGCCGCGTGGGCGGACGCGCGCGGCTGCCGCACGAGCCACCACGACGCGGCGAGGCCGCCAAGACCGATCGCCGCCAGCACCGCCGCCAGCATGACGCTGACCGCGAGCGTCGTCGTCAGGACGTACATGGAAAGGAAGCGGAACCAGATCACTTCGAGCGCGAGCAGCGCAGCCCCGGCGAGACATGCTGACGCCAGCAGTCGCACCGGCCGTCGGCCCGTCGCCACTGTCGCAGGAGTCGGCGCGTCTTCCACCGAGCGTTCGTTCGCGCGCGTCGACAGCCACAGAGCCGCAGCGGCCGCGGACAGATTGAGCAGTCCCGCCGTCCATGCCGTACCAGTCACGCCAAGACGATCGACGAGGACGACTTCGGCGAAGACGACGCCCGCGACGGCGCCGAGCGTGTTCCATCCGTACAAACGACCAAGCACGTAACCGAAGCGCGCATCCGCGCGCGTGAGCGCTCCGGTCAGCACCGGCAGCGTCGCGCCCATCGCCGCGGCCGGCACGACGAGCACCGCGAACGCCGCCACGAAGCGGATGAGGTTGACGAGCCAGACAGTGTTTCCAGGATCGCCGGCGAGACGCGTGAGCGGCACGAGCAGCGTCGAGAGCGCGGGCAACAGCGTGGTGATCGCGATGCCCGTCATCGCCACGACCGTTTCGAGCGCCGCGTACGCGCGCAGCGGCCGCCGCAGTCGCGCGCCGATCCACGCAATCGAGCCGTTCCCGAGCGCGAGGCCGGCCATGAAACTGGACAGCACGAGGCTGGCGGCCCAGACGCTGTTGCCGAACACCAATCCCGCGCGATGAAACCAGACGACCTCGAAGATCAGGCCCGCCGCGCCGGACACGAAAAACGCCAGTGAAACGGCCGATAACATCGGTGTTCACACTACCTTAGGCGGGCGTTTCGTCCTATACTTTCGGCTGGATCGGACCATGCGGATCTGTATTCGCATCATTGTTTTCTCCAGTGCATTGAGCGTCGGCGCGACCATCGGCGCGCAGACGTCTGCGCCGCGCAAGACGCCGCCACGCGCGCCCGCGATGGCGGTCTCGCACGCGCCGGCCCCGGCGACCACGATGGCGCAGGAAGCGCAGAAGGCGCTCATCACGCAGTACTGCGCCGGCTGCCACAACGACAGAGCGAAGACCGGCGGCCTCACGCTCGCGAGCTTCGATCCCGCGCACGCCGACCAGGCGGCGGACACCGCCGAAAAAATGATCCGCAAGCTGCGCGCCGGCATGATGCCGCCGGCCGGCATGCGACGCCCCGACGCGGACACGCTCAAGGCGTTCGCGACGGCGCTCGAGGTGAGAGTCGACACGGCCGCCGCGCTGCATCCCAATCCCGGTCGCCGGACGTTCCAGCGGTTGAACCGCGCGGAGTACGCGCGTTCGGTGAAGGATCTGCTCGACATCGACGTCGACGTCAACGCGTTTCTGCCGCCCGACACGATGAGCGCGGGCTTCGACAACATCGCCGACGTACAGGCCGTGTCGCCGACGCTGCTCGAAGGCTACCTGCGCGCGGCGTCGAAGATTTCGAGCGTCGCGCTCGGCGATCGCAGCGCGAGCCCGAGCGAGACGACGCACAAGGTGCCGCGCACGCAGTCGCAGATGCACCACGTGGACGGCACGCCGTGGGGCACGCGCGGCGGCCTCGCCGTCCTCCATACGTTCCCGGCCGACGGCGACTACACGTTCCGCGTGATGCTGCACGGCACGCCGACGGGCCAGCTGTTCGGCAGCGTCGCGAGCCGCAACGAGCAGATCGAAATCTCGATTGACGGCGCGCGCGCGGCGCTGCTGCCGATCGACTACAAGATCAGCGAGCAGGACAAGAACGGGCTGAACCTGACGACGCCGCGGATCCACGTCACCGCGGGACCGCATCGCCTCGCGGCCGCGTTCATCCAGACCTTCGACGGCGTGATCGACGATCTCGTCGCGCCCATCGACTACACGCTCGCCGACACCGAGTACGGCGACAACGCGGGCATCACCGCGCTGCCGCACGTGCGCGACTTCAGCATCACCGGGCCCTTCAACGTGACGGGCGTGTCGGACACGCCGAGCCGGCGCAAGGTGTTCATCTGCCGCCCGCTGTCGGCGGACGAGGAGCTGCCGTGCGTGCGGAAGATCGTCAGCGCGCTCGCGAGCGAAGCGTACCGGCGTCCGCCGTCGGGCGAGGACGTCGAGTCGCTGATGACGTTCTACGGCGACGCGCGCAAGGGTCACGATTTCGAAGCGGGCGTGCGCGCCGTCGTGCAGGCGATTCTCGCGAGCCCGCACTTCCTGTTCCGGCTCGAGGAAGTGCCGGCCGGCACCCGCGCCGGGCAGAACTACCGGCTGACGGATCTCGATCTCGCCGCGCGCCTGTCGTACTTCATCTGGGCGACGGCGCCGGACGCGGAGCTGCTGAAGCTCGCCAACGCCGGCACGCTGCACGCGCCGCTCACGCTCGAGAAGCAGGTCCGCCGCATGCTCGCGGATCCGCGCGCGGAGGCGCTGTCGACCCGCTTCGGCTCCCAGTGGCTGCGCCTGCAGGACGTCGACAAGATCCATCCCGACGCGCTGCTGTTCCCGTCGTTCGACAACGAGCTCGCCGAGTCCTACAAGCGCGAGACCGAACTGTTCTTCAACAGCATCGTCCGCGAGGATCGTAACGTCTTTGATCTGTTCACGGCGGACTATACGTTCGTCAACGAGCGCATCGCGAAGGTCTACAGGATCCCCAACGTGACCGGCGAGGAGTTCCGCCGCGTCCAGCTGACGGACGAGCGCCGCCGCGGCATCCTCGGCCAGGGCAGCATCCTGATGCTGACGTCGGTCGCGGACCGCACGTCGCCCGTACAGCGCGGCAAGTGGATCATGGAGACGCTGCTCGGATCGCCGCCGCCGCCGCCGCCGCAGGATCCCGCGCCGCCGCCGCTCGAGGACACGAAGGCCGCGAACGGCAGCGGGAAGCCGCTCTCCACGCGCGAGCGGATGGAAGAGCACCGGAAGAATCCGGCGTGCGCGTCGTGCCATCGCGTCATCGATCCGCTCGGCCTCGCGCTCGAGAATTTCGACGTCGTCGGCGCGTGGCGGATCAAGGACAACGGCGTCCCGGTCGACACGGCCGCCAAGCTGTACGACGGCTCCGATATCAACGGACCGGCGAGTCTGCGGCAGGCGCTCCTGGGCAAGTCCGACACGGTGATTCGCAACTTCACCGAGAACCTGCTGGCATACGCGATCGGCCGGCGCGTCGAGTACTACGACCAGCCGTCGATTCGCGCGATCGTGAAGAAGGCCGCGTCCAACGGCAATCGTTTTTCTTCCTACGTGCTCGGGATCGTGAACAGCCCGGCGTTCCAGATGGCGAAGGCGGAACCCGCGCGTACCACCGCTGAGAGGTAGTCGACATGTTTATCACCAAGAAGCACATGTCCCGCCGCACGATCCTGAAAGGGATGGGCGTGACCGTGGCGCTGCCGGTCCTCGACGCGATGTCGCCCGCGGCGACCGCGTGGGCGAAAACCGCGGCGGGAGAGTCCGCCTCGAAGACGCGTCTGGTGGCGATGGAGATGGTGCACGGCGCGGCCGGCAGCACGGCGATCGGCACCAAGAAGAATCTGTGGGCGCCGGCGGCGACCGGACGCGACTTCGATCTGTCGCCGACCAGCCTGAGCCCGCTCGAGCCGTTCCGCAACGACATCACGATTATCAGCAACACGGACCTGCGCCAGGCTGAAGCGTTCACGCTGCCGGAAATCGGCGGCGACCACTTCCGCTCGAGCGCGGTCTTCCTGACGCAGTCGCATCCGAAGCAGACCGAGGGCAACGACGTCCACGCCGGCACGTCGCTGGATCAGCTCTACGCGCAGAAGTTCGGGCAGGACACGCCGATTCCGTCGATGCAGCTCTCGATCGAGAACGTCGATCAGGCCGGCGGCTGCACCTACGGCTACTCCTGCATCTACACGGACACGATCAGCTGGGCGTCGCCGACGCAGCCACTGCCGATGGTCCGCGACCCGCGCGTCGTCTTCGATCAGCTCTTCGGCGTCGGCGCGACGCCGGAGGAGCGCGCGGCGAACCTGCGCACCGACAAGAGCATCCTCGACTGGATCTCGACGCAGATCAGCCAGCTCCGCAAGGAGATCGGCGCGAGCGACAAGGTCCGGCTGAACGAGTATCTGGAGAACGTCCGCGAGATCGAGCGCCGCATTCAGCGCGTCGAAGCGCGCAACAAGAGCGGCGAGACGCGCGCGTTCCCCGACGCGCCGATCGGCGTGCCCGACTCGTTCGAGGAGCACGTCCACATCATGATGGACCTGATCGCGCTGGCGTTCGTCGCCGACACGACGCGCGTCTTCTCGTTCAAGCTCGGCCGCGACGCGTCCGGCCGCTCGTACCCGGAGAGCGGCGTCAGCACCGGCTTCCACAACGCGTCGCACCACGGCGAGCGCGAAGACCGCATCATGGATTTCGCGAAGATCAACAAGTACCACGTCGGCATGGTGCCGTATCTGCTCGAGAAGCTGAAGAACACGGCCGAGGGCGACGGCAACCTGCTGCACAACAGCCTGGTGATTTACGGATCGCCGCTGGCCGACTCGAACATCCACAACCACCGGCGCGCGCCGCTGTTCATCGCCGGCCACGCGGGCGGCCGGATCAAGGGCGGCCTGCACATCAAGGCCGCCGACGGCATGCCGATGGCGAACCCGATGCTGACGATGCTCCACGCGCTGGGACGCGAGGACATGGAGAGCTTCGGCGACAGCACGGGCGAGCTGGACTTGAACAGCGCCGCGCCCGCGACGACGACGGTCGCTGACGGGAAATGAAACTGAAAAGTGAAAACAGAAAACTGAAAACCGAGAGACAACCATCATGACTCGACGACTGCTTCTTGGTGGCTTGAGTGTGGGCGTGCTCGCGCTGACGACGTGGATGCATGCGGCCGCGCCGGCGACCGTGGTCGAGGCGGCGATGGCGGGCAATCGCGACGCCGTCCGCGCGCTCCTCAAGGACGGCGGCGACGTCAACACGGCGCAGGCCGACGGCATGACGGCGCTGCACTGGGCCGCGAGCAAGAACGACGTCGATCTCGCGACGCTCCTGCTCTACGCGGGCGCGAACGTGAAGGCGACGACGCGCATCGGCGGTTACACGCCGCTGTTGATCGCCAGCCGGAGCGGACACGCCGAGATGGTCGCCGCGCTCGTCAACGCCGGCGCCGACGCCAACCTCGCGACGACCAACGGCGCCACGCCGCTGATGTTCGCGGCGCAGGCCGGCAGCGTGGACGCGGTCAAGGCGCTCATCGCACACGGCGCCGACGTGAACGCCGCCGAGAAGGTCAAGGGCGAGACGGCGCTCTCGTTCGCCGCGGCGAACGGCCGCGCCGACGTGATTCGCGTCCTCACCGCGCACGGCGCGAAGACCAATGTCGCGACGAAGTCCGTCGACCTCGACGCGTTCAACAAGGAAGAGATCGCGCTCCAGGAGCAGTTCCGGCAGCAGCAGGCGCAGGCGCAGGCGGCGCGCGGCGGCGCCGCGGCCAACGCGCCGCAGGGACGCGGACGCGGCAACCCGAACGCGAAGCCGGGCATCGATCGTCAGTTCAACTACACCGAGCTCATCGGCTACTGGGGCGGACTGACGCCGCTGCACCTCGCGGCGCGGCAGGGCGAGCTCGACGCGGTGAAGGCGCTGCTCGACGCCGGCGCCGACGTCAACCAGCCGACCAACGGCGACAAGGTCACGCCGATCGTCATCGCGACGATCAACGGCCACTTCGATCTCGCGAAGTACCTGCTCGACAAGGGCGCGGATCCGAATTCCGCGGGTGTGAACGGCGCGACGCCGCTCTACATCGCGCTGAACTGCCAGTGGGCCGCCAAGGCGCTCTACCCGCAGCCGCGCGCGTACGAGCAGCAGCAGGTCTCGTACCTCGACTTCATGAAGGCGCTGCTCGACAAAGGCGCCGATCCGAATTCGCGCGTGTCGCGCAAGGTGTGGTACTCGCAGTACGACTTCGATCAGTCCGGCATCGACGAGGCCGGCGCGACGCCGTTCTGGCGCGCCGCGTACGCGTCGGACATCGACGCGATGAAGCTGCTCGTCAAGTACGGCGCCGACCCGACGATTCCGACGATGAGAACGCCGGGCCGTCCGCGGACCGGAGACGCCGTGCGCGAGGCGCAGGACGTGTCGGGCCTGCCGCCCGTCGCGGTGGGCGGACCCGGAGTCGCGCCGCTCCTCGCCGCGTCCGGTGAAGGCTACGGCGAAGGCCTCGCGGCGAATCATCACCGCTACGCGCCGGCCGGCATGCTGCCCGCCGTGAAGTACCTCGTCGACGAGCTGCACGTGGACGTCAACGTCCGCGATCACGAGGGCAACAACGCGATCCACAACGCGGCGGCCCGCGGCGACAACGAGATGATTCAGTATCTCGTGTCGAAGGGCGCCGACCCGCTCGTCGTCAACCGCGAAGGCAAGACGACGGTCGACATGGCGAACGGGCCGGTGCAGCGCATCACGCCGTTTCCGGACACGATCAAGCTGCTCGAAGGCATGGGCGCGAAGAACAACCACAAGTGCGTCGGCTGCTGACGCCGCCGCACGCGGTCGTTCGAGTCGCATCGATGCACAGTTTTTTGACCCGCAACATATATAGATAGCCGCTGAGAACGCCGAAACATCCGGCGAGATGGGCTGGCTGGTTCTCGGCGTTCTGTATTCCGCCGCGTACGCCGGCGTCGGCTGGCTCCTGCGCGACCAACCCGTCGTCCTCAGCTGGTTTCGCGCCGTCGCGCTGCTCGTTCCCCCCATCACCGGCGCCGTCGTCATCGTCCGCCGCCGCCACACGTGGGCGGGATGCCAGTGGCTCTTCTGGTCCACCATCGCGCTCGGCCTGGCGATGTCGGCCATCGGCCTGACCGGATGGGCCGCCGACGAGCTCGTGCTGGGGCACGGCACGTGGCTCGCGTGGCCGTCGGTCTTCGCGCTCTTCGGCAGCGTGGCGCCGCTCTTCGCGCTGCTCGCGCAGCCGCATCGCGGCCCCCGCGAGCCGCTCGCCGCGACGACGGCCGTCGACATCGCGGGCCTCGCCGTCGTGACCGGGTTCCTCTATTCGTTCTTCGTGACCGCGCCCTCGTCGTCGCCGCTCCTGATCGTCTCCGAGCTGCAGCAGGCGCTCGTCGTTCTGGCGATGGCGGCCGCGATGGTCGCCGCGCGCCACACGCCGTGGCGCGCGACCTACCGCCGTCTCGCGCTCGGCGCGCTCGTCAGCTTCGTCACGCTCACGATGAGCAACGTCGAAGCGCAGCAGGGCATCTACCGCGCGGCGTTCGTGTACGACTTCACGTGGATTCTGCCGTTCGCGTTCTTTCCGTGGGCGGCGACGAAGGCGCCGGAGTCGGAAACCGGCGAGGCGGCGGCCGGAGAGGAAGAGCTGACCCGCCCGCGGCCGTGGGTGATCTTCACGGCGGTCGCGCTGCTGCCGTTCCTGGATTTCGCGCTGCGCCACGTCGCGCCCGACGAAGCGAACCAGAGCTTCCGCGATCTCTCGACCGCCATCGCGATCGTCTCGGTGCTGCCGCTGCTCGTCGCGCGCATCGCGGCCGAGCGCGCGGAGCTGCAGCAGGCGGGCAGCACGATGAAGCTGCTGGCGCAGGTCATCGAGCAGGCGCAGGATCTGATCCTGGTGCTGACGCCTGACGGCCGCTGCCGTCACGCCAACAGCGCCTTCTGCCGCGCGATGGGCCTGTCGCCGGACGAGCTGACGGGCCTGAGCGGTCGCGACCTGATGGCGCGCGACGGCATTTCGGCCGACGACATCCAGTCGGTGGTCCGCGCCGGCGGCACGTGGCGCGGTACGGTGACGCGCACGCGCCGCGACGGGACGACGTTCACGTCGTCGGCCACCGTGGCCGCGCTGCTCGACGACCGCGGGGAGCCGACGCACATCGTGTCGGTCGAGCGCGACATCTCGGAAGAGCGGCGGCTCCGTGAGCAGCTGATTCACAGCGAGCGGCTGTCCGCCGTCGGCCAGCTCGTCGCCGGCGTCGCGCACGAGCTCAACAACCCGCTGCAGGGATTGATGGGGCTGACCGAGCTGCTGATCGGCGCGGAAACGCGGCCGGAGATCCGGCGCGATCTGGAGATGGTGCGCCACGACGGCGAGCGCGCGGCGACGATCGTCAAGAATCTGCTGGCGTTCGCGCGCCGCTCCGCGCTCGAGCGATCGGTCGCCGATCTGAACGAGATTGGACGCTCGTCGCTCGCGCTGCGCGCCTACGAGCTGAAGCTCGCCGGCACGATCGTAGGCGCCGAGTACGCCGACGATTTGCCGATGCTGGTCGTGAACCGCGAAGAGATTCAGCAGATCGTGCTCAACTTGATCATGAACGCCGAGCACGCGCTGCGGTCCGCGGGGCGGCCCGGCACCATCACGTTGCGCACGGCGCTCGACGGCGAGCTCGTCTGTCTCGAGGTGAGCGACGACGGCCCGGGCGTGCCGCCGGAGCTCGTCGGCCGGATCTTCGAGCCGTTCTTCACGACGAAGGGCGTCGGCGAGGGCACGGGCCTCGGGTTGTCGGTGAGCCTCGGCATCGCGCAGGCGCACAACGGCTCGCTCACGCTGCTGCCGTCCGCGCGCGGCGCGCGCTTCGCGCTGACGCTGCCGGCGAGCGAGCCTCACCAGGCCGTCATGGCGGCGTCGAAGATGGACGCCAGTTCCTCCGGTCCGGCATAGCGCGGCGAGAGCTTCGTCACGCGGTGCTGCGGCAGCGTACCTTCCACGAGCGCGGGAATATCGGACGACGAATAGCCGATCGCCTTCAGGCCGTTGGGCATCTGCAGCCGCTGCATGAACCAGGTGATCCGATCGGCGAGAATCTTCCCCGCATCGCCATTGTTTCCCGGGCGCGCGCGTGAGACGTCGGCGCCGAGCGCCTCGGCCGCCTGCAGATGGCGATCCGGATGCGACGACGCCGTGAAGCGGAACGTCGCCGGCGCGTTGAGGATCACCGACATGCCGTGCGGGACGATCGCGTGATCGGTGACGTAGCCCGGCGCGCGGTAGCTCTTCACGCCGCCCGACACCGGATACGACATGCCGTGCGGCAGGTGCACGCCCGCGTTGCCGAAGCCCACGCCCGCGTACGACGCCGCCAGCAGCATCTGCGCCCGCGCCTCATCGTCTGACGGATCGTCGAACGCGCGGACGAGGAACGCGTTCACCATCCGCAGCGCCTGCAGCGACCAGATGTCGCTGATCGGATTCGATCCCTGATACGCGGGACGCACCGTCGGCCGATCGGGACGCAGGCGTTCGCTGAACGGCATCGCCGTGTACGACTCGACCGCGTGGCTGAGGATGTCGAGGCCGGTCGACGCGGCGACCTGGCGCGGCATCGTGCGCGTGTTGTCGGGATCGAGCAGGCCGAGCGTCGGCTTCAGCCGGCGGCTCGCGATGCCGGTCTTCGCGTGCAGCGGCTTGTAGTCGAAGATGCTGACGCCCGTCGTCTCGCTGCCCGTGCCGGCCGTCGTCGGGATCGCGATGAGCGGCTTGAGCGGGCCGGGCACCGGCAGGCCCTTGCCGATCGGCGCGTTCACGTAGTCGAGAAAATCCGCCGGCGGGTGCGTCGTGTAGAGGTTGACGGCTTTCGCGGTGTCGATCGTCGATCCGCCGCCGACGGCGACGAAGGCATCGAAGCCGCCGTCGCGGCCGAAGGCGATCGCGTCGAGGAACGACGCGTCGGTCGGCTCGACGCGGACGCGGTCGTAGAGGACGGCGGTCAAACCGCTGGCCTTGATCGATTCGAGCGCGGTCTGCACCGGCGCCATCTTGCTCAGCGTCGGATCGGTGACGACCATGATCCGCCGGGCGCCGAGATCCTCGAGGTCCATCCCGACTTCACGCGTCACGCCCGGACCGAAGCGCACGCTGGACACGGCCATCTCGAAGGCGTTCTCGTTAATACAACACGTCCTTCTCGCCCTTGGCGGCGACGAGATCGTCGAAGTGCTTGACGATCAGATCGCGGCGCTTCATCACGCCGCTGACTTCGTTCGTGTTCAGGTAGCTCTTCGTGACGCGCGCGACCTCGTCGCCGTCGAGCGCCTTGATGCGCGCGAGCAGCTGTCGGTCGCTCTTGATGAGATCTTTCTCGTTGACCAGCCTCGCGGGCAGGCGGAACGCGCGAGAGAAGTCAATCATCCACAGCTTCCAGTCAGGGCCGATCAGCGCGTTGGTCACATTCCGGTCCGTGTCGTACACGAGCGCGGTGAAGACGCGCATCCGGTGCATCTGGTCGTTCCAGTTCACGGACGGCGGCGGTTCCCTCTTCTGCTTCAGCCGTTCTCCCTCGTCTATCATGCCGGGCATCGTCGCCACATACCAGCTGAGGGCGCCCGTCTGAGCCTGCCACTTCCGCTCGACGGTGACGGGCATCATGGAATCGAGGCCGATGAGCTTCGCGATCTCGTACGCCGCCAGGTCGTACTTGTACGAGTCGACGAAATTGAGCTCGACCGTGCCGTCGACGAACTCGTTCGTCATCTTGTGTATGTCGACGGTCTGAAAGGCCGCATCGTGCGTGACCGTGCCGTCCGTCAGCGTGAGCTCCCAGGGGCTCGTGATGCCCTTGCCGGTCTTCTTGCCGCGGAAGATCTTGGCGTTGAGCAGAAAGTTGGTGATCTGAGCCGTGCCCCACGTGGGCTCAGCGGGCGCGGCCGGCTGCTGGGCACCGGCTGGGGCGAGCCCCGCGCACGACACGAATGTCAGGGCCAGAGTGAAGAACGCCGCGTGCACAGATCGCATCGGCATGGGGATTCCCGATCGTGAACCCGAATTAACTCAGTACAGGACTTCCTTTTCGCCCTTGGCCGCGACGAGATCGTCGAAGTGCTTGACGATCAGGTCGCGGCGCTTCATGACGCCGGCGACCTCGTTCTTGTTCAGGTAGCCCTTCGTCACGCGCGCGACTTCGTCGCCGTCGAGCGCCTTGATGCGCGCGAGCAGCTGGCGATCGCCCTTGATGAGATCCTTCTCGTTGACCAGCTTCGCCGGCAGCCGGAACGCGCGCGTGAAATCGATCATCCACAGCTTCCAGCCGGGGTCGATCAGCACGTTGGTCAGATTCCGGTCTGTGTCGTACACGAGCGCGGTGAACACGCGCATGCGGTGCATCTGGTCGTTCCAGTTGACGGACGGTGGCGGCTCGATCTTCTTCTTCAGCCGCTCCTGTTCGTCCAGCTGGTGCGGCACCCACCAGCTGAGGGCGCCCGTCTGGGCCTGCCACTTCCGCTGGACCGTGACGGGCATCATGCCGTCGAGACCGACCAGCTTCGCGATTTCGTACGCGGCCAGGTCGTACAGGTACGTGTCGACGAAGTTCAGCTCGACGGTGCCGTCGGCGAACTCGTTTCTCATCTTGTGCTCGTCGACGGTCTGAAACGCCGCCTCGTGCGTGACCGTGCCGTCCGTCAGCGTCAGCCGCCACGGGCTCGTGATGCCCTTGCTCGTCCTCCTGCTGCCGACGATCTTCGCGTTGAGCAGAAAGTCAGTGATTTGACTCGTACCCCACGCGGGTTCCGCGGGCGCAGCCTTCTGCCGGACACCGGTCAGCGCGAGGGTCGGGAACGCCGCGACCGCCAGGACGAGAGCGACGAACGCCGCACGTAGAGATCGGGTCGGCATGCAGTCTCCTTGTCAGCGGTAGTTGCCGAATTGTAGCGCAACGCCGAAATCGTGCTCGCGCAACATCCGCATGGCTTCCTGCAGCTCGTCCTTCGACGGCGAGCTGACGCGGACCTGGTCGGCCTGGATGGCGGCCTGCACTTTCTTGAGCTTCTTCTCCTTGAGGTATTTCACGATCTCGCGCGCCGCCTCGATCGGGATGCCCTGCTGAATCTTCACGACCCTGCGGATCGCGCCGCCGGCCGCCGGTTCGGACTCGCCGGGATCGAAGTTCTTGATCGCCACGCCGCGGCGGACCAGGCGCGTCTGGACGATCTCCCACACCGCGTTCATCTTCATCTCATCGTCGGTCGTGAGCGTGAGCGTCTTATCGGCAGTGCTGAGATCGATGTCCGCCTTCGCGCCCTTGAAGTCGAAGCGCTGGCCGATCTCCTTGCGCGCCTGGTTCAGCGCGTTGTCGACTTCCTGGAAATCGATCGTGGACGTGATGTCGAACGACGACGTCGACGGCATGGCGCAGATTATAGTCGTTGGTCATTGGTCGTTGGTCGTCAGTCCGTTCTCGCCTAACGACCAACGACTAACGACCAACGACCAACGACTAACGACTAACGACTAAAATGTCCCCAGTGACCGACTCCCGTCCCCGCATCGGCGTCTCCACCTGTCTGCTGGGCGAGCCCGTCCGCTGGGACGCGGGTCACAAGCGCGATCCGTATCTCGTGGACGTCTTCGGCCCGCAGGTCGAGTGGGTGCCATTCTGTCCGGAGGTCGAGGCCGGGTTCGGCACACCCCGCGAGACGATGCATCTGGTGCGCGCCGCCGGCGGCCCGATCACATTGATGACGACGAAGACGCAGCGCGACGTGACGCGTCAGCTGCGGACGGCCGTGCAGCGACGCATGGACGCGATCGCCGAGGCGGACTTGAGCGGCTACGTGCTGAAGAAAGATTCGCCGAGCTGCGGGATGGCGCGCGTGAAGGTGTACTCGGACCGCGGCGGTCCTGCGGAGCGCACCGGGCGCGGGTTGTTCGCCGACGCGCTGATGACCCGGTTGCCCAACCTGCCGGTCGAGGAAGAAGGCCGCTTGTCCGATCCGCGGCTGCGCGAGAACTTCGTCGAGCGCGTCTTCGCGTTCCAGCGCGTGCGGCGGCTGTTTTCATCGCGGTGGACGCAGGGCGATCTCGTCGCCTTCCACACGGCGCACAAGCTGACGCTGATGGCGCACTCGCCGTCGGCGTACCGCGCGCTCGGCCGGCTCGTCGCCGAGGGCGCCTCGCTCGACCGGCGCGCGCTCGCGCTCCGCTACGAGGCCGAGTTCATGCAGGCGCTCGCCGTCGTCGCCACGCCGAAGCGCCACGCGAACGTCGACCCGCATCCGCGCGAGTTGAGCCTGCGCAATCATGTCTGATCCCACCGCCGATCCGACGCGCGCCGTCGACGTCGTCCGCATGCAGGGCCTCGATCGTGATGTGGCGTCCGGCTTCAGCCGGACCCGGATCGTCGACCGCGCGGCGACCGAGGAGCCGCTGGAGATCCGGCTGCACGGCCGGCCGTTCGCCGTTCTCATGCGCACGCCGGGCGCGGACCGCGAGCTCGCCGCCGGATTTCTCTTCGCCGAACGCGTCCTCAGGGCCGCAGATGATCTCGGTACGATTGAGCACTGCACGGAGCGCAACGGTCCGGCTGAAGCCGGACGCCACGGTGAAAACATCGTGAATGTCACGCTGGCGCACGCGTCGGCGGACGCTGTCGATCGGCTGCTGGCGGGTCGCCGGCAGGTGACGGGCAACAGCTCGTGCGGCCTGTGCGGCCGCGTGACGATCGATTCGCTCAAGACCGACGCCGCGCCGATCGGCGCGGCGTGGACGCTGCCGCCCTCCGTGCTGGCGTCGCTGCCGGATCGGGTGCGCGCGCAGCAGACGGCGTTCGATGAAACCGGCGGACTGCACGCGGCGGGCCTTTTCACGCGGGACGGCGGCCTCGCCGACGTCGCCGAGGACGTCGGCCGTCACAACGCGGTCGACAAGCTCGTCGGTCGCGCGCTGATGCGTGACGCGCTGCCGTTGTCGACGAGCGTTCTGTGCGTCAGCGGCCGCGCGTCGTACGAGATCGTCCAGAAGGCCGTGCTCGCCGGGATCCCGATCGTCGCCGCGGTATCGGCCCCGTCGAGCCTCGCGATCGATCTCGCGACGGACTTCAGCGTCACGCTCGTCGGCTTCGTGCGCGGCGGCAGCTTCAACATCTA
>JAIQFX010000160.1 GCA_020073005.1 Terriglobia bacterium | reverse complement strand
TTGATCGTGAGGCCGTGCTCGGCGGCGAACGCGAGGTACTGATCGATGTCGCGCTGCGGATCGACGACGGCCGCGACGCGCGTCTGCTCGTCGGCGATCACATAGGAGGCGTGCGCAAGGCAGCCGAGATAGAACTGTTTGAGGATCATCAGAATAAATTCTCGCACGGAATACGAGTAAAATCGTTCGCACTGTGGCGAAACACACCTGCGCACGGTCGATTCGGACACGCACCCTGATCGCCGGGTCGTTGCTGCTGGCGTGCGCCGTCCTTCGGGGGCAGGCGCCGCGGTTCGACATCCTGATTACCAACGGCCGCATTGTCGACGGCACTGGCGCGTCGTGGTTCCGGGGCGACGTGGGGATCTCTGGCGATCGCATCACGGCGATTGGATCGCTCGGCGCTGCGACCGCAGCGACGAGGATTGACGCGACGAACCTGGTCGTCGCGCCAGGTTTCATCGATCTGCTCGGGCAGTCGGAGTTCAACGTCCTCGTCGACGGCCGCGCCGCGAGCAAGATCCTGCAGGGCGTCACGACGGAAATCACGGGCGAGGGCTCGTCGATTGCGCCGGTCAACGATCGCTTGATCGAGGAGGCCGCGGCCAACGCCGCGCACTTCAAGATCGCGCAGGACTGGCGGACGCTGGGCGATTACTTCAGGCGGCTCGAAGAGCGATCGCACACGACGATCAACGTCGGCACGTTCGTCGGCGCCGGCGGTCTGCGCAACTACGTCATCGGCAAGGACGATCGGCCCGCGACGCCGGCCGAGCTCGAGCAGATGCGCCGGCTGACGGCGGAGGCGATGGAGCAGGGCGCGCTTGGTCTGAGCACATCGCTGCAGTACGTGCCCGATCGGTTCGCGCCGACCGACGAGATCGTCGAGCTGGCGAAAGTCGCCGCCCGGTACGGCGGTGTGTACTTCACGCACCAGCGCTCCGAAGGCATCAAGATCTTCGAATCGCTCGACGAGGTGTTCGCGATCGCCGAGCGCGCGAACATTCCCGCCGAGATCTGGCATCTCAAGACCGCGTACAGAGCCAACTTCGGCAAGATGCCGGAAGTGCTGCGGCGGATCGAAGCGGCGCGCGCCCGCGGCCTCGACGTGACGGCGAATCAGTATCCCTACACCCGCGCGTCGAACGGGCTCGACTCCTGCATTCCGCTCTGGGCGCGGGAAGGCGGACTCGAGAAGACGATCGCGCGCCTGAAGGATCCGGCCACGCGTGCGCGCATCAAGCGCGACATGGACGATGCGACCGCGACCACGTGGGAGAACCAGTGGTACGGCGCGCAGGGCGGCGACGGCGTGATGCTGTCGACCGTGTTGGACGACGACCTGCGCAAGTGGGAAGGCATGACGCTCGCGCAGATCGGCAAGGCGATGGGGAAGGATCCGCGCGACGCCGTCATGGATCTCGTGATCGCCGATCGCGGCGAGAGCTCCGTCATCACGTCGATCATGAGCGAAGACGATGTCCGGACGGCGCTCACGCATCCGCTGGTGGGCGTCGGCACGGACTCGGGCGCGCAGGCGGAAGACGGCCCGCTCTCGATCTCGAAATCGCACCCGCGCGCGTGGGGATCGTTTCCGCGCATCCTCGGGCACTACGTGCGCGACGAGCATCTGCTGACGCTCGAAGAGGCCGTGCGCAAGATGACGTCGAAAGCCGCGGATCGCGTGCACCTGCACGACCGCGGCGTCCTGCGGCCCGGGATGATGGCCGACGTCACGATCTTCGATCCGGCGACCATTCACGACGTCTCGACGTTCGAGAATCCGAAGCACTACTCGGCCGGCGTGCGCCACGTCCTCGTCAACGGCCAGCGGGTCGTCGCCGACGGCGCGATCACGAGCGAGCGCCCGGGCCGGCCGCTGCGCGGCCCCGGCTATCGCGCGAGTCCTTTGCCGTAGGCATTCCTCATTCCGCATTCCTCATTCCGCATTCCACCGTGCCCGCCTGGCTGCTGAATCTCTTCGCGCACTACGGCTACGCCGCCGTGTTTCTCGGCGTGTTCCTCGAGAACACGGGGCTGCCGGTCCCCGGCGAGACGATGGTGCTGGCGGGCGGCGCGCTCGCGCACATCGGATCGCTGTCGATCGGCTGGGTCATCGGGACGGCGATCGTCGCGGCAATCTGCGGCGACAATCTCGGCTTCTTCATCGGGCGGCGGGGCGGACGGGCGCTGGCGGAGCAGCACGGGTGGCGCGTGGGGCTCACGCCATCGCGGCTCCTGCTGTTCGATCAGTTCTTTCTGCGGTACGGTCCGGCGACCGTGTTCATCGCGCGCTTCGTGACGGGTCTGCGCGTGTTCTGCGCGGTGCTGGCCGGCGCGAGCGAGCTGTCGTGGCCGACGTTTCTCTTCTATAACGCGACGGGCGCCATCGTCTGGTCGGCCACGATCGCCGCGGCGGGGTACGCGCTGGCGCACAGCTGGGAGCGCCTCGAGCGGTGGATTGGCCGCACCGGGCTGGCCGCGCTGATCGCCGTCGGCGTGCTCGTGGCCATCGGCGCGCTTCGCGCGCGACGGCAGCAGACATCATGATCACACTCGCCTCCGGCGTCTCGTACATCGACCTGCAGTTCCTGGGCGCGCCGCGCATCATCGCGACGGTCGTGCTCCACGGGCCCGGTGGCGTCGCGCTGATCGATCCCGGGCCGTCGAGCACGCTGGCGACGCTGAACGCCGAGCTGGGCCGGGCCGGCATCGCGTGGCAGGACGTGCGCGCGATCGTCCTGACGCACATCCATCTCGATCACGCCGGCGTGACAGGATCGCTCGTGCGCGCGCATCCGCATCTGCGCGTCTTCGTCCACGAGAAAGGCGCGCCGCACGTCATCGATCCGTCGAAGCTCGTCGCGAGCGCGACGCGGCTGTGGGGCGACGAGATGCAGCGCCTGTGGGGCGACGTCCACCCCGTGCCGGCGGCCAGTCTCACGGTCCTCAGAGGCGGGGAACGCATCGAAGCCGGCGGGCGGGATCTCGAGGTCGCCTACACGCCGGGCCACGCGTCGCACCACGTCAGCTTCCACAACGCGGACACCGGCGTCGCGTTCGTCGGCGACACGGCCGGCGTCCGGCTCCTGCCCGCGGGGTTCAACATGCCGCCGACGCCGCCGCCGGACATCGACCTGGAGTCGTGGACCGACAGCGTCGGCCGCATCGGCCGCTGGCGTCCGCAGACGCTGTTCATCACGCACTTCGGCCCGCACGCGCCTGTCGGCGCGCACCTGACGGATCTCGCGGACAACCTGCGGCTGACGAGCGGGCTGGTGAAGGCGTCTCTCGCGCGGGAGGGCAGCGACGAGTCGCGCGAGGCATGGTTCGCGGACGAAATCCGCCGCGAGTTGCGCCGGCGGATGAGCGAGTCCGAGGCGCACGCCTACGAAGTCGCAGGACGATTCGACCTCAGTTGGCGAGGGCTGGCGAGGTACTGGCGGAAGAAGACAGGAGGCTAGCTAGCTAGTTGCTGGTGTCTGGTGGCTGGATGAACGACTAACGACTAACGACTAACGACTAACGACTATGCGCTGGCTCGCGTCTGCTCCACGGCCGCGCGCCGCGGATCGACCATCAGTCGGAGCGCCAGCCCCTGCGGCTGCGACGCCCCGGGCGGCGATACTCGATAGACGGCCGAGAGCACGCGGCCCTGCTGAA
>JAIQFX010000091.1 GCA_020073005.1 Terriglobia bacterium | reverse complement strand
AGATCGTCCAGAAGGCCGTGCTCGCCGGGATCCCGATCGTCGCCGCGGTATCGGCCCCGTCGAGCCTCGCGATCGATCTCGCGACGGACTTCAGCGTCACGCTCGTCGGCTTCGTGCGCGGCGGCAGCTTCAACATCTATACACACGACGCGCGAGTTGACCAGTGAGCCATTACCCAACTCTCCAATTACGCAACTACCCAATCCCCCTGTCATGACGCTGTTTGGACTCGGCCGCCAGAAACCTCATCACTATCGCGAGATGCTCCGCATCGTCTGGGACAACCGCGACGAGCTGCCGTACGCGTGGCGCATCCTGCGCGACGGCGTCTGCGACGGCTGCGCGCTCGGCACCTCGGGCTTGCACGACTGGACGCTGGAAGGCACGCACCTCTGCATGGTGCGGCTCGAGTTGCTGCGGCTGAACACCGCGCCCGCGCTCGACGTGAAACAGCTGACCGACGTCTCGTCGCTCACCGCGCTCTCGTCCGCGGACCTTCGCGCGCTGGGACGGCTGCCGGAACCGATGATCAGGCGCAAGGGCGAGCGCGGGTTTCTCGTCGCGTCGTGGGACGAAGCGCTCGACCGCATCGCCGGCGGGCTGCGCGAGACGGATCCGGCGCGCGCGGCGTTCTACCTGACGTCGCGCGGAATCACGAACGAGGTCTACTACGCCGCACAGAAGGCCGCGCGATTCCTCGGAACGAACCACATCGACAATTCCGCGCGCCTGTGTCATGCGGCGTCGACGGCCGGCATGAAGGCGACACTCGGCTACGGCGCGTCCACGTGCAGCTACACGGACTGGCTGCACGCCGACCTGATCGTCTTCTTCGGATCGAACGTCGCCAACAACCAGCCGGTCACGACGAAGTACCTTCACTACGCGAAGCAGAACGGCGCGCAGATCGCCGTCGTGAACACGTATCGCGAGCCCGGGCTCGAGCGCTACTGGGTGCCGTCGGTGACGTCGAGCGCGCTCTTCGGCACGGGACTCGCCGACCGCTGGTTCCACGTCCACACCGGCGGCGACCTCGCGTTCCTGATCGGCGTGCTGCGCGCGCTCATCGAATCGAACGGCGTCGACGAGACGTACGTGCGCGATCGCACGGTTGGCTTCGACGAAGCTCGACAGCGCGCGCTCGCGACCGACTGGGCTGCGCTCGAACGGGAAAGCGGCGCGTCGCGCGACGAGATGCAGGCGTTCGCGCGGCTGCTCGTCGATCGTCCCAACACGATCTTCGTCTGGTCGATGGGCCTCACGCAGCACACGCACGGCGTGGACACGATCAAGGCGCTGGTCAACGTCGGCCTCGCGCGCGGATTGCCCGGACGGCCGAATCGCGGTCTCGTGCCGATCCGCGGGCACTCCGGCGTGCAGGGCGGCGCGGAAGTGGGCTGCGTTCCGTCCATCGACGCCGCGGCGGCCGCGCGATACGCGAACACGTGGGGCTTCCCGTTCCCGGCGGCGAAAGGCTGGACGACGGCGGAGATGATCGAGCACGCGGCGGACGGCGACGTCGACGCGTTCTGGATCGTCGGCGGCAATTTCCTCGAGACCCTGCCGGACGCCGATCGCTGCCGTCGCGCGCTGGCGCGGCCCAAGCTGCGCGTCCACCAGGACATCGTGCTGTCGTCGTCGATGCTGGTCGAGAGCGACGGCGACGTCGTCCTGCTGCCGGCGACGACGCGCTATGAATCCGCCGGCGGCGGGACGGAGACGTCGACCGAGCGGCGGATCATTTTCTCGCCGGAGATTCCCGGCCGGCGGATCGGGTCGGCGCGGCCGGAGTGGCAGGTGTTCGGCGACGTGATGGCGCGCGTGCATCCGAATCGGACGGGCCAGATCCAGTTCGACAGCGCCGAGGCAATTCGCCAGGAAATCGCGCGATCCGTACCCTTATATATAGGTATCGAAACCCTGAGGGCGAAAGGCGACCAGGTGCAGTGGGGCGGCCGGACGTTGTACGCGGACGGCCGCTTCGCGACGCCCGACGGCAAGGCGCATTTCGCGACGGTGTCGCCGCGTGAGGCCCGCCTGAAGGCGGACACCACGGCACGCGGAGCATCCGCAGACGTGGCGTCCGGCTTCAGCCGGACCTTCCGTGTGTCCACGCGCCGTGGCAAACAATTCAACTCGATGGTGCAGCGCGACGTCGATCCGCTGACGGGCGCGCGGCGCGACGACGTGCTGATCAGCCCCGCTGATCTGGAACGGCTGAAGCTCGCGGACGGCGCCGCGGTCGAGTTGCGATCGCCGCACGGCACGTTCCGCGGCCGGCTGAAGTCGGCGCCGATGACGCCCGGCGATCTCGAGGTCCACTGGCCGGAAGGCAACGTCCTGCTCTCCGCGTCGGCCATCGATCCCGACTCGATGGAGCCCGACTACAATGCGATGGTGACTCTTATCCGGCCGTCATGATTTCGTTCTCGAAGATCGGCAAGCAGTACGGCAAGCAGATCCTCTTCGTCGACGCGTCCTTCCAGCTCAATCCCGGCGAAAAAGTCGGTCTCGTCGGGCCGAACGGCTCCGGCAAGACGACGCTCTTCCGCATGATCGTCGGCGAGGAAGTGCCGGACGAGGGCGACGTCTCCGTGCCGAAGAAGCTGACGATCGGCTACTTCCGGCAGGACGTCGAGGAGATGTCCGGCCGCTCGGTGCTGGACGAAGCGATTCTCGGCAGTGGCCGCGTCGGCGATCTGCATCACGAACTGGAATCGCTGCAGCACGCGATGTCCGATCCGGCGCGCGAGGCCGAGATGGACAGGATCCTCGCGCGCTTCGGCGAAGTGCAGGAAGAGTACGACCACCTCGGCGGCTACGCGCTCGAGGCGCAGGCGCGCGAGGTTCTGCTCGGGCTCGGGTTTGAGCCCGAGCAGATAGAAAACGACGTCGGCGCGCTCTCCGGCGGCTGGAAGATGCGCGTGGCGATGGCGCGCGTCCTGCTCGGCCGGCCCGACGTCCTGCTGATGGACGAGCCGACGAACCACCTGGACATCGAATCGATCATCTGGCTCGAGAGCTTTCTGAAGTCGCTGCCGGGCGCGCTGCTGATGACGTCGCACGATCGCGAGTTCATGAACCGCATCGTCACGAAGATCGCGGAGATCGACGGCGGCGAGATCACCACGTACTCGGGCAATTACGATTTCTACGAGCGCGAGCGCGCGATCCGCGACGCGAACCGCGAAGCCGCGTACGCGCGGCAGCAGGCGATGCTCGCCAAGGAACAGCGTTTCATCGAGCGCTTCGCCGCGCACGCCGCCAAGGCGGCGCAGGTGCAGAGCCGCGTGAAGGCGCTCGAGAAGATCGAGAAAATCGAGCTGCCGAAGAAGCGCAAGGTCGTGAAGTTCGATTTCCGCACGCCGCCGCGCTCCGGCGAGCAGGTGGCCGTGCTCGAGAACGTGCGGAAGGCGTACGGCCGCCGCGTCGTTCACGACGGCATCAACCTCACGATCCGCCGCGGCGAGCGGTGGTGCGTGATGGGAAAGAACGGCGCGGGCAAGTCGACGCTGCTCAAGATGGTCGCCGGACAGATCGCGCCTGACTCGGGCGTCGTCAAGATCGGCGCCAGCGTGCAGATGGGCTACTTCGCCCAGCAGTCGCTCGACGTGCTGGATCCCGATCTGACGATCGAGGAGCAGTTGCGCAAAGATTTTCCCGAAGAGTCCATCGGCGCGCTCAAGAGCCTGGCCGGCGCGTTTCAGTTCTCCGGCGAGGACGTCGACAAGAAGATTCGAACGCTGTCAGGCGGCGAAAAGACGCGGCTGGTGCTGGCGCGGATGCTCCTCAATCCTCCGAACTTCCTGGTGCTCGACGAGCCGACGAACCACCTCGACCTGGCGACGAAGGAGATGCTGCTCGATTCCCTGAAGGATTTCGACGGGACGATGCTGTTTGTCTCCCACGACCGGGCGTTCCTGCGAGGCTTGAGCAATCGGGTCCTCGAGCTCGGCGGCGAGAGCGGCCGGGACGCGCAGCCGCACGCCTATCCGGGGTCCTATGTCGAATACGTCCAGCGCACGGGGCACGAAGCGCCCGGCGTACACGCTTGACGCGCGGAACAGCGGGGCGCATAGTCACGTCTCAATCGGTTGCGGTTCTCGTCGATAATGCAGGCTTCCTCGTCACCATCCACTTAAGGAGGCTGGTATGAGACGGACGCTCTTCACGTTGTCGCTCGCGGTTCTCACCCTCGTCGCCCTGCAGGCAGGCTCGGCTGGGGCGGCCGAAAAGACGGCGCACGTCACCGGCACGGTCACGTCGCTCACGATGACGTCGATCACCATCGGCGGCGGCGCCGGCGGCGGCGCGAAGTTCTCGCGCACCTTCTCCGTCGACTCGGATACCAAAGTGATCGCCAAAGGCGCCAGTACGACGTCGGCGGCCATGGGCGGCCACACGGCCATCACGGACATCGTCGCCAACGGCGACCGCGTGACCATCACCTACCATCGCATGGGCCAGATGAACCACGCGGCGGAAGTCAGAGTCACCGCGAAGAGCATGATGAAGAAGTAGATTGGAAGATGTAAGGATCTGAGGATTTGAGGAAGTCTTTCACTTCCTCAAATCCTCAAGTTCGGCGCCATTCCCCTGGCTCCGCTCACGAATCCTGCGTCAATCAGATACGGCGACAGCGCGTGCAGCGCCGGCGGCACGCCGTCGATCTCCTCGATCAGCATGCCGCGCGGTCCTTCGGTCTCCGGCTCGCCTGGCATCGCGGCGCGCGCGCGCTCGATGAGCGCGTGCGCCACCGCGCGAGCGGCTCTCGACCGATCGGGTTCGTCAGCCGGCAGAAACGTCACGAGCTGCCGATCGCCGCGCGCGAGATGGGCGGCCAGCGCGCCGTCGACGAGGATGACGGTCGCGCCAACTGAACGAGTCGGGCTTCGGCCAGCCTCAATTTCGCTCTGTGTGTTCTGCGTGTTCTGCGTTGATCGTCGCGCGGTCCATTTCAGAGTGGCACCGTACGGGTTCGCGGGATCGGTCGCCGCAAGAACAGTCACGTGCACTTCGTCGGGCGTTTCGCGCAGCGACCGCAGCAGGTCCAGCGCGCCCGGCTGCGCGAACTGCGTGGCGCCGAGGCCGGCGACGAAGTAGCCGCGGCGGATGCGGCCGTTCTCTTCCAATCCCCTCAGGACCGGATACACCGTCCCGAATCCACCAGGCACGGCCTCGCTCAACACGGCCTCGCGCGTCAGGACGCCGTGCCGCGCGAGCAGTTGCTGCGAGATCGCCGCGGCCCAGCGAGTCGCGGCGTCTCGTGGCGCGGGGCTTTCAGCCCGCGCGACGAGCCCCCATCGTCCTTCGGCGGACGGCGGGACGAGGCGGCGCGAGCGAAATACCGTGTCCGTTCGGCGCGGCTTCGTCTTGCGCCGCGGCGCGTGCGCGCGCGTGAAGGCGCGCAGCGCGTGAAACGTGTCGTTGGTGACGAGCCCCTGCCAGACGAGCTGCCACAGCGCGCCGACGGTCTCGGCGGGATAGCCGCCGCCGGCGGCGTCGTGAAGCGGACCGAAGAACGACGCGCCGTTCGCGCGCAGGAACTCGAGGATCGCGGACTCGCGATCGGACGGGTCCGCCTGAAGGCGGACGCCACGTGCGTCCTTCGTGGTGTCCGGCTTCAGCCGGACCGTCTGCGGCGGCAACAGCTGCGGCGCCTGATCGGCGAGATACAGCGCGATCCGGCCATCGCGCTCGCCGAGCGATTCGACGCCAGCCCACACAACTTCGCCCGCGGCGGTGATCGCGTCGAGATCGGCGGGGTCGTACCCGTCGATCCGCGCGGGCAGGATCTCCGTTTCGAGAATCGACGCCGGCAGCGGCGCGCCCTGCAGCTGCTCAATCGCGTCGAGCAGCGCGTCTGCGCCCGCACGTTTGCGCACGACGCCTTGCCACGTCGTCGTGAAGCGGCCGAGGACGGCCTGATCCACCGGCTCGATTTCGTGGCGCAGCTTCGCGAGCGACAGCCGGCGGATTCTCCGCAGCACGCCCGCGTCCGTCCACTCGCGCTGCGTGCCGCCAGGCCGGAACTCGCCTTCGATGAGACGTCCTTCCGCGGTGAGCCGCATCAGCACCGCTTCGGCGGCGTGCGCGCTCAGTCCGTATCGCAGCGCGAAATCCGCGGCGGCAAATGGCGCGTGCGTACGCGCGAAGCGCAGAGCGATGTCGCCGATCGCATCGCGGACCGGTTCCCGCAACGGCACCGGAACGGTGTCAGGGAGGACGGCGCCACACGCGTCGCGCACGCGCGCCGCGTCTTCGATCGCGACGATGCGCGGCTGCCCGGCGACGTCGATCTCGATCGCGCGGCCCGCGGTGATCAGCGCGTCGACGCCGGCGGCGGCGCCGACGGTGAGCGAACGTTCGGCCAGCTCCTCGCGCGTCAGATCGCCGATCGCGAGCAGCATGTCGTGAATCGAATCGGCGCTCTTCGCCTGGTAGTGCGGGTCGAGCCGCTGGAGCTGCCGTTCGACGAGGTCCATCGAATCGGCGTCGAGCAGCTCGCGCAGTTCGGCGTCGCCGAGCAGCTCGCGCAGCTGCGCCTGGTCGACGGCCAGCGCCTGCGCGCGCCGTTCGGCTAAGGGCGCGTCGCCGTCGTAGAGGAAGCTCGCGACGTAGCTGAAGAGCAGCGACGCCGCGAACGGCGACGGCGTCTCGGCGTTCACCGTCGCGACGCGCACCTTGCGGCTCCGGATGTCGGCCAGCGTCGAGACGAGCGCCGGCATGTCGAAGAAGTCGCGCAGGCACTCGCGGTACGTTTCGAGGAGCACCGGAAACGATCCGAAGCGTGACGCGACCTGAAGCAGATCGTGCGCCTTCTTGCGCTGCTGCCAGAGCGGCACGCGCATGCCCGGCCGGCGTCGCGGCAGCAGAAGCGATCGCGCGGCGTTCTCGCGGAACTTCGCCGCGAAGAGCGCCGTCGAGCCGAGCTGGCGGACCACGAGCGCCTGCACTTCGTCCGGGTCCGGCAGCAGCAGCCGCGGATCCGGCGGCTCGTCCACGTCCGGAAATCTGACGACGAACCCATCGTCACCCCAGATGGTTTCGACGTCGGCGCCGGTCTCCTCGCGAATCTTCGCGGCCGCCGCCATGGCCCACGGCGCGTGGATGCGTCCGCCGCGCGGCGACAGCACGCAGACGCGCCAGTCGCCGAGCTCGTCGCGCACGCGCTCGATGACGATCGTGTCGGCGTCGGGCACCGCCTGCGTGGCGGCCATCTGATCGCGGAGGTACTGCAGCAGATTTTCCGCGGCGCGCGCGTCGAGATCGTGTTCCCGCGTGAGGCGCTCGACCGCGGCCGCCGGCGGCAGCCGCAGCATGTCGCGCGTCAGCCGACCGATGGCGAGGCCGAACTCGAGCGGACGGCCGGCGCGATCGCCTTTCCAGAACGGCATCTTGCCGGGCTGTCCAGGTGCGGGGGAGACGAGCACGCGGTCGTGCGTGATGTCCTCGACGCGCCACGACGAGGCGCCGAGGACGAACGTCTCGCCGGGCTTGGTCTCGAAGACCATTTCCTCGTCGAGCTCGCCGACGCGCGCCGCGCCGGCCGGCGCGCCCATCAGGAAGACGCCGAAGAGCCCGCGATCCGGAATCGTGCCGCCGTTGGCGATCGCGACGCGCTTCGCGCCTTCGCGCGACGTGATCGTGCCGCGCGCGCGATCCCACGTGATGCGCGGCCGCAGCTCGGCGAATTCGTCGGAGGGATACCGGCCCGACAGCATGTCCAGCACGCCGTCGAAGACGGCGCGGCTCAGCTCGGCGAACGGCGCGGCGCGGCGGATCGTGTTGAAGAGATCATCGGCGCGCCAGTCGTCCATCGACGCCATGGCGACCACGTGCTGCGCGACGATGTCCAGCGGATTGCGCGGGTAGCGCGTGGCCTCGACGGCGCCGTCGTGCATCGCCTTCGACACGGCCGCGCACGCGAGCAGATCGCCGCGGAACTTGGGAAAGATGACGCCCTCGCTCACGGCATTGGCCTGGTGGCCGCCGCGGCCGATCCGCTGCAGGCCGCTCGCCACCGACGGCGGCGCTTCGATCTGGACGACGAGATCGATCGCGCCCATGTCGATGCCGAGCTCGAGCGTCGACGTGGCGACGAGCGCGCGCAGCGCGCCGGCCTTCAACAGCTCTTCGACCTCGACGCGTTGCGGACGCGCGATCGATCCGTGGTGCGATCGGACGAGCGTCTCTCCGGCCAGCTCGTTCAGCGCCGCGGCGATGCGCTCGGCGAGGCGGCGGCCGTTGACGAAGATCAGCGTCGAGCGGTGCGCGCGAATCAGCTCCAGCAGCCGAGGATGGATCGCCGCCCAGATCGACGGCCGCGTGTCTCTCGCGCCCGCTGCCACACCCGGACGCGCGGGCGTCCCCGGGTCCGTCGTCAGCCTCGCCATGTCCTCGACGGGCACGTCGATCGTCAGCTTCAAGACTTTCTTCTGGCCCGCGTCGACGATGGTGACGGGGCGGTAGTGAATCGAGCGAGCGCTGGAGAATTCGCGCTCGATGTCGGTGGCTGACTGAAGAGCGGTGGCTGGTGGCTGGTGGCTGGTGGCTGAGGAACTGCGTCGCCGGGTGGCTGGTGACTGGTGGCTGGTGGCTGACGCGCCGCCGAGAAATCGCGCGACCTCGTCGAGCGGCCGCTGCGTCGCCGACAGGCCGATCCGCTGCGGCGACGTGTGGCAGATCGCGTCGAGCCGCTCGAGGGAGAGCGCGAGGTGCGCGCCGCGCTTGGTCGGGACGAGCGCGTGGATTTCGTCGATGACGACGGTATCGACCGATCGGAGGGCGTCGCGGGCGTTCGACGTCAGCAGCAGGTAGAGCGACTCGGGTGTCGTGATCAGAATGTCCGCCGGCTCGCGCTTGAACTTCGCGCGATCGGCGTGCGGGGTGTCGCCGGTGCGCACGGCGATGGCCGGCGTGACGAACGCGTCGCCTCGCGCGCGAGCGACTTCCGCGATTCCGGCGAGCGGCGCGCGCAGATTGCGCTCGACGTCGACGGCCAGCGCTTTGAGCGGCGAGACGTAGAGCACGCGGCAGCGCGCCGCTTTCGGCGGCTCCGGCGTGAACATCAGCCGGTCGAGGCACCAGAGAAACGCCGCCAGCGTCTTGCCGCTGCCGGTCGGCGCGAGGATGAGCGTCGATTCGCCGCGCGCGATCGCGGGCCAGCCGAGCGACTGCGGGCGCGTGGGTGTGTCGAAGGCGCCCATGAACCAGGCGCGCACGGCCGGATGAAACGGCGCCAACGGATCGGTGGACGGTCGAGCCGACATCCCTTCATCTTACTAATGCGTGACGTTTGCAGACGTCGTGAATCCTGTGCTGGAAGAACGAAGGATGGTAATCTGAACAGGTACGTTCAGACAGGAGCAGATCGATGGGTGATTCCGGAGAAGGACTGATAGACGCCGAGGCGCGGATCCAGGAGCGGATGGAAGAACTGGAGCGCGAGCGGCAGCGGACGCAGACGAAAGCCGCGAAGGACCCCGAGAAGGAACGGACGCTGGAGTCGCTGCGCCTCGCGCGGCTCGAGCTCCAGAGCCAGGCGGCCGCGACGACCAACGAGCGGCGGCGCGCGCAGATCGCGCAGGCCGTGGCGGAAATCGATCGCCGCACGGCGGCGGCGGGCGCCTGATCCACCGCTTTCACGACGGCACGAAACACCACTTCCACGCATTCGCCCGGTCGCTCGGGTACCTCGACTGGGCGTCGCAGCCCAATCCTTTTCGTTCGTTCGACGGCGCGCCGGCGGTCGTCCTGCCGCCGCGCCCCGACGCGCCCGCGCCGGACGCCGAGCCGATTGCGACCATCGGCGCGATCCTTCGCTATTCGCTGGGGCTCTCGGCGTGGAAGCAGTTCCACGAGTCGCGCTGGTCGCTGCGCGTCAATCCCTCGAGCGGCAATCTCCACCCGACCGAAGCGTATCTTTGTAGCGCGAGCCTTTCAGGCGAGCGTGCGGCCGGCGTCTATCACTATGCGCCCGATCGACACGTGCTCGAGCAACGGTGCGCGTTCGACATCGATGCGTGGACCCGTTTCACGCAGGGCACGGACATCGTCGCGCTCGTCGCGCTGACGTCGATCCACTGGCGGGAATCGTGGAAGTACGGCGAGCGCGCGTTCCGCTACTGCCAGCACGATCTCGGGCACGCGATCGCGGCAATCCGGATCGCCGCGGCGCTCGCGGGCTGTCGCGCGGCCCTCGTGCCCGAGTGGCCGCAGCGCGACATCGCCGCGCTGACGGGCCTCGATCGCGACGAGGACTACGTTGACGCGGAGCGGGAAGAGCCGGGCTGCCTGATGGTCGTGAGTCGCAAGTCGTTGGCCGTTGGTCGTGAGTCCAGCCACCAGCCACCAATCACCAGCCACCTTGTTGCCGCCGTCCGCGGCGGCACGTGGAGCGGCCGCGCGAATCAGCTGAGCGAGAACCACGTCACGTGGTCCTTCATCGACGAAATCGCGCGCGCGACCGAAGATCCCGGCCGTGCGGCTTCTCCGATTCACTTACCCACTGACCCAACTACCCACTTACCCAATTCATCGCTGCTGCTGCAGCGTCGCAGCGCCGTGGCTCTTGATGGCCGCTCGTCGATGAGTGCGGCCGGCTTCTTTGCGATCCTCGCGGCGACGCTGCCGAGCAGCGGGCCCCCGTGGGACGCGCTGTGGTGGGACGCGCGCATTCATCTGCTGTTGTTCGTCCATCGCGTCGACGGCCTCGAGCCGGGCCTGTATCTGCTGCCGCGCAATCCCGCGGCCGTCGATCGACTGAAAGCGGCGATCGGCCGCGCATTCGACTGGACGCCCGTCGTCGCCGCGCTTCCGCTCGTCGGACTCGTGCAGGGCGACTGTCGCGCGCTGGCGCAGCGCCTGAGCTGCAATCAGGAAATCGCCGCCGATGGATTCTTCAGTCTCGGCATGATCGCGGACTTCGACGCGAGCCTCGCGGAGTTCGGGCCGTCGTTCTATCGCCATCTGTTCTGGGAATCAGGCGTGGTGGGACAGGTGCTGTACCTCGAGGCCGAGGCGGCGGGCGCGCGCGGTACGGGCATCGGCTGCTTCTTCGACGATCCCGTGCACGACGTGCTCGGCCTGATCGGCCACGCGTTCCAGAGCCTGTATCACTTCACGATGGGGATGCCGATCGACGACACGCGGCTGACCACGGAGCCTGGATACGCGTGGGAAGTGAAAACTGAAAACTGGAAAGTCACAACTGAAGATCGGTCTTGACCTCGAGCCGCTTCATGATCCCGCGCGCGAGTCCTGAATAGTCCTCGAGGAAATGTGACGGCAGATCGGTGGCTGCCGTCGCCGGGCGCGCGGCGGCCTGCGTGACGATGCGACGATAGTCGTCCGCCATCGCATCCAGCGTGTGGTGCGCGGCCCAGTAGTCGTGGCCCGCGCGCGCGAGCGTCGCGCGCAGGTTCGAATCCGTCGCGAGCCGCCGCATCGCGTCGAGCAGGGAGGCTTCCTCGTCGAGCAGATCGACGCGCAGCGTGACGCTCGACGGGATGTCGACCAGGTGCGCGAGATCGCTGATGACGGTCGGCCGCCCCGCGGCGAGGCCGTGCAGCCACGACGCGGACGTCTCGCCCGTCGTCGGCCACCGCAGGCACAGGCACGCATCGGCGGCGGCGAGGTATCCGCCGACGTTGTCATCCTCTATATAGCCGGTGACGAAAATCCGATCGGCGGCACCGGTCGCCTCGATCTCCGCGTCGAGTGACGGGTAGTCCGAGGCGTCGCCCGCCAGCAGCAATCGCGCGTCGACGCCATCGCGGACGAGCGACGAGAACGCGCGGAGGATCGCGGTAATCCGTTTGGCCTCCGTGATCTTGCCGAACGCCGCGAACAGCGTGCAGCCGTCCGGCACGCCCATCGTCGCGCGCACCCGCGCGCGCAGCGCGGGGCCCGTGTCGAGCGCCGGCGTGCCGAGGTGAATGGCTTCGATCGCCACGCCGGGGAACGCGTCGCGCAGATCGCCGGCGACGCGCGGGTTGTGGACGGCGACGAGCCGCGCTGTCCGCATCGCGACGCGCAGCATCGAGTAGAAGTAATAGATCGTCCCGCCAAGGCCCTGCACGACGTACTCGGCGAATTCGATCGGCGCGTCCGGATGGTTGTGGTGGAACTCGCGCCGGTAGTCGTCGGCCCGCCCGCGGCTCAGGAGCTGGCGCGCGCGCGCGTGATGCAGCGTCGGGTCGTGCACGACGACGAGGCCCGGGAACGGCGCGAGATACGCCCACATGTAGTCGTGGGCCGGCGAATTCCCGAGCTGGTACACGACGAGGTCGTACGGCTCGCGCCGCTGCATCCACAGGAAATCGTGCGCGTCGTGCACGCGCGCGCCCGCGTGCGCGGGGACGGGAGTCGGCCGATTCGACACTCCGACTCCCGTCCCCGCGGATCGTTCGACGAAGCGATCGATAAGGAAATCGCCGTCGAGCAGCGGCAGCAGCTCGGCGTTGTAGGTGGCGATGCCGGATCGAATCGGCGGCAGGGGAGCGAACCAGGCGAGACGCATAGTCGTTGGTCGTTGGTCGTTAGTCATTAGTCGTTAGTCGCGCTCCAGAGTCAAGGCCCGGCGGCCGCGCCCCTCGCCCGACGACCAACGACCCATGACTATCGACTCACGACTATCGACTCACGACTATCGACTAACGACTACGCTTCGCGGTAGCATGAGCGAGGCTTGCGAAATCGTTCACAAGCCCTGCGGGTCGGGACTCTCCACGCATGCAAGGCTGGCTTTCCATCCTCATCATGATCGCGCTCGGCGCGGGGTTCGCGCTGGTCTCGGTCCTGTTGTCCGGGCTGCTCGGCCCGAGCAAGCCCAGCGCCGAGAAATCGGCGCCGTACGAGTGCGGCATGCCCGCGGTCGGCGACGCGCGCGAGCGCCAGTCGGTGAAGTTCTACCTCGTCGCGATGATTTTTCTGCTCTTCGACATCGAGGTCGCCTTTCTCTATCCGTGGGCGATGGCGCTGCGCGGTCTCGGATGGAACGGCTTCGTGCAGGTCGTGCTCTTCATGGCGCTGCTGCTGGCCGGCTACGTCTACGTCTGGCGCAAGGGCGCGTTGGACTGGGGAAACGAGAAGACGGCTGGGGCAAGGAAACTGAGAACGTAGAACTGAGAACTGAGAACTGAAAGCCGAAAGCTGACAGCTGAAACCTTTTCTATGGGCCTTGAATCCGAAATTCCCGTGCTGACGACGAGCGTCGAGAAGATGGTGCAGTGGGCGCGCCGCTCGTCCATCTGGCCGGTCACGTTCGGCCTCGCGTGCTGCGCGATCGAAATGATGGCGATGAGCTGCTCGCGCTACGACATCGCGCGCTTCGGCGCCGAAGTGTTCCGCGGCAGCCCGCGCCAGTCGGATCTGATGATCGTCGCCGGCCGCCTGTCGCGGAAGATGGCGCCGGCGCTGCGCCGCATCTACGACCAGATGCCGGAGCCGAAGTGGGTCATCTCGATGGGCGCGTGCGCGTCGATCGGCGGCGTGTTCGACAACTACGCGATCGTGCAGGGCGTCGATCAGATCGTCCCCGTCGACGTCTACGTGCCCGGCTGCCCGCCCCGTCCCGAATCCCTCATCTACGGCATCGTCCAGCTGCAGCGGAAGATTGCACAGCAGAAACTGGCGTAGATGGATCCCGAGGCGCTCGTCGCATCGCTTCAGGAGTCAGTCCCAGGCGCGCAGATCGAGCGCGCGCCCAGCGTCGATCGCCAGACGACGATCTACGTGTCGCGCGACGAGGCGCCGGCGATCCTGCGCGCGCTGCGCGAACGTCCCGATCTGGCGTTTGCCTTTCTGGCGGAGCTGACCGCCGTCGACGTGTGGCCGAAAGAGCCGCGCTTCGAGCTGATCTACGTGCTCGTCTCGTTCGTCCATCGCCTGCGCCTGCGCGTGAAGGTGCGTCTGCACGGCACCGACCCGCACATCGCGACGGCGTGCCCGCTCTGGCCCGCGGCGAACTGGCTCGAGCGCGAAGTGTGGGACCTGTTCGGCATCGCATTCGACGGCCATCCCGATCCGCGCCGGCTGCTGATGCCCGAGGACTGGGAAGGCTTCCCGCTGCGCAAGGACTACCCCGTGCAGATCCGGATGAAACCGCGCGCCGACGAGGCGCTGCAGGTGACGGCGGAGGAATTCCGCGCCAACGTCATGAAGGATCGGTTGACCCGTGAGCCCCCCCGTGGACGCTGACACTGACCCCCGCGCGCTGTTCGACGCGACGCTGGCCAAGACGATCGCGCTGCACGAGAAGGCGCGGCAGGATCCGGCGCCGGTGCTTGACGCCGCGGAGGCGATCATCGACGCGTTCCGGAAGGGCGGAACGCTGTTGCTGTTCGGCAACGGCGGCAGCGCGTCGGACGCGCAGCACGTCGCGGCGGAATTCGTCGGCCGGTTTCAGCGCGAGCGCAAGGCGCTGTCGGCGATCGCGTTGACGACGGACACGAGCATTCTGACGGCGATCGGGAACGACTACACGTTCGACCGCGTGTTCCTGCGGCAGATCCAGGCGCTCGGCAGGCCCGGCGACGTCGCGCTGGGGATCAGCACGAGCGGCGGCTCGCCGAACGTCCTCGCCGCGCTGGACGAGGCGAAGCTGCGCGGCCTGCAGACGATCGCGCTGACGGGGAAGGACGGCGGCGCGGTCGGCCGCGCCGCGGCGATTCACATCAACGTGCCGTCGGCGTCGACCGCGCGGATTCAGGAAGTGCACCGGACGCTGTTGCATGTGATCTGCGACATCGTGGAGCGAAGTCTTGCGGACTGACGATCTTAGTTGTTTTTGACGATGCCCGACATCAAGACAGAAGTGATGACCGTCAACATGGGGCCTCAGCACCCCAGCACGCACGGCGTGCTGCGGATCGTGCTGGAGCTCGATGGCGAGACGGTGCTGTCTGCCGCGCCGACGATCGGCTACCTCCACACCGGCATCGAGAAGACGACCGAGCAGAAGAAGTGGCAGCAGGTGATCCCGCTCGTCGAGCGGATGGACTACCTGAGCGCGCAATCGAACTCGATGGCGTACTGCCTCTCGGTCGAGCAGCTGCTCGGCGTCGAGATTCCCGGGCGCGTGAAGGACATCCGCGTCCTCATCGCCGAGCTGCAGCGCATCAACAGCCATCTGGTCTGGCTCGGCACGCACGGCATGGAAGTCGGCGCCGTGTCGGTGTTGATGTACTGCTTCCGCGAGCGCGAGCTGATGCTCAACCTCAACGAGATGCTTGCGGGCTTCCGGATGTTCCCCAGCTACATGCGCGTCGGCGGCCTGCGCGAGGATCTGCCGCGCGGCTTCCACGACGCGGTCCGCGCGTTTCTCGATCGCTTCCTGCCGAAGCTCCACGAGTACGAAGACCTGCTGACGAACAACGAGATCTACCTCGAGCGGACGCAGGGCGTCGGCGTCATCTCGAAGGACGATACGGTCGGGTACGGCCTCGTCGGTCCGATCGCGCGCGCGGCGGGCGTCGACTACGACGTGCGGAAGTACTTTCCGTACCTCGGCTACGAGACGTACGACTTCGCGGTGCCGACCCAGACGGCCGGCGACGTCTTCGCGCGGTACCTCGTCCGCATCGCCGAGATGAAAGAGAGCGTCAAGATCTGCCGGCAGGCGCTCGATCGGATTCCGCCCGTGGGCGCGTTCGCGATCGACGATCCGCGCATCACGCCGCCGCCCAAGGATCGCGTGTACACGGAGATGGAAGCGCTGATTCAGCACTTCCTGATCTACTCGCAGGGCTTCACGGTGCCGGCGGGCGAGGCGTACGTGCCGGTCGAGGGCCCGCGCGGCGAGCAGGGGTTCACGGTGGTGTCGGACGGGACGAACCGGCCGTGGCGCGTGAAGTCGCGCGCGCCGTCGCTGCTGGCGTGCCAGGCGCTCGAGAAGATGATCGTCGGCGGACTGATTGCCGACGTCATCGCCGTGATCGGATCGATTGACGTCGTGATGGGAGACGTGGACCGGTGAGCTTTCATCCGAAGATGGCGTACGGCGCCACCTTCCACAAGTCGTCGCGCGCGCTCGAAGACGAGGGCCCGGCCTTCGTCTACACGCCGGAAAACCGCGCGCGCTTCGACGAGATCGTCAAGCGCTATCCGCCCGATCGCCGGCGGTCGGCCGTGCTGCCCGCGCTGTACCTCGCGCAGTACCAGCAGGGCTACATCACCGCGAACGCGATCCGCCACGTCGCGGAGCTGCTCGGCATCACGCGCGCGGACGTCGAGGACGTCGTGTCGTTCTACACGATGTTCTACACGCGGCCGATGGGGACGTTCGTGCTGCAGGTGTGCCGGACGCTGTCGTGCGCCATCAACGGCGCCGAGTGCGTCACCGAGGCGCTCGTGGAGAAGCTCGGCATCACGCCCGGCGAGACGGATCCGACCGGCACGTTCACGCTGCTCGAAGTGGAGTGCCTCGGCGCGTGCGACCGCGCGCCCGTCGTCATGGTGAACGACGCGTGGCACGAGAGCCTGAAGCCGGAAGACGCGGGGACGCTCATCGATGATCTGAGAGCCCGCGGGGATGCGGCATTGAGCGGTTGCCATCACGTCGTGGAGCGGAAGTCGTAATGGATCCGATCCTCACGAAATACGTGCGCGAGCCGAATTCCTTCACGCTGGACTTCTATCTCCAGCACGCAGGCTACGACGCGCTGAAGCTCGCGCTGACGAAGAAGCCGGACGAGATCATCGAGATGGTCAAGGCGTCGGGTCTACGTGGGCGCGGCGGCGCGGGATTCCCAACCGGCATGAAGTGGCAGTTCGTCGACAAGAAGATCGAGCCGCGCTACATCGCCTGCAACGCGGACGAGAGCGAGCCGGGCACGTTCAAGGACCACCTCCTGATGGAGCGCAATCCGCACCTTCTCATAGAAGGCTGCGCGATCGGCTGCTACGCCATCGGCGCGAAGGTCGCCTACATCTATATCCGCGGCGAGTTCATCCACGTGCAGCACGTGCTCGAGCGCGCGATAGACGAGGCGTACGCGCGCGGCTTCCTCGGGAAGAACATTCTCGGCTCGGGGTTCGACTGCGACGTCTACGTCCACCGCGGCGCGGGCGCGTACGAGGCCGGTGAAGAGACCGCGCTCCTCGAATCGCTCGAAGGCAAGCGCGCGCAGCCCCGCAACAAGCCGCCGTTCCCGGCTCTCGTCGGGCTGTACAACAAGCCGACGGCCGTGAACAACGTCGAGACGCTCTGCAACGTTCCGCTGATCGTCTCCAAGGGGCCGGAGTGGTACGCCGCGCTCGGTCCCGAGAAGAACGGCGGGCCGAAGCTGTACTGCGTGAGCGGGCACGTGAAACGGCCGGGCGTGTACGAGGCGTCGATGAAGATCACGCTGCGCGAGCTGATCGAAGGCCACGCGGGCGGCGTGCGCGACGGTCATACGCTGAAGGCCGTCATCCCCGGCGGATCGTCGGTGCCAATCCTGCTTCCGGATCAACTCGACACGCAGGCGAGCTTCGACGGGATTCAGAAGGCCGGCTCGCTCCTCGGGTCCGCCGCGATCGTCGTGCTCGACGAGACGACGTGCATGGTCTGGCTCGCCGAGAACCTGCTGCACTTCTATCGCCACGAGTCGTGCGGCAAGTGCACGCCGTGCCGTGAGGGGACCGACTGGCTGCACCAGATTCTGCACCGCATCGAGCGCGGCGAAGGCCAGATGCAGGACATCGATCTGCTGCAGAGCGTCGCCGGCAACATCGCCGGCAAGACGCTCTGCGCGTTCGGCGACGCGGCGGCGACGCCGGTCCTGACGACGCTCAAGCACTTCCGGCACGAGTACGAAGCGCACGTGAAAGAAGGCAAGTGCACGCTGCCCGCGCCCTGGCGCGCGCGTCACCCGGTGGGAGCGCATTGACACCGCTGCTGATCGCCCAGATCGGGTTGACGCTCTTCGTGTTCGTGGCGCTGCTCAGCTCGGCGGCCGTCATGGTTTACGTCGAGCGCAAGGTCGCCGCGCTGCTGCAGCAGCGGCTCGGGCCGTACCTCGTCGGGCCGCAGGGCCTCCTCCAGCCGCTCGCCGACGTCATCAAGCTGATGTTCAAGGAGGAGCTGCGGCCCAAGGCGGCCGACGCGTTCCTCTTCGCGCTGGCGCCGATTATTTCCGCGACCTGCGCGTTCGCCGCGTTCGCCGTCGTGCCGGCTGGAGCTCGAACAGCAAGTACTCGCTGCTCGGCGGCCTGCGCTCGTCGGCGCAGATGATCAGCTACGAGCTGTCGTACGGCCTCGCGCTCGCCTCCGTCCTGCTCGTGTCCAACTCGCTGTCGGTGACGGACATCGTGAACAGCCAGGCGGGATCGTGGTGGCATGTCCTCCCGCGCTGGTCCGTGTTTCTGCAGCCGGTCGGATTTCTCATCTACATGACCGCCGGCATCGCGGAGACCAACCGCGCGCCGTTCGATTTTCCTGAAGCGGAGCAGGAGCTCGTCGCCGGCTACCACACCGAGTACAGCAGCATGAGCTTCGCGATGTTCTTCCTCGCGGAGTACATCAACATGGTCACGGTGTCCGCGGTCGCGACGGATCTCTTCCTCGGCGGCTGGCACGGCCCGTTTCTGCCGGAGTCGCTCGGCTGGATCTGGTTCCTGATCAAGGTCGGCGCGCTGCTGTTCTTCTACGTCTGGATGCGGTGGACGCTGCCGCGGTACCGCTACGACCAGCTGATGCGGTTCGGCTGGAAGGTGCTGCTGCCGCTCTCGGTGGTCAACCTGCTCGTGACGGCGGCGGGAGTGCTGTATTTTGGGCTCTGACGCGCTCTTCTACGTCTTCGGCGCGATCGCCGTCGTGGCGTCGGTGCTGGTGATTGCGCAGCGCAATCCCGTCTACAGCGTGCTGCTGCTCATCGCGTCGTTCGGCGCGCTGTCCGGCCTCTACGTGCTCCTCGAGGCTCCCTTCGTCGCGGTCATCCAGATCATCGTCTACGCCGGCGCCATCATGGTGCTCTTCCTCTTCGTCGTCATGCTGCTCAACGCGCCGCATGAGGAGACGGTCTACGACGAGCACGTGCATCCGCTGTTGCGGCCCGGCCCGATGCGGTTCGGCGCGGTGCTCGCGCTCGCGTTCGCCGTCGAGCTGGTGTGGGCGCTGACGAGGAGCGGTGAGTCCGGGCAGTTCGCAGGCGGCGCCGTCAGCTCGGTCGCGTCGATCGGCCGGCTGCTGTTCACCGAGTACGCGTTTCCGTTCGAAGTGACGTCGATTCTGATTCTGGTCGCGATGATGGGCGCGGTCGTGCTGGCGAGGCGGGGCCACACGGGAGGGACGCCGGAATAGCCATGGTCGCCCTGAACCAGTACCTCGTGCTTTCCGCGATCCTGTTCGCGATCGGCGCGGCCGGCGTGTTCGTCCGGCGGAACCTGATCAC
>JAIQFX010000012.1 GCA_020073005.1 Terriglobia bacterium | reverse complement strand
CGCGGCGCGGTCGGCCGGCGCTCGGCCGGATACTGGAACGTGAACGCCGGCTGCGGCGTGTACTTCAGCGTGACCCACAGCCCCTTCAGCAGGTCGATGAGGAAGATCGTCTTGAAGAATCGGATGATGGTCTGCATCAGGCGCGCCCCGCGATGTCGCTGTTGAGCGTCGGCTCGGAATCGCCCGACATGATGGTGCGCTCCTTGCGGAGCACGGTGCCTTCCTTGCGAATCTTGTCCTGCAGCCGCATCAATCCGTACAGCAGCGCCTCCGGGCGCGGCGGGCAGCCCGACACGTAGACGTCGACCGGCACCACCTTGTCCACGCCCTGCAGAACGCTGTAGGTCGGGAACGGCCCGCCGGCGTTCGAGCAGCTACCCATCGAGATCACCCACTTGGGCTCGGGCATCTGGTCGTACAGCCGCCGCAGGACCGGCGCCATCTTCTTGGTGACCGTGCCCGCGACGATCATCAGGTCCGACTGGCGCGGCGACGCGCGGAACACCTCGGCGCCGAACCGCGCGATGTCGAATCGCGACGCCGACGCCGCCATCATCTCGATCGCGCAGCACGCCAGGCCGAAGCCCATCGGCCAGATGGACGACTCGCGCGCCCAGTTCAGCACCCGGTCGATGCTCGTCGTAATGAAGTTGTCTTCGAACGTGTGGTCGATGAGGCCCATGAGTCTCCCTACGAATAATACTCGCGATTCTTCGCGATGAACGCCTCCCATTTCCGGGGGGTCTCATCCAGCACGAAGATGGCCGCGACCGGGCACGCCGGGACGCACGCGCCGCAGTCGATGCACTCGTCGGGGTGAATATAAAGCATGTCGGCCGCGGCGAACGCGGCTTCGTCCTTGCGGGGATGAATGCAGTCCACCGGGCACACGTCCACGCAGGCCGTGTCCTTCACGCCGATGCAGGGCTCGCAGATGATGTAGGCCACACGGGTTCAGGGTTCAGCGCGAATAGCGCACACCGCGAATCGATTCCATTCTATACGCGCTCGACGGCCCGGGCCGTCCGCAGGCGCGGGCTATAATTGTGGGCTTACCGGCATGACAGTCATCAAGACGTGGTGCACAGCCCTCGGGCTCGCGTCGCTGAGCCTCGTCTCGGCGCGCGCGCAGACGCTGCCCTCGGAGCCGATCTCGGTCGGCGGCGGGCGCGTCACGATCGGCGGCGACGTGTCCGCGTCGGTCGGGTCGAGCGATCCCGGCTTCTTCGACTACACCGACTACGAGCACTCGGCGCTGCGCCTGCTGCGCGTCGACGTGTCGGCGGCCGTCAACGGCGGCGATCACCTCACGCTGCTCGGCGAGCTGCGGACCGAGAACTTCGACAGCATGCAGCCGTACGCGCTCTACCTGCGGATCAAGCCGTGGACGGCGCGCGCGATCGACATCGAGGTCGGCCGCATCCCGCCGACCTTCGGCGCGTTCGCGCGGCGCACCTACGCGAGCGACAACCCGCTCATCGGCTACCCGCTCGCCTATCAGTACCTCACGTCGCTGCGCCCCGATTCGCTGCCGGCGAACGCCGACGAGCTGCTGCGCCGGCGCGGCCTCGGCTGGTTCACGCGCTACACGATCGGCGACGCGGCCGCCGACAAGGGTGTCGCGCTGGTGAGCGCGTTCCGCTGGGACACGGGCGTGCAGGTGCACGGGACGGCCGGCATCGTGAACGCGTCGGTGGCGGTGACGGCGGGCACGCTCTCGAATCCGCTCTTCAACGACGACAACAACGGCCGCCAGGTCGCGGGACGCGTGGAGCTGCGTCCGGTCGGGGGACTCAGCGGTCTGATCGTCGGGACTTCCGCGGCGCGCGGGCCGTTCGTCTCGGCGTCCGCCGTGCGCGCGGCGTTCAACGACGACAGCCGCGCGGGCGACTTCACGCAGACGGCGTGGGGCGCCGACGTCGAGTACTCGCGCGGCTACTACCTGCTGCGCTTCGAGACGATCGTCAGCGACTGGCAGCTGCCGATCGTCCGGACGCCGGCGCTCGAGCTGCCGCTGCGCGCCGTGTCCACGTCGGTCGAGGGCCGCTACAAGATCATGCCCGGGCTGTTCGCCGCGGCGCGCGTGGATCATCTGGGATTCAGCGACATCGCAGGCACCACGGTCACCGAGCCGTGGGATGCGCCGGTCACGCGCGTGGAAGTCGGCGGCGGCTATTCGATCCAGCGCAACCTCCAGCTGAAGTTTTCGTACCAATACAACCGCCGCGACGGCGGCGTCCTCGAACAGCTCGCGCACCTCAAGGCCGCGCAGCTCGTGTTCTGGTTTTAGAGGACACGGAGAGTGGTGAGCACACAGAGAAAGGAAATAGCCACGGAGACACAGAGACACCGAGAGGAAAATGTACAACCTTCCCTCCGTGTCTCCGTGTCTCTGTGGCTTATTCCGCTCTGTGCCCTCTGCCTCCTCTGTGCTCTCATAGCGGCCGGTGCAAAGGTATCGGCCGCCAGGAACGGCACCATTCGCGGCCGCGTCGAACTCCGCCACGTCGTCACGCCGCCCGAGCGGCGGCCGAGCGTCACGGAACTGGGCACGCCGATCGGCCGCGATCTCCCCGACGTCCTGCGATCGGTCGTGTACCTGGAATCGGCGCCGCGCGGCGCGTTCGAAACGAGCGACGGCGGGCGCGCGGTGATGGATCAGCGCAACGAGACGTTCGTCCCGCACGTGCTCGCGATCACCACCGGCACGACCGTCGACTTCCCCAACAGCGACAAGTTCTACCACAACGTGTTTTCGCTCTCGAAGACGCGCCAGTTCGATCTCGGCCGCTACGCCGCCGGCAACTCGCGGCAGGTGCGCTTCGATCGCCCCGGCATCGTGCGCGTGTTCTGCGACATCCACTCCCACATGAACGCGTTCATCCTCGTGTTCGGCCATCCGTTCTTCGCGATGACCGACGGCGAGGGCCGCTACCACATCGACAACGTGCCGCCCGGCACCTACGGCGTGGTCGCGTGGAACGAAGGCACCTCGTCTGACGCCGTGCCGGTCACGGTGCCCGACGGCGGCGTCGCGGAAATGGACTTCACGATTCGATGAACGTCCTGGCCTCGCTGCGGAGCCGCATCTTCCTCGCGAGCGCGGTCCTCGCGATGCTGTGCATCGGCGTCGCGATCTACCTCGTGAACGTGACGGTGACGCAGGAAGCCGAGCGCACGCTCGAGCGCGAGATCGTCGCGACCGGCGCGCAGATCGATCAGTTGCGCGCCGAGCGCACGCGGACGTTCACGCTGATGGCGCGGCTCATCGCCGACCTGCCGAAACTGAAGGCCGCCGTCGAAACCAACGACCCGCCGACCGTGCAGGACGTCGCGGTCGACTACCAGTCGCAGCTCAACGCCAATCTCGTGCTGGTGACCAACCGCCGCGGCGACCTGCTCTTCACGGCGGGCGGATCGCCGCGCGCGGCCGAGATCGCGGCGCATCAGCCGGCGGTACGCGAGGCCCTCGCGGGCCGCGACAGCATCAGCCTGCTGCCGCAGCCGAACGGCATCCTGCAGGTCGTCACCGTGCCCGTCGCCGTGGACCGGCCGAATCACCAGATTTTCGGGACGCTCGGCGTCGGCTTCCTGCTCGACGACGCGCTGCTCGCGGAGCTGAAGCGCATCACGGGCAGCGATCTGGCGTTCGGCATGGATGGCCAGATCCTGGCGTCGACGCTGCCGCGCGCGCGGTACCCCGCGCTCGCCGAGCACTTGCGCCAGCAGGGAATCTCCCGCGTAGAGCTCGACGCCGAGGAGTACACGACGCTCTCGCGATCGCTGTCGTCCGACGCGGGCGCCGCCGGCGCGCCCGCTGCGAACGGCGCCGCCGCGCCCCCAGCGAAAGACACGTCGCCCGGACCCGTCGCGCTGATCCTGCGGTCGCGCACGGCGCAGCTCGAATCGCTGCGCGCGATTCACACCGGCTTCGCCGTCACCGGCGTCCTCGCGATGGTGCTCGCGATGGCGCTCAGCTTCACGGTCGCCCGCACGATCGCGCGACCGCTGGCGGCGATCACGGACGTCATGCGCGAAGTCGCCGCCACGGGCGACCTGACGCGCAAGATCGCGCTGCGCTACCGCAACCGCTGGGACGACGAGGACGCGCGGCTGCTCGCGTCGACGTTCAACACGCTGACCGATTCGATCGCGCGGTTCCAGCGTGAGATGACGCAGAAGGAGCGGCTCACGTCGCTCGGGCGGCTCTCGACGATCATCGCGCACGAGGTGCGCAACCCGCTGATGATCATCAAGGCGGCGCTGCACACGCTGCGGCAGCCCGGCCTCAGCGCCGAGGCGCTGCGCGAGGCCGCCGAGGACATCGACGGCGAAGTCGCGCGGCTGAACGGCATCGTCAACGACGTCCTGGATTTCGCGCGGCCGATCACGTTCACGCTCGCGCCGGTCGAGATCAACGCGGTCTGCCGCGAGTCGGCGGCCGCGGCCGTCGCGTCGGGCCCGGGATCGGAGATCGGCCTCGACCTCGATCCGGCGCTGTCCACGCTGACGACGGATCCCGAGCGGCTGCGCATCGCGCTCGTCAACATGCTGGTGAACGCGCGTCACGCGGTGAACGGCACCACCGTGACCCCGGGCGCGCCGGTCACGCTGACGACGCGCGTCGACGGCGAGCGTGTCCGGATCGTCGTCGCCGATCGCGGCGTCGGCATCGCCGCCGACGATCTCGCGCACGTGTTCGATCCGTACTTCACCACCAAGCGCGGCGGCACCGGGCTCGGTCTGCCGATCGCGAAGAACATCGTCGAGGGCCTGGGCGGCACGATCGCCGTCTCGAGCACGCCGGGCCTCGGCACCGAATTCCTCATCGACCTTCCCGCTCAGCCGCCGCAGGCCAGGCCACGTTCATGACGCATCGCGGATCGATTCTCCTCATCGACGACGAAGACAAGATTCTCAAGGCGCTCGGCCGCGCGCTGCGCGACGCCGGGCACACCGTCGTCGAGACCACGAGCCCGCGGCAGGGCCAGCGGCTGCTCGCCGAGCGCAACTTCGACGTCCTCCTCGTGGACAACATGATGCCCGAGCTGAGCGGGCTCGAGCTGATCCGCGAGCTCGTCGGGGCGTCGCCCGAGGGCCGCGGCGCCGGCGGCGGCGGATCGAGCGACCGGGGGGCAGGGGCCCCCGGACAAATCGAAGACCGGCCGCAAATCGTCATGATGACGGCCCACGCGACCGTCGAGAGCGCGATCGAAGCGATGAAGCTCGGGGCGCTGGACTACCTGCAGAAGCCGTTCGAGATCGACGAGCTGCTCGTCGTCGTCCGGCGCGCGCTCGATCACCAGCGGCTGCGCAGCGAGTACCGCTACATGGTGAGCGAGCGCGACGAGCAGTTCGATCACTACGGCATCATCGGGCGCAGCCGCGCGATGGAAGAGGTCATCCACCGCGCCGAGCTCGTCGCCGAGACGAAGAGCACGGTCCTGATCACGGGCGAGACCGGCACGGGCAAGGAGCTCGTCGCGCGGGCGATTCACGCGCGCAGCGCGCAGCACGACATGCCGCTCATCAAGGTCAACTGCGCGGCCATTCCGGAGACGCTGCTCGAGTCGGAGCTCTTCGGCCACGTGCGCGGCGCGTTCACCGGCGCGACGGCGACGAAGAAGGGCAAGTTCGCGCTCGCCGACGGCGGCACGATCTTCCTCGACGAGATCGGCACGATGAGCCAGACCCTGCAGTCGAAGCTGCTGCGCGTGCTGCAGGAGCGCGAGGTCGAGCCGCTCGGATCCGAGCGCACCGAGAAGATCGACCTGCGCGTCATCGCCGCCACCAACCGCAACCTGCGGCAGATGGTCGCCGACGGCAAGTTCCAGGAGGATCTCTTCTACCGCCTGAATGTGATCCCGATCGAGATCCCGCCCTTGCGCGAGCGGCGCGACGACATCCCGGCGCTGGTCGAGCACTTCGTGCAGAAACACGCGCAGCGCACCGGCCGGAGGATCGAGAAGATCGACGACGGCGTGCTCGCCGGCCTGCAGGCGTACGACTGGCCGGGCAACGTGCGCGAGCTCGAGAACACGATCGAGCGCGCGGTCGTGCTGTCGACGGGACCCGTGATCACCGCGCGCGCCGTGTCGGTGCTCGGCGCGACCGTGCCGCAGGCGAGCGGGCTGCCGTCGCTGAAGCTGCGGCAGAACATCGAATGGGTCGAGCGCGAGACGATTCGCCGCGCGCTCGAGAACGCCGGCGGCGTCAAGAAGGACGCGGCGGAGCTGATGAGCATCAGCCAGCGGGCGTTGTCCTACTACCTCGCGAAGTACAGGCTAGAATCGTAGAAGAGGTGCTGAGTGCGTGGTGCTGAAGGTCGGGGTGCCGTGCGGGGTGCGAGGGTGCGGCGTGCGATCGTCGCCGCCTCGCTCGGAGGACTGATGTTCGCGTGCGGCGGCAGCTCCGACAGCACGAGCTCGCCGACGGCGCCGAGCGGCACCTGCACGACCGGCTCCAACGTGACGACGATCGTGATCACGTCGTCCGGCGCGGTCTGCCCGGCGAACATCACCGTGGCGCGCGGCGCGCAGGTGACGTTCGTCAACCAGGACAAGATCGGCCACGACATGTTCTCCGACCCGCATCCCGATCACAACGACTGCCCGGAGATCAATCAGGTCGGCCACCTCGAGCCCGGCCAGAGCCGCCAGACGGGCAACCTCGTCATCGCCCGCGTCTGCGGGTACCACGATCACGTGCTTTTCACCAATACGGCGCTGCAGGGAAAGATCACGATCCAGTAATTGCAGGATGGCAGGATGGACATGCTTCCATCAATCCTGCGATTCTGCCGTCCTGCCATCCTGCAATCTGAGATCTAAAAGCTGACCCGCACTCCCCCATTCACATTCCGCCCGTCGAGCGGCGCCCACGCGTCGACGGTCCAGCGGCCGTCGACGCCGCGCGCCGATCGCGGCAGCGGATCCCAATCGGTCTGCTTCACGTTCGAGAGATTCTCGGCGTTGACGAACCATCGACAACGGCCGACGCGGCGCTCGACGAGCGCGCCGAACAGGATGTACGGCCGGCTCTCGTCACGATACGGATTCGCTTCGAGCCGCTGCACGCCCGTGTAGTACCACTCGAGGCCGACGCGCCCCTTCTCCTCCCGCTCCCACATGCCGACGAGCGACACGCCGTGGCGTGGCGTCAACGGGACGTCGACCGACGAAGCCGCCGGCGCCAGCTGCTCGACACTGTGGACGTACGTGTAGCTCGCCGTCGCCGTGAACGGCGCCTTCCGCCACGTGCTCAGCAACTCGACGCCGGTGTTGGTCGATGGTGAGTCGAGATTCCTGAGCGCGAACGCCGTTCCGCGATCCACCTCGACGGGATCCGAGATGCGCGACGCGAAGAACGTGGCCGTCGCCGAGAACGGACCCGCGCTTCGCGTCAGATCGACCGATGCGCTCGTGCTCCGCTCGGCGCGCAGCGCGTTCGGAATCGCCAGGCGCGTCAGGCCCGCGGCTTCCGTCTCCTCGGTCAGCGGCGTCGGCGCGAAGAATCCGCGTCCCGCAGACACGCGGCTCGACCACTCGCCCGCGCGCATCAGCGCGGACACACGCGGGCTGACGAACGTGCCGAACTCGCTGTGGACGTCGACGCGCCCGCTCGCGGAGATCGACAGCCACTTCGCCACCTCGACATCGTCCTGCGCGAACACGCCGGGCACGGTGTACGTGTACGCGAAACGCGGAACATCCTGCGGATTGAAGGCGTCGCGTTCGAGCGCCGCGCCGCCGACGATCGTGTGCCGGCCGATCGCGCGACGAATCGTCGCCTCGGCGAACGCCGTATCGTGACCGTCGCGCTCGCGCACGTCGCCGAACTGATGATCCTGCGACTGACTCGCGATCGATCCGCGCACGCTCACGACGTACCGCTCGTCGACGAGCATCTGGCCCGCCGCGCCGAAGTCGAACCGGTGCGTGTCCAGCTCCTCGAGATACGGCTGGCCGGTCGCCGGCAGGACGGCGCCGGGCATCGTGCCGCCGCTCCGGTTCTCGATCGTCGCGCCCGCCGTCGCGAAGAACGTCCCGCCGGCGTGGTTGTCCCAGAACACGCGCGGCCGGACGACACCGCGTGCGTACTTCGCGAGATCCGACCATCCATCGCCGTCGACGTCGGCGTGCTCCTGACCGTGACCGCTGGCGAGCAGCGTCATCCCCCAGTTTGCGTCGAGCGGCGCCGCGTACCAGAACACGCCGTCGGTCGCCCCGCGGCTCGATCGATTCACGACGGCCTCGCGCTCCGCGACATTGTTGCCGGAGCCCGGTCGCTTCGAGACGAGGTTGACGACGCCGCCCATCGCGCCCGCGCCATACAAAGATGATGCGACGCCCTTGATCACTTCGACCTGCGCGAGATCGGTCGGCGGGATCTGCAGGAGCCCGAACGATCCGACCTGCTGGCCGAACAGCGGAAGACCATCCGACAGAAACCGCGTGTAGCGCCCCTTCATGCCCTGGATGCGCACACTCGCCGCGCCGAGCGACGGCGACGTCGCCTGCACGCGCAGCCCGCCCATTTCGTTCAGCATCATCACGATGTCGCCGGGCGTCATCATGACTTTCTCTTCGATCTCGTCGCGGTCGAGCACCTCCACGCGCATCGGCTGATCTTCGATCCGCCTGTCGGTGCGCGTCGCGGCGACCGTGACGTGCTCTTCGACCGCGGTCTGCGATTCCAGATCGATCGTCAGCGTGCGCGTCTCGCCCGCGCGAAGTTCGACCGAGAGGCTCTGCGGCTCGAAGCCTTCCTTGACGACGACGATCTGAAGTGTTCCTGGAACAACGCCGATTGACGCGATGCCGCGCGCGTCGGTCGTCGAGGTCTGGTTGCCAACGACGATCGCCGCTCCGGCGACTGGAGCGCCGTCGTGACGCACGTCGATCTGCAGGGTCGCGGTTTGTGCGGCCGCGCCGGGCGCGCGCGCCAGCAGGAACACCGCGGCGAGACGGACGACCCGACGCCTACTGCTTGACGACGTCAATGTAGTACAGGTCTGTCGCGACCTGGAACTCGCTCTTCTTCAGCGATGTCGGCATCGTCTTCCATTCCGTCGTCGGCTGGATGATCTGCCAGCGATCTTTCGTGCCGACGCGGACCGGCATCGCGAATCCCGGCTCGTCCGCTCTCCAGCGGTACGCGACCGTGCCCTTCGCGTCGTCGAACGTCAGCTCGAGTTCGGGCAGCGCGGCGTGGCGGAGGTACTGATCGAAGATCGGCGTGAGGTTCTGACCGAGACGCTCGTTGAAGAAGCCAACGAGATCCTCCGTCATGATCGTCCGGTACTTGAAGCGCTGGAAGTAATCGTGGATGAGCGCCCACCACCGCGCGTCGTCGTTGACGACGTTTCGCAGCGTGTTGAGGAGGAGCGCGCCTTTGAAATACTGATCCTGCCCGGGGCTCCGGTGAATGCCGTGCGGCGTGATGATCGGCGCCTTGTTCTGGATCTTCGGCTTGTAGCCGTTCACGTACTTGAGCGCGGCGTCGTACCCGAACGTGTACTCGACGTAGAGGTTCTCGAGGTACGTCGCCCATCCCTCGTGAATCCACATGTCGGAGACGTCGGCCGCGGTGATCGCGTTGCCGAACCATTCGTGCGCGCTCTCGTGGACGATGATGAAGTCGAATTTCGGGCTGACGCCGACGCCGGTCCAGTCGCGTTCGAGGTAGCCGTTCGCGAAATGATTGCCGTAGGTGACGGCGGTCTGGTGCTCCATGCCTGAGTACGGCGCTTCGATCAGCTTGTAGCCGTCGTTCTTGAACGGGTACTCGCCGAAGTAGTGCTGATACGCCTCGAGCATCCCCTTCGCCTGCGCGAACTGCCGCTTCGCCTTGTCCAGATCTTCAGGCAGCGCATAGAAGTCCATCGGCACGTCGCCGAGACGATCGTCGAAGTGCACGTACGTGCCGATGTTGAGCGAGACGTCGTAGGCGTTGATCGGGTACTGAATGTTCCAGTCCCAGCGCGTGAAACCGTCGCCGAGATCGGTCTTGCCGGCGAACTTGCCGTTCGAGACGTCGACCAGGCCGTTGGGAATCGCGACGCTGAGCTCCATCCGTTCCACTTCATCGCGCCACTGATCCTTGTTCGGCCACCAGATGCTCGCGCCTTCGCCCTCACACGCCGTGAAGATCCACGGGCGGCCCGCCGGGTCTGTGCCGAACGTGAAGCCGCCGAAGCGGCCGGTCTGTGTCGGCGTGCCGGAATAGTAGAAGTCGATCGCGTACTCGCGTCCGCGCTTCAGCGTCTCAGGAAAATCCACGAACACGGCGTTGAGCTCGCGCTCGTACTTGAGCGGCGTCGCGCCGAGGACGATCTTCTCGATGTTCAGATTGGCGTAGAGGTCGAGTTGGATTCGCCTGTCGTCGGCTAGCATCTTGAAGCGGATGGTGTTCTTCCCGCTGATGATCTTCTTGTCCGGATCGACGCGCACGTCGAGATGGTAGAAGAGCAGATCGTTGTTGCTGCGGTAGCGCCCGTACTCCCCGCGCAGAATATCCGCGCGCGCCGGCGCCACCGGGGGGACGCGCGCCGTCTGGACGGCGGCGATCGCCTGCACGACGATGAGAATCCAGGGCCGCATGTGCCTCCTCGGCGGACATCATACGTGTTCGCCCGCCTCGAATCGGTGGGGTAAGATGACCACTCGTCCGCCGTTCCCGGCACCCGTGACCCCACAACCTGTTCTCGACGTCCAGCACGTGTCGCTGCGGTTTGGAAACACGCAGATCTTCGAGGATCTCAGTTTCCAGGTGACCCGAGGCGCGTCCGTCGCCGTCGTCGGACCGAATGGCGCTGGCAAGACCGTGCTGTTCCGGGCGCTCATCGGGGCCATTCCGGTCGAAGGCACCATCCGGTGGGCCCCCGGGATTCGTCTCGGCTACGTTCCGCAAAAGCTGGACATCGCCCGGGACGTGCCCATCACGGGATTCGATTTCCTCCATGCCCAGGCGGTCGCCCACCGGTTGAGCGATGCGGCGATGGCCGAGGTGCTCGACGACGTCGGCCTCTCGCCGCGCGCCGCGGCCGATTCGATCGGGTCGCTCTCCGGCGGCCAGTTCCAGCGGCTGCTCGTGGCCTTCGCCCTTCTGGGCAACCCGGACGTGCTGCTGCTCGACGAGCTGACGGCGGGGATCGACGAGATCGGTCAGGTGCAGCTCAACGAGCTCGTGCACGGCCTGCAGAAGAGCCGGGGGTTGACGCTGCTGATCATCTCGCACGACCTGTCGGTCGTGCACCGCTACTCGACCGACGTGTTGTGCCTGAACCGGCGGCGGGCATACTTCGGTCCCCCGCGCGCCGTGCTGACGTCCGATGTGCTGACCGAAATCTACGGGGCGCCCGTGGCGTTTCACGTCCATGACCATTGAAGCCCTCGTGCTGCCGGTCGCCATGGCGATCGCCGCCGGCCTGGTCGGGTGCTTCGCGGTCATGCGCCGCATGGCGCTCGCCGCGGACGCGCTCTCGCATGTGGCGCTGCCGGGCATCGGCGTCGCGCTGGCGCTGCACGTGCATCCGGTGTTTGGCGCGACCGCGATGCTGCTGTTCGGCGGCCTCATCGTCTGGTCGCTCGAGGATCGCTCACGCCTCGCCACGGAGACCATCATCGGCGTCATCTTTTCCGCGGCGCTCGCTGTCGGCAGCATGCTGACCGGGGGCGACGAGCTGATTGAGGCGCTCCTGGGCGGCGCGTCGGGAACGCCGTCGCTGACGGAGATCGGGTTCGGTCTGCTGACGGCGACCATCGTCGTCGTGTTCGTCCTGCGCCGCCGGCACGCGCTCGTCGTCGCGCTCGTCTCGCGCGACATCGCGAGCACGATGGGCATCGACATCCGGCGGCTCGAGCTGCTGTACATGGAGATGTTCGCGCTGACCGTGGCGCTCGGCCTGCGCTACCTGGGCGTGCTGCTCATGGGCTCGTTGATCATCATCCCCGCCGCCACGGCGAAACGCCTGTCGCGCAACCTGAACGAGATGCTGATGATTGCGACCCTCCTCGCCGTCGCCGTGACGCTGGCCGGTACCGGGCTCGCGTCGTGGCTGAACAAGCCGAGCGGTCCGCTGATTGTGATCCTCGCCGCAACGCTGTTCTTTCTCGGGCTGTTCCGCAAGGAGCGCAGGGCGCCGTGACGCGAAACGACTTCTTCGTCCCCACTTGATGTGCGACAACCCGGTGACGGAGAATCCCGTCAGATGGCCGTTGACTCGGGACAGGGCGCGGGAATCCGCACCGTCGAGATCCGCCCGCCGTCGCTGCGCGAGGAAACGACAATCGTCGTGCGCCTGGCCGTGGTCATCGTCGCGATCGTCGGCTTCTATCTCGCCAACACCGCGTGGAGCGTGGACGGCAAGCCCGCGCGCGCCAACGGCCTGCTGCCCTACCAGACGCTCGTCAGCGACGCCGCGTCGCCGGCGCAGCTGATGTTTCGTGAGCTGCAGGAAGGACTGCTCGAAGCGGAGCGCGTGCGCAGCGACACCGGCGGATGGCCGTCGCCCGATGCGCTCGCCGAGCAGGGCATTCCGCCGTTTGCGAAGGATCCGACGGCGAAGGGCCCCGCGTACCGCTGGATCGTCACGCATCGCGGCGCGTTCATCAACTATCGCGGCATTCCGGGCGTGACGGGCGCCCCCGCGTGGTTGCTGCTCGTCCAGGAGCCGCTGCCCGACTCGCTGCCCGATCCGTCGCCCGAGGACGAAGAGCACCACCGCCTGCCGCACGGCATGATGCTGCACGTTTCGGTGTGGACGCACACCGACGGCGCCGAGCTGTCGCCCGCGCTCGTCCAGGTCCCGCAGGCTGAAGGCTGGATTCAGCTGCGCGTGAATCCGCCCGCGATCGGCTACGTTCCGCCACCCACGGTGAAAACCCCATGATTCACAGACTGCTGGTCCGCCTGAAGGCGGACGCCACCGGACTGCTCATCGTCGCGGCGCTGCTTTTCGCGGCGACCGCGTCGGCGCAGCCGCGGCCGACGCTGAAGATCGGCGTCACGCTGCATCCGTATTACTCCTGGACGGCGAACGTCGTCGGGACGCTGCCCGGATACGAAGTGCGATCGATCCTGCCCGGCGAGATCGACGCGGGCGACTATCAGCCGCGGCCCGAGGACATCAAGAAACTGATGGACCTCGACGCGATCGTCATCAACGGCATCGGCCACGACGACTTCATCAACCCGATGATCAAGGCGTCCGGCAACAAGAAGCTGGTCATCATCCGCGTCAACGAGTCGACGCCTCAGATTCACGCGGCTCACGGATCCGGCGTGAACTCGCACACGTTCATCTCGTTCACGAACGCGATTCAGCAGACTTACGCGATTCAGAAGGCGATCGCGGCGCTCCGGCCGTCGGACGCGTCCGCGCTGCAGGCCAACGCCGCCGACTACGCGCGACGGCTGCGGCAGATCAAGGCGCGCGCCGCCACGGCGCTCGCCGACGCGAAGATCAACCGCGTCGTCACGGTGCATGACGGTTACGGTTATCTGCTGCAGGAATTCGGCCTCGAAATCGCCGGCGTCGTCCAGCCGCAGCACGGCCTGACGCCGTCGGCCGGCGAGCTGAAGGACATGGTCGCGCTCCTCAAGCGCGAGAAGATTCGCGTCGTCTTCAGCGAGGACACGTTTCCGCCCGCGCTGCTCAAGGTGCTGCGGGACGAAGCCGGCGTGAAGGTCTACACGATCACGCACATCGCGTCGGGCGCGTACACGCCGGACAAGTTCGAGAAAGAGATGCAGCGGAACGTGGACACGATGATCCGGGCGCTGGTCAACGAGGGATGAGCGCCGTCGCGACTTTTTCCACGACGCCGACGCCGTCGACGTCGTCATCAATTCTCGACGTCTCGAACCTCACGGTCCGGATCGACGGCCAGACGCTGCTCTCCGACGTCTCGCTTTCGATCGCGCGCGGGACGCTGCACGCGATCGTCGGACCGAACGGCGCCGGCAAGAGCACGCTCGTCAACGCGATCCTCGGGCAGATCCGATTCGAAGGCCGCATCCTCGCGCACTGGCGGCGCAACGGCCGCATCGGCTACGTGCCGCAAAGCTTCGCGGTCGACCGCACGCTGCCGGTCACGGTCGCCGATTTCCTCGCGCTCACGCGCCAGCGCCGTCCCGTCTGCTTCGGCGTCGGCCACGACGCCAGGCGGCGCATCGGCGCGATGCTCGTTGGCGTCGGCCTCGCGGGATTCGAACAGCGTCAACTGTCCGTGCTCTCGGGCGGCGAGCTGCGACGCGTGCTGCTCGCGCACGCGCTCGATCCGCTGCCAGAGCTGCTGATCCTCGACGAGCCGGCAACCGGACTCGATCAGACCGCGAGCCAATGGCTCGAAGACGTCCTGCTGGCGGCACGCGATCGAGACGATGTCACCGTGCTCATGGTGTCGCACGATCACGAGCGCGTGAAACGCCACGGCGATCGTGTGACGGTCCTGGATACGCGCGTCGTGGCCGACGGCGCACCGGCGGACGCGCTCGCATGACGCCGTTCTACGCGTGGGTAACCAGTCTGGCGCACAGCGGCGTTCTGCCCGCCGACTTCCAGTATCCGTTTCTCGTCCGCGGCTTCCTGTGCGTCCTGCTGCTGACGCCGATGCTCGGCGGCCTGAGCCACCTCGTGGTCGCGCGACGCATGGCGTTCTTCAGCGCGGCGCTCGGACAAGCCGCCCTGACCGGCGTGTCGCTCGGACTCTTGATCGGCGAGCCGCTGAACTCGCCGTACGCCGGCATGTTCGGCTTCTGCCTGCTCGCGACGCTCGGCATGGTGTACGTCAAACGGCGGTCGTCGCTGCCGCCCGACACACTCATCGGTGTCTTTCTCGCGCTGTCGCTCGGCCTCGGACTCGTGCTGCTCGTCGCCGTCACGCGGCAGTTCAACGTGCATCAGGTCGAAGCGATCCTCTTCGGCAGCCTGCTGACCGTGACCGACAGCGATCTATTGCTGCTGCTCGCGGTCGGCGTCGTCGTGATGGCGCTGCTCGCGCGCGAGTACAACCATCTGCTGCTCGACAGCCTGAGCCCGCCGCTCGCGGGCGTCGAGGGATCGGACTCGCGGTTCCTCGACTACTTCTTCGCGTTCCTGCTCGCGCTGTCGATTGTCGTCAGCCTGAAGATCATCGGCGCGCTCCTCGTCGAGGCGCTCGTCGTCGTGCCGGCCGCGGCGTCGCGCAATGTCGCGCGCAGCGCGCGCGGGTATCTCGTCTGGAGCGTGGCGGTGGCGTTCGTCGCCGGCGCGGGCGGACTGATCGTGTCGAACCGGTTTCTCGTGCCGACCGGCGCGGCCGTCGTCCTCGGCGCGAGCCTGGCGTTTTTCGTGACGTTGATCGCCAGCGCGCTCGGACGCGGCTCGCTCGCGCGCCTGATGCGCGGGCGTCACGCCGCAGGCGTCGCCGTCGTGCTCGTCGGCGCGGTCCTGCTCGCGAGTCGCATGTGGATCGGCGCGCTGCTCGTCGCCGCCGGCGCGTACTTCTTCAAGTTCGGCTGGCCGACATCTTCACAGCGACCAACGACCAACGACTAACGACCAACGACTAACGACCAACGACTAACGACCAACGACTAACGACTACTGACTCCCGACTACTGACTCCCGGACTACCGACTCCTGACGACCGCAACCCCCCAGGGCCCGCGGCCGACGGGGATCTTCTTCGTCAGATCGCCGGTGACGATGTCGAGGACCGAAACGTCATTGGACGGACCATTCGCCGTGTAGATCGTTTTGGCATCGGCCGAGAGCGCAATCCCCCACGGCCGCGGCCCCGCTTCCTTCGAGGCGACGACCTTGTTCGTCTTCGTGTCGAGGGCCAGCACCATCTTGCTCCGGCCCGTCGACACATACAGGCGTCCGCCATCCGGGGCCATGACCGTGCCCATCGGCCGCATGCCCTCGCCGAGGTTGATCGTCTTCAGCACGCTCAGCTTCTTGACGTCGATCAGCGTCAGCGACGCGCCGTTCTCGGCGGGCACATAGGCATGCGCGCCGTCGGGCGTGAACGCGATCGAGCGGGGCCGCGGCCCGGTCTTCACGGATTTCACGACCTTGTGCGCGTCGAGATCGATCACGTAGACGGCGCCGTCTTCTTCCGACGTGACCCACACGCGAGTGCCCGACGGCTCGACCGTCACGCCTTCCGGTTCGTCGCCGATCTTGAAGCTCTCGACAATCTGTCCGGTCGCGACGTCCACGACGCTCAGCTTCCCCGCGTCTTCGTTCGCGACGAACACCTTGGTCCCGTCCTTGCTGACCGCGACCTGCTCGGGATCCGGACCGCTCGTCATCACCTTGAGCAGCTTCCCTTCCTTGAGGTCAACGACGCCGATGCCGTCGGCCGTGCGGTCGGGCGGCGGCAGCGTCTTCTCGTCGACGCCGGGGCCGGCGTTCGGCGATCCGCTGAGCGCGACGTAGAGCCGCGTGCCGTCCGGGCTCGCCGCGATTCCGCGCGGACGCTTGCCGAGCTTGATGGTTGTCACCGGTGTCAGAGTCGCCGCGTCGATGACCGACAAATCGCCGGACGATTCGTTCGTGACGTATATGCCGACGGCCGGCATCGCCGGTGGCGGAGGCGGCGCTGGCGCGGCCGCGGGCTTCTCGGCCGGCGGCGGATTCGAGCAGGCGAACGCGGCGGTCAAGGCAATCGGTAAGAGAAGGGCAAGACCGAAGCGTCCGGATGATGTGATGCGCATGGCGCGCAGTGTACTACCGGGCCACTCTCCACGGCGAGAACTCGGGCCAGGTGCGCAGCGCGGCCGTCGCCCACGCGGTCGACTTGTCGGTGTGACAGGTCGTGCAGGGATTCGGCACCTTCAGCGCGTCGGTGTCCGACGGCGGGATGAACTTGAACGTGTGGCTGCGGACCTTCGCGTCGGCGATGACCGTTTGAATCGCCGGCATGTGGCAGTTGATGCACTCGCTGCCCGGCGATCCGGCCGCATGATGTGTATGCGCTTCGATCGTCGGCGTGTGCGGGCCGTTCGACGACTTCGGTCCGTGACACGTCAGGCAGACGAGCCGTGTCGACTTCACCAGCTCGGACTGATTGCCCGATCCGTGCGGATCGTGACAGCTGAAGCACGTCACACCGCGCGTGTACATCACGCTCTGCACGAAGTCGTTCCCCTGCATCCGGTTCTCGCGCCCGGTGCCCTCGGGAAAATGCAACACGTCTTGCGCGCCGAGCGTGTTCGTCTCGAGCCGCCAGAAATCGGGCAGGTTGAGGCCCATCCGGAATCCGACCGGCCAGTCGAATGTCCGGCCGTCCGGCGCCGCCAGCGGCTGCCCTTCCGAGTGGCACTGAATGCACGCGTCGTTGGCGCGCACGGGATCGAGACGCGCGGGATTGACGATGTTCGCGCGCGACGGCGCGGCGACGTGAGCGCGGCCGGGGCCGTGACAGCGCTCGCAACCGACGTTCCATTCGGTAACCGTCTTCGTCTCGACGTCGTAGTTCACCGAATGACAGCCGTCGCACGCCTGGCTCGTCGGCCCGTGCGCGGCGTACGGGCGCCAGACCCGCGCGGTGATGTCCCACGTCGCCGGCAGCGGCACGTAGTCATCGCCGTTCTTCGCGAAATACCGCTGCTTCCATTTGCTGCCGTACACGAACGCGACCTGATCCTTCGTGAAGGTCAGCAGTGGATCCGGCTTCGAGAAATCCGGGATGAACGCGTCGGGATGCGCCTTCGGATCCCGCACGACGTTGGCCATGCGCGTGACCTTCCAGCGTTCGTAGATCGGCGAGTGACACCGCGCGCACGCGGCTGATCCAACGTACGCCGACGGCGGCGACTGCGCCGGCTGCGCGCCGAACAACGCTGCGAGCAACGCGAACGCGGCGGCAATCATGATCCGTTCCTTCCAGGATTCTTCCTCCGTGTCCTCCGTGTCCTCCGTGGTTCCTTTTCGTCAATTCCCTCGAATGACCTCGCGAGCGCCTCGAACATCCCGATCCCCTGTTCGAGCAACGCGTGATCGTCCGCGTGCACGGCCCGCAGTCCCTCGACCATGCGCCCGACGGCCGGCGCGTCCGGTGACGCGTACTTCATCTCCTTCAAATCCAGATCGTGGACGATGTGCGCGATGCGCGTGACGGCGGGATCCGCGATCCCGAACCGCTCGCAGAGGACTTCGAACGTGCAGAGGCCGCCGTGATGGCTGAACTCGCCGCTGTACATGTCGAACGGCACGTCCGCCTTCGACGGACGGTCGACGAACGCGAACTTCGCCCGGGGATCGATGAAGCGGCGGATGAGCCACGCCGACGCCATGCGATCGATGCCGGGCCTGGGCCGTGTCGCCCAGCGGCGGCCGCGAACGCTCTTGATGGCGCGGACTGGCGCGTCGCCTGATGGCGGCCGCGGCCTCGCGCGCGCGGCGAGATGTTCGAGCGCGGCCAGAGACTCGGCCGCGTGCTGGCGCGTGCCGGCCTGATGAAAGTCGATGCGCTCGATCTGAGCGAACCGCTCGCGCAGCGCGCGAATGCTGCGCGGCAGCGTGGTCCGCGCCGCGCGGCCCGCCTTCCCCTTCGCGGACGCGAGAAGCCGATCGGCGTCGCGCGTGAGCGCGCGATAGTCGGCGTCGCGCGCCTGCTGGAACGTGGTCACGATGTCCTCCTCTCCCTCCCGGTCCAGCGCGTCCGCGGCGAACACCGTGGCCGCGCCGCCCATCGTGCCGATCTCGGCCCGCAGCCATGCGAAGTCCTCGCGGCACTGATCCGTGTTCGGCAGGACGTAGACGGCGTTCCGCGTCGGCACGGCGCCGATCTGCTGCAGGCGCCTCCAGGTCTTCACGCGCGCGTTCGACGGATGCGTCGGCAGCTGGAACGCGAACAGGAGCCAGCGCGGGGACGCTCCTTGTGATGACATGGATGTTACGTATACATGTAATGTTTGTTACAAGTCAAGAGACGCTGGAAGGGCAGGAAGGGCGTGGCTACGGATGCGCGAGCTCGGTCAGAATTCCCGTCACGATGACGACCGCGGCGGCGAGCGTCAGTTCGACGGCGACGGGACGGCCCGGCGCTGCGCCTTCCCGCGCGCGGCGCCAGTTGAGGTACCCGCAGACCGCGACGCCGGCGACGAACGCGACCTTCACGGCCAGCGCGCGGCCGTACGCCGTCAGCCACAGATTCTCGACCGCGCCGACGTAGAAGAGCGCGGCCGCGGCGCCTGCCCCGGCGGCGATGCACGCGCCGGCGAGCGCGAACGGCGAGAACGCGTGGAACAGCGCGACGCGCGTCCTCGCGTCGATCGATGGCGACACCAGGACGAGCGACGTGAGCGCGCCGATCCAGAGTCCCCCGCCGACGAGGTGCGCCGCATGGACGGCCATGCGCGCCGGATCGCCGGAGGCGTGACCGGTCAGCGTCAGCGACACGCACAGCGCGACGCTCGTCGTCGCGGCGGCGGCCCAGGCCCAACGCCGTCCGCCGCCCGCGCACGCGTACGCGATCGTGCACGCGACCGCCGCCAGCAGCTGCCAGTGCCAGCGCAGTCCCCAGCGGCTGGTCAGGATCGTCTGAAGAGAATCCGGCGAGAACGAACTCGCGAGTCCGAACGCCGCGTCCGTCTGCGCCCAGGCGCGCAGCGCGAGCGCGACGACGACGCACAGCGCCGCGATCGCGCCGACGCGGCGAAGCCGTTGTTCCACGAGAGCCAGAGATTTCGGCGTTGCGCTCTGCGCGGCGCCAGTCTCCATGGCCGCGCGCGGCACCAGAAGCAAAAACGCCGCGCCGGCTCCCACGGTCGGGAGCAGCGCGGCATACAGGATCGCCTTGGTGGCGGCCTCTGGCGCCACGGCTGATTACTTGGCGGCGCTCAGTTCGGCGTGAATCGCCCGGAGGAACCGCTCGGACGTCGTCGCGCCCTGCGGCACCTTCGCGTCGTAATCGGCTGTCGGTTTGGCGGCGACGACCTCGTCGGCCGTCTTCCCCGCCTTGACCATCGCCGCGACTCGATCGCGAATGACGATCGCCATCGCCCGATGCGCGGCGACGGCCGTCTTGTCCACGATCTCGCCGTGTCCCGGGATGATCTTCGTGTCCGGCTTCGCCAGATCGACGACGGCCTGGAGCGCGTCGATCAGCCCCTTCACCGAGCCGCCGTTGTTGCGGTCGGGGAACGGATAGCCGACGGACCGGTAGAAGTCGCCGGTCATCAGGACGTTCGCGTTCGGGAAGTACACGAGCGTGTCGCCGTCGGTGTGCGCGTTGAACATCGGAATCAACCGGATATCTTCGCCGTTCATGTGGACGGTCGTCGTCTCGTTGTACGTGATCGTCGGCAGCGCGATCGGCGGCGCGGGGCGCTGACCGCCGGCCAGCCGCATGCGCAGCTGATCGCGCGAGAGGATCGTCACGCCCAGCTTGCCGAGATTCTCGTTGCCGCCGGTGTGATCGGGGTGCACGTGCGTGTTGACCATGAACCGGATGCGGCCGTCCGAAATCTGCTTGATCGCCGCGACGATCTTGTCCGTCAGCGGCGCGTACTGCGAGTCCACCATGAAGACGCCGTCGGGACCGGTCAGGACGCCGATCGCGCCGCCCGCGCCCTCGAGCGCGTAGAAGTTGTTCGCGATCTTCGCCGTCTTGATCTCGACCTTGGTGAAGTCGATGTTGCCCTGCGCGAACGCGGTCCCCGCGAGCGCGCACAGCAGCGCCGCCGTCGCGACGCCCGCCCGCCGATTCATCAGCGTCTTCATGAAGACTCCTCCGCTCGCCTGAAAGGCTCGCGCGACAGTCAGCCCTGCGGCTGCTTCGTCACGCGCAGGTACGGCTTCTTCGTCACGAACCCCGGGAAGCGCTTCTTCGCGTCGTCGTCCGACACGGCCGGCACGATGATGACGTCCTCGCCCGCCTTCCAGTCGGCCGGCGTCGCGACCTGATGCTTCGCCGTCAGCTGCAGCGAGTCGATGACGCGCATGATTTCGAAGAAGTTGCGGCCCGTGCTCGCGGGATACGTGAGCGTCAGCTTGAGCTTGTTGTCCGGGCTGATGATGAACACCGACCGCACGGTCGCCGTGTCGCTCGCGTTCGGATGAATCATGTCGTACGCGTTCGCGATGCTCTTGTCGGGATCGCCGATGAGCGGGAAGTTCAGCGTCGCGCCGGTGACGTCCTTGATGTCCTGCGCCCACCTGGCGTGCGAGTCGAGCGGATCGACGCTCAGCCCGATCACCTTGCAGTTGCGCTTCTCGAACTCCGGCTTCAGCTTCGCGACCGCGCCGAGCTCGGTAGTGCAGACCGGCGTGAAGTCGCGCGGATGTGAAAAGAGCACGGCCCACTTCCCCGCTTTCCACTCGTGGAAGTTGATCTTGCCCTCGGTCGTGTCTGCCGTGAAATTCGGCACCTCGTCGCCCAGTCGAATCGCCATGACCTGCCCTCCCTGCCTTCGGTTGTGTGAAGGCCGATTCTACTTCGACTGGGCTGGACGGTTCGACGGTTCAGAATCTGAACCGCAGCCCCAGTTGCACGGACCTTGGGTCGCCGACGGCCGTGATCTGGCCGAAGGCCGGCGAGGGATTCGCCGGATACGCGCCGGCGCCGAAGTTCCCGTTCACGGTGACGTTGTTCTGACGATTCGTGACGTTGAAGGCCTCCGCGAGCCCTTCCAGCCGCACGCGATCGCCGAACCTGAACGTGCGGCTGACGCGCACGTTGAGGCTGAGGAAATCCGGACCCTCGCCGGCATTCCGGTCGATGAACGCGCCGCCGACGATGGGCCGGCCGGCCGTGCCCTGGACGGTCGTCACGCCGGACGTGATGTTGAGCGGCAGCGCCGAGTACGCCTGCAGCACGCCGCTGAGCTGAAAGCCGTGCGTCAGCCGTTCCCATACCGTCCGCGCCGGCTCCATAGACGAGTTGACCGCGCCGTTGAAGACGAAGCGATGCGGCTGGTCGTCGTCGGACCGGCCCCAGTCCTTCGAGAGATCGGTGGGATCGATTGGCGAGCTGAAGAAGAATTCGCCCACGTTGTCCATCGCCTTCGACCACGTGTACGACACCCGATACGAACCCCACCGCGTCGGCCGCTGCACGAACGAGACGTGCAGGCCGTGATACGTCGAGTCGGCGACCGATGAGTACTGGCTGTTGTTCGCGTACGTCGCGTTCGGACGGCAGCCGTTGTTGGCGCCGACGGCCACGCACGCCGGCACGTTCTGGTTCACGGACATGAGCAGGTTCAGGCCGCGCGTGTACTGGTAGCCCGCGCTGACCCTCGCGCCGAATTCGAGCTCCCGCTCGATCTCCACGCCCGCCTGCCGCGAGTACGCGTTCTGCAGACTCCGATCCATCGTCGTGAAGTTCACGAGCGTCACGAGCGGCACCGGCGCGCCCAGGATGTTGGGAAACACGGGCGCGCTCGCCTGCCCGGGCGAAAGACTGACGCCGATCTGTTTCAGGTTGTTGAGATCGGTCGTGTTTCCCGCCGACAGGAGCGCGTTCGCGAGCGCACGCAGCGGGACCCTGTCGTAGTACAAACCCGCGCTCCCGCGCACGACCGTGTGACTGGACTCGGACGGCGCCCACGCGAATCCCACGCGCGGCGAAATGTTGTTCGCGTCCGTCGCGATCGTCTGCAGGAACTGCAGGTCGTAGCGCGCGCCGTAGTTCAGCGTCAGCCCGGTGAGGGCCTTCCACTCGTCCTGCACGTAGACGCCGACGTTGGGATTCGTCTGCGACACGACGCTCGCGCCGAACGTCTGCGTGAAGCCGGCGTTGGTGTACACGCCGGAGAGAAAATTCGCGAGCGATGAGAACGTGTACGCGCCGCGGATCGATCGCGGATACGTGATCGTGTCGTCGTTGTAGAGCACGTCGACGCCGGCGCGCAGCGCGTGCGCGCCCGCCTGATGCGAGAGGTTGTCGACGAACTCGTACAACCTGTTCAGCCGCCCGGTCGGGCTCCCCGAGGCCGTACCGAACGTGGCGACGCCGGAGATCGTGACGGCCGGACCGATCGCATCTGCGGCCGGCGCCTTCAGATCGCTGTACGCGATCTGCGCGCGCGTTTCGTTGACGGTCCGCGCGGAGAGGCTCATCGTGTTGCTGAACGCCAGCGTCCGATCGACGTTGTCCAGCGCGGCCGAGGCGCTGGGCGCGCTCAGCGCGCCGGCGCCGCGCGAATTGTCGGCGGTCACGTTGTACTGGCCGTAGCGCAGGCTGAACTGATCGCTGCCGCTCACCTGGTGGTCGATCTTCGCGAGGACGTTGGTGCTGTCGACCGGATTGGGATAAACCCCGGTCGCGACCGGCGATCCACGGTAGTCCACGGCCGCCAGCCTCGCGTTGATCGCGCTGGCGTTGCCAGGCGCGATCGTCACGAGGCCGGTCTGATCGAGGCGGCGTTGTTCGACGTTGGCGAAGACGAACGTCCGATCGCGCGTGATCGGTCCGCCGAAGCTCGCGCCGTACTGTTTCTGGCTCATCGGCAGCGTCGTGCCGGTGAGCGCGTTGGCCGCGTTCAGGCGATCGTCACGCACGTAGTCGTACACGTCGCCGTGCGCGGCGTTGGTGCCGCTCTTCGTGACAATGTTGACGTACCCGCCCAGCGCGCGTCCCAGCTCCGCCTGTCCGCCCGATGTCACCACCTGAAACTGATCGACGGCATCCACGCCGTATGGAATGCCGCTCAATCCCGCCGCATCGTCGTTCGCAGACAGGCCATCGACGATGAAGTTGTTGGAGAAGTTGCGCTGGCTGCCGACGGAGAGTCCGCCGCCAGGCACGGCGGACGTTTCCGCGAAGAGCTGCGTGCTCGCGACGTTGGTCGGCGACACGCCAGGCACCAGCAGCGCGAGGTCGAGGAAGTTGCGCCCGTTCATCGGCAGGCTGCGCATTTCGGTCTGCGACACCGTGCCGGCGATCTGACTGCGCGCGGTCTCGAGGATCTCGGCCTGGCCGCTGACGGTGACGCTCGTGTCGAGACCGGCCACGTTGAGCGTCACCGGCAGGTCGTACGCGCCGCCGACGGCGGCCGTCACGCGGCGCGTCGCGTCCGCGAATCCCTCGAGCCGCACGGTGATTTCGTACGGACCGACTTTCAAGTACGGAAACCGGAACCGCCCGTCCTGATCGGTCGTGGCTTCGGCCACGACGTTCGTCTCCGTCTGACGCGCGGTCACCTGCGCGCCCGGAAGCTGCGCCGTGCGCGGACAAAACCGTGCACACGCTGAGAATCGCGGCCGTCGCGATGAACACCCGTTTCACACGCCCTCCTACCTGCAGCGCCGATGGATCCGTGCTCGCGGGTGCGGCGCCTCACGCGCCGACACTCCTCCCGCAAGCGGGTCAGATCGGAGAAACGTCAGGCTTTGGGAGGCGGAGCGCAGGGAGGACGATCGAACGCGGCGAGCGACGACGGGACGACAACCGCGGCTGCCGTCTCCGGCTGGAGCGTGAAGAGTCTGAACGGCGCGACGATGGGCGCCGACGGTCCCGTCATCGTCAGAAACACCATCTCGGACGAGTCGGCGCATCCGGAGCACGAACGCGCGCCGTGCGCCGGCTTCGGTGAGTCGTCGCGGCCCTGAAGGGACCGCGCTACGGGTGCGGCGGTCTTGTGATGCATCGGGCACAGGCCACCGGCTCCGTCGCACTGGCAATCGGCGCCGGCGTCCGCGGTCGCGGCGTTCGTCCGCGCTGCGCAGCAAATGGCGAGCGGCGCAGCGAGCAGGGCCGCGCTCTGGCACACCACGACCCCGAGCGCGAACACGACGAGCCGGGATCGGAGGATGCGCATCAATGGATGATCGTCAGTCTTTCGGCTTCGTCGAACTGGCGGCCTGCTTCAGCGTGAACGTGAACGAGCCCTTCTGGACGTGGCCGTCGTCGCCCGCCGTCTGCCAGTTGACGGTGTAGACGCCGTCGGCCATCTTGCCGGTGATCGGACCCATGAGCTGCTTCGGCTCCATCGCGTGCACGGTGCCGAGCGCGGTTTTTCCGTCCGGCCCGCTGACTTCAATCTTGCTCAGTTTCACGTCAATGGCTTCGTTGAACCACAACTGAACGCTCGTCGGAGCTTTGGTGACCGTCGCCTTGTCCGCCGGCGACGTCTTCAAGAGTTTGGCGTGAGCCTGCACCGCAACGGCGAGCGTCATGGCTGTCAACATCGCGCCCACCAGCGTCACGAATGAAGTCTTCGTCCGGTTCATCGCTCCTCCGTGTACGATCGTGTTCACATGAACACGATCAGGTTAACACAAGGGTCCGACACGGGTCGGACCGGGGTCAGACCGGGGTCGGACCCTGTTGCAGTTTTTGCAATGTTGCGAACGATCCAATTCTCCGTCCTGCTCGCGATTGGCATGCTGATGACGATGACCACGAGCGCGCGCGCGCAGGATCCGGAACAGCACCCGCCGGAGCATATTCACATGGCCGAGCCGTCGCCGAGTGCCGCGTGGACGTGGGCGACCGACGCCAACGTTTTCTACGGCTACAACTACCAGCAGCGCAAGTTCGCGGACTTCTGGGCCTGGGAGTCGCAGAACTGGTTCATGCTCGACGGCACGCGAGAGGTCGGCAAGGGACGGCTGACGCTCGACGGCATGCTGTCGCTCGAGCCGTTCACGCTCGAGGGCATCGGCTCACCACAGATCTACCAGACCGGCGAGAGCTATCAGAACGTGCCGCTCGTCAACTACCAGCATCCGCATGATTTGTTCATGGGTCTCGGCGCCACGTACAAGATCGACGTCGCGCCCGTCACGCTCGCATTCACCGCGGACCTGGTGGGCTCGCCCGCGCTTGGCCCGACCGCGTTCATGCATCGTGAATCCGCGCGCGACAACCCGCAGGTGCCGCTCACGCATCACTATCTCGATTCCACGCACATCACGACCGGCGTGCTGACCGCCGGCGTGGAAACTGGATCGCTGACGTTCGAGGCGTCCGCCTTTCGCGGTGAGGAACCGGACGAGAACCGGACGAACATCGACACGCCGCGGCTGGATTCATACTCCGGCCGCATCAGCTGGCATCGCGGGGCATGGCAGGCGCAGTTCTCCGCCGGTCACCTGGACAAGCCGGAGTGGTACGAGCCGTACGACGTCACGCGGCTGACGGCGTCGATCGGATTCAGCGGCAACGTCGTGTCGCGGCCGCTGTCGGCGACGTTCGCGTGGGGTGAGAATCGCCAGGCGATCGTCGCCAACGGCGTCTCGGACGCCTTCCTCCTCGAGTGGGACTGCCGCGCGACGCCGAGCACGACGATCTACGGACGCGCGGAGGTCACCGAAAAGGAGCTCTTCGGTCTGGGTCTGCATCCGGCCGGCTTCACGCATCCGCACTATTACTCGCACGTCGACGCGCTGACGACGGGCGCCGTCTGGGATCTGCCGAACGTCGCGAGCGTCGTGCGCGGCCGGCTCGGCGTCGGCGCCGACATCACCGCGTATCACCCGTCGCCAGACCTCCTGCAGTTCTACGACGGCTCGCGCTCCTTCCACGTGTTTCTCCGGTGGCGTCCGATTCGATCGACGGCGCACGTGCACGCGCACTGAGGTCCGACCAGGGTCGGACCGGGGTCGGACCGGGGTCGGACCCTGTTGAAATTTCTGCAATGTTGTCTTGACAGTCCACGCGCGAGCGCGTGACACTGAGTGAAACGCGATCGGATCGCGCGCGTGCGCGTGCGATCGCAGGGTCCTCGGTAGGCGAGGCTCCCGCGCAACACACAAGCCACTGTCCCGCCGGTTTCGAGAGAGACCGCGCGGGGTAGAACAGGAACTCCCGGCTCAAGGGTTTTCCTAACGTGGCTAGGCCAACGATCGTCGAGGCCTTCACGGAGCGCGGTGCTGAAGCTTGGACGAGAGGGGATACTCCTTCCATCGCTCCGCCTGCCCGGATTCCAGGTTTTCCTGTTCCGTTTTCAGTTTTCGGTTTTAGGTTTTCAGTTTCATGTCCCTCGTCGCTCTGTCCGAACTCCTCGGCGCGACCGTTCGCGATGCCACCGGCACCGTGCGGGGACGCGTGCGCGAGCTCGCGATCGCACCGCAGGACCATCCGACCCGTGTCGCGTTTCTCGTCGTCAGGACGAATGACGGCGAGCGGATTCTCCGTCCGGATATCCTGACGTCGGCCGGCGCGACGGTCCGCGCGGCGACCGAATCGTCGTCGTGGGAGCCCTACTCCGTTTCCGACGGCGTGCTGCTCCTCAAGCGCGATCTGCTCGACCAGCAGATCATCGACGTGCACGGCCGCAAAGTCGTCCGCGTCAACGACGTCGAAATGGAATCGACGCCGGTCAACAGCCACCTGCTGCTCAACGTCGTCTCGGTCGACGTCGGCGCCCGCGGCGCCATTCGCCGTCTCTCAAAGGGCGTCGTCCCGTCGTTCACGCTGCGCGCACTGCTCGAGCGGATTCCGCCGCGCGTGATCCCGTGGCAGTACGTCGACCTCCTCGAGACCGACCCGGCGCGCCGCGTCAAGCTGAACATCGCGTACGAGGGACTCGAGAAGCTCCACCCCGCGGACATCGCCAACATCGTCGAGGACCTTCCGCCCGCCGAACGCGAGGCCGTCTTCGAAACGATCGACGAAGAGGTCGCCGCCGAGACGCTCGAAGAGCTCGATCCGGACGTCAAGAAGGCGATCGTCGAATCGCTGGACAAGGACCGCGCCGCCGACATCGTCGAGGAGATGGACCCCGACGCCGCGGCCGACCTGCTCGGCGATCTGCCGGAGGACCAGTCGGGCCAGATTCTGAAGGAGATGCAGCCCGACGAGCGCCGCGAGGTCACGCAGCTCCTCGAATTCGGCGAGCACACGGCCGCGGGCCACATGACGACGCAGTTCATCTCCGTCCGAGCCGAGGCCGTCGTCGACGATGCGATCGAGGCGCTGAAACGGTTTGAAGGCGGCTACGAAGCGGCCGCGACAATTTATCTGACGGGCGAAGGCCACAAGCTCGTGGGCGCCGTCCCGCTGCTGAAGATCGCAACGAGCTCGCCGGCGGCGCCGCTCGTCAACCTGAGCGACGAGGCCGTCTCCTGCCCCGCCGACACGCCGGAGACGGAAGTCGCCGCGCTGTTTGACAAGTACAACCTGATCACGCTCGCCGTCGTCGATGAGCATAGCCGTGTCGCCGGCATCATCACGGCAGACGATGTGATTACGATGCTGCGACACGACGACTGAGGCCGGCCATGACCTTCTTCAAGACATGGCGCGGCCGGATTGTGTTCTTCCTGGCGATCGTCGGACCGGGCTTCATCACCGCGAACGTGGACAACGACGCGGGCGGCATCTTCACGTACTCATTGGCCGGCGCGCAGTTCGGCTACTCGCTGCTCTGGACGATGATCCCGATCACGATCGCGCTCGTGGTCGTGCAGGAGATGGCCGCGCGCATGGGCGCGGCGACCGGCAAGGGCCTGAGCGATCTCATCCGCGAGGAGTTCGGGTTTCGCGTCACGTTCTGGCTGATGCTCGCGCTCGTCGTCACCAATTTCGGCAACGTCGTCGCCGAGTTCGCCGGCGTCGCGAGCAGCATGGAGCTGTTCGGCCTGTCGAAGTACATCGTGGTCCCGCTCGCCGCGGGCGTCGTCTGGCTGATGGTCGTTCGCGGCACCTACAACAGCGTCGAAAAACTCTTCCTGCTCGCATCGGGCTTCTACGTCTGCTACATCATCGCGGGCCTGCTGGCGCATCCCGACTGGAAGGCGGCCGCCATCGCCACGGTCAGCCGGCCGTCGACGATCGGCATTCGCAATTACGGCTACTTGTTCATGGTGATCGGCCTGGTCGGCACGACGATCGCGCCGTGGATGCAGTTCTATCTGCAGGCGTCCATTGTTGAAAAAGGCATCACGCCGAAGCAGTACCGGATGTCGCGGTGGGACGTCATCCTCGGCTGTCTGTTCACGGACGTCGTCGCGTGGTTCATCATCGTCGCGTGCGCGGCCACGCTCTTCGTGACGGGCCGTACTGAAATCAAGGACGCCGCCGACGCGGCGCAGGCGCTGCGGCCGCTCGCAGGCGAGTACGCGTACCTGCTGTTCGCGGCCGGCCTGTTCAACGCGTCGCTTTTCGCCGCGTCGATTCTGCCGATCTCGACGTCCTACGCCGTCTGCGAAGGCCTGGGATTCGAATCAGGGTTGGACAAGCAGTTCCACGAAGCGCCGGTGTTCTACTGGCTCTATACCGTGCTGATCGTCGCGGGCGCCGGAGTGTTGCTGATCCCCCGCTTTCCGCAAGTGCACGTCATCGTGCTGTCGCAGGTCGTCAACGGCGCCGTCCTGCCGTTCGTGCTGATCTTCATGCTGCTGCTGACCAACGACAAGGAGCTGATGGGCGATCAGGTCAACACGCGCACGTTCAACGTCATCGCGTGGGTGACGGTCGTCGTCATGATCGTCCTGACGATCGCGATGGTGCTGACGCAGCGCTAGCCGGCCCGTGGCGCCCGGCTTCAGCCGGACTCAGGGCTTTCGACTCGTCGCGTGCGAGACGACCATCTGCCAGCGGCCGTCGCGCTTGACGTACACGCGCGTGAAGCGCAGCGGACCGCCCTGCACCTGTCCCTTGAAGGTGACTTTCGAATCGCTCAGCCCGGCCACGACGGCCGTGTCGCCGTAGAACCGAATCGTCACCTGGTCTTCGTTGACGTCGGCGCTGAACTTGCGGTCGCCGGATTTCAGATCGGCGAGGTACTGCGCCTTCGTGTCCATCGTGCCGCCGCCGTGCGTGACGGTCCAGCCGTCGGCGAGCAGGCGATCGAGCGCGGCCACGTCCGCCTTCACGCGCGCCTCGTTCCACAAGTGCTCGGCGGCACGAATTTCCTGCTCGGCTTTGCTCATCGCCGTCTGCGCGAGCGCCGGCACTGCGAGCGTGAGAATCGTCACGACCGCCAGCCGCCAGCCACCAGCCACCCGAGCAGGCCTGAAGGCCTGCGCTACTGATTCAGATCCACCCATACGCTTTTCACCTGGGTGTAATGCTCGAGCGCGTGGACGCTCATCTCGCGGCCGAAGCCGCTTTGCTTGTAGCCGCCGAACGGCGCCGCCGTGTCGTAGATGTTGTAGGTGTTGATCCAGACTGTGCCCGCCTGGAGTTTGCGCGCGACATAATGCGCCTTCTTGATGTCCTTCGTCCAGACCGCGGCGGCGAGGCCGTAGGTGGAATCGTTGGCGCGCGCGATCGCTTCGTCGACGTCCGCGAACTCGATCGCGGCGAGCACCGGCCCGAAGATCTCCTCGCGCGCGATCGTCATCGACGGCGTGACGCCATCGAAGACCGTCGGCTGCAGGAAGTAGCCCTTCCCCGTCCCGATATCGGCGCGGCCGCCGCCGGCGACGAGCGTCGCGCCTTCCTTCTTCGCGGTCTCGATGTAGCGCAGGTCGGTCTCGAGCTGCTTCTTCGACGAGATCGCGCCGAGCCGCGTCTTCGGATCCATCGGGTCGCCAGGCGCCATCTTCTTCGCGCGCGCGGCGACCTTGTCGATGAACTCGTTCTTGATCGACTTGTCCACGAGCAGCCGCGATCCGGCCGCGCAGACTTCGCCCTTGCCGTAGAAGATGCCGGTCGTCGCGCCGCGGATCGCGGCGTCGAGGTCGGCGTCGGGAAAGACGATATTGGGTGACTTGCCGCCGAGCTCGAGCGTGATCCGCTTGAGCGACTCCGACGAGCCGCGCATGATCTGCTTGCCGGTCGACGTGTCGCCGGTGAATGCGATCTTGTCGATGCCGGGATGATCGACGAGCATCTGCCCGACCTTCGATCCCGGCCCCGTGATCACGTTGAGCACGCCGGGCGGCAGGCCGACGTCCTTCGCGACTTCCGCCAGCGCGATCGCCGTCAGCGGCGTCTGGCTCGCGGGCTTGATGATGACCGTGTTGCCGCACGCGAGCGCCGGCGCGACTTTCCACGACGTCAGCAGCAGCGGAAAATTCCACGGCACGATCGCCGCGATGACGCCGACCGGCTCGCGCAGCGTGTAGGTCAGGTAGTTGCCCTTGACCGGGACGGTCTCGCCGTGAATCTTGTCCGCCCAGCCCGCGTAGTACTGGAAGCACTCGGCGGATGCCGGGACTTCGATCTGGCGCGACTCGAAAATCGGCTTGCCGTTATGGAGCGTCTCGAGCCGCGCGATTTCATCCGCGCGCTCGAGCAGCGTCTCGCCGATCTTCCAGACGAGCTTGCCGCGCTCGCGCGCCGACATCCTGCCCCACGGGCCGTCGAGCGCCGCGCGCGCCGCCGCAACGGCAGCGTCCACGTCGCTCTGCTCGGCGGATGCGACCTCGGCAATGACGTCCTCGGTCGCCGGATTCACGACCTCGAGCACCTTCCCGCCCGCCGCGTCACGCCAGTCGTTGTTGATGAAGAGTTGCTTGCGCATTACGCTCGTCGTCATGTCGTCACGAATTCTCCACCACGGAAGACACGGAGGAAAGGTGGTTAATCATCTTCAGGTTGCGGTTTCACCGGGTTTGAGCTCGAGCACCTGCACGCCTCGTGGTTCCACGAGTTCCCGGAGCCGGGCAGGGGTTCCGGTCAGCCCGGGGAACGTCCCGTAGTGCATCGGCACGACCTGCGTCACACCGAGCAGCTCGCACGCCTTCGCCGCCTGCTCCGGTCCCATCGTGTAGTGATCGCCGATCGGCAGGAACGCGATCTGCGGGTGGTACATCTCGCCGATGAGCCGCATGTCGCCGAAGATCGACGTGTCGCCCGCGTAATAGATCGTCTGGCCGTTCTCGAACGTGACGACGTAGCCGGCCGGCGCGCCCATGTACAGGATCTGGCCGTCCTCGACGTTTTCAATCGAGCTGCTGTGGCACGCGGGCACCATCGTGATCGCGAGTCCCAGCATCCGCAGCGTCCCGCCGAGATTCATGCCGGTGACGTGCTTCACGCCCTTCTTCTGGAGCCACACCGACAATTCGTCCGGCGCGACGACGTGCGCGCCGGTCGATCGGCCGAGCGCCACCGCGTCGGCCACGTGGTCGCTGTGCCCGTGCGTCACGAGCACGAGATCGAGCGCGCCGATCGTCCTCTTCGCGTCCTCGGGCGCCGACGGATTGCCGGTGATGAACGGATCGAAGATGAGGCGCCTGCCACCAGGCGACTGGAGCACAAACGTCGCGTGACCCAGCCACGTGATGGACAGCGGTTTCACTGCTCGGTCCGGACGTACTCGAAGTCGATCGGTTGTTGATTGATCCCGCGGCGTGGAGGGGCGATGTAATTCGCGAACTTGCCGGGCTCGAACACCGGCGTCGCCATGATGCTCAGCAGGTATTCCGTGTCGGCCGCCGACGGCAGCCACTCGTACTTGCGCCGCTCCCACATCTCGTCCGACAGCGGCACGCCGTTCGGATCGAAGTGGAAGCCCGCATACATCCCGATGCCGCGGTTGAACTTGCGGTCGGGCAGCCGCAGGCGCTCGGAGAAGCCGTAGCTCTCGAGGATGCGGTTCCAGCGCTCGACGCCCGCGGCGCAGTCACCGACGTACCAGTCACGCAGCACTTCGTTCATCGCGTTGCGCATCAGGATGTCCTTCGTGACCGCCTTGCCGCCTTCGAAGAACTCCATATTGTAGACTGCGTCCTTCACGACGTGCTCGCCGAAGGTGTCCTCCTTCGCGCGCCCTTTGAGACCATTGGCGAAGTAGGACGCCGCGTTGCTCGACACTTCGCTGCCGTGCAGATCGAGGCTCAGGCTGAACCACTGATTCAGGTGCTTCTGGATCATCGGCAGGTCGATGCCGCCCAGCTTCCGCACGTCGCCGGAGTAGCCCGCCTCCTTCATGAGCTGGCACGTGCGCTCGAGGATGCGCGCGACCCCGGTCTCGCCGACGAACATGTGATGCGCTTCCTCGGTCAGCATGAAGCGCGTCGTGCGCGCCAGCGGATCGAGCGAGCTCTCCGACAGCGACATCAGCTGCGACTTGCCGTCGCGATCGGTGAACATCGTGAACATGAAGAAGTCGAGCCAGTTGTCGATCGGTTCGTTGAACGCCTGCAGGATGCGCGGCTTGTCGCGGTTGCCGCTCTGCCGCTCGAGCAGCTCCTCCGCCTCGTCTCGTCCATCGCGGCCGAAGTACGAATGCAGCAGGTAGACCATCGCCCAGAGATGACGGCCTTCCTCGACGTTCACCTGAAAGAGATTGCGCAGATCGTAGAGGCTCGGGCACCGCTGGCCGAGCAGCCGCTGCTGCTCGACGCTCGCCGGCTCGGTGTCGCCCTGCGTCACGATCAAGCGGCGGAGCTGGTTGCGGAATTCGCCCGGCACTTCCTGCCAGACGGGCTGCCCGAAGAAATCGCCGAAGCCGATGCGGCGATCGTGAACGGGATCGGCGAGGAAGATGCCCCAGCGGTACTCCGGCAGCTTCACGTACTCGAAATGTGCCCAGCCTTCGGGATCCACGCTCACCGCCGTCCGGACGTAAACCTGGTGATGGTCCTGGAAGCCCTGCGGCCCCATGTCGCGCCACCACTGGATGTACTTCGGCTGCCAGTGCTCGAGCGCGCGCTGCAGCCGCTTGTTGCTCGAGAGGTTGACGTTGTTGGGGATCTTCTCGGCGGAGATCATCTCGCCTCGTTGAATGTGGTCATCGAGTCATCTGGTTATCTCGTCATTGATTGGAGCATTGGGCCACCGGCATTGACGAGATACCCAGATGACCACATGACGCAATTAGGTCCGCTTCCAGTCGAACTCCGGCCTTCCCTGTTGTCCGTACGCCTGCAGCGCGCCCTTCGCGCCGACGGCGTTCGGGCGCTGGAAGATCCAGTTCTGCCACGCCGTCAGCCGTCCGAAGATCTTCGTCTCCATCGTCTCGGGCCCGGCGAAGCGCAGGTTCGCCTCGAGCCCGGTCATCGCGTCCGGCGAGAACGTCGCGCGCGCCTCGACGGCGAGCCGCACTTCATCGTCCCAGTCGATCTCGTCCGGCGCGAACGTGACGAGGCCCGCGTTCTCCGCGTCTCCGGCGTTGAACGGGCCCTCGTGCGCCAGCAGTCCGGCGATGGTGTCCGCGCGTTCGAGAAAGCGCGTCTGCAGCCGCGTCAGTCCATTGCTCATCGGCAGCGGACCGGCGTTCATCGGCGAGAGCGCGACGACGTTCTCTTCCTGATCGTCGTGGAACATGTACGAGCGGTCGGCGGCCAGCGCCAGCTCGAAGAGCGATCCGGCGAACGCCGAGCCCGGCTCGATGAAGGCGAAGAAGCTGCGCGCGGTCAGGTCCAGGCGCTTCAGCGTCCGCTTCATGAAATGGATGATCTCGCGCACGAGCCAGTGCGTTTGGTGCGCGACGAGCGCGCGGTCGATCGCCAGCACGGCGTCGCGATCGCCGTCCGCGCGAATCACCACCGTGCCGATCTCGGGTTCGTTCACGCGCAGCCGCAGCAGCGCATCGTCGAGCTCGCGGAACGCGCGCAGCGCCCAGAATTGATCGCCGGCCGCGAGAATCTCGGCCGGCCCCATTGTCGAAGACGTCGGCTGCGGACCGCTCGGCGCGTGGACGGTGAGCTCAGCCGTCCGCTTGTCGCGATGCAGCGCGAGCGCGACGGCCGAGTACGTCACGGCGGAGTCGGTCACGGTCGGGTTGAGCGGCTTCAAGGCGATGCCGGGGCCGCTCGCCGGGCGATCCGATGTCGCGGCAAGTTCGCGCGCGCGCGATTGCACGGCGTCCTTGAACCGGCTCGTCGGCGCGACCGCGTCCACGAGCCGCCAGTCGACCGCGCGCTTCCCTTTCACGCCTTCCACGAGCGTGCTGAAGAAGTCGGCGAGATCGCGGCGCACGCGCCGCTTGTCGACGAGGCGCGTCAGGCCGCCCGTGCCGGGCAGGACGCCGAGCAGCGGCGCTTCCGGCAGGCTGACGGCCGAGTTGCCGTCGTCGACGAGCAGAATCTCGTCGCACGCGAGCGCCAGCTCGTAGCCACCGCCCGCGCAGATGCCGTTGAGAGCCGCGAGGAACTTGAGGCCGGAATGGGCGCTGGCGTCCTCCATCGCGAGACGCGTCTCGTTGGTGAACTTGCAGAAGTTCACCTTCGCGCCGTGCGACGAGCCGCGCAGCATCATGATGTTCGCGCCGGCGCAGAAGATCCGCTCTTTGAGCGACGTCACGATGACGGCGTGGACCTCGGGGTGCTCGAAGCGGAGGCGCTGCAGCGCGTCGGCCAGCTCGATGTCGACGGCGAGGTCGTACGAGTTCAGCTTGAGGCGGTACTCGCTCGAGAGCCCGGCGTCCTCGCGGACGTCCATTGAAAGCGTCGCCACGGGACCGTCGAACGTCAGTTTCCAGTGGTGATAGGTGTCGGGGCGCGTCTCGAAAGTGATCATTGAAATTGAACGGCGGGTCAAACTAACTTTAGAGCCGTGACAACCAGCGAGTCAACGACAACCACGCGGCCCGCGGCCGCGAAGCGCCCGCGACGGCGCTCGAGGCGGCCGCACAACGCCGATCCGACGGCGTCAACCCGCGTCGACATCCTGAAAAGCGCGGCCAGGGCGTTCCGGCGCCTCGGGTATCACGGCGCCACCGTCGAGCAGATCGCGGCGGCGCTGCACATGAAGAAGGGCAACCTCTATTACTACTTCAAGAACAAAGAGGAGATTCTCTTCGCGTGCCACCAGTACTCGCTCGATCAACTCGTCGCGATCCTCGATCAAGTGGAGCGCAGCGGCCTGCCGGCGGATGAGAAGCTGCGGCGGCTGATCGTCGCCTTCGTCCACACGATTCTCGACGAGCTGCACGGGACGGCGCTGTTCCTGGATCTGGAGGCGCTCTCGCCCGCCCATCTGCGCGCGGTGATCGCGCGGCGCGACCGGTTCGAGCACGGCGTCCGCATGGTGCTGAGCGAAGGGATGTCCGCCGGGGCGTTCGGACCCGGCGATCCGAAGCTGCTGGCGTTCGCGGTGTTCGGCGCGGTGAACTGGATTCCGCGCTGGTTCAACCCGCGCGGCGCGGCGACATCGCAGGAGATCGCGGATCGCTTCGCGGATTATCTGATCGGCGGCCTGCGGCGCTCCTAGCCCTACATCTCCCTCAACGCGCGGATGGGATTCAGCCGCGCGATCCGAAGCGCGGGCACGAACGCGGCGACGACGGCGACGAGCAGCACGGACAACGCGGCTGCGCCGAACGTCACCGGATCCGTGACCGACACACCCCAGACCAGATGCTGCAGCGTCGTCGCGCCGAGCCGCGCGGCGACGAGACCGATCGCCACACCAGCCGCCGCGAGCGCGATGCCAGGCGCCGCCGCAGCCGCGACCGCCTGTCGCGACGACGCGCCGAGCGCGAGGCGGATGCCCAGCTCGCGCGTCCGTACCGCGACCGAGGTCGCGACGAGCCCGTAGAGTCCGACCGCGGCGAGCAGCAGCGCGAGTCCCGCCAGCGTGCCGAGCAGCAGCGCCTGCGCGCGCGGCGTCGCCACGGCTTCGCCGCGCACGTCGTCGAGCGTGCGGAACTTCGCGAACGGCAGCAACGGATCGACTGACTGCACGGCGCCCTGCATGACCGAGACGATGCCCTGCTGCGGACCGGCGGTGCGCACGAACCAGCTCGGTGAAAACCACGTGTGCACCATCTTCATGAACGCGGCGTTGACCTGCGCCGCCGGCACGTAGGCGGCCGGCGCGGCGCCGATCGGGCCGAAGTTCCCGAAGCCGCTCTTCGTCTGGATGTCGCCGACCACGCCGACGATGGTCCGGCCGCCAGTGCCGGCGAACTGGCGGCCGATCGGACTCTGATCGGGCGAGAAACGGCGCACGAGCGCTTCGTTCACGATCACCACGGGCGCGGCCGTCGCGGTGTCGGCGTCGGTGAACACGCGGCCCGCCATGACCGGCACGCGAAGCGCCGCAAAGTACTCCGGCGTGACGTACGTCATGTTGATCGTGTGGTACTCCGGATCGCCCGTGGCCAGGCGGAATCCTGTGTTGAGCGCGCGCTCGTAAGGCAGCGTGAGCGCGATCGCCGCGTGCTCGACGCCAAGCACCGCGCGCATCCGCGCGAGCGACTGATCGAAGAGCTGGTTCACGCGGTCCGCGCTCTGATACCGCGCGTCCTGCAGCGACAGCGTCGCCGTCATCACGTGCGTGCCGTCAAAGCCTGATCGCAGCCGCATCAGATGATCGAACGTGCGAATCAGGAGACCCGCGCCGACCAGCAGCACGACGCCGAGCGCGACCTCGGCGACCACCATCAGGCGGCGCGGCCAGTTGCGCGCGGCGCCGGCGATCGACGGACTACCGGATTCGACCAGCGTCTCGCGCAGGTTGACGCGGCTCGCCTGGAGCGCGGGCAGCAGTCCGAACACGACGCTCGTGCCCAGCGCGATCGCGGTGGTGATCGCCAGGACGCGCGCGTCGAGACCGGTATCGCCGGTCAGGCCGAATGCATCCTCGAGGAGCGCCGCGAACGCCCTTGAACCGGCATAGCCGAGCGCCAGACCGAGCACGCCGCCCGCGGCCGCCAGCACGAGGCTCTCCGTCAGCAGTTGCCGGACGATCTCCGCGCGTGAGCCGCCGAGCGCCATTCGCATCGCGATCTCCGGCGCGCGGGTGACGCCTCGCGCCATCAGCAGGCCCGCGATGTTCACGCAGCCGATGAGCAGCACTGCGGCGACCGCGCCCCACAGGACGAGAATCGGCTCGCGGACGTCCCGCGTCTCGCCGCGCTGCAACGGGATCAGCTGCAGGCGCGCCGCGTTCTCCGGATTGCGGTACAGATCGCGCATCGCGGGATTTCCGATCGCCCCGACCTGCGCGTCGGCTTCCGCCCACGTCACGCCGGGCCGGAGGCGCGCGATGATCGAGTAGTTCTGGCCGCCGCCCTCGCCGCCCTTCCAGGGACGCAGCGGCGTCCACACGTCGACCGGCGATCCGCTCGTGAATCCCGCGGGCATGACGCCGACGACGATGTGCGATTCGCCGCGCAGCGTGATCGCGCGGCCGACGATCGAGGGGTCGGCGCCGAGACGAGTCCACAGGCCGTGGCTCAACACCGCGAGCGCCGGACCCTCGGGACGATCCTCGGCCGGCGTGAACTCGCGGCCCATCATCGGCGCGACGCCAAGCACGCCGAAGAATCCGGCGGACACGCGCTGCTGCTTCACGTACTGCGGCTGATCGCCGGCGACGAGATTGACGCCCATCCCGAGTCCGCTGAACGACGCGAGGTCGGCCGACGTCAGGCCGTCGCGCAGCGCCTCCCACGTCCCGCCCGTCTGCCCGTCCTCGTCGTTGCCGCCGCGGCTGAAATGCGTCATCACCTGCGCGAGGCGCTCCGGGTGCGGGTACGGCAGCGCGCGCAGCAGCACGCGGTCGACGACGGAGTAGATCGCGGTGTTGGCGCCGATGCACAGCGCCAGCGTCAGGACCGCGGTCGCCGTGAAGACCCGGCTCTTGAGAAGGACGCGAACGGCGTACCGAAGATCGCGCATATTGCCACCTTAGACGGTCGCCACCATTGCAGTGTTGGCAACAGGGTCCGACCCCGGTCCGACCCCGGTCCGACCCCGATCTGACCCCCGTCGGACCCCTAGGATCGATCCGCCAGCGCGCGCAGGCGGAATCGCTGGATCTTTCCCGTCGCGGTCTTCGGCAGCTCCGGCAGGAACTCGACCCAGCGCGGCCGTTTGTACTCCGCCATCCGCTCACGCACGAACTGCTGGAGCTCACGCGCCAGCTCGGGCGTAGCGGTGACTCCTGGCCGCACGACGACGAACGCCATCGGCTTCACCAGACCGTCATGATCTTCATGACCGACGACACCGCTTTCGAGAACGGCGGCGTGCGCAGCGAGCGCGTTCTCGACCTCGACCGGACTGACCCACAATCCACCGACCTTGAGCATGTCGTCCGATCGGCCCGCGTACCAGAAGTAGCCGTCCTCGTCCTGCGTGTACTTGTCGCCGGTGCGAATCCAATGACCCTGGATCGTGTCCTTCGTCTTCTCGTGCTGATTCCAGTACGAAGCGCACACGGAATCGCCCTTGATCCACAGATTGCCGATCTCGGCCGGCGGCACGGGCTGTCCGGCATCGTCGAGCAGCCGCGCTTCGTACCCGCCCACGATCTGCCCGCTCGAGCCCGGCCGGATCGCGCCAGGTCGATTGGAGATGAACATGTGCAGCGCCTCGGTCGATCCGATGCCGTCGATGATGTCGACGCCGAAGCGCTGCTTGAAGCGCTCGTAGAGCGCGGGAGGCAGGGCCTCTCCGGCGGAGACGCACAGTCGCACGCTCGACAAGTCGAAGTCGAGGACGGGAGTCCCCGGACGCAGGGATGGGACTCCTGTCCCCTTCGCGTGCGCGAGCATCATCCCGTAGCCGGTCGGCACCGACGAGAACAGCGTCGGCCGATGACGCTCGATCACCGCGTACACGTTCTGCGGCGTCGGCGCGCCAGGCCAGAGGATCGCCGTCGCCCCGACCGAGAACGGGAAGTACAGCGCGTTGCCGAGCCCGTACGCGAAGAACAGCTTCGCCACGCTGAAGCAGCGATCGTTCGATTCGATGCCGAGGATGCCTTTCCCGAAGAGCTCGGCGCACATCACCATGTCGTGTTGCAGATGCACGCAACCCTTCGGCGCTCCGGTGCTGCCCGACGAGTAGAGCCAGAACGCGGGCGCGTCGCGGCCCGTGGGCTCCGCATCCAGCTGCGCCGATTCGTCCGCGATGAACGCGTCGAAAGGAACGTGCGACGTCGCGGACGCCGCCGGACCGGCGACGATGACGCGGCGCAGCGACCGACGGTCGTCCGGCGGAATGCTCTCGATCTGCGCCAACAACTCGGCGCTCACGATCAGCACGGCCGCGCGCGAATCCTGAATGACGTGCCGGTAGTCAGCCGGCTTCCACAGCGTGTTGAGCGGCACGGGCACGGCGCCGATCTTGATTGCGCCGAAGAAACAGGACGCGAATGCCGGACCGTCGTGCAGGAGCAGGAGGACGCGCTCCTCGGGTCTGACGTCGAGCTGCCGCCGCAGCGCGTTGCCGGTACGGTTGACGTCGCGCAGCACCTCGGCGTACGTGACGCGCGCGTCGCCGCATTCGATTGCGACGCGATCGCCACGGCCCTCGGCGACGTTGCGGTCGACGAAATGCACGGCGGCGTTGAATCGCTCCGGGATCCCGAGGGACGCGGCGGTGAGGGCGGGGGCAGTCATGGCGCCAGGTGGAGCGGTCGATATAATAAAGGAAGTGGCCAGGGTCATCCCGCTCACGACGATTTCACAAGGGCAGCCGCGCCAGCCCAAGCCGGACTGGCTGCGGGTGCGCGCGCCGGGCTCGCCCAGCTACCTGCGCTTGAAATCGCTGATGAAGGATCTGCGCCTGAACACCGTGTGCGAAGAGGCGCAGTGCCCGAACATCGGCGAGTGCTGGAATCACGGCACGGCGACGTTCATGATCCTCGGCGACATCTGCACGCGCGCGTGCTCGTACTGCGCGGTGTCGCACGGGCGGCCCGCCGCGGTCGACGAAGCCGAGCCGGTGCGCGTCGCCGACGCCATCCGCGCGCTCGATCTGAACTACGTCGTCGTCACGTCGGTGGACCGCGACGATCTGCCCGACGGCGGCGCCTCGATCTTCGCGGCGACGATCCGCGAGACGCGCGCGCGACGGCCGGAGTGCCGCATCGAAGTGCTGATTCCCGACTTTCAGGGAAGCGAGGCCGCGCTGCACGCCGTCCTCGACGCGCGGCCCGACATCCTCAATCACAACACGGAGACGGTTCCGCGCCTGTACCGGATGGCACGGTCGGGCGGACGCTACGTCCGCACGCTCGAGCTGCTCGAACGCTCGCGCCGGTACGCGCCGGACATCCCGACGAAGACCGGACTGATGGTCGGCCTCGGCGAGGAATACGAAGAGATCATCACGACGCTTCAGGATCTGCGCCGCGTCGGCTGCGGGATTCTGACGATCGGCCAGTACCTGCGTCCGTCAGCCGAGCACGCGCCGATGGTCCGCTACTACCACCCCGACGAGTTCCACGCGCTGAAGCAGGCGGCGCTCGAGATGGGATTCGTCCACGTCGAGTCCGGCCCGCTCGTCCGCAGCTCGTATCACGCGCACGAAACCGCCGACGCGTACGACAACGTCTCCAGGGCCTCCAGGGCATCCGCGAACGCGTAACATCCGACGAACGTGTCCGTCAGGAATGTCGGACTCTTCGAAGCTTCCGACAACGCCGTCTGACGGAAAGCCGTCAGCGACATCACTGCCGCGTGAACAACGGCGATAATTCCGGGCAATTCTGGCACGCGCGCATCGACGCGCGTGACGCGCGGCGTGGTCCGGCTTTTGCTGAGACCGCGGTATGCGCATCGACACATTCACGCGCGCGGCAGCCGCGCTGACGCTTCTGATCCTCGTCTCGCCGGCGGCCGCCAGCGAGCCTTCCGCCGCGCGTTCCACCAGCGTTCGCGCGGACGACGCCGGACTGAAGGAGTTGATCGCCGAGGGCGCCGCGGGATCCGCGGCGTTCCGAGCGCTCGTCGGCGCGATTGACCAGTCGAATCTGGTCGTCTACGTACGATGCCGATTATTTCCGGAGCTGGAACTGCGAGGCCGGCTGGGATTGGTGTCGGCGACCGGCGCCATCCGCTTCGCCGCGATCGAGATCGCGTGCTATCAGCCGCGTGCCGCGCAGCTCGCGATTCTGGCGCACGAGCTGCAGCACGCCGTCGAGATCGCATCGGCGCCATGGGTCGTCGACGCGGCGACGTTCGAGCGTTTCTACGCGGACACGGGCGAGCTCGTGCGCCGCGATGGGCTGGCGAGGGCGTACGAAACGCCGGCGGCCGTGGAGCAGGCGCGTCGCGTGCACCTGGAACTGCTGGACGCGGACAAACACCACGCTGGGGCGCGCGGCGCGGCCGAGGGCGCCGCGCTACGTTAGCGTGCCGGCGAGCTGACGGAAGAAGTCATCGGCGAGTTTGCGCGCCGCGGCTTCGACGAGTCGTGATCCGATCGCGGCGATGAGTCCGCCGACGTGGACGTCGGCCTCGCAGTCGACGCGCGTGGCGTCGCCGTCGGCGGTCAGCGCGATCGCCGCGGATCCACGGACGAAACCCGGACCGCCCTTGCCTTCGAAGCTGAGCGTCAGCCGCTCGGGCGGCTGCTGATCCGCGATCGCGGCCTTCCCCGTGTAGGTGCCCTTGAGGCCGGCCACGCCGATCTTCAGCGTGGCTTCGTACGCGTCGGGCCCGGTCGCCGCCAGCGTTTCGCAGCCGGGAATCGTGCGGCGCAGGACCTCGGGATCGATCAGCGCCGCGAACACACGCGCGCGATCGGCCGCGACGCTGCTGGACATGCTGAGTTTCATCGACGCTCGCCTGAAAGGCTCGCGCTACGATCGCCTAACGGCCTGTTCCAGCGCGCGCCGCGTGTTCACCTGCGCGAGGTGCGCGCGGAACGACGGCGACGCGTGAATGTCGCCGAGCGGATCGACGCCGGCCGACGCCTGCGCCGATGCGCGCGCGATCAGATCGGGCGTGAGCTTCTGGCCCGCCAGCGCCTTCTCGACGCCGGCCGCGCGGTACGCCTTCGCCGCCACGCCGGTAATGCCGACGCGGACTCCGTTCGGCCCGATGACGACGGCCGCGCCCGCCAGCGCGAAGCCGCTCGCCTTCTGCTCCGTCTTCACGTACGCCACGGTCTTCGCCGTCGCGGGCACGCGAATCTCCGTGACGATCTCGTCGGCGGCGACGGCCGTCTGCAGAAGGTCGACGAAGAAATCCACGGCCTTGATCGTCCGTGTGCCGCGCGGGCCGACGACGTCGATCTCGGCGTCGAGCGCGAGGATCGACGCGGGATAGTCCGCGGCGGGATCGGCGTGCACGAGGCTCCCGCCGATCGTGCCCTTGTTGCGCACCTGGACGTCGCCGATGTGCGACGCCGTCTCCGCGAGGAGCGGACTCTTGTCGCGCAGCGTCTTCGACGCCTGGACATCCGCGTGCGTCGTCATCGCGCCGATCGCGATCGCGCCGCCGGCCTCGCGGATGTAGCTCAGGTGCGCGATGCGGCCGATGTCGACGACGACCTTCGGGCGCGCGAGGCGCAGCTTCATCGCGGGAATCAGACTGTGCCCGCCCGCCAGGAGCTTCGCATCGTCGCCGTGCTTCGCGAGCAGTCTGACGGCTTCCTCAACGGTCGAGGGCCGGACGTAGTCGAAATTCGCGGGATACATACTTTTCTCTTTTCACTTTTCAGTTCTTACTTTTGATTGCCTGCCACACCTTCTCCGGCGTCAGCGGCAGATTCATGTGCGTGATGCCGAGCGGTTCGAGCGCGTCCATCACCGCGTTGGCGATCGCCGGCGTCGCGCCGATCGTGCCGGCCTCGCCGACGCCCTTCACGCCGAGCGGATTGACCGGCGAGGGCGTCACGGTGCTGCCGAGGATGTAGTCCGGAATGTCGTGCGCGCGCGGGATCGCGTAGTCCATGAACTCGCCCGTGACCAGCTGGCCGTCCTCGTCGTAGATCGTCTGCTCGAAGAGGACCTGGCCGATCGAGTGCGCGATGCCGCCCTGCACCTGCCCCTCGACGATCAACGGATTGATCTGCGGTCCGCAGTCGTCGACGGCGACGTACTTGGTGATCGTCACCTGCCCCGTGTCGCGATCGACGTCGACGACGGCGATGTGCGTGCCGAAGGGGAACGTGAAGTTCTGCGGCTCGAAGAAGCTCGACGCTTCGAGACCGGGCTCGAGATCCGCCGGCAGATTCTTCGCGACGTAGAACTCGCCGGCCAGCTCGGGCCACGTGATCACGCGGTTCGTGACGCCGGGCGACGTGAACGTCCCCTTCTCGAAGACGACGTGATCCACGGTCGTCTCGAAGAGGTGCGCGGCGAGGATTTTCGCCTTCGTGAGGATCTTGTCGATGCACATCACGATGGCCGTGCCGCCGACCGCCGTGCCGCGGCTGCCGTACGTGTCGCGGCCGTAGTGCGCGACGGCGGTGTCGCCGTGCATCACGACGACATCTTCAATCGGCACGCCGATGCGATCGGCGACGATCTGCGCGAACGTCGTCTCCTGGCCCTGGCCGTGCGGCGACACGCCGGTGATCACGGTGACCTTCGCCGAAATCTCCATGCGGACGCAGCCCCACTCCCAGCCGCCGGCCGGCATCGCCTTCGACGGCCCCATCGCGCAGATCTCGACGTAGGTCGAGACGCCGATGCCGGACAGCTTCCCCGCCGCGCGCGCGGCGGCGCGGTCCTTGAGCAGCTGATCCCAGTTCGCGAGCTGTTTCGCTTTGGTCAGCGCCGCGGCGTAGTTGCCGCTGTCGTAGACAAGGCCGCACGAGGTCGGGAACGGAAAATCGCCAGGCGCCGGGAAGTGTTTCAGCCGGAGCTCGAGGCGATCGATCTTCAGCTCCTGCGCGATGACGTCCATCAGCCGCTCGATCAAATACGTCGCTTCCGGCCGGCCGGCGCCGCGGTACGCGTCGGTCGCCATCTTGTGCGTGTAGACGCCGACGATTTCCATCTTGACCGCCGGAATCTTGTAGCAGCCGGTCAGCACGAGGCCGGTCAGCGTCGGCACCGCCGGCGTCAGCAGCTGCAAGTATGACCCGAGATCCGCAATCGTCTTCGACTTGAGACCGAGAATCGTGCCGTCGTTCTTGACGGCGACCTCGTACTCGCCAATCTGATCGCGGCCGTGAATCGTCGCCGAGGCGTTATCGCGCCGCGACTCGATCCACTTCACCGGCGTGTGGAGACGCATCGCGAGGTGCGAGATGAGCGCCTCTTCGGCGTAGACGTTCAGCTTGGCGCCGAAGCCGCCGCCGACTTCCGGCGCGACGATCCGCATCTTGTTTTCCGGGACGCCGATCATTCCCGGCAGGAGCGTGCGGATGAGATGCGGGATCTGCGTCGAGGTCCACAACGTCAGCGCGCCCTCGCCCGCGTGATACGAGGCGACGACGCCGCGCGGCTCGATCGGCATCGGCGTCAGCCGCTGGTGATACAGACGATGCTTGACGATGCGATCGGCCTTCCGGAACGCCTCGTCGATGTTGCCGCCGCCCGAGACGTTGTGCGTGTAGGCGACGTTCGTGCCGAGGTCGGGATGCGTCAGCGGCGATCCGCTCTTGACGGCGTCTTCCGCGTTCGCGACGACGGGGAGCGGGTCGTAGTCGACGTCGATCGCGTCGATCGCGTCGCGCGCGACGTACGGATCGGACGCGATGGCGACCGCCACGGCGTGCCCGACGAAGTACACGCGATCGCCGGCGAGCACCGTGTGCTTCGGCGCTTTGAGATCGGGCATCGACGCGGCGCACGGGACGAAGCCGCACGACGCGTTGACGTCGGCGCCGGTCAGGACGGCCACCACGCCGGGAATCGCCCTGGCGGCGGCCGTGTCTATCTTCTTGATGCGCGCGTGCGCGTGCGGGCTGCGCAGAATCGCGGCGTGCACCATGCCGGAGAGCCGGAGATCGTCGGTGTAGGTGCCGGCGCCCGTGATGAGACGCGGATCTTCGATCCGCTTCATCGCGCGGCCGACGTAGGGCGTCGTGTTGGCGTCAGCCACGGGCCACCCCCTGCGCTGAGTCCGGCTGAAGCCGGACGCCACCGTGCGCGGCGGCGTGATTCACGGCGTCAATGATGTGGGAGTAGCCGGTGCAGCGGCAGAGGTTGCCGCGCAGGCCTTCGGTGATCTGTTCGCGGCTGGGCTTCGCGGTCTGCGCGAGCAGCGCGACCGACGCCATCATCATGCCCGGCGTGCAGAAGCCGCACTGCAGGCCGTGGCATTCCCAGAAGCCCTGCTGGACGGGGTGCAGCTGGCCGTCCTTCGCGAGGCCTTCGACCGTCGTGACCGCGGAGCCGTCCGCCTGCACGGCGAACATCGTGCAGGACTTGACGGCCTTGCCGTCGACGAGCACGGTGCACGAGCCGCACAGGCTGGTTTCGCAGCCGACGTGCGTGCCCGTCAGGCCGCAGACGTCGCGCAGGTAGTGGACGAGGAGCAGCCGCGGCTCGACGTCGTGATGCTGGTCGGACTGGTTGACGTTGACGTGAACGTGGACAGGCATCGGCACGAGCGCCTCCGGGAAGAACGTGGGGCGCTCATGCTACTTCAACCGAAGCCGCGTACTCCACCTAACTTACTGACCCACCCGCCCTACCCGCCCGACCTGCCCTATTTGAATCTCTTCGCGTCGATGCCGTACTGCCGCACCTTGTAATTGATGATCCGCTCGGTCGAGTCCAGCAGCCGCGCCGCCTTCGCGCGATTCCCGCGCGTCGTCTTCAGCGCGTCCTGAATCAGATCCTTCTCGTACGCGCCGACGGCGTCGCTCAACGCGACGCGGGTCACCGTCCCCGACGCCTCGGCGGTCTGCAGCGACGGCGGCAGGTGGTGCCCGTGGATCACCTCGCCGTCGCAGATCAGGACCGCCCGCTCGAGCGTGTTCTCGAGCTCGCGCACGTTGCCCGGCCAGTGGTAGCTGGCCAGCATGTCGATGGCCGGCGTCGAAATGCGCTTGATGCTGCGTTTGTGCTCGCGCGAGAACTTCTCGAGGAAGTGATCGACGAGCATCAGCAGGTCGGCCTTCCGCTCCCGCAGCGCCGGCACGAAGATCGTGAAGACGTTGAGCCGGTAGTAGAGGTCCTCGCGGAACGTGCCCGCGGCGATCGCCTTCTCGAGATCCTTGTTGGTCGCGGCAATCAGCCGGACGTTCGCCTTGATCGTTTCCGTGCCGCCGACGCGCTCGAACTCGCGCTCCTGCAGCACGCGCAGCAGCTTGACCTGCGTCGCCAGGTTCACGTCGCCGATCTCGTCGAGGAAGAGCGTGCCGCCCTCGGCCAGCTCGAAGCGTCCTTTCTTGCGCGACTCGGCGCCGGTGAATGCGCCCTTCTCGTACCCGAAAAGCTCGGACTCGATGAGGCTGTCGGGCAGCGCCGCGCAGCTGACTTTGACGAACGGCTTCTTCGCGCGGAGCGAGCTGTAATGGATCGCGTGCGCGATGAGCTCCTTGCCCGTGCCCGACTCGCCGCGGATCAGCACGGTCGTGTTCGTGCCGGCCACCTGCGTCACCTGCTCGAAGATCTGCCGCATCGGCCCGCTCGCGCCGACGAAGTTCGAGAAGTCGTACCGCTCGCGCAGCTCCTGCCGCAGGTGCGTGTTCTCGTCCACGAGCCGCCGCTTGTCCTCCTCGATCAGCCGGTGGATTTTGATCGCCTGCGCGAGCATCGACGCGACCAGCGCGAGGAACTTCACCGTGCGATCGAACGTGCGCTCGGGCTTGAACTTGAGGTCGATGGCGAGCGCGCCCACCGCGCGCCGGTTCAGAACGATCGGCACGCAGATGAAGCTCAGCTCCTGGTGCGTCAGTTCGGGCCGCCGCGCCGCGCGATGCAGAAAGGTCGGCTCGCGGCTGACGCGCGGGACGACGATCGGCTTGCCGCTCTGGACGACGCGGCCCGTGATGCCTTCACCCATCCGATACGTGACGACGCCGGCGCGATCGCCGAGGCCATCGGACGCCTCGATGCGCAGGTCGCCGTCGGCGTGCAGCAGCGACACGATGCCGCGAACGGCGCCGTAGTGGCTGGCCAGGATTTCGAGCACGCGGTGCAGCGAGGCCTTGAGATTCAGCGTGCCGGACAGCGCCTGGCTGACCTCGAGCAGGGTCGACAGCCGCCGCGTCTCGCGCGCCGGCGCGTCGATCGACACGGGCGGCGGCGCAGGCGTCCTGCTGGCGGTACCGGTGCTGGTCGTGACGCGAGCCATGGTTTCCATCCTACATTCCCGTCTCTACGTAGTAGATGTCAAACATTATTGTCGTAACCTGGACGCCGCGCTTGCTGGAGCCTTTGGCGTCCGCGGGACGTTTGTGTCAGACGTCATTAGTTTCCAAACATAAATGTCTGACTCACTTGAGGACGCACCGGCGGGCCGCGTCCGGATCATTAGAATTCCTTGGGAAATCCGCGAGTCGCCCGCCGACTGCCGGCGTTCCAGCGCGTGGACTGCATTTTGCTCGCCAAGATCGCCATGGAACTTGAACGAGTCGTCTGGCGCGTGCGCGAGGAGTTTCTGGAGATGCCCGGCCTGCGGCTGACGCCGGCTCAGGCGACCAGATTGTGGGGACTGGAGGACGAAACGTGCCGCGTCGTCATCGAACAGCTGGTCGCGTCGGATTTCCTGCGCTGGACGGCTACGGGGCTGGTGACCAGGACGGAAAGCTAAAAGTGAAAACTGAAAAGAGAAAACTGAGGATCTTCTCTTCAGTTTTCAGTTTTCAGTTCTAGGTTTTCACTTTCTTTTCGGCCGGTAGACATGCGTCGCCTGACCGAAGAACACTTCGGCCGACTCCATCATCGTTTCGGTCAGCGTCGGATGCGGATGGATCGACAGCTTCAGGTCCGTCGCGTTCGCGCCCATCTCGATCGCGAGCACGCCTTCCGCGATCAGCTCGCCCGCGCCCGGACCGACGAGGCCGACGCCGAGCAGCCGTTCGCTCTCGGGATCGATCACGAGCTTGGTGAGACCGTCCGTCCGATCGAGCGTGATCGCGCGGCCTGACGCCGCCCACGGGAACTTCGCGATCGTCACCGCGCGATTCTCTTTCGCCGCCTGCGCCTCGGTCAGGCCGCACCATGCGAGCTCGGGATCGGTGAAGACGACCGCTGGAATCGCGCGCGGGGCAAAGGCCACGTTCTCGCCCGCGATGACCTCGACGGCCACGCGCCCTTCGTGCGACGCCTTGTGCGCGAGCATCGGCTCGCCGACGACGTCGCCGATGGCGAAGATGGACGGCTCGTGCGTGCGCCGCTGCTCGTCGACCATGATGAAGCCGCGCTGATCGATCTGGACCTGCGTGCGCTCGAGTCCCGGGATCTTCGAGTTCGGCCGTCGCCCGACCGACACCAGCACGCGATCGAAGAGCTGCTCCTTCGGGACATTGCCTGCGTCGCCTTGAGCGGCGCCGCGCATGCTCTCGAACGCGACCCGGATGCCCTTGGCCTCCGCCTTCATCTTCACCACGCTCGTCTCGAGCAGCACGCTCTTCATCGTCTGCGTGATGCGGCGCGCGAGCACGTCGACCAGATCGCGATCGGCGCCCGGCAGGAGGCCCGGCGTCATCTCGACGACGGTCACGGCGCTCCCGAGCGCGGCGTAGACGCTGCCGAGCTCGAGACCGATGTAGCCGCCGCCGACGACGAGCAGCGACTTGGGAATGTCGGGCAGCTCGAGCGCGCCCGTCGAATCCATCACGCGCGGATCGTCAACCTTCAGCATCGGCGGCATCGCCGGCACTGAGCCAGTCGCGAGAATCGCGTGCTCGAACTGGACGGATTCGACGGCGCCGCTGGTCAACGACACCTTCAGGCTGTGCGCGTCGACGATCTCGGCGTAGCCCTGCAGGTACTGGACCTTGCGGTGCCTGACGAGCTGACCGGTGCCGCTCGTCAGGCGGCCGACGACGGCGTTCTTGAACTCGCGCAGCTTGGCGAGATCGATCTTCGGCTCGCCGAACTCGACGCCCCATGCTTTCGCGTGACGCGATTCGTCGACGAGCTTGGCGACGTGCAGCAGCGCCTTCGACGGAATGCAGCCGCGATAGACACACACGCCGCCCGGATTCACTTCGGGATCGACGAGCGCGACCGGGAGACCGAGATCCGCGGCGAGAAACGCGGCGGCGTAGCCTCCCGGCCCGCCGCCGACGACGACAAGCTGCGTGGAGATCATCCTTGAAGCGCCAGCACGAACGGCTCCTCGAGGGCTTGGACCACCCAACGGAGGAACCGGATCCCGTCGGCGCCGTCGATGACGCGGTGGTCGTACGACAGCGCGAGCGGCAGCATCAAGCGAGGCACGAACGCGCCGTCCCTGAACACCGGCTCCATGCGCGCGCGCGAGATGCCGAGGATCGCCACTTCCGGCGCGTTCACGATCGGCGTGAAGTAGGTGCCGCCGATGCCGCCGAGGTTGGAGATGCTGAAGCAGCCGCCCTGCATCTCCTCGAGCGAGATCTTGCGCGTGCGCGCCTTCTCGGAGAGCTGGCTCAGCTCGACCGAGAGCTGGACGATGTTCTTGCGATCGGCGTCGCGGATGACCGGCACCAGCAGCCCGCGATCCGTGTCGACGGCGATGCCGATGTTCACGTACTTCTTGAGGATGATCTCGTCGGCGCCGAAATCGATCGAGGCGTTGAACTGCGGGAAGACGCGCAGCGCCGCCGCAACGACCTTCGTGGCGATGGCCGTCACCGTGAGATTGCCGCCCGCCGCCTCGACCTGCTTCGTGTACTTCCTGCGCAACTCGTCGAGCGCCGTGATGTCGGCGAGATCGCCCTGCGTGACGTGCGGGATCGCCGCCCACGCCGCGCTCAAATGCTCGGCGGTCTTGCGGCGGACCGCGCGCATCGGCTGGCGCTCGATATCGCCCCAGCGTGAGAAATCCGGCAGCGCGACGGCGCTGACGGGCGCCGCTCCGCCGACGCCGCGGCTCACGCCCGCGAGCAGCCGCTTCGCGTGGGCCTTCACGTCCTCGACCGAAATGCGGCCGCCGGCCTCGGTGCCGGGCACTTGATTGATGTCGACGCCCAGCTCGCGCGCCATGCGGCGGACCGACGGCGCCGCCGGCGCGGGTGGAAACTCTGAACTGACCGCGGGCTCGGCCGCCGCGCGCGCGCCGCGGCTGATGTCGACGACTTTGTCCTGCCGCGCGACAGGTTCCGGCGCGGGAGGCGGCGCGGCGGCCTTCGGTGGCTCCGCCCGCTGGACCTTCGCGGCTGCGGGCGGCGGCGGGACAAGGCCGCCATCCTCGAGCGAAAGGATGGCCTGGCCGACCTTCACCTTGTCGCCGGCCTTGACCTTGATCTCTTTCACCTGGCCGGCGACGGACGAGGGCACCTCGATCGTCGCCTTGTCGGTCTCGAGCTCGAGCACCGGCTGATCTTTCGCGAGCATGTCGCCGGGTTTGACGAGGATGCGGAGAACATCGCCCGCGGCGATATTCTCGCCCAGTTCTGGAAGAGTGAAATCAGTCGCCATCAAGAGATCGCCGGGTTCGCCTTCTCGGGATTGATGTTGTGCGCCGCGATGGCCTGCTCGACCACCGACGCCTTCACCTTGCCGTCGCGCGCCAGCGCCGCGAGCGTCGCGACGATGACGTAGCGGTAATCGACTTCGAAGAACTCGCGCAGGCCCGCGCGGTTCTCGCTGCGGCCGAAGCCGTCGGTGCCGAGCGCCGTCAGCGGGCGCGGCAGCCAGCGGTCGATCGAATCGGGCAGCGCCTTCACGTAGTCGGACGCGGCAATCAGCACGCCCTGCGCGTTGCCGAGCTGCTGCGTCACGTACGGCACGCGCGGCGTCCCGCCGGGGTGCAGCATGTTCCAGCGCTCGCACGCGTGGCCGTCGCGGTAGAGCTCGCCGTAGCTCGTCACGCTCCAGACGTCCGCGCCGACGTCGTACTTCGACTCGAGAATTTCCTGCGCCTTGATCACTTCCGGCAGGATCGCGCCGCTGCCGAAGAGCTGCGCGCGCAGTTTCGCCGTTGGCGTAGACGAAGCGCGGAAGCGATAGAGGCCCTTGAGAATTCCTTCGCGCGCGCCGGCCGGCATCTCCGGCATCGCGTACTGCTCGTTCATCACCGTCAGGTAATAGAAGATGCTCTCCTGATCGATGTACATCCGGCGGATGCCGTCCTCGATGATGACCGCGAGCTCGTACGCGAAGGCGGGATCGTAGGCGACGAGGTTCGGCACCGGATACGCGAGCAGATGGCTGTTGCCGTCCTGATGCTGCAGCCCTTCGCCGGCGAGCGTCGTCCGGCCCGCCGTGCCGCCGAGCACGAAGCCGCGCGTCCGCGAATCGGCCGCGGCCCAGATCAGATCGCCGATCCGCTGGAAGCCGAACATCGAGTAGAAGATGAAGAACGGGATCGTGTTGACGCCGTGCGTCGCGTACGCCGTGCCGGCCGCGATGAACGACGACAGCGATCCGGCTTCGTTGATCCCTTCCTCGAGAATCTGGCCGTCGGACGCTTCCTTGTAGTACAGGAGCGTGTCCATGTCGACCGGCTCGTACACCTGGCCGGCGTGCGAGTAGATGCCGACCTGCCGGAAGAGCGCCTCCATGCCGAACGTCCGCGCTTCGTCGGGGACGATCGGCACGACCAGCTTGCCGATGTCCTTGTCGCGCAGCAGCTTCGACAGCAGCCGCACGAAGACCATCGTCGTGGACGCCTTGCGGCCGTCGGTGCCCTTGTGGAATTCTTCGAACACCTCGGCCGCCACCGGCGCCAGCGGCGTGCTCCGGTTCTTGCGGCTGGGAACGTAGCCGCCGAGCGCCTGACGACGCTCGCGCATGTACTTGATCTCGATGCTGTCCTCGGCGGGCCGGTAGAACGGCGTGTGGCCGACTTCCGCGTCTGAAATCGGGATGCCGAAGCGGGTGCGGAACGCCCGCAGCTCGTCTTCGTTCATCTTCTTCTGCTGGTGGGTGATGTTCTTGCCTTCACCCGCCTCGCCGAGGCCGTACCCTTTAATAGTACGCGCCAGGATGACCGTCGGCTCGCCCTTGTGCTCGGCCGCCGCCTTGTAGGCGTTGAACACCTTGATCGGATCGTGGCCGCCGAGCGTCAGCTTCCGGAGCTGATCGTCGGAGAGGTGCTTGACCATCTCCAGCAGCCGCGGATCGGCGCCCCAGAAGTGCTCGCGGATGTAGGCGCCCGACTCGACCGCGTACTTCTGATACTGGCCGTCGACGATCTCGCCCATCCGCTTGACCAGCAGGCCGTCGCGATCCTTGGCGAGCAGCGGATCCCAGTCGCGGCCCCACAGCACCTTGATCACGTTCCAGCCCGCGCCGCGGAACGCGGCCTCGAGCTCCTGAATGATCTGGCCGTTGCCGCGGACCGGGCCGTCGAGGCGCTGCAGGTTGCAGTTGATGACGAAGATCAGGTTGTCCAGCTTCTCGCGCGACGGCAGCGTGATCGCGCCGAGCGCTTCGGGCTCGTCGGTCTCGCCGTCGCCGAGGAACGCCCAGACTTTCGCGTCCGAGTGCGGCTTGAGCCCGCGATCCTCGAGGTAGCGTATGAAGCGCGCCTGGTAGATCGCCATCAGGGGCCCGAGGCCCATCGACACCGTCGGGTACTCCCAGAAATCCGGCATCAGCCACGGATGCGGGTACGACGACAGGCCGCCGCCGGGTTTGGTCTCGCGGCGGAAGTTCTCGAGGTGCGATTCGTCGATGCGGCCCTCGAGGTACGCGCGCGCGTAGATGCCGGGCGCGGCGTGGCCTTGGAAGAAAATCACGTCGCCGTCGCTGCCCTCGCCGTGGCCGCGGAAGAAATGGTTGAAGCCGACTTCGTAGAGCGTCGCGGCCGACGCGTAGGTCGAGATGTGCCCGCCGATGCCTTCCTCGGCCTTGTTCGCGCGGACGACCATCGCCGCGGCGTTCCAGCGCACCAGGCTCTTGATGCGGCGCTCCAGATCCGGGCTGCCGGGCATCAGCGCCTGCTCGTCGGCGGCGATCGTGTTGATGTAGGGCGTGTTCGCCGTGAACGGCATCTTGACGCCGTTCTGCCGCGCGTGGACGGTCAGTTCACGCAACAGGCGCGCGACCTTTGCCGGCCCGCCGCTTTGCAGGACATAATCGAGCGAATCCAGCCACTCGCGCGTTTCGGTGGCGTCGAGGTCGGCGGCGTCTTTCGGGGCGATGTATCTCAAGGGCGCGAAATCCTTTCGCTGAGCGTCGCTGCTATCGGGATATGTCGGCTCTGTGACGCCGCGGCTGTAGGTCCCAAACACTTATTGTAACGTGACTTGCGGGGAAGGGGAACCATGCGCCGCTTGATCGTCGCCTTCACATTCGTTGCGCTGCCCGTCGCGGCGACGCTCGGCGCCGCCCAGAGCGCGAGACCCGCGGCCGCGCCGGCCGGCGTCGAGCTCGACGCGCTCGATCGCGCCGCCGATCCGTGCACCGACTTCTATCAGTTCGCGTGCGGCGGCTGGGTCGCGAAGAACCCCTTGCCCGCCGACCGCCGCTCGTGGGGCCGGTTCCAGGAAGTCCAGGATCGGAACTTCACGATCTTGCGACGCATCCTGGAGGCGCCCGGTAATGAACGCCCCGAGGGCGATCGCAAGAAGGCCTCCGACTTCTACGCCGCGTGCATGGACGAGCCCGGCATCGAAGCCAACGGCCTCGCGCCGCTCGGGCCCGAGCTGGCGACGATCAACGCGCTCAGCAACCCCGACGATCTTCCCGTCCTCGTCGCGCATCTCCACGGCATCGGCGTGCAGACGCTCTTCCGCTTTGGATCGCAGACCGACCTGCGCGACGCGACACAGCAGATCGCGGACGTCGATCAGAGCGGTCTCGGCCTGCCGGATCGCGAGACGTACTTGAAGACCGACACGCGCTCGGCCGAGCAGCGCGGGCAATACGTCGCGCACGTCGAGAAGATGTTCACGCTGGCCGGCATCGAGGCGGACCGCGCGGCCGCCGAGGCGAAGGCCGTGCTTGCGCTCGAAACCGCGATGGCGAAGGCGATGCTGGGGCGGGTCGAGCGGCGCAATCCGTCGGCGACGCAGCATCCCATGACGCCGGTCGATCTCCAGGCGCTCACGCCGAGTTTCGACTGGAAGAAGTACGTCGCCGCGTCGCAGGCGCCGGAGTTCCATTCGATCAACGTGTCGGTGCCGGACTACATGAAAGCGCTCGACGCGTTGATCGCGTCCACGCCGGTCACCGATCTCAAGGCGTACCTGCGCTGGCACCTGCTGCACGCGTCGGCCGATCTGCTGCCGAAGCGATTCGCCGACGCGAATTTCGATTTCTTCAGCCGCACGCTCAACGGACAGCAGGCCGAGCTGCCGCGCTGGCGCCGATGCGTCGGGTGGACCGACGATTTCCTGGGCGAGGCACTGGGTAAGGCTTTCGTCGAAGAGGCGTTCGGCCCACAGGCCAAGGCCGACATGCTGAAGATGGTCCAGGGCATCAAGGACGCGATGCGCCAGGACATCGACGCGGCGCCGTGGATGAGCGGCGAGACCAAGAAGGCCGCCATGGTGAAGCTCGACGCCGTCGTCGATCGCATCGGCTACCCCGACACGTGGCGCGACTACTCCGCGCTGCGCGTGACGCGCGACGATGCGCTCGGGAACGAGCAGCGCGCGCTGGCGTGGAGCCGGGAGCGCAATCTGAAGAAGATCGGCCAGCCGGTCGACCGCAGCGAATGGGGCATGACGCCGCCGACCGTGAACGCGTACTACAGTCCCGACCGCAACAACATCAACTTCCCCGCCGGCATCCTGCAGCCGCCGTTCTATCGCGCGGGCCGCGACGCGGCCGTCAACTACGGCGGCGCCGGCGCCGTCATCGGCCACGAATTGACGCACGGCTTCGACGATCAGGGCCGTCGCTTCGACGGCCAGGGCAACCTGCGCGACTGGTGGACGGCCGCCGACGGCAAGGCCTTCGAAGAGCGCGCGAACTGCGTCGCCGATCAGTACTCGAGCTACACCGTCGCCGGCGACACGCACATCAACGGCCGGCTCACGCTCGGCGAGAACACGGCGGACAACGGCGGTCTGCGGCTCGCGCTGATGGCGTATCTGGCCGGGCCTGGCGCCAAGGCGCCGAAGGTCGACGGCTTCACCGGCGAGCAGCGCGTCTTCATCGGGTGGGCGCAGGTGTGGTGCGAGAACGCGCGGCCCGAGGCCGAGCGGCTGAAGGCGGCCACGAATCCGCATTCCTCGAACAAGTACCGCGTCAACGGTCCGTTATCGAACATGCCGGAATTCAGAAAAGCGTTCTCCTGTAAACAAAACGCGCCGATGGTGCGTCAAAACGCCTGTCGCGTATGGTGAATTTGGGCATTGAGTCATATGGTTATCTAGTCATTGCGATGCTCAATTGACCAATCACTGACCAGATAACGAGATGACTCGATGACCACATTCACGCGCCGCCTCCTCCTCGCCTTCACGTGCATCGTCTTTCCACTGTCGACCGGAGTCGCACACGGCCAAGCGTCATCGGCCTCCGGCCTCGACCTCTCGCTCATCGATCGCGGCGCTGATCCCTGCGTGGACTTCTACAAGTACGCCTGCGGCGGCTGGACCGCGAATCATCCGATTCCGGCCGATCGATCGGCGTGGGGCCGCGGCGAGGAACTGCAGGAGCGGAACAACGCGCTGCTCCGCAAGATTCTGGAAACGGCCGCGGCCGCGCGCGATCCGCTGACGCAACAGATCGGCGATTACTACGCGAGCTGCATGGACGAATCGGCGATTGACGCCAGGGGCGCGCGTCCGCTCGATGCCGCGCTGAAGAAGATCGCCGCCTTCTCCAGCGTCCGCGAGCTGCCGTCGCTCCTCGCGGAGCTGCACACGATGGGCGTCGGCGCGTTCTTCAGCTTCGGCGCGGAGTCGGACTTCAAGAACGCCAGCATGATCATGGCGATCGCGGATCAGGGCGGCCTCGGCCTGCCGGACCGCGATTACTACTTCCGCGACGATGCGAAGTCGGTCGAGCTGCGGACGCAGTACGTGGAGCACGTCGGCAAGATGTACGGATTGCTCGGGCCGGGGTTGGGCGACAGCGCCGCGGCCGCGGCAACCGTGATGCGCATCGAGACGGCCCTCGCCAAGGACGCGTTCGACGCGGTCAAGCGGCGCGACCCGTCGGCCGTGTATCACAAGCTGTCGCGCGCGGAGGTGCAGGCGCTGACGCCGTCGTTCGATTGGAGCCAGTACTTCAAGGGCGTCGGCGCGGCGTCGATCGACGCCGTGAACGTGACCGAGCCGGAATTCTTCAAGGCGTTCGACGCGCTGGCGAAGTCCACGCCGATCGCCGACGTCCGAACGTACCTGCGCTGGCAGCTCGTCCACGCGTCGGCGGCCGTGCTGTCCGCGCCGTTCGTCAACGAGAACTTTCATTTCTACAGCACGACGCTGATGGGCGTGCAGGAGCTGCGCCCGCGCTGGAAGCGCTGCGTGCAGTACACCGACAGCGATCTTGGCGAAGCCCTCGGCCAGGCGTTCGTGCGCGAGACGTTCCCGCCGCGCGCCAAGGAAGACACGCTGAAGATGGTCCGCGAGCTCGAGACCTCCCTCGAGCAGGACATCCAGGGCCTCAGCTGGATGAGCGACACGACGAAGCAGGCCGCGATCGTGAAGCTGCACGCGATCGCGAACAAGATCGGCTACCCGGACAAGTGGCGCGACTACAGCGCGCTGAAGATCGTCCGCGGCGACGCGCTCGGCAATTCGCAGCGCGCCAACATCTTCGAGTTCCATCGCCAGATGAACCGGATCGGCAAGCCGCTCGACAAGGGCGAGTGGGAGATGACGCCGCCGACGGTGAACGCGTACTACCACCCGCTGCAGAACAACATCAACTTCCCCGCCGGCATCCTGCAGCCGCCGTTCTTCACGACCGGCGCGGATCCGGCCGTCAACTACGGCGGCGCCGGCGCGATCATCGGCCACGAGCTCACGCACGGCTTCGACGACGAGGGCCGGCAGTTCGACGCGCAGGGCAACCTCAAGGACTGGTGGACGCCGGAGGACTCGAAGGCGTTCGACGAGCGCGCGGCATGCGTCGTCGACGAGTACTCGGGCTTCACGGCCGTCGACGAAGTGAAGGTCAACGGCAAGCTCACGCTCGGCGAGAACGCCGCGGACAACGGCGGCACGCGCATCGCGCTGATGGCGTACCTCGCGACGCTGACGCCGGCGACCCTGGCGACGACGTCGACGCTCGACGGCTACACGCCGGAACAGCGCTTCTTCGTCGGCTACGGCCAGAGCTGGTGCGAGAACTCGCGGCCCGAGCGCGAGCGGATGCTCGCGCAGACCAACCCGCACGCGCCGGCGCGTTACCGCGTGAACGGCGTCATCTCGAACATGCCGGAGTTCCAGAAGGCGTTTGCGTGTAAACCGGATGCCCCCATGGTCCGCGCAAACGCCTGTCGTGTATGGTGAATGTGGTCATTGAGTCATTTGGTTATTGAGTCATTTCGAACGAACAGTCCAATCGACCAATCGATGATCAGATAACCAGATGGCTCGATGACCACATTCATCGCGCTCGCCTCCGTTCGCGAGCAGATCATCTCGTGCGAGCGTTGTCCGCGTCTCCGGAAGTACTGCGAGCGCGTCGCGCGCGAGAAGCGGCGCGCGTTTCGCGACGAAATCTACTGGGGCAAGCCGGTCCCCGGCTTCGGCGATCCGAAGGCGCGGCTGCTGCTGATCGGCCTCGCGCCCGCCGCGCACGGCGCCAACCGCACCGGCCGCGTCTTCACGGGCGACGGCGTGGGCGGCTCAGGCGACTTCCTGATGTCGGCGCTCCACCGCGCCGGCTTCGCGAACATCCCGACCTCGCAGCGTCGTGATGATGGCTTGAAGCTGAAAGACGCGTTCATCGCGGCCGCGGTGCGATGCGCGCCGCCCGACAACAAGCCGACGCCTGAAGAGATCGCGCGGTGCCTGCCGCATCTCGACGCCGAGATCGCCGCGCTGCCGCGGATCCGCGTCGTCGTCGCGCTCGGCCGGATCGCGTTCGACGCGTACTTGCGGCTGCTGAAAGAGCGCGGCGTGAACGCGCGGCCCAGACCGGCGTTCGGCCACGCGCTCGCGCATCGTCTGTCGAACGGCCAGACGCTGATCGGCTGCTACCACCCGAGCCGGCAGAACACGAACACCGGCAAGCTCACGCCGCCGATGATGGACGCGGTCTTTCGTCGTGCGAACCGCGCTCTGAAGCGATAGCGGGAACCTCCACCGTCAATCGGTGTCCAACCTGACGTGATGACAAGTCCGCGATAAGCGCGACGTCGAGCTGGCCGGGCGGCGCGCTCCGATCGTGATCACGACTGGAGGGTCCATGCCGCGCGATCTGTTCGGCGATGCCGTCGTACGCCCTGCCTCGCGCGCCGCGCTTCGACGCGCGCTCACCGTCTGCTCGATCGTCCTTCACGCCGTCGTCATCTCCAGCCTGCTCGTCGCGCAGTTGCTGGCCGTCGGCCCGCTGCCGACGCCGAGACGCCCGCTGTCGTTCGAGAGCATCCGCGCCATCCAGCTGCTCGACATCCCATTGCCGCCGCCGCAACGCACGCGCGCAGAGAAGCCGCTCGAACACGCGGCATCGATCAACGCGGCGCCGATTGTTCCGCCGGCGGGAATCATCCCCGAGACCGGATTCGAAGACGTGAAGACGCAACAGGTTGGCGTGATCGACGGCGTCGATCACGAGCCTGGATCGGGAGAGCCGCGCGCCGCGATCGTCGAGCGAACGCCTCCACCGGCGCCGCCGCAGGATCCGATCAGGCTTCACTCAGGAATGCAGATGCCGCGAAAGCTCGTCGATGTCGCGCCGGTCTATCCGGCGATCGCGTCGGCGGCGCGGAAGGAAGGCGTCGTCATCCTCGAGGCGATCATCGACACGCACGGCGACGTTGCATCCGTGCGCGTCCTGCGATCGATTCCGCTCCTCGATCAAGCCGCCGTCGACGCCGTGCGCCAGTGGAAGTACACGCCGACGCTGCTCAACGGCGTGGCGGTCCCTCTCGTGATGACCGTGACGATCAACTTCACGCTTCAGGGCCGCTGACGACCGCCGGCTTACTTCCGCTGGTCGTGCGGCACCACGACGGCGGTCGACGATGAGGAGGCGTTGCCGAAGCTGTCGACGCACTGCACGCCGATCGTGTAGATGCGGCCGCTGCCGCCGCCGTCGCGGCCGGCGAGCAGGTTCACCGTCAGCGGTCCCGCGATCTGCCAATCCGCGCTCGACCCTTCGTTGCCGGTGACGCCGGTCACGTGACACGCCGGCGACGGATCGACCGCGTCGCTCGCGCTCACCGCGATCGACACGGACACCATCTTGTGGTCCGGCGGCCAGATCGACGTGACGCTCGGCGTGACGGACAGGATCGCCGGCGGCGTCGTGTCGACGATCGTCAGGACGCCGTCGTGCGCGGTCACGGTGTAGTTCGCGAGCCGCCCCAGCGGATCGTTCGGCGTCGCGACGATCGGGTACGTGCCCGGCAGGCTCGTCGACACCGCCGTCGTGGCGTACGACGCGGTGATGTCGTCACCAGGCACGACGCCCGTGAGCGTTCCCGTGAACACCGGGTCCGGCGCGCCGAACTCGCGCGTCTTGTCCGCGGCGGTCACCGTCAGCGGCGCCGGGTCAATCGTGATGGGAAGCGGCGCCGAGACGCCCGGCAGCGACGTCGCGTCGCCGACGTAGGACACGGTCAGCGCGTGCGGTCCCGCGGTCAGCGCGCTCGTCGTGAACGCCGCCTGCCCGTTCCCGTCGAGCGCCACGACGAACGAGTTCCCGGCGTCGAAGAACGTCACTTCGCCGGTCGGCGTGAACGCTCCCTCGTTGCCGAGGTTGGTCACCGTCGCCGTGAACGTCACCGGCTGGCCGTACACCGACGGGTTCGCGCTGGACATCAGCGTCGCCGTCGTGTTGCCGCGGAAGCTGATGTCGATCACCGGATGGAGCTCGATCGCGTTCGGCGCGACGCCGGTCTGGCCGTGCTCGAAGTCGAAGAAGCCGACGCCCGTCATGCGCACGGGGATGCCCGCGTTCTGGAAGAACGTCTGCGCCGAGAGGCGCGTGTCGAATTTCTCGCGAGCCGCGGCGATCCCCGCGCCCAGCGGGCTCGGCACGAGCACACGGCCGGATCCGAGCGGACTCGGCGCCAGGATGCACGCCGGGTTCGGGATCTCCGAGATGAGCGTGTGCCCGGCGCCATCGTCGAGGACGATGTGGTAGTCGACGTCGGTCTCCTTCTTATAGAAGGTCATCGTCGCGTCGATGACGAACACCGTCGTCTCGGTCGGCGTGATGCGGTTGTTCGCGAACGGCCCGCCGAGATCGATGTCGGACGACAGTGGCGCCGGCAGCGCCGCGAGCGTGGCGATCGTCGTGGGCACATGGGCGCCGAGATTCACGAGATCCACGTCCATGTCCGATCCCACCTTGACGGTCCACCGCTCGACGCCGCACGTCGGACTGCTCACCGTCAGCGTGATGGGCGCGGTCGCCGTCCGGCCCTCGGCATCCCGGATGACCGGGACCATGTACTTCGCGCCGGTCGTGATGTCCACGCCGACGGTCGCAAGGAACGAGAACACGTTGTCGCCGGCGAGCAGATCGCCGTGCGTGCCGTCGTCATAGAAGGTTTGCGCGGCCGCGCCGCCGACGCTCGTCAGATCCGCGATGACCGAGACGCCGCCGCTCGCCGGGACACTCGCCGGCGTGACGCGCACCGTCAGCAGCGTGTTCGTTGCGGGATCCAGGGCCGACGGCGACGCGATGCCCACGCCGGACGGCTCGGCCGGATCGCCCCCGCACGAGTGCACGGGCGCCGCGCTGTCGCGCGGGATCGGACCGACTTCGGCGAAGTCGCTGGCGTTGTTGTCGGTGTCCACGCAGCCGTTGCCGCGTCGCACGGCCGACGTGGTGTTCGAGAGTGTCGGCGCCGCGGCGCCGCCTTCCGAGCAGTTCGCCGTCCCGTATCCCACGAAGTCCACGACCAGGCCACCAAGCGGACACGACCCGCTCAGCGTCGCCGGGCTCGCGACGAGCGCGATTTTCGCGTTCGAGGCGCTCAAGGCCAGCACGCCGATCGCGTCGGGGGTCGGCAGCGGCGTCGTTCCACCGCCGTTCGCGGATTCCTGAATCAGATAGTAGTGGCCGGGCTGAATCGTTCCCGACAACGGCGTCGGCACGCCGTTCGCCGTCCACGACGTGCCGGCCGCGGATGTGGCCTGCACCGTCCAGCCGTCCAGCGAGACCGGCGTGGAGCCTTGATTGAAGAGCTCGATGAAATCGTTCAGGTACGTCGAGCCCGAGTTCCCGCCGCCGCCGTACACCTGACTGATTTTCACGGTCGTCGGCGGCGGAGGCGGCAGCACGGTCAGTCCGAGGGACGCCGTGCTGCTGCGCGTCTGCGCGTCGGCAATCGTCACCGGCGACGTCTTCGCGCCTGCGGTGGTGCCGCTGGCCACGGTCGCCTTGAACGAGAAGACGTTGTTGCCGGCGACGACGTCGCCGTGCGTGCCGTCGTCGTAGAACTGTTGCGACGCGCCGCCTCCGATCGCCGTCAGGTCGCCCGTCACGGTCACACCAGTGCTGACGGGATTCGTGCCCAGCGTAATTGCCACCGTGAGCAGCGTATCGTGCTCCGCCTGCAGACTGGCGGGATCGGCGGACCCGATTCCCGTCGGCGACGTCGTCGCCGGCGTCACGGTCAGCGCGATCGACGCGTTCCCGCTGCGTCCCTGCGCGTCACTGATCGCAGCCGGAAGCGACTTGCCTCCGGCGCTGGTGGCGACGGGCACCACTGCCGTGAAGGAAAAGATGTTGTCGCCTGCCGTCAGGTCACCGTTCGTGCCATCGTCGAAGAACTGCTGCGATGCGGATCCTCCGATGGCGCTCAGGTCTGTCGTGACCGCGAGGCCCGTGCTCGCGGGATTGGCGCCCGGCGTCACGGCGACCGTGAGCAGCGTCGAGTTGCCCGCCTGGATAGTGGCCGGCGCCGCGTTTCCGGCGCCGGTCGGATTGGTCGGTCCGCTGCCAATGCCGAGGATGGAAATGTCGTCGATCGCGAGCGCCTGTCCGTTGGTGGTTGCCGACCCGGACGTAACCGAGTAGTTCCACGCGAGATAGAAGTTGCTGCCGTTCGGAATCGCGACGTTCAGCGTCTTGTTCGTGACCGCGACCGTCACACCCGGCGCCGTCGCGTAGCCGGTATTGTCGCTGCTGGTCGTGCCCGGATCTGCCGCGAAGGCCGTCAGGAAGTCGTTTCCCGCGCTCGTCCAGGCGCTCCCGTCCATGGAATAGAACAACTGGATTCGGAAGCCGGCGGCATTGATGCCCTTGCGATACTTCTCGACGTTGTACGAGATCTGCAGTCCGTTCAAGGCGCTGCCGGTGTTATTCGCGAATTGTGCGTAGAGGTTGCCGCTGGCAGTCGCGGTGCCGGAGGAGAGAAACCCGACGGCTCTATCGGAGCTGCCCAACGTCGCCGTGCCGGCGCCGAAGTTGTAGATGCCATTCCCCGCCGACGTCGACAGGCTGGCGCCTCCCGCGCGCGCGGTCGTCGTGCCGGCGCCTGCGAATGTGCCCACCGTGCGAACCGTCGCGGGATTGTCCGCGCGGAAGTCTGCGGGCAACGTCGACGCCGTCGACGTCGTCGCCGGAATGCCCATCCCGTCGAAGTTCTGCGAGGAGCTGGTGACAGTCGAGAGCGAGATGGCAGCAAATGCCACGTAGCCACAAAGAGCGAGCAGCAGAACTGCCGCTACGGGAGTGAATCGTCGGGGAGTGACAAGAAGCGTCAGCAGTCTGCGCATGGTACGCAGATCCTATCTGACGCTCATCACTTCCTTGTGAACTTATTGCCTCCTCCTTCGCACTTTTTGGCGGTCGATCACGCGAGGATGCGCGCGAGCGTGGCGCGGTCGATGTTGCCGCCACTCATCACGCAGACGATTTTTTGCCCGTCGAACCGATCGCGCGCCTTCAGCGCGGCCATCAGCGGCGCGACACCGGCGCCTTCGGCGACGTTGTGCGTCGTGCGAAGCGCGAGCCGCACGCCTTCCGCCAGCTCGTCTTCGGTCAGCGTGATGATGTCGTCGAGCTCGCGCTGCAGGATGCCGAATGGGAGATCGAACGTCACGCGCGTCGCCACACCCTCGGCAAACGTATCCACTTTGTCCCCGACGATGCGCGTGCCGGTCCGCCACGATCGCGTGAACGCGTCGGCGCGCTCGGCCTGCACGCCGATCACCTTGGCGCGGCTGCCGACGCCGGTCCGCACGATGGCGCAGCCGCACGCGCCGCTGCCGCCGCCGATCGGCACGAGGATCACGTCCGCGTCCGGCTGTTCTTCGAAGATCTCGAGCGCGTAGGTCCCGACGCCGGCCAGCAGCAGCGGCTCGTTCGCCGAATGCACGTAGCGCAGACCGCGTTCGTGCTGCAGCTGCTCCACCCGCTCGCGCGCTTCGTCGAAATCCCTGCCGAACTCCAGCAACTCGGCGCCGTACGCGCGCATCGCGGCGTTCTTGTCGGGGTTGTTCCCCACGGGCACGACGATCGTGCACGGCACGCCGTCGCGCTGGCACGCGAGCGCGATCGACTGCCCGTGATTGCCGGTCGAGGCCGTGATGACGCCGCGCCGCTCGTCCGCCGGCAGGCTGCCGATCAGATTCAGCCCGCCGCGGACCTTGAACGCGCCGGTCGGATTGTGATTCTCGTGCTTGACGACGACGTCGAGGCCGGTTTCGGCGGAGAGCAGCGGATGCCGCATCAGCGGCGTCGGGCGCACGACGCGGTAGACGCGTTCGCGCGCGGCATAGACGTCCTTCAGTGTCGGCGGTTGCATGACCTGGATTGTCTTCCTTAGGTTGCCTTCGCGACAAGACCATCGCGAACGATCGGCACCACGACGTCGGGCCGGTCGGTGATCAATGCGTCGACGCCCCAGCCGAGCAGACGGCGCGCATCGTCTTCCGTGTCAACGGTCCATACCTGGACGGCGAGGCCCGCGCGATGCGCGGCGTCGATGAAGCGCGGCGATACGATCCGCGTCCGGCCCGCAACCTCCGGCACCTGAAAGCCCGAGTACGCCACGTGCGAGATCGGCCAGTGCATCCACGATCGATACAGCGCCCACCGGACTTCTACACGCGCCGCGCTCGTCGCCATCGCCGGTTCGATGGCGCGCGCTTCGCGCAGCACCCGCCGGCCGAATGCGCCGAGACATACACGATCGACCGCGTCCGCGCGGCGTACGGCGTCCACGGTCGCTCGCGCCGCTTCCATCGAGTTCACTTTCATCTCGATGATGATGCGCGCGTCGCGATACCGCGCGAGCACGTCCGCGAGCAACGGCACGTTCGCGCGCGCGAGATCGTCCGCCGTCCGCGCCTCGCTCGGGCCGCGGAGCGGCGTCGTGCGATCGAGCAGGCGGTCGTGATGCACGAAGACAAGGCCGTCGCGCGACAGGCGCACGTCCAGCTCCAGTCCGTCCGCGCCGAGCGCGATTCCGTTGTCGAACGCCGCGATCGTGTTTTCGGGCGCGAGCGCGGCGCCGCCGCGGTGGGCGAAGACGAGCGGACGCGGCGAGGCGAAGAACGCGTGACGGGCGCGGACCTGAAGCACAGGGAGCGAGTCTATAATGCCCGCGGTACGCATGACGCGCCGTAGTCTTCTCCGCGCGGCCGCCGCAAGTGTGGTCGCCGCCTCGAGCGCCAGGATCGCAGTTTCTGCAACAGGGTCCGACCCCGGTCTGACCCCGGTCCGACCCCCGTCGGACCTTGATCCCTTGCGTGGGCAGAACTCGAACGACGGCGCCGTCATCGAGGACGCCAGGGCGAAGGATCTGTTCACGTCCGCCCGCATCGCCGTCTTCGGCGGTCCGGGCGGAATCGCCCGCCTCCGCTCGATGCGCTTCAAGGGAAAATCGAAAGTGCCGGGCGAGGATGGCTCGATGCTTCCGGCGACGGTCGAGATTCGCGTCCTCCTGCCCGACAACTACCTGCGCCTCGACACGGGCGAGTTCGGCCGGCGCGCGACGGGCTACACGGGACGCACGACGCTGGACAAGATCGAGCGTCCGGATGGCCGCGTCGTCCCAGACCCGCGCGACAACGCCGGCGTGCTCATGGGCAACCGCGCAACGCTCGCGCGCCTGATGCTCGGCATCGCGACGTTCACGTCGCCGGAAATGCCGGTCGAGCTGCGCACGCACGGCACGCCGCGCGAAATGCCCGTGGTCCCGGAGTCGGCGTGGGTCGACGCCGTCGGCGACGGCTTCGCGGCCAAGATGATTCTCGACGCCAAGACCCGCGTGCCGATCCGCCTGGCCTACTGGGGCGCCGACCGGATGGTGATGAACACGACGTTCTCGGACCGCCGATCGACCGGTGGCATGAAGGCGCCTTACCGGATCGTCACGACGGCCGGCGATCGCGTGATCGACGAATTGATGTTCGATGAAGTGACGGTGAATCCTTCTTTGAGCAAGGCCGACTTCGTTCGCTAGTCGCGACACGGCAGTTTCTGCAACAGGGTCCGACCCCGATCTGACCCCGATCTGACCCCTGTCCGACCCCCATCGGACCCGGGTCGGACCCTTCCGCGAGCGCGTCTCGGATAGAATCGCTCAATGGCGGCCATTCACACCCTCGGCGAGCTTCGGCAGTCCGGCTATCGTTCGCGGCCGGTCAAACAGGAAATCCGCGACAACCTCGTCTGCAAGCTGCGCGCGGGCGAGACGCTGTTTCCCGGCATCATCGGCTACGACGACACGGTCGTGCCGCAGCTCGTGAACGCGATCCTCTCGCGCCACAATTTCATCCTGCTCGGCCTGCGCGGCCAGGCGAAGTCGCGCATCCTGCGCGGCCTCGTGGATCTGCTCGACGAGCGCATCCCGGTCGTGCCCGGCTGCGAGATCCACGACGACCCGACCGCGCCGCTCTGCGCGGCGTGCCGCGCGCGGATCGCGGCGGAAGGCGATCGCCTCGCGATCGGCTGGCTGCGCCGGGACGATCGCTTCGTCGAAAAGCTCGCGACGCCCGACGTCACGATCGCCGACATGGTCGGCGACATCGATCCGATCAAGGCGGCGCAGGCCGGACTGAATCTGTCCGACGAGCTGACGATGCACTACGGCTTGCTGCCGCGGGCCAACCGCGGCATCTTCGCGGTGAACGAGCTGCCGGATCTCGCCGGCAAGATCCAGGTCGGCCTCTTCAACATCCTTCAGGAAGGCGACGTCCAGATTAAGGGCTACCCGATTCGCCTGAAGCTCGACGTCATGCTCGTCTTCACGGCGAACCCGGAGGACTACACGGCGCGCGGGAAGATCATCACGCCGCTGAAGGATCGCATCGGATCGGAGATCCGGACGCACTACCCCGCCACGCGCCACAACGCGATGGCGATCACGAAGCAGGAAGCGTGGACCGATCGCGCCGGCGGCATGAAAGTCGACATCCCGGCGTACGTCCGCGAGGTCGTGGAGGAAGTCGCGTTCCAGGCGCGCGCGGACCGCAAGATCGACAAGCGATCCGGCGTCAGCCAGCGCCTGCCGATCACGACGCTGGAGCTCGTGGTCTCGAACGCCGAGCGCCGCGCGCTCGCCAGCGGCGAAGGGATCGCCGTGCCGCGCGTCACCGATCTCTACGCCGCGCTGCCGTCGATCACCGGCAAGTTCGAGCTGGAGTACGAGGGCGAGCTGCGCGGCGCGGAACAGGTCGCGCGCGATCTGATTCGCTCGGCGGTGGGGTCCGTGTTCACGGGCACGTTCGACGGCGTCGACACGCGGACGGTCATCGAGTGGTTCGATCTCGGCGGCGTGCTGCCGCTGACGGACACCACGTCGGCCGACGAAGTCATCGCGCAGACGCGCGGCGTGCAGGGTTTGCGCGAGCTGGCCGGGCAGGCCGGGCTTCCGCCCGGCGCGCCGGCGCCGATGGTCGCATCGGCGATCGATTTCGTCCTCGAAGGCCTGTGCGCGCAGCGAAAGATCAGCCGCAGCGACGATCGCGGCTACGCGGCGGCCGAGCAGCAGCAGCGCCGCGCGCCGCGTCGCGAGGAGCCGGCGATGGAAGAAGAGATCCGAATCCCCGGGAACAAGAAGAAGTATTACAACTAGCGGCTGGTGGCTGGTGACTGGCAGTCGATGAAATACAGATATACAAAATTCACCGGCGACGCGCTCGACGATCTGGATCTCGAGGATCTGGTCTCGAAGCTGTCCGACCTGCTGCTCTCGAGCGGCTTCGGCAGTCCGTACGCGATGGACGACGAGGATCGCACGATGCAGGCGCTGCACGACGCGATCCTCGACGCGCTGTTCAACGGCGGCGTGCTGCCCGAGGACACGCTCGAGCAGCTGCTCGGCGATCCGGCGGACGGCGATCAGTCGGACGCGCGCTCGAAGCTCGAGGAATTGATCCAGCAGATCATCGAGCGCATGACCGAGCAGGGCTACATCTCGATGCCGCCCGACCTCGAGGCCGAGCGCCAGCATCGGCAGGGCGGCGGCGGCATGGGCCCGGATCAGCAGAGCCAGGTGAAGTTCGAAGTCACCGACAAGGCGCTCGATTTCCTCGGCTACCGCGCGCTGCGCGATCTGCTCGGCTCGCTCGGCAAGAGCAGCTTCGGCCGGCACGACACGCGCGAGCAGGCGACGGGCGTCGAGACGACCGGCGCGCCGAAGCCGTACGAATTCGGCGACACGATGAATCTGGATCCGGCGAGCACGCTGCTGAATGCGGTGCAGCGCGAAGCGCGAGAGTTGGCGGCGGCAAGTCTTCAGCCACCAGCCACCAGCCACCAGTCACCGGCCTCGCGGCGCATTCACGTGACCCACGACGATCTCATGGTCGTCCAGGGCGAATATCAGAGCTCGTGCGCGACGGTGCTGATGCTCGACTGCAGCCACAGCATGATCCTCTACGGCGAGGATCGCTTCACGCCGGCCAAGCGCGTGGCGCTCGCGCTCGCGCAACTCATCAAGACGCAGTACCCGGGCGACGCGCTCAAGGTCGTGCTGTTCCACGACTCGGCCGAGGAGATTCCGCTCGCCGAGCTCGGGCGCGTGCGCGTCGGGCCGTACTACACCAACACGCGCGAGGGCCTGCGGCTCGCGCGGCGGATTCTCGATCGCCAGTCGAAGGACATGCGGCAGATCATCATGATCACCGACGGCAAGCCGTCGGCGCTCACGCAGCCCGACGGCCGCATCTACAAGAACGCGTTCGGCCTCGATCCGTTCATCGTCGCCGAGACGTGCGCGGAAGTGGCCGCGTGCCGCAAGAGCGGCATCATGATCAACACGTTCATGCTCGCGCGCGACTACGATCTGGTGAGCTTCGTCCGCCGCGTCGCCGACATCTGCAAGGGCAAGGCGTACTTCACGACGCCGTACACGCTCGGGCAGTACGTGCTGATGGATTACATGGACAAGAAGACCAAGACCATTCACTGAAATGTCGGATCTCCTTCCGCTGTTTCCGCTGCCCAACGTCGTCCTCTTCCCCAACGTCTTTCTCGCGCTGCACATTTTCGAGCCGCGGTATCGCGAGCTGGTCGCCGACGCGCTCTCGGCCGACCGCATGATCGGCATGGTGCTGCTCCGTCCGGGCTGGGAGGCGGAATACGAAGGGCGGCCGCCGGTGTTCGACGTCGGCTGCAGCGGCGTCATCACGCACGTCGAGCGCCATACAGACGGCCGCTACAACATCGTGCTGCGCGGGCTCGACAAGTTCCGGATCCTTTCCGAGGATGACAGCCGCAGCTACCGGCGCGCGAGCGTCGACCTTTTGCCGGAGCCGGCGCTGGCCCCGCCCGAGCGCGAGGCCGTCCGCCGCCAGCGGGCGCGGCTCGAATCCCTGCTCGGCCCGGGTTCGGAATCCGGCGGAGTCGAGGCGCGCACGCCGCAGGCGATGTCCGACGACGATCTCGTGAACGCGCTGGCGCAGTATCTGGACTTCGAGCCGCTCGAGAAGCAGGCGCTGCTCGAGCGCCCGTGCCTGCGCACGCGCGCCGCGTCGCTCGTCGAGCTGCTCGAAATGAAAATCATCACCGCGCGCACGCCGGGGCCGTCGAACGTCGCGCACTGAGCGCCATTCCAGTTCATGGGCGCCACCGCAGTCGTTGCCGTCGTTCTGCTGCTCCTGGCGCCGCTCGTCAGCCCGCGTCTCCGCCAGCGCGGCCTCTTTCTCGGCGCCCTCCTCGCGCTGCTGATCGCGCTCGTCGTGCAGTCGGCCCCGCGCGTCATGGGCGACGGCGGCGAGTACCTCGCGATGGCGCTGAACTTCGCGCGCGGCGCCGCGCCGAGCCTGTCGCCGGACGATCTCCGGCAGGCGTCGGAGGTGATGCCCGCGGACGCGAGCCGTCGTCTCGTGCTGCCGGAGTACGTGGGCGGCGACGGCCGCCAGGATCTGCCGCACTTCTGGCTCTACTCGTTGATCGCCGCGCCCTTCGTCCGCGTCGCGACGACGCTCGGCGGATCGCCGCTGCTGGGCTTTGCGACGATCAACGTCCTGCTGCTGCTGTGCGCCGCATCCGTCTTGAGGAAGCGCGTGTCGGCGGCGACGGCGCTGTTCGTCGCCGCCGGACCGATTCTCTGGTGGGTCGACAAAGCGCACACCGAAGTCTTCACCTTTTCCCTGCTGACGATCGCCGTCGTCCTCCTGCGCACGGCGCCGTGGTGGTCGGCGGTCGCGCTGGGCGCGGCGGCGACGCAGAATCCGCCCCTCGGGATCGCGATGCTCATCGTCGTGGCGTACGCGCTCGCGTCGGTCGGCTGGACGGACCGGCGCGTCTGGCTCGGCGCGGCGGGCGGCGCCGCGATCGCGTCGCTGCATCCGCTCTACTACGTCGTGCGACTCAACCGCTGGTCGGCGCTCAACGAAGGCGTCGATCAGCATTGGCCGTCGCTGCGCGAGTTCCTCACCGTGCCGTTCGATCCGAATCTCGGGATGTTCGTGCACGATCCGTTTCTGACGGCGGCGATCGTCATCACGATTGCCGTCGTCGTGCTGGATGCGCGGTCGCCGCTCCGTCGCGTGCTGCACGGCGGCCGCGGCGTCCTCGCGCTCATCGCGATGCTGTTTCTCTTCAGCTTCACGCAGACGACGAACGTCAACTCCGGCGGCACGCCGGGGCCGAGCCGCTACGGCGTGTGGCTGCTGCCGCTGGCGATTCCGGTGCTCGAAGCCGCGCCGGCCGCCGCGGTCTGGCTGCGCGTTCTCGCGGCGGCGTCGGTCGTCTGGTGCACCGTGGAATTCGCGCCGCGGCACGCGGAGCTGTATCTGACGCCGACACCGTTCGCGTCAACGTTGTGGCGGGATCTGCCCGACGTCGATAATCCGCTCGCCGAGGTCTTCGCGGAGCGCGTTTCGCGAATCGAGCCGTCGCCGGCGCCGCCGATCGCGACCGCCGGATGCGAAAAGATCCTGCTGATGGGCAGCGGAGACACCGCGCCGTGGCCCAGCCAGTGCGGGACGGCCGAGATCCCGCCCGTGTGCCGATCCGCCGGCGCGTTGTGCTACGCGAACCGGAGCGGCTCGTCGTACGACTTCACCCGCGCGCCGACGTCGCCCGCCTGGATCGCCGGCGTCATGCGCGCGAAGGAAGGCGCCGTCGTCCGCAAGGAGACGCCGATCGCGGCGTACGTCCTCCCGCCGGACCAGCCGCCGCCGCCGGCGATCTGGCTTGCCGACGGATGGTCGTATCCCGAACACCTCCCCGGTCCGACGCCGCTCGAGCGGACGATGGCGTGGCGGTGGATGGCGGATCGCGCGCGGATCGCCGTGATGGCGGGCACGCGGTCGACGGTTCGCCTGCGCATCGTCGCGCGCGCGCACGAGCGCACGCGCGGGCTGAAAGTGTCGATGGGCGAAACGGAAGTGGCGCGGATTCAGGTGTCGGCGATTCGCGACGAGTACGACACCGGCGCGTTCACGCTCGAGCCGGGGACGACGTATCTGACGTTCGACAACGTTGACGGCTCAGCGCCCGCGGGCGGATCGGATCTGCGGCGTCTCGGTATCGCGATCTTTCATCTGGAACTGGTCACCGACGCCAAGTGAGAGGACGAAAGCCAGGCAACCACGGAGGACACGGATCGCCCTGATAAGTTCTGGCGTGATCAGTCGGGCGGGTTCGCTCTGATCGTAATCCGATCGGGCATCGCAAACTGCACACTCACGTGTCCGCGCGGCAACGAAGAATCGACGAGGTACGAGTACGTGATGCGGAACTTGTCCTGGCGCGGCGCTGGTTCCACCCACCAGGTCCTCAGATTCGCCACGGATGCAGCCACAAGTCGATCCGTGACTTCTCCAGACGTGCCTCTGGCGCTCACAACCTGAACGTCCGCGACGGTGCCGTCAGGTCGGATGTGCCCCGTGAGAGTTACGGCGTTCGCGACTCGCGCCCGCAGTGCTTCGTCCTGGAACGCGATCTCGTCCATCGCCAGAACGCACCGGTCCCGCAATTCGATGCGACAGTGCGCCTTTCGGGTGACCGGCAACTCAATCCTTGTCGTGTAGGGTGTCCCGCTCTTGAGTCCGAGCGGCGTGATTTCGATGTAGTCTTCGTGCTTCTCCACATCGAACACGCTCAGAGCACGCAATTCTTTCCGGAATCTGCCGATATTCTCTGTCGCGACGATCCGGCCGCTCGCGTCGACGACTTCGCGGAAGTCGGCCATGCCGCTCGCGTCAAAACTCTCGGCAGCCTCATCGGAACTGAAGAAAAGAACGACGACGTCCTTCCATTCCCGGTGCTGAGTCCTGAGTGTCTCCGCCAGACACAATACGTTGTCGATGGTGAAATCGCCGCGCGGCACACTGATGTGCACTGCGCCTTTGCCTGTCTGCGGATTGATGGTGTCTTGAAACCGATGATATTGCGGCGCTCTGCAGGCTGCGCTCGCCGGCGCGACCGCAACGACACTCAGACACACACCGGCGAGACAGTGCGCCACCCGGCGCCGAAGACGCAACCTATCTGGGCGCACAGCCGGCCTGCAGCAGCTTTCGAGTGATAGGGTTCCCCGGCCCCGGAGCTGGCGGACCCACGAAGAGCGCCAACTCCTGGTCGTCGAGGCCAGTCAGGTTGTGCAGCGCCTCATGAAGAAGCGTTGCCGGTGTGAACAAGGGGGAAACAAATGGATCCGTGTTGAGATACATGTCCTTCACTGGATTCGCTCCCCTGACGGCGAGCACTCCCTGCGAGACGGCAGTAACCACGCTAATCGAAGTCGGGCGAATTGTCGGGATGAATTCGCTGCACACAGGTACAGTTCTCAGGATTGACGCGATATTCGCTGCGGCCGAGCTGGTGAGTCCAGAGGCGCCCATCACACCAGCATCGAACTTGTTCAGTGTCGAGCGCGGGCCATCGTGCGGGTCCTGCCTCGTCACGGCTGTCGTCAGCAGGTCTGTGTAACGCGCCCGCGCCGTATCGGCATTGAAATACGCCTTGCACTGGTCAGACGTCAGCGCTCCGCTGCCCAGAAGCTCCTGCTTCATCGCCTCATAGAACTGGCGATCGGGATCGATGAGATCCACCTTGTCACTGCCGAGAAAACAATTGCCGCCACGACCCGGCAGGCCAAACGACGGCAGCACTTGTCCGCTATCGACGACGCCTACGAACGTCCCGCTCGCAGACGGATTCGCTTCGGACATGGCTGCATAGCTCGCTCCCCACTTGATGTTCGGCTCCACGACCTGCGTCGTGCCGCCTGATGTCAGGGCGTAGGAGTCCTTCCTCCACGAGTAGGTAGGCACCTCAGCCACCTGACCTGTCGACGCGCCGGAGTCGTCGAACGCGTAGGTGCCCGCTCCTCCGCTGGCGATGAGACCACCCGGCGTGACCATCACCGGATAGTACGCGGGAAGCGTCCACTTGATCCGGCCCACAGTGTCGAAAACCATCAGCATCTGTCCGGAATCCGTCGACGCCGTGCCGGCAAACGACCCATCCTCCAATTGAAGCACCGGCTGGACGGGCGCGCCATAGGTGATGCCCGGACTCCACACGACATCGGACGCGAGCGCGCCGTTCGTCATCGTGCTCAGGTGATTCTCCAGAATGCCGGAATGGCAACTGGAATCGGTCTGCGTGAACGTCACCCACGGGCGCCGCGGATCCTGTTGCGGCGAGTTCTCGTAACACTGCTTCGACACGTTCCAGCTGAACAGCGCACCCTGATCGGCGTTCGTGATGATGTTCGACCCCGCCCCGCCGAAGTCCACGTAGGCGGGCCCGGTCTGCGTCCCCGTCTCGTGGTAGTACGGATACGTCGGCGACAGCGTGAAGACCGTGCTGCGGCTCTCGTGCCAGGAATCCACGACCACGTCCGACGAGGAGCCGTCCGGCCCGACGCGCAGCAAGTGCAGCTTGGTCACCTCCGACTCGCTTCGATCGCAGAGGCGCAGGAACTGCGGCCCCCTGTTGTTTTCGATGAAGATCGCCGTATTGCGATCGCCACGCTGGAACGCCTGGAGCAGCGCGTCTCCCGGATCGTAGGCCTGGCCGATCGCCTGCCACAGGGCTTCGAGGTCCGCGATGGCGGCGTTGAAGTCCGCGGGCCGATCCTGATCGCCCATGTCGTACAGCACACGATCCCACGCGTCGTACGCCTCGTCCGGGTACGGCTGCGTCGCCTTCTTCACCGATCCGAACGAATCGATCGACTGATAGCTCAGATACACGTACCCGTCTCCCGCAATCGACATCGCAAACGGGAACGAGAGGTAGTGCCACGGTTCCGGCCCGGGACTGATGTGACAGAACGCGGCGGTCTCATCGCTGACCGTGTCGATCCCGACCGAGTTCTGCAGCGGGACCCTGAACTTCGACGCACCCGTCGACGGATCGATCGCGACCACCCACGCGCCGTCCTCGCCATCGTCCGCGTTCGGACAGAAATCGTGGCAGGCGTACTCGGTCGTGAAGATCGTCCCGTCGGGATGAATGTTGGGAGGCAGAGAGTTGAACCAGTACTGATCTTCATTGGTCATCGCGGTGTACGCCGGAGACGGCTGACCCGTGAGGCCGTCGAGCCGGTAGATCGAACGGTCGTCGTACACCACCAGACCGCCCTGGAAGTCAGGCAGGTAGGAACTGCGGTTCGCATTCGGCAGCGGACCGCTCGTCCACGCGACGGTGCCGTCGCTGGTGATCGCCTGCACGGTGCCGTCGTATTGCGTAGCGAAGACGTCCGCGACGGCGTCGTAATTCGGCACGGCGATGTACATCCCGGTCGTGCCCGACGCGTCGCCCGGATCGGACCAGAGGACCGTGCCCGTCGGTAGATCGGGCCCCGCATAGACCGTGACGTCCGCCGACGCGCCGCCGGCTGTGACCGACGCATTCCCCGGCGCCACCGCGGTCAATACCGGCGGATCATCCGTCGACAGCGAGACGATGCCCGTGTCGCTCGACGCCCACGCGAGACCGGTGATGCGCGCGCCGATGGCGTCGAGACTCTGAATCGATCGCGTGTCGCCGACGACGAGACTCAGGACGTTGGGCGCGAGCGTCACCGTCGGCGAACCGGACGGCACGCGGAACGTGACGGCGTTGCTCCAGGCGTCGTGCTGTTGAATCTTGAGCACACCGCTGATCGTTCCAGCCGCGACGGTCGCGGACACGAGCGTGTCGCTCCACGAAGTGATCGACGCGGACGTGCCGCTGATCGACACGACGCCGGATCCGCGCGAGGCGCCGAAGCCCGACCCGTAGATCGTGACGACCGTTCCGGGCACGCCGGCGTTCGGCGTGAGGAAGTCGATGTGCGGAGTGACGCTCGCGGGCGTGAACGGGATCGCGTTGCCCCACACGCCGCCCTGCAGCACCTGCACGTTGCCCGCGTTCGACCCGGGCGCGACCGTCGCGACGATCTGCGTGTCGCTCCAACTGGTGATGACGCCCGCCGCGGTGCCGAGCCACACCTGCCCCGCTCCCTGACTGCCGCCGAAGCCGGAGCCCGCGATCGTGACCTGCGTTCCGTCGCCGCTGACCGTGACGCCCGTGACGCTCGGCGTCGCGACGGTGAACGGCAGCGTGTTGGACGCCGCGCCGTCGCGCCGCACCTGCACGGTGCCGGACACCGCACCCGTCGAGACCGCGGCCACGATCTGCGTATCGCTCCACGTCACGACCGATCCGGCCTTCGTGCCCAGCCACACCGTGGCCGAGCCCTGCGCGTCGCCGAATCCGGATCCCGAAATGCTGACCTGCGTGCCCACTGCTCCGGAGGCCGGCGCGGCTGATGTGATCGCCGGCGTGGCTCCGCCCTGAGTCACGACGGTGCTTCGATCGGCGACGCTGATCGCCGCATCGCGCGGCGTGCCGCTCGGATTGGCGGCGACGGCGTACGAGAACACGCCCGACGTCGGACTCTGCTCGCCGTTGTCCCAGAGGAACCGATCGGCGATCTGCGCCGGCGTCAGCGCGTAATCGAACACGACGACATCGTCCAGGAGTCCCGCGTAGAAATCGCTGACGGTGGAATCGGCGCCCATCATCACGCCGCCGGCGCTGCTCGGCAGCGTGCCGACCAGCGGCATCTGCGCGTCGAACACGCCGTCGATGTACAGCGCGGCGACGGATCCCGTCCACGTCGCATTCACCATGTGTTGCTCGCCGTCGTTGATCGCGGTTGCGCTGCGCAGCGTCTGCCCGAGCATGCGGAGCTCGACGAACCCGCCGGCGGCCATGTCGAGCGCCACCGCTCCGCTGACGGTGCCAACCAGCCGGCCCTGCTCGCTCGTCGTCCCGAGCCACAGCTCGAGGCTGAGCGCGCGCGTCAGACTGAATCGTGGCGAGGCGCCGACAATGGCAAAGCCGTTCGAGCCGTCAAGGCTGAGCGACCCGCGGTCGGTGACGAACGTGCCGCCGATGAGCGCGGCGGACAAACCGTGACCGGTGAGATCCTGCACGGTCCTGCCACCGCCCTCGGCATCGTCGAACGTCCAGTACGCGACGGGCGCGTCAGCGAGGACTCGCGGCACGTAGCCGGCCCATTGATCGACGATCGGCGGGCCGAGCGTCACCCAGTTCGCATCGGTCTCCGGCGTCCATGCGGCGGCGCAGTTCGCGCCGATCGTGTCGACGGCCATCCAGCCGGTCTGGCCAGCGCCGGCTGACGCGATCGCGGTGGGGATCAGCGAGTACGTGCAGGTCCCGGTCGCATCCTGCTCGACGCTGAACGTCCTGCCGACGATGGTGAGTGCCGCCGTGCGTGACGACGACGAAGGATTCGCTGCAATGGCATAGGCCACCGCGCCGGAACCCGCGCCCGCCGACGGATCGAGGCTCGCCCACCCGGCGTCGGCGACCGCCGTCCACTGACAGCTGTCGGCGCTGGCGGCGACGTTGAAGAGCCCGGCGGCGCCCGTGTAATGCGCGTGCACGTACGCAAACGGGCCGGACGCCGTGACGAGGTGGCCCGGCTCGAACGCGTCAACCGCCCAGCCGTGACCGTTGCCGGAGCTGTCGCTGAGATCCGACGCGCCCGCCAGCGGCGTATTGAGATAGAGATTCGCCGTTCGCAGCGCGGCGTAGCCGGCGTCACGCTCGGCGCGAATCTCCGCCGGCGTCAGCGCGGCCTCCCAGATCTTCACGCCGGTCGCGGCCGTGGCCGTGCCGTCGATCACGTCGACGAAGGTGAAGAGCGACGTCGGGGCGAACGCCGACGACATGTCGAGCGTCGTGCTGACGTCCGCCGTGGCGTCATGCACCGGATCCGAGAAGTAGAGCGTGTGCGTATTTCCCGACTTCACGTACGCGACGTGAATCCAGCCGGTGCCGACCAGATCGCTGCCGGGCAGGTAGTCGTACGTCTCGCCGTTCCACAGCTCGAGCAGCGGATGACGCGTGCCGCCGTCATAGTCGAGGCTCGCCGAGATGTACGGCTGCGGGTCGGGATTTTCCACGTTGCCGAAGAAGAAGAAGCTGGCGTCCGTAATTGCCAGATCAGGAATGTGCCACCAGCCCATGTACGTGAAGTTCTCCACGCCGGGCAGATTCGATCGGCGCGCGAGACCGATCCCCACGCCGCCGCCGAGGTCGGGCGCGATGGCGCCGGTCGTGAGATTCGGCGAAGTGACCGTGAACGCACAGCCGGACTCCTGCGATACCGCGAGTGCATGACCGGCGACGGTGAGCGTCGCGCTGCGAGCGGGCGCCACATTGGCGGCGATCGTGTACGTCAGCGCGCCGGTTCCGGTGCCGGACGCCGCACTGACCGTGGCCCAGGACGAATCGCTCGACGCCGTCCAGTCGCAGTCCGGCCTGCTCGTCGTGATCGTCAACGTGCCGGTCGTTCCACCAGCCGCGCTCGTCACCGACCCAGGTGTCACGTCGTACGTGCACGCGGTCGTCGAGGCGACCGTCACGGTCGCGCTCGTCGCGAGCCGGCCGTAGCCGTTGTCGGCGAAGAGCCGGAATTCGTACACGCCAGCGGTGACCGGCATCAGGAACGTCAGCGTCGCCGCGGTGAGCGGCGCGGACGGCGGCGCGGTCGTGTTGCTCAGATAACGCCAGTCGAGATACGCGCCATCCGGCGAGCCGGCGGCGTACAGTCCAACCCAGTCATAGACGTTGCCCGGGCCGCCTGACACGGCGACGCTCGCGATCGAACCGGCAACGACGGTCACGCCAGACGGCGGCGGAACCGCGTCAACCGCCAGCTGTGCGCTCGAGGCGTCGACGATGACCGTGGGACTCGTGGCCAGCAGCGCGTACGTGTTCGCGGCGAAGAACCGGAATTCGTAGTTGCCGGCGGTCGTCGGCGCGTCGAACGTCAACGTGGCCGTCGCGATGCCTGCCGCGGGCGGCGACGTCGTGCCGCTCAGGTATCGCCACGACAGATACGCGCCGTTGCCCGTGCCGACGGAGTACAGCCCGACCCAGTCCGTCGCGTTGGCCGGCCCGCCGGTGACGTGGACGCTGAGACGGCTGCCCGCTTGCGCCGGCACCGTCGACGGCGCCGAGACGCCGTTCACGTCGAGTTGCGCCGGCGACGGCACGACGGTCACCGGCGCGCTCGCGGTCAGCTCGCCGTAGCCGTTGTCCGCGAAGAATCTGAATTCGTACACGCCGCTCGAGACGGGCATCGTGAACGTCAGCGTCGCGGCCGCGAGTCCGGCGGCGGGCGGGCTGGTCGTGTTGCTGAGGTACCGCCAATCGAGATATCCGCCGTTCGGCGCGCCGCTCGGGTAGAGGGCCACCCAGTCGCCGGCATTCGCGGGACCGCCCGACACGCTCACGATGGCGATCGAGCCGGCGGCGACGGTGACGCCCGCCGGCGGCGCGACGTTGTTCACCGCGAGCTGGGCCGTCGACGCGGCGGTCACGATCGTGGTGCTGGCCGTCAGACGCGCGTACGTGTTGTTGGCGAAGAGCCGGAATTCGTAGCTGCCGGGCGACGTCGGCGCGTCGAACGTCAGCGTGGCGGACGAAAGACCCGAGGCCGGCGGCGTCGTCGTGCCGCTCAAGTACCGCCAGGTGAGATACGCGCCGTCGCCGGCGCCGGCCGCGTAGAGGCCGACCCAGTCGGTCGCATTCGCGGGGCCGCCCGCGACGTCGAGCGTCATCCGCGTGCCGGCCGCAACGGAAACCGCCGTGGGAGGATCGACGCCGTTGACCGTCAGCGTTGCGGGCGACGCGACGACATTCACCGTGACGCTGGTGGCGAGCCGGCTGTAGGTGTTGTTCGCAAACAGGCGGAACTCGTAGCTGCCCGGCGCAATCGGCACCGTGAACGTGATCGTCGCGCTGGTCAGTCCGGTCGCCGGCGGCGCCGTCGCGCCGTTGAGGTAGCGCCAATCGATATATGAGTAATCGGACGTTCCGCTGCCCGAGAGCGCAACCCAGTCGGTCGTCGAGCCTGGACCGTTCGACACGGCCACCGAGACCGTCGCGCCCGCGGTCACGGTGACGGAGCCCGGCGCCAGTTGGCCGTTGACGGCAATCTCGACTTGCGCGAAGGCGACGGCTGGAAGCAGCCACGTGGCGAGCGCGACCAGAATCAGCGTCCGCACCGAACGAGTGTCAAAGCTCATAGCTGATAACTCCACAGGTGCCATCTTAGAGACCGGAACGCCGCAAGTGGACTGCTTATGCGACCAGCCAACTCATTGGCCACAGGAGCCCACGCATTGGCTGGTCCGCTAACGACAAAACGTGACAAGACCGCACGAGCAGTGAGCGATCGGCGCGTGTGCAGCAAACACGAGACCAACGCGTCAGCGGCGGGTCGAGTGCGGCGCACGGGAGGAAACGACAGGAAATCAGGCCGACCCGCACACGATCGGGCGCGTGCGGACGTTACGCGAGGCGGCGGGCGATCGTCTCGACGATCTTCTCGCCGTGGAAGCGGCCGTTCTCGATGAAGATTGTCCCGGTGTCGACGCCCGCGATGGCGCCGCCGGCGACAAAGAGTCCGGGGACGTTGGTTTCGAACGTGTTCGGATCGTGGACGGGCGCCTCGCGTTCGGTCAGACGGATGCCCGCGCGGCACATCAGGTCCGCGTCAGCGCGATAGCCGGTCAGGAGATAGACGGCGTCCGCAGGAATCTCTTCGGTCTCGCTCGGCTGAAAGCCTCGCGCTACAACGACGGAGGTCGGGCGAATCTCCTTGATCACGGAGTCAAATCGCGCGACGACCGACCCTTCCTTGATTCGATTCTCGATGTCCGGGCGTACCCAGTACTTGATCGTCGACTTCAGCGCCTCGTGGCGGTGCACGAGCGTGACGTGGGCGCCGGCGCGATAGAGCTCCAGGCACCACTCGGCGGCGGAGTTGCCGCCTCCGACGACGATCACGCGCTGGCGATAGTGGACGTGCGGCTCCTTATAGTAATGATGCACGTGCGGCAGGTCTTCGCCCGGCACGCCGAGCATGACCGGGTGATCGAAGTAGCCGATCGCGAAGATGACCGCGCGCGCATGCCGAACGCGCCGCACGCCGCGGGCCGATCGCGTTTCTATCGCGAAAACCGTCTCTTCCACGCCTGCCCCACCCGCCTCTCCCGCCTCTCCCGCCTCTTTCGTCACTCCCGTCACCGTCTCCTCGAACGCGATCTGCAGATCGTAGGTATCGACGACCTTGCGGTAATACCGCAGCGCTTCCACGCGCGTCGGCTTGTCGTACGGCGAGACGAGCGGCAGCCCGCCGATTTCCAGCAGCTCCGGCGTCGTGAAGAACACCATCTGCGGCGGGAAATGGTGGATCGAATTGACGAGCACGCCCTGCTCGAGCACCTGGTAGTCGAGGCCGCGCTGCTTCGCGGCGATGGCGGCCGAGAGGCCCGACGGCCCCGCGCCGACGATAATCAGATCGCGGACGGACATCAGGACATTCTAATTGCGGATTGAGGATTGCGGATTGCGGATTGCGGATTGCCGACCGCGGCTTTACGATGCAGTCCGGAAGGAGCTGGTCATGCGCCGAATCGTCCTCGCTGTTCTGGTTGTCGCCGCGGTTGGCTACGTCGCCGGACCACGCGCGCAATCGAAGCGTTTCATCACCGAAACAGATCTCTTCAAGTTCACGTGGATCGCGGATCCGCAGATCTCGCCCGACGGCGCGACCGTCGCCTTCGTCCGGGTCGTCGTGAACGAGAAGGACAACCGCTACGAGACATCGGTGTTCACGGTTGCGGCCTCGGGCGGCGAATCCCCAAGGCGCCTGACGTCAGGCATCCACGACACGTCGCCGCGCTGGGCGCCGGACGGCAAACGGATCGCCTTCGTAAGATCATCCGCGAGTCAATCGAGCGCTTCAGACAACGCCGGCAAGACGCAGCCGCCACAGATCTTTCTGCTGCCGCTCGACGGAGGCGAAGCGCGCCCGCTGACCGACGTGGCCAGCGGCGCGAGCGGCCCCGTCTGGTCGCCCGATGGCAAGACGATCGCGTTCAACAGCGAGACCAGCGTCGACGATGTGAAGAAGTCCGATGATCCGAAGCCGGCGGCGGAGCACAAGAGCGACGTGACGGTGGTCACGCAGGCGGTCTATCGCGCGAACGGCAACCCGACGTACGTGGACAGGCAGCATCACTCGCACATCTTCACCGTCGACGCCTCCGAGGGTCCGACCGGGGTCGGACCGGGGTCAGACCGGGGTCGGACCCTGTTGCAGAAACAGATCACTGACGGCGAGTTCGATGAGCGTGGACTGCAATGGTCGCCGGACGGCTCGACAATTTATTTCACGTCGACGCGCGTGCCCGAGCCGTGGGCCACGGAGACCGGCGACTCGCTCTATCGCGTGCCGGCCGCCGGAGGCACGATCACCAAGATCGCGAGCATCGAGGGATCGATCGGCAACATTTCCGTCTCGCCCGACGGCAAGCGCATCGCCTTCGTCGGCGCGCTCAACGGCACACCGATCCGCTCCTACAGCCAGCCGGACCTCTGGGTCACCGACGCAACGCCGGACAGCACGCCGAAGAACCTGACGGCGAGCTACGACTACGACATCAACGGCGGGATCGGCGGCGACCAGTCCGCGCCGCGCGGCGGGAATCGCAAGCCGATCGTCTGGTCCCCCGACGGCCGGACACTTGCCGTCGTCTCAGCAGAGCACGGCAGCTCGAACCTGATGATCGCGGACGTCGCCACCGGCCGGATCAATCCGCTCACCGAAGGCAAGCAGGACATCGTGGCGTTGAGCGCGACCCGAGACGGCAACAAGTTCGCGGCGACGTTCTCGACGCAAACGAACATCGGCGATATCTTCTTCCTCGACTACGCACCCACGCCCGGGCAGCAGCACGCGCCAGCGCCCGTCCAGCTCACGCACGTCAACGCCGATCTCTTCAGGGACATCCAGCAGAGCGAGCCCGAAGAGCTCTGGTATCGATCGTTCGACGGGAAACAGATTCAAAGCTGGATCCTGAAACCGCCGGACTTCGATCCGTCGAAGAAGTATCCGTTCATCCTCGAGATCCACGGCGGACCGCACGGCGCGTACGGCAACGTCTACACGCACGAGTTCCAGTGGATGGCGGCGAAGGGCTACGTCGTGCTGTTCACGAACCCGCGCGGCAGCACGACGTACGGGCAGGACTTCGGCAACATCATCCAGTACCACTACCCCGGCGACGACTACAAAGACCTGATGGCCGGCGTCGACGAAGTGCTGAAGAAAGGCTACGTCGACCCGAACCGGCTCGGCGTGACCGGCGGCAGCGGCGGCGGACTGCTGACGAACTGGACGATCACGCAGACGCAGCGCTTCAAGGCCGCGGTCGCGCAGCGCGACATCGCCGACTGGTACGGCTTCTGGTTCACCGCGGACTTCACGCTCTTCCAGCCGACGTGGTTCAAGAAGGCGCCGTGGGAGGATCCGCAGGACTTCGCCGCGCGCTCGCCGATCACGCACGTCGCGAACGTGACGACGCCGCTCATGCTCGTCAACGGGGACGCGGACTACCGGACGCCGCCGGCGGACGGGGGCGAGATGATGTTCCGCGCGCTGAAGTACCGGAAGATCCCGACGGTGATGGTGCGCTTCCCGCGCGAGACGCACGAGCTCTCGCGGTCGGGCGAGCCCTGGCATCGCGTCGAACGCCTGCAGCACATCGTCGGCTGGATGGACGAATGGCTGAGGGGCGAGAAGCACACGGCCTATTCAACGGGCGAATTGGGTAAGTGAGTAATTGGGTAAGTGGGTAATCGCGCTCCCGCTTCCGCCCTCGCGTGCACCGTCCGCGCGTGCGGGCAGCCGCTCACGCGAGGCGACCGCGCGTGGACCTGCCCGGGTGGGCACACGTTCGACATCGCGCGCAGCGGCTACGTCAATCTGCTCCAGCCGCAGGATCGCCGGTCGGCGTCGGCGGGAGATTCGAAGGCGTCGGTCGAGGCGCGCGCGCGGCTGCTCGACCGCGGTGTCGGGCGCGCGCTCGTTGACGATATCGTCCGGCGCGCGGCCGCGCTCGACGTCGCCGATCGATTGCCGGTCGTCGTGGACCTCGGGTCAGGATCAGGCGACGTACTGGGCGAGTTGGCCGGCGTCCGCTCGATCGAAGGGATTGGGATCGATCTCTCCACAGCCGCCGCGGAACACGCCGCCCACACATTTCCAACGTTGACGTGGGTGGTTGCGAACGCCGATCGACGGCTGCCGCTCCTCGATCACAGCGTGTCGATCCTCGTGTCGGTCCACGGCCGGCGCAATCCGTCTGAGTGCGCGCGCGCGCTGAAGACCAACGGCTGGCTGCTCGTCGCGATCCCCGCGCCGGACGATCTCGTCGAGCTGCGCGAGCGCGTCCAGGGCGCGCGCGTCGAGCGTGATCGCGGTGACGCGCTCCTCGCCGAGCACGCGCCCTTCTTCACGCTGCGCGAGCGCGGCGTCGTCCGCGAGCGCTCGCGGCTCGATCGCGACGCGCTGAAAGATCTCCTGCGAGGAACGTATCGAGGTGAGCGGCGGCGAGACGCCGAGCGCGTCGACGCGCTCGGCGATCTGGATGTCACGCTCGCGTCGGAGGTGTTCCTGTTTACGGCGCTGCCGTCCCCGCTGGCGCCTTCGGCAAGCTGAGCAGATTCGCGAGCAGCTGATACGCGCCTTCAGTCCCCGCCGGCAGCTGACGCCAGAGGCCAAGACCGAGATAGATCCAGCGGCCCTTGCCGATCTTTCCTTCGACCAGCGATCCGAGTTTCTCGCCCGGATTGTCCTGGAAGGAATCGTTCATCGAAACAAGATCGACGTACTTCGGATCCTTCTCGCCGAGGAAGTACAGCCCGCGCTCCTGCGCCCAATTCGCCCACGTCGACGCGCCGATCTTGTTCGGGTAGTTGAAGACCGGGTGATTCGGAACCAGTACCTTAACCGGCACGCTCTCGTCGGACACGCGATTGCCGCTGACGAGCGCGGGATACGGACCGTACTGCGACTGGTTGAACTCGAACTTGTTGTACTGAACGATGACGGTCCCGCCGCGCTCGGCGTAGTCGAGCAGCCGCCGGTTGTAGGCGCGCAGATCCATCCGCCGCTCGTACGCGCGCACGCCGGTGACGATCACGTCGTACTTCGAGAGATCGCCCCAGGCGAGATCGTCCTGATCGATGTACGCGAGCTTCGCGCCGAGCTGCTCGATCGCCGGCGGCACCTGATCGCCGACGCCGTTGACGTAGCCGACCGTCAGCCGCGGCGCGATCTTGACGTCCACGATCTTGACCGTCGTCTCGGCCGGCTTGATGATCTGCCGCCGCTGAATGTGCGGGTACTCGATCTCCTGGTAGCCGCTGTCGAAACGCGTGGTGCCCGTGGCCGCCGACGTGACGACCGCCTTCACTGTGTAGGCGCCGGTCTTCACGGCCGCCGGCGCGGTCACCATGAAGCGCGCCGACAGCGACTCGTCTTCGTGCGCGAACGCGATCGGCACGTTCGTCGGCGTCGCGCTCCAGCCGGCCGGCAGCTCGAGCTTCACGCTGACCTCGCTCGCGCCCTTCGCGCCGTTCGTCACGGCGACGTGAACCTCGCGCGCGATCGTCGTCGCGCCAGACGCCGGCGCGGGAACGACCGCGAGCGGCGGCGTCACGCGCACTGAATACGCGGGGACGACGTTCAGCTCCATGCGCTTGTCGCCGTTGTAGATGTCCTTCACGTAGCGATACTGGATTGGGAGTTCCTTCGTGACGTCGACGCTGCCCGCGCGCACGTGGAACGTGACGCGGAACGGCGTCGGCGCGAACGGCACGCCGAACGGGACGGCGGGGTCGAAGATGTTGATCGCGGGCGTCGCCGGCGACTTCCAGTACTCGTCGGTGAAGTACGGCGTCGTCTGCTTCGCATTCGCCGGCACGCGCGCGCTGGCGCTGCAGGTGTAGACCGCATCCTTCTTGACAGCGCCGGCTGTGCACGTCGGCGAGCCGTCGAAGCCGGCGATCGTCACGTCGCTGACGTTCACGTCCGTCGCGCCGCGATTCACCGCGGCCAGCGACAGCGCGACCGGCTGTCCACCGACGACGAGCCCATCGTCGGCGACGGCGTCGAACGTCAGGCCGTGCGCCGCGAGCAGCGCGTCCTGATAGTCGCGTTCCTTGTTCTGCAGGCGGAAGGCGATCTCGTATCGCGCCGCATCGCTCAGCCGCATTCCGGCCAGCTGGCCGCGAAGCGCGCGCAGCGCCGCGAGACCGGCTTCGATCGGCGCCGCCGTGCCGGCATCGTCGCCGCCGTCGAACGCCGCCTTCGCCTTCCGCGCCTGCTCGACGACGGCCGCGAGGCCGCTCTTCAACGCATCAGGCGGATTCGCGCCGGCGAACTGCGCCACACCAGATAGCGTGAGGTCGATGTCGTCGAAGATGGACGCCTCGTCTTTCTGCATCTGTCCCGGAATCGTCGAGTCGATCAACTGATACTGGCCGCCGCCGGCGAAGCCGCGTCCGCCGCCGAAGCCCGGCAGCGCGGGCAGACCTGAAGTCCCCTGACATTTGTGATTGCTGTGCGCGTCGGCGCCGATCTCCGCGTAGGTCCGGCCGAGCAGCTCATCGTAGATGGCCGTGTTGACGCGCGTGATTTTGACGCCCGACGGCGGCGGCGCGGGAGCCGGCGGCGCATCACCGCGTCCACCACGGCCGCCTCGCCCGCCGGCACCGATGACGCCGAATCCCGCCGAGAAATACAGCTTGCGCGGCTGCCACGGGCGCAGGCCTTCGCGCAGCTGCTCGGGATACATCGCCGGATTGCCGGACACTTTGTAGGCCTCACGGACGAGGACGGTCGTCGCTTCGTGCGCGCGGTCGCCGCCGCGTCCCTGGATGTTCATCGTCACGAGCACGTCGGGCCGGAGCGCGCGAATCAGCCGGACGTAGTCGCCGATGATCGCCTCGCGGCCCCACTTGTTGATCACTTCCTCCGGATCGAACGAGTAGCCGTAATCAATCGCGCGCGTGAAGTACTGCTCGGCGCCGTCGATGCGATGCGCCGCCACGAGCTCTGACGTGCGGAGGACGCCGATGTCGCGAAACAGCTCGGGACCGATCTCGTTCTGCCCGCCTTCGCCGCGGTTGTTCTGGACGTCGACCGATCGGAGGCCCATGCCGTGCGTGAAGAGCGCGAAGAGCGCGTTGGTCTCGTCGTCGGGATGCGCCGGCGCCTGCATGAACGTGCCCGAGACGTTCAATTTCCTGATTGCGAGTCCAAGCGCGACGTGCCCGTTCTCCGGCGACACGACCGAATAGGTCATGCGGTTCTGCGCATCGAGACGAACATTCCAGACAGGGCCAGACGTCCACGCGATCAGCGCGAGCGCACTCGCAGCCACGGCAATAGCGATCGACTGTTTCATAGACCCGGATCTTAGCCGGTACCGGGACGGTCGGGATCTGGTCGTGGCGTGCGTTGTCGCCACACGCAGGCGCGGTTTGAAATACCCGACAAGCCAGGTCGGTCTTTGACCGTTGAGGTGTCCCGCTGCCCGCTCGGGCATCCCTGAGGCCAGTTCACTGAAAGTGTGATCGGACAAGCCTTTTCTCGTCTATTATTTACGGAATTTTGCAGCGCGGGCCGTTCCCCCCCGCAGGAGAAAACGCATGCACAAGCCCATCAAGTTCGTCGAAAAGGGGCTTTCGATTGCCGCCAACGGCGCCTGGGTCGTGTTCAACAACCTGAACAAGATCAATCAGCGCCCGTCGTTCACGCCGAAGTGGTCGGACAAGCCGTTACTGAAATCTTACGAGAAGACCAAGCCGCCGCTCGGCTGGCCGCGCGAGACCGACTCGCTCTGCCCGACCTGCACGCGCGAGGCGCGGCAGGCGATTCTCGACGGCAAGAAGGACGTCAGCGTCCTTCTTAATGAGAAGGTCGGCGAGATCAAGGCGACGATTCTCGAGCGCGACGGCAAGATCCTGATGGTGAAGGACTGCCCGCTGCACGGCCACTTCGAAGACGTGATGGCGATCGACACGGACTTCTTCAAGCACCTCGAAGACGTGTTCCCGGGGCGCGACATCGGCGCGCACAACGACGAGAAGCTGCACAACCACGGCAGCAGCACGATCAAGCACGGCCGCGGCGCGGTGCTGACGGTGGACCTGACGAACCGCTGCAACATGATGTGCGACCCGTGCTTCATGGACGCGAACCAGGTCGGGTTCGTGCACGAGCTGAGCTGGGACGACATCAAGACGGTGCTGGACAACGCGATCAGCATCAAGCCGCGCCGGCAGATGTCGGTGCAGTTCTCGGGCGGCGAGCCGACGATTTCGCCGTACTTCCTCGACGCGGTCCGCTACGCGCGCAAGGTCGGCTACAACAGCGTCCAGGCGGCGACCAACGGCATCGAGTTCGCCAAGGATCCGGAATTCGCGAAGAAGGCGGCGGACGCCGGCCTGCGCTACGCGTACCTGCAGTTCGACGGCATCGGCAACGCCGCCAACTCGCACCGCCGCGTCGGCAACCTGTTCGACGTCAAGCTCCGCGCGATCGAGAACCTCTACGCTGCCGGCGTCGACATCGTGCCGGTCGTGACGATCGTCAACGGCGTCAACAACGAGCAGGTCGGGCGCATCATCGAGTTCGCGCTCGACAACCCGAAGAAGATCAACTTCCTGTCGTTCCAGCCCGTCTCGTTCACGGGCCGCGACGAAGAAGTGACGCCCGAGCGCCGCGCCGCGCAGCGCTACACGCTGTCGCACCTGGCGCACGACGTGAAGAACCAGACGGGCATCGGGGAGCCGGTCCGCGACTGGTTCCCGATCTCGTTCATGGGCAGCTTCACCGACTGGGCCGACGTGACGCACGGCGCCGAGAAGGAATTCGGACAGCTGACCTGCGGCTGCCACCCGAACTGCGGCGTCGGCATGGCGGTCATGATCGACAAGGAAACCAAGGAAGCCGTGCCCGTCACGAAGTTCCTCAGGGCCGAGCGACTCGCCCGCGACATCCAGCAGGTGACCGACGCCGGCCGGAGCCGTTTCTGGTCGAACGTCGGCATGGCGCTCTCGCTCGTCCGCAACTACGACTCGTTCAACTCGCCGACGCACTTCAAGCTGACCGACCTGCTGAAGAAGTTCGACAAGACCTTCGGCGCGACGAAGTCGGCCGAGAAGGGCAAGTACGGCCGGGTCGAAGGCGACCGGACGATGGACGACATCGCGAAGCGCCGGGCGGACCGCTGGAACTTCCTGTTCATCGCGGGCATGTGGTTCCAGGATCTGTTCAACTACGACTTCCGCCGCACCGAGATGTGCATCATCCCGTATGCCACCCAACAAGGCGAGATTTCCTTCTGCGCCTACAACACCGGCATCGGCTGGCGCAACATCATCGAGAAGATGCACATGACGGCGACGCTCACCAAGTGGTACGAGGAGCACGGCCGTCACGAGATCTTCGCCGGCGGCAAGAGCGTCGAGCTGAACTCGACGGCGCACTCGCTGAAGCTGAACGAAGAAGCGGTCCGCGCCGGGGCGCAGACCGACCTCGACGATCTCGGCATCGCGAAGAACGCGCGCGAAGAGAAGATGGCCGCGAACGCGCGCAAGCACTCCGGGGGAGGGGCCCCGGATAAGACAAAGACGCCGGAAGAATTGGCCGCTGAAGCCGCCAGGAACGCGGAAATGGCCAAGCTCTACCGCCAGCACGTGCTCAAGGAGCAGCCGACGCTCACGATTCAAGGCCTCGGCGGACGCCGGGGGACAGGGGCCCCGGGGTCAACGAAGTCGAAGGCGCAGGAGCCTTCGGAAGTGCTACATAAGCCAGTCGTCTAGTGGCTGGTGGCTGGTGACTAGCTGACCAAGGACGAACGACTAACGACTAACGACCATTGGGGCGCGACTGGGAAACCGGTCGCGCCCTTTGTGTTTCCAGCGGCCTGGCGGTACTGCCACGACGCGATGACTTCGATGATTCGCATCGGCCGATCCTCCACGCTCGCCTGAAAGGCTCGCGCTACATCACTTCTTCTTCTTCACCGGCGCTTTCGGCGGCGGCATCGGCCGGTACTCGAGCATGACGTTGCTGATGACGGCGATCGGCCGGCCCGGCTGCGTGTAGGTCGCCGAACCGTCCTGACGCTCGACGGCGAGCTTCTCGCCGAGCAGGCTGACGCGTTCCTCGCCTTCGGGGATCGCGATCGAGATCGGCTCGCTGCCGGTCGGCGCGACGGCTTTCGTTCCGCCCGGACCGGCGCCACCGCCGACGCGATCGATCAGATCCGCCGCGACGCGGAATTCGCTCTGCACCACCGCCCGGCTGATGAGCGTGTTGTCCATCGTCAGCACGCCGATCGTGGCCGTGTACTTCACGTAGGCGCGATGGGCCTTCACCTGCTCTTCTGAATACAGGTGCAGGTTGTGCAGATCGAACGTGAGCGTCGCCGGACCTTTGTGCGGCGGAATCTGGACGAGGACGCCGCCCGACGGATCGCGGCCGGCCATCACCTCGCAGAAGGTGATTTGCGTTTTCACGCCGACGCCGAGCGGCGTCGGACACGTGACGTCAGGGGCGATGGTCTTGGGCGCCGGCAGCGGCGCCGGCGCGGGCTTGCGCGCGGGCGGCTTGCGCGTCTGTGCAGCCAGCGGCGTGACGACGACAGCAACCAGCGCGATCGCAATCAGTCGGCGCATGCGGAGAGTATAGTACGAGTCCGATTTGAGGATCTCAGGAGATATGAGGACTTGAACAGCGCTCACCTCGACGATCCCCTCGCGATGTTTTCGGAGTTGCTCGAGCGTGCCGGCCGCGAGTGTGCGGAGCCGGACGCCATGGTCTTGTCGACGGTGGATGCCGACGGCCGCCCATCAGGACGCCATGTGCTGCTCAAGGGCGTCGACGATCGCGGGTTCGTGTTCTATACCAACCTCGGGAGCCGAAAGGCGCGGGCGCTCGCAGCGAACCCGTACGCCGCGCTGACGTTCTACTGGCCGCCGCTCGCGAAGCAGGTGCGCGTCGAGGGAGACGTCGAGCGCGTGTCGGAGGCCGACGCCGATGCATACTTCGCCACGCGCCCGCGAGAGTCTCAGATCGGCGCCTGGGCGTCGACGCAAAGCGCCTTGCTCGCCTCACCGGCGTTGCTCAATGAGCGCATCCGGGCCGTTCGCGATCGCTTTGACGGCGCGCCGGTGCCGCGCCCGCCGTTCTGGAGCGGCTTCCGGGTCGTCCCTCGGTCGATCGAGTTCTGGACTCGCGATCCCGCCAGGCTCCACGAGCGGGTGATCTTCCGGCGCAGGAACGGCGAGTGGGAACGCTCGCTCCTGTTTCCGTAGGCGCAACTCAGGTGTTTGCGCGGGTCCGCACCTCGGGGGTCGCCACGCGCTCCCCCATCTCGTCCATCGCGAGTGGCGGCGGCTCGGAAGTCGTCAGGTACTCGAACTCGCGGCGGAACTCCTCCGGCGAGATGTGCGCCGTCGCCGCGAGTTTCGCCAACTCGTGGGGGTCCTCGAAGTCGTCGCGGCGCAGTCGGATCATGTATCGGCGAGCGATCGCGTACCGGGTAGAAACGACATCAACGAGCCGGATGCGCGTCCGTCCAGTCACGCCGTCGATCATCTGTCCGAACGGCACCGGCACGAAATGGCCTCCCTGGATCGAGATCATCGCCGCGTTGCCGCCGGCGAGCAGGTACTTCGCCGCGCAATACCCCAGGTCCCGCGTGTACTCCATGTCGAACGGAATCGGATCAGCGCACCGCAGCTCGTAGCCGATGTTCTTCGCGGCGGTGGTCAGCTTGATCCCGAGCGCCCCCAGACGCGAGGTGACCTGCGCCTTGAGGATCTCGCCGATATTCACTTCGGCGATTCGGAGGTGACCGTGCGCGTCATGTTCGACCTCGTGAAGCCCCTCGAGATCCTCCGGCGCGACATCGAGGACGACGCCTTCAGCGATCACCGCGACGCCATAGGGACGTCCGTAGCTCAGGCGCTTGATGATGGCGCCCGCGAGCGAATCGACGATGGCCTTGATCGGAATCGGCTTCGGGAATTCTTCCGAAATGAGCGTCAACGTCGCCCCCGCCGCCTTGCCGATCCCGAGCGCCAGGTGTCCGGCCTTGCGCCCCATCGCGATCACGAAGTACCAGCGCGAGGTCGTCTTCGCGTCAACCATGAGGTTCTTCACGATCTCGACGCCGAAGTGACGCGCCGTCTGGTACCCGAAGGTGTCGACGTAGGGCGGCAGATCCAGGTCGTTGTCGATGGTCTTCGGCACGTGGACGACGCGGAGGCGGCCCGCCGCGCTCTCTTCGACCTTCATCGCCGAGAACGCCGTGTCGTCGCCCCCGATCGTGATGAGCTGCGTGACGTTCATCCGCAGGAGCGAGAGGACGGTGTTCTGCAGGTGCTGCGGATTGGACGTCGGGTTTGCCCGCGAGATGCCGATGTGCGATCCGCCCCGGAAATGGATCCGGCTGACCGCGTCGATGGTCAGCGGGATCGCGTGGTCGATATCGCCGCGCATGATCCATTCGAAGCCGTCGCGCAGGCCGATGACGTGTATCCCTTCGAGCCGGGCGCGGATGGTCGCCGCCCCGATGACGCTGTTGATGCCGGGGGCCGGCCCGCCGCCGACGAGGATGGCGAGATTATTGTGGTGCTCCACAGGTCGATGATAGCTGAGTCACCGCCGTCCTCAGTTCCTCAAATTCACTCGAAAGAAATCATCCACGCGGGTCCACGCGTCCCGCAACACGTGCTCCCTCGTGAAGTAGTGGAACTCGCCCGGGTAGGTCATGAAGGACACGAGGCCGCCCTTCCCCTTCTTCATCAGCTCGTCGATCAGCCGGACGGAATGGAGGTACGGAACGTTGACGTCCGACGTGCCGTGCAGGACGAGCAGCGGGCGCTCGAGCCGATCGACATGTGAGAGCGGCGACGCGTTCTCGTAGACCTTCGGATTCTGCTCCGGCGTGCCGATGCGGCTCGCGGTCCAGCCGCCGTGATACGGATCCTCGTAGTACATCGCGTAGTCGACGACGCCCGCGACGTCGACGGCCGCGCGGAACAGCTTCGGCTGATCGGTGACGGCGATCAGCGTGAAGAACCCGCCGTAACTGAGGCCCCAGACGCCGACGCGATCCGTGTCGACGTACGGCAGCGTCTTCAGGTAGTTCGCGATCATCCACGCGTCCTTGGCGTCCTTGCCGCCGACGTCCATGTAGACGGCCTCGCGCCACGCGCGCCCGTACCCGATGCTGCCGCGGTAATCCGGCGCGACGATGACGTAGCCCTGCTGCAACAAGTACTGATGGAAGCTGTAGTAGACGGCGTAGTTCCGCTGGACGTGCCAGCCGTCGTAGTTCTGGTTCACGCCGTCGCCGTGAATCCACACGATCGCCGGATGCTTCTTGGTGCGATCGAGCCCCTTCGGCACGAACAGCCAGCCCGGCACCTGCTGTCCGTCCGGGCCGGCGTAGTGAATCTCCTCGGGTTCGACGAACGCCGCCCGGTCCATCGACGCGGGCATGGAGTCGGACAGACGGACGGGTTTCGATCGCTCGCCTGAAAGGCTCGCGCTACGAGTCTCGATCACCCACAAATCCGCCGAGTTGTGCGCGTCGGTGTGCTGATAGACCAGGCGCGTGCCGTCGGGCGACCACACCGGTGCGATGTCGGTCCCGCGTCCGCTCGTGAGCTCAGCGATCGTCGCGCGGGCGGGATTGCCCGCGATCGTCGCGACGTAGAGATGCCGATCGCCGTAGTGATCGGGCTCGTTCGCGTCGAACGCGATCCGCGTGCTGTCAGGCGACCAGGTCGGGCGCCACGCTTCGAACTTACCCTTCGTGATCTGGACCGGCTCGCCTGAAAGGCTCGCCCTGCCATCGGTGTGAGCCGGCATCACGTACAGATGATCCCAGCCGTCGCGATCGCTGAGGAACGCGACCCACCTGCCGTCCGGTGACGGCTGCGCGCCGCCGTTGGCGTCGCCCGTCATGCTCCAGAACTTCTCCTCGACGTCCTCGTGCAGGACGCGCGGCTCGCCGCCCGCGAGATCGGCGACGTAGCTCGTCCGCCGCTTGAAATCCGCCGACGTGCGATCGAAGACGAAGTGCGTGGCGTCGAGCCAGCGGCGTCCGCCGAATCCGCCGCCGGCCGACAGCGCAGTCGGCGCGCCCCCGCCGGCGGAAACGGCCATCGCCTGGCCCGGAACGTTCTCGGTGATCGTGTAGATGATCTTCGACCCGGAGTACTGCGGCGTCTGCTCGTGACGAATCGTCTGCCCGCCGGAGGTGAAGACGAGCGACTGGCCATCAGGCGACCAGCCGACGCCGCCGATGGGTTTGCCGTCCGAGCGGATCACGAGGCCTTCCTTGCCGTCGACGAGCGAGCGCGTCCAGATTTCCGCGCTGCCTCCAGCGCCGCCCGCACCACCGCGTCCGCCGCGGCCGCGCCCGCCGGCAGATGTGGCTGTCCGGCTTAAGCCGGACCCCACTGCGCTGGAGGTGCCGGACCCCACGGATGAGCGCACGAACGCGACGCGCGTCCCGTCGGGAGACGGCGTGATGTTCGACTCCGGGGTCGGCGTGGACCACACCGCCTGAGGCGCGCCACCCGCGACCGCCACCTGCCACAGGTCGCCCTGCCGCGCGAAGTAGACGCGCTGGCTGTCGCGGCTCCAGAAGAACGCGCCGCCCTGCCCGTCCGCGTAGGCCGTCAGCGCGCGCACGCCGCCCTGGCCGATGTCGGCGACGAAGATGTTGGCGATGCCGGCGCGCTCCGACAGAAATGCGACGTGCCGGCCGTCAGGCGACCAGACGGGATTCGACGGGTGACGGATGTCGATCAGTTGATCGATGGTCAGCCGGGATGCGGCGGACGTTGCGCCCGGCGCCTGCCGCGGCCTCGCATGAACGACGAGCGCAAGGGAGGCCGTCGCGATCACGGCAAGCAGAATGACCAAAGAGGTTCGCTTCATGCGAGCAGTATAGCCAGACGAGATGTCCATGGAGTCCTATCAACCGAACACATCGATTCAAGTTTCCGTACCCGTGCACCCGTTTCGACAATCTTAGGAAAAAACGATGTCATGGCCCGAAGACATTTTGCTAGAGTCCTTTGAACGACCGGCCAAATTGAAATTCTTCGCGCTTCAATCGACCCGCACGACGTTGAGGAGGACAGAGATGAAACGGATGTGGCAATTGTTCGTACTGCTGGCGGCGCTCGGCATCGCGCTGCCTGCGGCGGCGCAGGTGCAGACCGGAAGCATTCTGGTCAAAGCCACCGACGCGCAGAATGCCGTTATCCCGGGCGTGACGATCACGATCAGCAGCTCCGTGCTCGTGTCCGGCACGACGATCGGTGTGACGGACGCGGGCGGCGTGTATCGGTTTCCGTCCCTCGCGCCCGGCACGTATAACGTCAGGCTCGAGCTGTCGGGCTTCCAGACGCTCGTGCGCGAAGGGATCATCGTGGTCGTCGGTCAGACGACGCCGCTCGAGCTGCAGCTGAAGGTCGCCGCGGTTGCCGAGACGATCACGGTCGCCGGTTCGTCGCCGACCGTCGACACGACGAGCGCGAACGTCAACGTGAACCTGAGCAACGATCTGCTCCAGGGCACGCCCGGCGGACGCGATCTCTGGGGCCTGCTCGAGGCCAAGGTACCCGGCCTCAACATGAGCCGGCCCGATGTGGGCGGCACGTCCGGCGGCCTGCAGGGCGGCTTCAGCGCGCGCGGCACGACCGCGTCGCAGAACACGCTGTACCTCAACGGCGTCAACGTCGGCGACCCGGCCGCGATCGGCTTCGCCGGCTTCTATTACGACTTCGACTCGCTCGAGGACGTGCAGGTCTCGACCGGCGCGCACGACATCACCGTCCCGACCTCGGGCGTGTTCCTCAACATGGTGACGAAGACCGGCGGCAACACCTGGGCCGGCACCAGCACGCTCACGTGGCTCGGCGATTCCACGCAGGCGCGCAACGATACCAATCCGTTCCTGCAGCAGTACGGCATCCGTCCGGACAGCAACACGTCCAATATCGTCTCGGACGTCAACGTCGGCCTCGGCGGGCCGCTGACGAAAGACAAGCTGCGGTTCTACGGCACGTTCCGCGACTGGCGCATCCATCAGAATGTGCCGGTGCAGAACGCGCAGGTCGTGCTGGATCAGACCAACATCACCAACGGGCTCGGCAACGTCACCTGGCAGATCAACAACCGCAACCGTTTGACGGGATTCTATTCATACCAGCAGTACAAGAAGCCGAACCGCCTGCTCAACAGCGCGGCGAGCACCGTCATCGATTCCACGAGCGACGAAGAAGACCGATTCCACATCGCGCAGGCCTTGTGGAACTCGGTCGTCGGCAAGAACTTCTTCCTCGACGCGCGCATGGCGATCAACAAGATCCTGTTCCCGACGTACCAGAACGGCGGCAGCCAGCAGTCGACCACGGATAACGCCACGGGCATCGTCTACGGGAACTTCCCGACCAACACGGTCCGGCATCGGGATCGCGATCAGTTCAACGCGACAGGCCAGTACTACGTGGACAACGCGCTCGGTGCGCGCCACGAGTTCAAGTTCGGATTCGACTATTCGCACGCCAGGACGCTCAACGAGAACACGCGCGTCGACAACGCGACGACGACGTACACGAGCGCCAGCGGCGCGTTCGTGCCGCAGAACGTCACGCTGTACGCGACGCCGCAGAACGATGTCTCGGCGGTGAACCTGCTCGCGCTGTTCCTGCAGGACAACATCAGCGTCAAGCGCCTGACTGTCAATGGCGGCCTGCGATTCGAGCAGCTCGAAGGGTATCTGCCGGACCAGTCGAGCCCGGCGTCGCCGTTCGCGCAGGCGAACATCGGCGGATTCGCCGCGCAACCGCGCACCTTCTCCGAGATTCGCAACATCGTGAAGTGGAACACGGTCGGACCGCGCGTCAGCGCCGTGGTGGACGTGAGCGGCGACGGGAAGACGGCCGCCAAGGCCTCCGCGGCCCGCTACTACTACATCCTGTCGACCGGCGGCGGCGGCGTCAGCTCCGTCAACCCCAACGCGAACTATTCGGAGACGTACGCCTGGAACGACGCGAACGGCGACCACAAATTCCAGCTCGGCGAGCAGACGGGCGCGCCGGTCGTGTCGGCGGTCGTCGTCAACGGCCAGATCGCCACGTCGATCGACCCGAATTTCAGCCGTCCGTACACGGATGAATACAGCTTCGGCCTCGATCACGAATTGATGGCGAACACCAAGCTGAGCGCGGTGGTCACGTACCGGCGCGAGAAGAATCCGCAGGCGTCGATGAATCCGGACAATCCGTACGCCAGCACGTTGACGTCCGCGGTCGACCCGGGCCTCGACGGCATCGTCGGCACGGCGGACGACAAGACGTACGGGTACTACGCCCGGACGTCGACGGCGAACCGTACCGTCATCACCAATGACTTGAACTACCTGCAGACGTACAAGGGGCTGGAAATCACGCTGAACAAGCGGCTGTCGAACCGCTGGCAGATGCTCGCCGGCTACACGCTGGCGAAGACGGAAATCAACAACATCACCGTCGCGACGTCGCCGAACTTCCTCATCGACGCGACCGGCAACGTCACCGACGCCAACGCGCCCGATCGGCCGAACCAGTTCAAGCTGACGGGGATGTACATCCTGCCGTGGCAGGACGTGATTGTCAGCGGCAACCTGAGTATCCAGCAGGGACCGCCCCTCACGCGCCAGATCTCCCGCGCCGTGGGCTTCGCCACGAACCAGATCATCAACCTCGAGCCGCTCGGCAACACGAGGCTCGACACGCTGACCAAGATCGATCTGCGGCTCGGCAAGGTGTTCAAGCTCGGGGACAAGCGATCGCTGGAAGGGTCAGTGGACCTGGACAATCTGCTGAACGCCGACACGATCTGGTCGGTTCGGAGCCGCACCGAAGCGACGGCGTTCACCGATCCGACGACGGGTAAGAGAGCGACGCTGCAGCAGTTCCTGTCCCCGGTGGCGATCCTGGCGCCGAGGACGGTCGTGTTCAGAGCGGCGTTTAAGTTCTAAGGAAGGTCGAGTAGGTCAGGTAGGGCGAGTGGGGCTGGTAGGTCGGATGGGGCGTGCGGGTGGGTTCTTACCTACCTGCCCTACCCGGCCCACCTGGCCCACCCGTCCTTAATCATCTCCAACGCACGCGTAGCCGGCCGCGCTTCGTTCCTTCAACCCCGGCACGGCATTCCGCAGCTTGATCAACTCGAGGAACTCCATCCGCGTGCGCGAGCTCGTGCGGAAGGCGCCGTGCATCGCGCTCGTGACGGCGAACGAGTTCTGCTTCTCGACGCCGCGCATGGACATGCACAGATGCGTGGCTTCCATCACGACGGCGACGCCGAGCGGCGCGATCTTGTCGCGGATGACGTCGGCGATCTGATTCGTCAGCCGCTCCTGCACCTGCAGCCGGCGCGCGAAAACGTCGACGAGCCGCGGGATCTTGCTGAGGCCGATCACTTTGGTGCTGGGGATGTAGGCGACGTGGCACTTGCCGAAGAACGGCAGCAGGTGGTGCTCGCACAGACTGTAGAAGTCGATGTCCTTGACGATCACCATCTCGCTATAATCGACGGTGAACAGCGCGTTGTTCAGCACCTGATCGATGTCCGCGTCGTACCCGCTGGTCAGAAATTTGTACGCCTTCTCCACCCGCTTCGGCGTGTCGAGTAAACCTTCGCGGGTCGGGTCCTCGCCGAGCTCCGCCAGCAGCCGCCTGATCAATTCCTGCATCCTCATATTCTATATCTGCCTGTGTGACGCCAGCCCGCGCGCGCAGGCCCCCGATGTTCTTTACGCCGACCGCGCCAACGTCGCGAGCGCGCGGCAGGCCGCCGATCTCTGGGCGGGCGAGCTTGCACGGAATCCGCAGGCGTTCGACGCGGCGTGGAAGCTGGCGCGGGCCGACTACTGGCTCGGCGGCCACGCGCCCGAGGCCGAGCGGCGGCGGTTCCTCGAACAAGGGATCGACGCGGGACGAAAAGCGGCGGCGCTGCAGCCGACCCGGCCCGAGGGTCACTTCTGGATCGCGGCGAACATGGGCGCGCTCGCCGAGTCGTTCGGCCTGCGGCAGGGCCTGAAGTACCGCAAGCCGATCAAGGACGAGCTCGAGACCGTCATGCGGATTGCGCCGCTCTATGCCGATCGATCCGCGGACCGCGCGCTCGGCCGCTGGTACTTCAAGGTGCCGTCGCTCTTCGGCGGCAGTCACAAGCTCGCGGAAGAACACCTGCGCGCGTCACTCGAGGCGAACCCGCGCAGCACGGCCTCGCACTTCTTTCTCGCCGAAGTGTTGATCGACGATGGACGCAAGGCCGACGCCCGGGCCGAACTGCAGGCCGTGCTCGACGCGCCGCTCAATCCGGAGTGGACGCCTGAAGATCAGGATTTCAAGGAGAAGGCGAGAAAACTGCTGGCGACGTTGAAGTAAGAATTAGGAAGTGAGAATTAAGAAGTGCTCAGCGCTTGCGCGCAGCCTCCTGCTCTTCGGTCCGCGCCGCACGCAGGATGTTCATCAGCCCGTAGTTCCCCTCGTGACACGCGAACTCGTAGATCCGATCGCTCGTGCGCGTCATGGTGAACGCGCCGGACCATTGTTTTGTGAATGCGGTCGGATCGTCGATCGTGAACTCGTACCGCAATTCGTCCGGCCCCGCCAGCGTGAAGCGTTCGACGACGCCAAGCCGATCGTCCGAGCCGCGGAAGCTGACCTGGTCCGCGAAGTTCGTCGTCTCGACGATCAGCGTGTCGCGATCCCAGTGCCCGCGCGACGAACCCAGCCAATACCGCATCGCCGGCGGCGGCGCGGGACGTCCGTCGAGCGCCACGATCCGCGCGTCGTGGATCATCTCGCTGTGCACGACGACGGCGCCCGGCGTCTGCACGATCTGCATGTTGTTGTTGTACGGACCCGGCAGCAGCGGCGGCCCGGCGCCGAACACCAGGCACCGTTCCTGGATGGGCCGATCCTCGGGATTGTCCGCGGGGCCATTCTGGATCCGCGCCCGCCGCGCGGCCACTCGTGCGCGCGCGGCCGGCGTCAGCGGCGGCACGCGCCCGTCTGGCGGGTCGATGATGAGCGACGTGCGCCGATCGGCGCCGACGTGCTTTCCGTAGTCGAGCCACTCGGGCGCATGGACCGCGAGGACGTCGCCGCGGTGCTCGTCCGTGCGCTGCTCGAAGTCGGCCGCTTCTTCAGCCGTGAGGAACGCCTTGCCTTCGAACTCCTTCGGACGTTCGAGCGGCGTGGCCGAGCCGAAGTACCAGTGGCCCTGCAGATCGGGATGTCCGTCAGGCGTGCGGGGCGGCGTCCATTTCGTCTGGGACGCCTGGGCGTGGACGGCGACGGCGAGTGCAAGCGCGACGAGTACTACGGGCGCAGACCCGATGACACGAGCCTTCACGTCCACCTCCGTGCGCCCCAATACTTGGGCTGTTGCCGCCGGTTGTCAACAAGGAGGCGAGCCGAACGCAAGCCAACCGCTGGGCGACTCCGTCAAAAGGTCACTATGACATCTCAATACGGTCTCGTTTGGGCGGTCCTGTTACTGCTGGTGCAGGTATCGGACATGTGGATGGATCGTCGATCTGCGAAAGAACTCTGGCGGCAACATGTGGCCGATGCTCGCCGGTCTGGGGCCGCTCTTGAGCACGGGTGCACTGGGCTCCTTCGCTCGGGGCGGTGACTCGGCGAACTGGTCCTACGACAACGGCGCGGCACGGCTCGGGCCGAGGGAAATGGTGCGCGTCTCGGATGCCCCATACCGTCTGCATAGCGCGGTGCCACCGATTGCGGTCTTGATCAGTGCTAGAACCGCGAGTTCTGGCGAAGCGATCGCGATCGCGTTTCGCGGCAACCCCAACACGCGAGGTTTCGGCACCGGGAGGGGCTGTTCGGGCGACGGGCCCCGTGCCGCTAATTCTGCAGACGATCCACGCTCACCACACCCTCACGCCTACGTTCAACGTTCAGCGGGAATTCTTCTGACCGAGGGCGCCGCGAAGCCGATCGGCGAGCGATCCGAATCCTTTCGCCGGCGCCGCCTCC
>JAIQFX010000159.1 GCA_020073005.1 Terriglobia bacterium | reverse complement strand
ACGTGTTTGCCTTCCGGCCGCCGACGAAACAATTCAATCTCAAGCTGAGCTTCGCGAAGAGCCGGGTCAGCCGGGAAGAAGTGGTCGAGGTGCTTGAGGCGATCCTCCGCGAGCTGCGCAAGTCGCGCTAGCGTCAGCCTGGCCCTTCGTCGCTGAATCGGGTTAGGTTAACATAAGATACATTATCGGACTCTGATGGAATAGCCTGGAGAAACGTCCCCAGCCGAGCCTCAGACCCTCCACGCCAGCCCCTCGCACTCCGCTCCCGGCGCTGACGCCTCGATCGGCTGTCCTTCCGGGTACCGCTCCGCTTCTCGATCCTCGCCGCGGCTGACCACCACGAGGAACCGTGCCCGCTCACCGGCTCCCAGGCCGAGGTCCGTGAACGGCAACGACACTTCCAGAATGGATCCCGCGGCTGCGGACGTGCCGTCTCCGCAACTGACCCATGGCTGACCGGGCTCGGCGCGTCTCGAAAGCTTGGCCTCTAATCGATCCGCCCAGCGGACGACGAGCCTGACGCCCGCCGGCTCGAGGAACTGCAGCGAGATTTCTCGCCCGCCGCGCAACACGTCGGCCATCCGCCCGACGCCGTCCACGCGGACAAAGAGGCGCTCGCGGTTCACTCCCACCCGCACCTGGGCCAGCAGCCGCGCGGTGGCGGCAACGGCGTGCATCGCGCCCCCCGGCGGCCCGTCGGTGACGTCGAAGCGGGCCGCGCCGAGCCATTCCAGATAGCTGGTCTCCTCGCCGTCGATGGTCGGCGCCAGCAGGCCCTCCGGCTCGGGACGCGGACCGGCGGCCGCGCCGGCCGTCGAGATGTTGCTGATGAACAGGTCGTCAGGAACGGGCTCGCCGAGCCGGCCGTAGACGTTCCGCAGATGCCGGCGAAACAGGTCGTCGAATTCGGCGTCGTGGGCCGACGAGTGATCGTCGCCGTACCACCAGAACCAGTCGCTGCCTTCCGCAATCAGGACCTCTTCGCGCGCCTGTGCCACCGCGCCGGACCCCGCCGGGCTGGTCTCGATGGCGGCGCGCGCCTCGGCTATCTGACTCCAAGCCTGGCGGTCATCTCGATGGCCAATCCAGATCGAGAAGTTCGCGTCAATCCAGGACCCTGGAAAGATCCCTGACAGCTCGTCGGTCGCGGCCGAGCAGCCGTCCGACATGGTGACGGTCTGCAACTCGGGCTCCGCCGACAACCGTTCGTACAGCGCGCGCAGAAACGGCCGTCCGCCGCCTTCGAAGTGCTCCCAGGCGTTCTCGCCGTCGAGGATGACGGAGATCAGGGCCTCTCCCCCGCCGGTGCGATCCCGATAGCGGTGCCCGCTCTCGACGAGCCTGGCGACGAGGTCGTCGGCGGCAGCACGTGCAGGCCATCGCGCGTAGGTGAAGCCAATCAGATCGGACAGGACGTGGTCGCGGAATGCGCAGGCGACCCGGGCGCCCCCGGCCAAGACGACGTACGGGCGGTAGAGCCGCTCGGGTTGTTCCAGCAGGCCGCGTTCGTTGCGTGAAAACGAGAGTCCGAGCGTGCGCGCCAGAATCATCTCGTCGGTGGCCATCCACGAATACCCTGCCCGCTGCACCAGCGGCACCATTGCGTCCGAGACCGAGCCCTCCGACGGCCACAACCCGACCGGCCGTCGTCCGAACAGGCGCTCGTGGTACGCCGACGCCCGCGTCAGCTGCGCGCTCGCGTCCTCGGGATGGACGAATCGCCGCCGCGGCCTGGTCGCCTCCGGGTGCGTGCGGAGGTACACGTCCGTGTCGCACAGCAGCGGCAGGATCGGGTGATAGAACGGCGAGGCCGACAGTTCGATCTGCCCCCGGGCCGCCGCGTCACGGTATTCCGGGATCACGCGATTGAGGATTTCGAGCTCGACCTGTCGCAGCAGGGCCTTGTCGTCCTCGGAGAACCCCTGGCTCTTCGCCACCAGCCCGCGGACGCGCGGGTCGTGCTCGAGGTACAACGGATCGATCCACGCGAGCTTCTGCCACACCTGCAGGTCGCGCATGTCCTCCTCGGTGAATCGCGCGACCACGGACCGGATGTCGCCTCCCGCCGGCGGCCAATCCCCGCGCAGCGCGAGCAATTCGGCGTAGCGCGGGTAGGGGTCGATCATCCGCTGCCGCTGCGCGTGGAAGAAGTTGCCGAGGACGAAGGTGGCGTCCCCTTCGTCGAGGTCCCTCGCCGGCTTCAGGCTCAGCGCGAGCGACGCGTCGCGCGCGCGATCGCCCGCGAACGCCTCGAGCTGGACGAGCAGCGAGGGCACGAGATTGAAGGTCATCCGGACGGCCGGATAGTCGCGCAGCATCGCGACCATGCCGAAGTAGTCCTTGAGCGCGTGCATCCGCACCCACGGCAGGATGTGCTCGCCCGTGACGAGGTCCTCGTAGAACGGCTGGTGCATGTGCCAGAGAAACGCCACGCGCGTCATGGCCCTGTTGTACCCTAAGTACGTCCGTGTTCAAGATCCTCGATCGGTACCTGGTCCGCGAGATCGTCCTGCCGCTCTGTCTGGGGCTGCTCGTCCTGACGTTCGTCCTGATGATGCCGCCGATCCTCAAGGACGCCGAGAAGCTGATCGCCAAGGGCGTCGCGTGGCAGGCGATCATCCGGGCGCTGCTGACGCTCGTGCCGCAGGCGCTCTGCGTCACGATTCCGATGGCCGTGCTGCTGGGAATCCTCGTCGGCCTGGGCCGCCTGTCGGCGGACCGCGAGTTCGTGGCGCTGCAGGCGTGCGGCGTCAGCGTGTTCCGCGTGCTGCGTCCGATCGTCGTGCTGGCGCTGCTCGGAACCGCGGCCACGGCGTACGAGACGATCGTCGCGCTGCCCAACGCCAACCTGACGTACCGCGAGATCACGATCAACGTCATCGCCGCGTGGGCCGAGACCGACATCAAGCCGCGCGTCTTCTTCACGAACTTCCCGAATCGCGTGATCTACGTGCGCGAAATCGAGGCGGATCGGCAGTGGAAGGACATCTTCCTCGCCGACACGACCCAGAACGGCCAGTCAGCCGTCTATCTCGCGCGCCGGGGCCGGCTCGACGTCGACCGCGCGAAGCGCACCGTGCAGCTGGTCCTGGAGGAAGTCCGCCGCCACACGACGTTCGCCAACAGCGTCGACGACTACGAGGAGACGTCTTTCCCGCGGCTCGTGCTGAACATCGACGCGAACGACGTGTTCCCGCGAACGCAGGTCATCAAGGGCGACAACGAGATGACGATCGCCGAGCTGCGCGCGACCGCTGCGGAGAACGCCGCGCACGGCGCCTCGAATGCGAGCCAGCTGTTCACGATCCAGCAGAAGTTCTCGCTGCCCACCGCCTGTCTGGTGCTGTCCCTGATCGGCGTGGCGCTCGGCGTGAGCAATCGCAAAGACGGCAAGCTCGCCAGCTTCGCGCTCGGCTTCGGCGTGGTCTTCGTCTACTACGTCCTGCTGTACTCGTCGCGGGCGATGGCGCTGGGCGGCCGCCTGTCGCCGACGGTCGCGCCGTGGCTGGTGAACGCGCTGCTCGGGGTGGCCGGCGTCGTGCTGGTCCTGTGGCGGGCGAGACTCGCGGATCGGCCGATGCGGATTCCGTGGCTCAGATGGCGGCGGCGTGAGCCCTCCCCCGCCGGAACGGCGCGGCCGCGCCCGGCGTTCGTTGTGTGGCTGTCGCGCGTCGACTGGCCGCGCCCGCGACTCCTCGACCTCTACGTCTCCAAGCAGTACCTGGGCGTCTTCGTGCTGATGTTCGTCTCGCTCGTCGGGATCTTCTACATCTCGACGTTCATCGATCTGGCCGACAAGCTGTTCCGCGGCGCGGCGACGACGGGCATGCTCATGCGGTACTTCTA